>JBBPIN010000039.1:0-16488 GCA_038040285.1 Actinomycetota bacterium
GTCCACATGATCGACGGCAAGATGCAGGACGACGCCACCTGGAAGCAGTGCAAGGTGATGGTGACGCTCGCCGAGATGCTGGCCGAGAAGGACCCCGAGCTGGCCGAGGCCTACGAGCTTTAGTGGCGCCGTTCCGCCACAGCCTGCGGGTCCGCTACCACGAGTGCGACCCGCAGGGGGTCGTCTTCAACGCCAATTACCTCGCCTACTTCGACATGGCGATCACCGAGCTCTGGCGCGAGGCGCTCGGCGGTTACCAGTCGATGGTGGCCGCAGGCGTCGACATCGTCGTCGCGGAGGCGAACGTGAAATACCTGGCGCCGTTGCGCTTCGACGAGGAGTTTGAGCTCGTCGTCACGGTGGCGGACATGGGCAAGACGTCGCTGAACACGGAGCTGACAGTCGAGCGGGACGGCGACCTGGCCGCCAAGGGCGAGCTGCGACACGTGTTCGTGGATGCAGAGTCGGGTGAGAAGTCGCCGATGCCCGACGACATCCGTGAGGCACTGGGCCCCTACGATGGCTAGGCGATCGCCGGCGCCTCGGGCAGGCGCTCCAGCGCCGCCTGCATGTCGGCCTCGGAGAACTCCAGGTCCTCCAGCTCTCCGGCGTGGAAAGCCTCGTAGGCGCCCATGTCGAAGTGGCCGTGCCCCGAAAGGCCGAGCAGGATCACCGACTCCTCGCCGCCCCGCTTCGCCGCTTCGGCCTCGTCGAAGACCGCCTTGATCGCGTGCGCAGGTTCGGGCCCGGGCACGATGCCCTCGGTACGCGCGAAGCGCACGGCTGCATCGAAGGCGTCCGTCTGGGCGACCGCCGTGGCCTCGATCACGCCCTGCCTGACCAGGCCGCAAAGGCTCGGGGCGTCGCCGTGGTAGCGCAGGCCCCCGGCGTGGACCGGTGGCGGCACGAAGTCGTGGCCGAGGGTGTACATCGGCATCAGCGGCGTCATGCCGACCGTGTCGCCGAAGTCATAGGCATAGGCGCCCCTGGTGAGGGTCGGGCAGGCCGACGGCTCGGCCGCCACGAAACGGGTCTCCTTGCCATCGCGGAGGTTGGCGCGGATGAACGGGTAGGAGAGCCCGGCGAAGTTGGAGCCCCCGCCGACGCAGCCGATGACGACATCCGGGTACTCCCCCGCCATCTCCAGCTGGGCGATCGCCTCCTGTCCGATCACCGTCTGGTGCAGGCAGACGTGGTTGAGAACCGAGCCCAGCGAATAGTTGGTCTCGTCTGATCCGGCAGCGACCTCGACCGCCTCGGAGATCGCGATCCCGAGGCTTCCGGACTGATGCTGGGCCTGCGAGCGTCCCGCCTCGGTCAGGTCCGAGGGACTGCGATGCACGGTGGCCCCCCAGGTCTCCATCATCGCCCGCCGGTAGGGCTTCTGGTCGTAGGAGACGCCGACCATGAACACCTCGCATTCGAGCCCGAACATGGTGCAGGCGAGCGCAAGCGCCGAGCCCCACTGGCCCGCACCGGTCTCGGTGACCAGCTTGCGAACCCCCGCCTCGCGGTTGTAGTAGGCCTGCGCGATCGCCGTGTTGGGCTTGTGCGAGCCGGCCGGGGAGACCCCCTCGTACTTGTAGTAGATGTGCGCCGGCGTGTCGAGGGCGCGCTCAAGGCGCCGCGCTCGATAGAGCGGCGTCGGGCGCCAGAGCCGGTAGATCTCCCGCACCTCGTCGGGGATCTCGATCTCGGGCTCCGCAGAGACTTCCTGCTCGATCAGCCCCATGGGGAAGATCGGCGTCAGATCATCGGGCCCGGCGGGCTCGCCGGTCCCCGGGTTCAGCGGCGGCAGCGGCTCGCCCGGGAGATCCGGCAGAAGGTTCACCCAGTGGGTCGGGATCTCCGACTCGCCGAGCAGGTACTTGGTGGGCTCTTCCCCCATCCGGAGCCGATTCTATTGAGAGGTTGAAGGGCGTCTGTGCAGATGCGCAACTGTCAGGGTGATATTGCGGATCTGTCAGATAGATTCTGCGTATTCGTCAGCTACAATCTGCGTATCTGTCAGATGACGCTCTACCCCAGACATATCCGAGCTGAGCTGGAGAGCGCGCTCGAGGACACCCCTGTCACGGTGGTCGTCGGTCCACGGCAATCTGGGAAGAGCACGCTGGCCAGCGACGTGGCGGCGACGCGGGACGCACGCCAGGTATCGCTTGATGATCAAGGTCCCCGAACCGCAGCGAATGCGGATCCCACGGGGTTCATCGACCAGTCTGAGTTGCCGCTCCTAATCGACGAGTTTCAAAAGGCCCCGGCGCTCCTGGAGGCGATAAAGAGTCGCGTCGACCGCGCTCGGCGAAACCAGGAGCAAACGGCCGGAATGTTCTTGCTCACAGGTTCGGCCAACGTCTGGTCAACTCTGAAAATCTCGGAATCGCTCGCCGGCCGGGCTGAGCGAGTCCAGCTTTGGCCTTTGTCGAGGGGCGAGATCTTGGGGCATCGCGAGGACTTCATTGACGGCCTCTTCGAAAGTCGAGTTCCTCGCATCGCCGGTGCACCCACGGGGCGCGATGCAATCGCGGGCGAGCTGGTTGTAGGCGGCTACCCAGAGATGCTCGCGCGGCCGCAGCCAAAGCGTCGCTCGCACTGGGTGAAGAACTACATCGAGATGATCCTCGAACGCGACGTCAAGGACCTGGCCCAGAAAGCTCAGCAACTAGACGAACTCCCGAGGTTGCTCGAACTCGCCGCGGCGCGCGTCGCAAATCTCTTGGAGCTGGCGAGCATGGGAAGGGCAATCGGGATGAAGAGAGATTCAGTGAGCCGCTATCTGAAATTGCTCGAGTTGATGTTTCTCATACGCCGTGTTCCGGCCTGGAGCCGCAACATCGGCCAACGGCTGATCAAGTCCCCCAAGCTTTGGCTCCCAGACAGTGGCCTGACCTGCGAGCTCGTGGGCTACAGCGAAGAGCGCTTCAGCAACGACGAGACTTCGCTCGCCGGTGCATTGTTCGAGAACTTCGTGGCTGGAGAGATAGCGAAGCAGGCCACTTGGTGCGAGAGCCAGGTGCGACTGCACCATTTCCGGACCGCAGGCGGTCGGGAAGTGGACATCGTGATCGAGAGCAAGGCTGGTGACGTCGCGGGAATCGAGGCGAAGCTTGCGGTCGCGCCAACCGAGCGCGACTTCAGCGGGTTGGCCCACCTGCGAGACCAGTTGGGCAACCGCTTCGCCTCTGGAGTGCTCGTCCATACAGGCTCCGACACGCTGCCTTTCGGCGACCGTTTGTGGGCCGTGCCAGTCTCGGCACTCTGGACCTAGTTCGGGCCGGAAACGCCGCTTGCTAAGCCAGCCGCTGCTGCAGCGCTTCGAGCTGGCTCTGGATCTCGTCGGGCAACCGATCGCCGAACTTGGCGAGGAACTCCTCGACCTGTGGAAGCTGCCCGCGCAGGGCCTCGGGGTCGACTCTAAGCAGCTCGCTCAGCGCGGCCTCGTCGATCTTCAGGCCCTCGGTGTTGAGCTCACCTTGCGCCGGCAGCAGGCCAAGTGGCGTCTCCACCGTCTCGCCTTCGCCGTCACAGCGGCGGAACACCCACTCCAGCACGCGGCTGTTCTCGCCGTAGCCGGCCCACAGGAAGCTCCCATCCTCGTCCTTGCGGAACCAGTTGACGAGGAAGACCTTCGGCAGCTTCGAGGCCTCGGCCTCGCGCCCGATCTTCAGCCAGTGACCGAAGTAGTCGGCCATGTTGTAGCCGCAGAAGGGCAGCATCGCCATCGGGTCGAAGCGCAGCTGTCCCACCTCGCCTGACGCGGCGGCGGTCGTCTCCACCGACATCGTCGCCCCGAGGAAGGTTCCGTGCTCCCAGTCGAACGCCTCGGTGACCAGCGGCACCACCGTGGCGCGGCGGCCGCCGAACAGAAAGGCGTCGATCGGCACTCCGGCCGGGTCCTCCCACTCCGGGGCGATGCAGGGGCACTGCGAGGCCGGGGTCGTGAAGCGTGCATTGGGGTGCGCGGCGGGCTCTTCCGATTCAGCCGTCCACTCTCGGCCGCGCCAGTCGATTGCACGGTCCGGCGGGTCGCCAGTCATCCCCTCCCACCACACGTCGCCCTCGGTCTCGGCGCAGTTGGTGAAGATCGTGTTGCGCTCCACCGTCGCCATTGCGTTGGGGTTGGTCTTGTAGCTGGTGTTGGGGGCGACGCCGAAGAAGCCGGCCTCGGGGTTGACCGCGTAGAGGCGGCCGTCCTCGCCGAACTTCATCCAGGCGATGTCGTCGCCGATCGTCTCCGCCTGCCACCCCTCGAGGGTCGGAATAAGCATCGCTAGGTTCGTCTTGCCCGACGCCGATGGGAAGGCGCCGCTGACGTACTTGATCTCGCCCTCGGGGGAAGTCAGCTTGAGGATCAGCATGTGCTCGGCGAGCCAGCCCTCGTCGCGCGCCATCGCCGAGGCGATGCGCAGCGCGAAGCACTTCTTGCCCAGCAGCGCATTGCCGCCGTAGCCGGAGCCGTAGGACCAGATCTCGCGGCTCTCGGGGTAGTGGACGATGTACTTGTTCTCGGCGTTGCAGGGCCAGGGAACGTCGTCCTGGCCCTCGGCGAGCGGCATGCCGACCGAGTGCACGCAGGGGACGAAGTCCTCGCTGTTCCCGAGCACCTCGAGCGCGCCGGTCCCCATCCGGGTCATGATCCGCATCGAGACCGCGACGTAGGGCGAGTCGGTGAGCTGCACCCCGATGTGGGCGATCGGCGAGCCCAGCGGGCCCATCGAGAAGGGCACCACGTACATCGTGCGCCCCTTCATCGAGCCCTTGAAGAGCTTCCCGAGCACGTCGCGCATCTCGGCGGGAGGGCTCCAGTTGTTGGTCGGGCCGGCGTCCTCCTCCTTCTCCGAGCAGATGAAGGTGCGGTCCTCGACCCTCGCGACGTCGTCGGGGTCCGAGCGCGCCAGGTAGGAGTTGGGGCGCTTCGCGTCGGACAGCTTCTCGAAGGTCCCCGCGTCGACCATCTCCTGGCAGATGCGGTCGTATTCCCCCGCCGAGCCGTCGCACCAGTGCACCGAGTCGGGCTCGGTCAAGGTCGCTATCTCCTCGACCCAACTGAGGAGCTTGGCGTGTTTTGTCGGGGCGTCGGTGGTCGCGATCCTTTCGCTCACTGGTGAGATCACACTCCTGTAATCGCTAGTTGAACGGCTCTGGTCCCCTCCGGTGAGGGGATTCTTTCAGCTACCCCCGGCGCTTGCCGTCAGTCTCTCCGAGGCCGCGCAGGGCCAGTATCACGCCGCCGAAGCCCGCCCGATAGATTCCCGCGCCCCTCATGCGGTTTTTCGAGTACGAGTCGCGCCGGATCGTCGAACTTTCAGGGATCCCGGTGACCGAATACGGCTTCTGCACCACCGCCGCCCAGGCACGGGAGGCGGCGGAGCGAATCGGCGGTCCGGTGGTGATCAAGTCCCAGGTGCTGACCGGCGGGCGGATGAAGGCGGGCGGGGTGAAGTTCGCCGACACCCCCGAGGAGGCCGAGGGACACGCCGCCGAGATCCTCGAGCTGGAGATAAACGGCCACATGCCGCGCGGCGTGCTCGTCGATCCGAAGGCCGAGGTCAAGCAGGAGTACTACGCGGGGGTGGTCTGGGACGGGACCGCGAAGCGGCCGCTGATGCTGTTCAGCGACATGGGCGGCATCGACATCGAGGAGGTGGCCGAGAAGCACCCCGACCACGTCGGGCGTGGGCACGTCTCGAACCTGCTGCCGATCTCCGACTTCGAGGCCAAGCAGACGGTCGCCGGCGCCGGGGTGACGGGATCGCAGCTCAACCGCGCCACAGCGGTGCTGGCGCGGCTGGCGCGGCTGTTCCGAGAGCGCGACATGACCCTGGCCGAGATCAACCCCTTGGCGGAGTTGGAAGACGGCAGCTTCGTGGCGCTCGACGCCCACATGGAGATGGAGGACGAGGCCAAGCCGCGCCAGAAGCCGCTGCTGGAGGGCGAGCTGGAGATCGCCCCGGAGGACACCCGCGAGCCCTACGAGCCGAGCGACTTCGAGCGCAATGTGAAGGCGATCGACTCCGCCGACCACCGCGGGGTGATCCAGGGCAAGGACCACGGCTTCACCGGCAACCTCGGACTGGTGATCGGGGCCGGGGGCGGCTCGCTGACGCTCACCGACGCGGTGCGCAGCCAGGGCGGCAAGCCGGCCAACTACGCCGAGATCGGCGGCAACCCGTCGGTCTCCAAGGCGTGCGGCCTCGCCAAGCAGGTTCTGCTGAAGGACGGGGTCGAGAAGATCGCCGTGATGATGTCGATCGTCTCCAACACCAGGGTCGACATCGTCGCCCGCGGCGTGATCAAGGCCTGCCTGGAGCTGGACAAGGACCCCGCCGAAACGATCGCGATCTTCCGCATCCCCGGCGCCTGGGAGGAGGAGGGATTCAAGATCCTCGACCGCTACGGGGTCGAGTACTGCGACCGCAGCGTTTCGATGTGGGAAGCGGCGGGAAGAGCGGTAGAGAAGATCCAGGGAGCCACGGCATGAGCATCCTGCTGTCCAAAGACACCACCTTCATCGTCCAGGGCATCACCGGCCGCGAGGCCGTGAACCTGACCAGGGAGTGCCTCGACTACGGCTCCAAGGTGGTCGGCGGCGTGACGCCGGGGCGCAAGGGCCGCGAGGTGCACGGCGTGCCGGTGTTCGACACCGTCGAGCAGGCGGTCGAGCACCACGGTGCTCCCGTCGACGGCTCGGTTGTCACCGTCCCCCCCGCCTTCACCAAGGACGCGGTCCTCGAGGCGATCGAGAACGGCATCAAGCTGATCGTCGTCGTCACGGAGCGCATCCCGCGCGGCGACGTCGCGCAGATGGTCGAGCTGGCGGGGATGCGCGGGGCGCGGATCATCGGTCCCAACTGCCTCGGCGTGATCGTGCCCGGGGTCTGCAAGATGGGCGGGATCGGGGGCCCCGCCAAGGATGCCGCCAAGGCCTACGCTCCGGGCCCGGTTGGGGTGATGTCGCGCTCCGGCGGGATGACGACCGAGATCTCCTCCTCGCTGACCGCAGCGGGGCTGGGAGTCTCAACCGCAGTCTCGATCGGCGGAGACGCGATCATCGGCTCCGCCTACGCCGAGCTCATGCCCCTGTTCGAGGCCGACGAGCAGACCGAGGCAATCGTGATCTACACCGAGCCGGGCGGCCGCATGGAGGCGCAGCTCGCCGAGTGGGTGAAGGAGAACCACTCCCGGCTTCCGATCGTCGCCTTCATGGCCGGCAAGTTCATGGACGAGGAGGAGATGAAGGGGATGAGCTTCGGACACGCCGGCACGATCGTCGAGGGCGCCGAGGACACAGCCGCCCAGAAGATCGCGCGACTCCAGAGCGCCGGGATCACGGTCGTCGAGCGCATCGACGAGATTCCCGATGCGGTGAAGCAGAAACTGGGGGCGATCGTCGGTGGCTGAGAAGCAGCTGCATGGGGTCTTCATCGACGTCGAGGTCGACGACTCGGTCGCCAACGACCCCGAGCTCGCCGCAAAGCTCGAGGAGGTCTGCCCGGTCGACATCTTCAGGGACGCCGGAGGACGGGTCGAGATCGTCGAGGAGAACCTCGACGAGTGCGTCCTCTGCGAGCTATGCATCGAGGCGGCGACGCCCGGGACTGTTGTCGTCAAGAAGCTGTACGACGGCACCGAGCTCAAGCGCTGAGCGAGGCATCGAGGGGGTCGCGGGCCGGGAGACCCGCGACCCGCCCCTGTTACCGATGCAAATGGGTCGTCGTCGCCGCCGCGGCGGCGCGTCTTCTCCGCGGACGCGGAGTCAGGCCGGCGCCCTCGAGCGGAATCTCGGCCCCGAGTCCGGTCTGGGAGCGGACGTAGAGCTCATCGAACCCGCTCTCGGCCTTCTCCTCTGGACGCGTCAGCAGCGTGCCGAGGAAGCAGCCGATGAATCCGAGGGGGACGGAGATGATCGCCGGCTGCGTCAGGTTGATCAGCGGATCGCTGCGCACGTCGGGCCCGGTCAGCACCAGTGCAAGCGAGCTGATCACCCCGAACAGGACTCCCGTCACGGCCCCGGTGGTGTTGAAGCGGCGCCAGGTCAGCGCCATCAGCAGCGCCGGGAAGACCGCGCTTGCGGCAACCGCGAACGCGAGCCCGACCATGTAGGAGACATTGAGGTCGGAGCCGCCGATGATGGCAATCGTTATCGCAATCGCGCCGATCACCCCGGCCGCGATCCGCGCCACATAGACCTCCTCGCTCTCGGAGTCGCGGCCTTTGCGGATCACGTTCGACCAGACGTCGTGCGCAACCGCCCCCGACGCCGAGATCACCAGTCCGGCGACGACCGCGAGGATGGTCGCGAACGCGACCGCGGCGATGATCGCCAGGAACGCGTCACCCCAGAACGTCCCGTCCCCACCGCCCACGTTCTGGGCCAGCAGCGGGGCGGCGAGATTGCCCGCCTCGTCGACATCCCCTGTCGTTCCGGCTTCACCGAGCAGCGCCCGGGCGCCGAAGCCGAGGAATGTCGTCATCACATAGAACGAACCGATCAGCCCGACGGCCCAGACCACCGACCTGCGCGCGGCGCGCGCATCGGGGACGGTGAAGAACCGCATCAGGATGTGCGGCAGCCCCGCCGTTCCCAGCAGCAGCCCGAGCCCGAGCGAGATCGTGTCGATCGGGTTGGTGAACTTCAGCCCCGGCTCCAGGTACGCGTGTCCATCCTGGGACTGAGCCTCGGCACGGTTGAAGACGTCGACAGGGTTCCAGCCCATCTTCCCAAGCACGAGCAGCGAGAGCACGATCGTCGCGCTCATCAGCAGCACCGCCTTGATGATCTGCACCCACGTCGTCGCCAGCATGCCGCCGAAGATCACGTAGCAGAGCATGAAAGCCCCGGTCAGCAGCACGGCGAGACTGAATTTGATCCCGACCAGTGCCTCGATCAGGGCTCCCGCCCCGACCATCTGCGCGATCAGGTAGAAGCCGGCAACCACCAGCGTTCCAAGCGCCGCCGCAGTGCGCGCCGGCCGCTCGTTGAGCCGGAACGAGAGCACGTCGGCCATCGTGAACTTGCCGGAGTTGCGCATCTTCTCGGCCAGCAGGTAGAGGACGATCAGAAACGCGACCAAAAAACCGACCGAGTACAGGAATCCGTCGAAGCCGAACAGGAAGATCAGCCCGGCGATGCCGAGGAACGACGCCGCCGACATGTAGTCGCCGGCGATCGCGAACCCGTTCTGAACTCCGGTGATGCCACGGCCGGCAGCCCAGAAGGTGGTCGCGTCCTTGGTCTGCTTCGAGGCCCAGTAGGTAATGCCAAGGGTGATCGAGAGGACGACCGCAAAGATCGATACCGCCTCGACGTTGACCTCGGCGATTGGAAGCCTGAACATCAGTGCCTCACCTCCTCGCCGGGCCCCGCGGACGCCGGGGCCGGTCGATCAGGCGGGCTGGAACCTGTTAGCGCCCGCTCAGCAGCCCGCTTCGCGAGCGGGTCGAAGACGCGGTCGGCCTGGCGCAGATAGAGCCAGCCGAGGAACCAGGTCATCACGAACTGGCTCAGCGCCAAGGCATATCCGACGGTCAAACCCTCGTAGATCGATTCGCCCATGAAGCTGGGGGCGTAGCTCGCGAGGGCGATGAATCCGAAATACCAGACGAAGACGAACGACAGCGCGGGAATCGTGAACGACCACCGCCTGCGTACCAGCTCGCGAAACTCAGGCGAGCGCTCGGCTGCTGCCCAATTGATCTCCGGGTGGCGAGTGGAGCCCCCGGTTGCGAACTCCTGGGCAGCGCGGTCAGGGGCCTCTCCCCCATCGCCAGGCGTAGTTCGGGCCATCTCTCCTCCTCCGTTGTTCCCGGGTTCGCTGTCAAGCGTGATTCCCGGGCCCGATTCGTCATTCACACTACCTGCTGCGCCGCTTGATGCCTGCGCCGCTTGAAACCCCAATCCGCCCCGGTCGGGCGGCTTGCTTCATCCTGATGCGCCGTGAACTTCATCGAGGAAGTAATGGAGCGCTTTCCGGCCTCGGGAAGAGCGGTGATCGCGCTCGATCGCGAGGGCGAGCTGCGGGTCTGGCACTTCGGCGAGCTGATCGCGATCAGCGCCGGACTCTCCGGCGCGTTCGCGGCGCGGGGAGTGCGCCGCGGCGACGTGGTGATGATCCTGATCGGCAACAGGATCGAGTGGGTGCTCGCGATGCTCGCCTGCTGGCGCATGGGCGCGGTTGCGCTGCCCTGCAACACGCAATTGCGCCGCAATGACCTCGCGCTGCGCGTCGCCGCAGCCAACCCGTCGTTGGCGGTCGGCGAGGACGATCTCCTCGCCGAGCTGCCGGACGGGATCGAAACGATGTCGCTCGCCGAGGTTCACGAGGCCATGGACGAGGACCGTCCGCAAATGACGCCCGTGGAACCCGCCGACCTCGACCCCTCCGAGGGCGCTTTGGTCGTGTTCACGTCGGGCACCACGGGCAAGCCCCGCGGAGTCCTTCACACCCAGGCCTACCTGCGCGGTCAGCGGGTGCAGGCCGAACACTGGTTCGGCGCCCGCAAGGGCGAGGTCGCCTGGTGCACCACCGCCACCGGCTGGTCGAAGTCGGCGCGCAACGTCTTCGTCGCCCCCTGGCTGATGGGGGCCACGGCGGTGATCCACGACGCCCGCTTCGACCCCGAGGAGCGACTGCATCTCTGCGAGGAGCTGGGCGTGAACGTGCTCTGTCAGGCGCCAACCGAGTACCGAATGCTGGCCAAGCGAACGCAGCTTCGCCCGATCGAGTCGCTTCGCCAACTGGTCTCGGCCGGGGAGCCGCTGAACCCCGAGATCATCACCGTCTTTCGCGACTCCATCGGGCTCGAGATCCACGACGGCTACGGGCAGACCGAGACCGGTCAGGTGACCGGGATGCGCGGCGGCGAGCCGGTGCGCGCCGGCTCGATGGGCAAGCCGCTACCCGGGTTCGAGGTGCGGATCGTCGACGTTGAGGACACCGACGACGCCGGCGAGCTTCAGCTGCGGCCGTCCTCCTGCCCGACTTTCTTCGCGCGCTACCTCGACGGCGAGCCCTTCGACGGCGACTGGTGGCAAACCGGGGACCTGGTTCGCGCCGACGAGGATGGCTACCTGTACTTCGAGGGGCGAAGCGACGACCTGATCCTCTCCTCGGGATACCGGATCGGCCCCTTCGAGGTCGAGTCCGCGCTCGTCGCCCATCCCGCGGTGGCGGAGGCGGCGGCGGTCGCCGCCCCGGACGCCGAGCGCGGCGCGGTCGTGCGGGCGATCGTCGTGCTGCGCGACGCCGAGCCCTCCGAGCAGCTTGCGCACGAGCTGCAGGAGCACTGCAAGCGCACCACAGCGCCATACAAGTTCCCCCGCATCGTCGAGTTCGCCGACGAGCTGCCGAAGACTCCGAGCGGCAAGATCAAGCGCGCCGAACTTCGAGGGCGGTGATCACCGCCGAGCAGACCGGCGGCCGCATCCGCGGTCGCCTGGAGCGCAGCTTGGGTCCGGGCTGGGCGGCGTTCGCCGGCATCTTCGTGGTCACCAACCTGGGGCTGCTCGCGATCGGCGCCACCCTGCCGGTCCTGCCCCGCTTCGTCAGCCAGGAGCTCAACGGATCGGACCTGGAGGTGGGAATCGTGACCGGGGCGTTCGCCCTCACCGGCATCGTCTGCCGTCCGATCGCCGGCAACCTCGCCGACCGGCGGGGGCGCCGGGTGACCGTGATCGCCGGCGCCATCCTTGCCGTGATCGCCGGGGCGCTGCTCTTCCTCCCCGCCAGTATCCCCGGCTTGATCGTCTCTCGCCTATTCGTCGGCGCTGGGGAGGGCACGGTGTTCACCGCCGGTGCGGCCTGGGTCATCGACATGGCGCCCGAGGAGCGGCGCGGCCGGATGATCGGCCTCTACGGGCTGGCGATCTGGACCGGCCTCACGCTCGGCCCGCCGGTGGGCGATTTGCTCCTGCGCGCGGGCGGCTACAACCTCGTCTGGGCCTTCGTGGTCGCGGCGCCGGCGCTGGCCGCCCTGATCGCAGCGAGGTTGCCCGAGGGAATCGCCCCTGGCGGCGAGCCGGCGCGTGGTCCGCTGATCTCCCGCGAGGCGCTCGGTCCCGGCGTGACCTTCGCGCTCGGCGTCGTCGGCTACGCGGCCGTCTCGGCCTTCGTCGTCCTCAGCCTCGATCAGCGCGGGATCGGCCACGGGCCCGAGGTGTTCAGCGTCTTCGCGGGGACCGTGGTCGCCACCCGGCTCGTCGGCGGGCACCTTCCCGACCGCATCGGCGCCGCCCGGTGCGCGCTCGCGGCCGCCCTCGTCGAAACGCTTGGCCTTTTCCTGATCGGCGCCGCCGGGACTTTGCCGGTCGTGATCGTGGGCGCGATGGCGATGGGCGCCGCCTTCTCGCTCCTGTTTCCCTCGCTCTCGCTGCTCGCGGTCAACCGGGTGGTCCCCGAGCGGCGCGGCGCTGCGATGGGGACCTTCACCGCAAACTTCGACCTCGGCATGCTGGTCGGCTCGCCGTTGGTCGGAGAGGCGGCGGCGCTGGGGGGCTACAGCGCGGCGTTCTATGTGGCTTCGGTGGCGGCGCTCGCCTGTGCCGCGCTGACATTCACCTTCGTCGGTGAGCCACTGCCGGAGCCGTCCTGAGGCCGGTAGGCTGGCGGCGAGGGACCGATGGGCGTGGAAACCAGCACAACGGGCGCGTCAGGGATCGACCGCAAGCGGATCGAGTCACTGACAGAGGGCCAGATGGCCGCCTTTCGCGAGCGCACCGGCCGCTCCGCCGAGTACTTCCAGCGTGCGACCAAGGTGATGCCCAACGGCGTGCCCTCCTCGTTTCAAGCCAACGATCCCTGGCCGGTCTACATAGAGCGCGGCGACGGCGCCCGGGTCTGGGACGTCGATGGCAACCTGTACCGCGACTTCCACAACGGATTCGGCGTCATGTGCATCGGCCACGCCAACCCCGACGTCGGCGCGGCGGTCAAGGCCAGGGTCGACCAGGGCACCCATTTCGCGGCGCCGACCGAGGGCTCGATCGTCGTCGCCGAGGAACTGCAGCGGCGCTTTGGCCTGCCCCAGTGGCGGTTCACCAACTCGGGCACCGAGTCGACGATGGACGCCGTCCACCTCGCCCGCGGCGCCACCGGGCGCGACGGCCTGCTCAAGATCGAGGGCTCATACCACGGCCACCACGACGCGGTGATGGTCTCGGTCTATCCGCCGCTGGAGGCGCTCGGGGACCGCGACGACCCGGTCAGCGTCCCCTACGGCGCCGGCTACCCGCGGGCGATCACCGACCTGACCCGCTCGGTGCCCTTCAACGACGCCGACGCCCTCGAGCACGTCCTGGAGAAGATCGGCGACCAGATCGCCGGGCTGATCATGGAGCCGGCGATGATGAACATCAACATCATCCCGCCCCGCGACGGCTACCTGGAGCGGGTGCGGGAGCTGACCTCCGCCCACGGCGTGAACCTGATCTTCGACGAGGTAAAGACCGGGGCGACGATCTCACCCGGCGGCGCGACGCAGCGCTTCGGCGTCACGCCGGACATCGTCACGCTCGCCAAGGCGACCTGCGGCGGCTACCCCGGCGGCGCGATCGGGATGACCGAGGCGCTGGCGGCGATCGTCGCCGACGGCACCGTTCACCAGTACGGGACCTTCAACGGCAACCCGCTGGTGATGGCCGCCGCCGAGGCCACCCTGACCAAGGTGCTGACCGAGGACGCATACGAGAAGCTGGAGGCCTCGAATCGCAAATTGCTCGACGGCTGCCAGGCGATCATCGAGCAGTACGGTCTTCCCGCCTACACGGAGGGGATCGGCGCCAAGGGCTGCGTGGTCTTCTCGCCGGAGCGGATGTACGAGTACCGCGACTACCTGACCAAGGTCAACGGCGACCTGGCGACGCTCGCCTGGCTGTACCACATGAACCACGGCATCTTCATGACCCCCGGCGTGGAGGAGGAGTGGACGATCTCGATCGCACATTCCGACGAGGACATCCAGCACTACCTCGACGCCTTCGAGGCACTCGCGCGCGACGTCACCGAATAGATGTTTGCCGCGGCGTTGCGCCGTTCCGGTTGGTGCTAGTCCCAGCCCTCGGACACCGCGATCGGCTTGCCGAGGTGAAAGCCCTGCGCCATGTCTACGCCGAGCTCTCGGAGCAGCCCCACCGTGGACGGCTCCTCGACGTACTCGGCGATCGTCTTCTTGCCAAGTCCTCGGGCGATGTCCACGATCGCCTTCACGGTCAGCTGGTCTGCGTCGTTCCGGGGCAGGTCGCGAATGAAGTCGCCGTCGATCTTGATCAGGTCGAACGGCAGGTGCTTGAGGTAGTAGAAGGGCCCGAATCCCACCCCGTAGTCGTCGATCGCGATCGAGCAGCCGAACTCGGTGAGGCGGTCGGCGAAGGCCGCCGCGGTCTCGAAGTTGCGGATCGCGGCGGTCTCGGTGATCTCGAAGGTGATCGCCCCGGGGAAGGCGTCGGTGGTGTCAAACGAGCGCTCGATGAACTCGAGCACCCCGGCATCGGTGATCGAGCTGCCGGAGAGGTTGACGTGCAACCCAAACGGCGGCTTTGGCTTCTTTTCGCCGTTGCCTTCCTCGTAGAACTTGTCGAGCATCGAAACCGCCTCGCCAACCACCCAGCGGTCCAGCTCCTGCACCATCCCGAACTGCTCAGCGGTTTGGATGAAGCGCCCGGCGGGAAGCAGCTCGCCGTTCTCTTCCTGGATGCGCAGCAGCAGCTCGTGACGCTCGGCCTTGCCTGTGCGCAGATCGATGATCGGCTGCTGGTAGAGGACGAGGCGGTCGCGCACCAGGGCGTCGCGGATCCGGGCCGAGGTGCTGAGTCCGGTTTGGCGGTGCGCCTTGATCTCGCCAGGCTCGTCGACCAGCACCACCCGGTCACGCCCCTGTTCCTTGGCCTCGTACATCGCCAGGTCGGCGGAGACGAGCGTCGGCTCGCCGCCTTCCTCGGTCTCGCCGCCGAACATCGCCACGCCGATGCTGACCGTGACCGGCATCGGTCCGGTCGCCGTGCTCTGGAGCCTGACCTCGCGGCGCAGGTCCTCGGCGAAACGGATCGCTCCCTCGCGATCGGTCTGGGGAAGCAGCACCGCGAACTCGTCTCCCGACAGCCTCGCAACCGCGTCCGAGACTCGGGCCCGCGCCCGCAGCAGCTCGGCGATCTCGCGGATCACGTTGTCCCCGGCCTGATGACCGGCGGTGTCGTTGACCTGTTTGAAGTGATCGACGTCGCAGATCAGCACCGCGCCCTGCCCGCCGTAACGCGCGTAGAAGGCGATCTGCTGCTCCAGCTCGCCGCGGAAACGCCGGCGGTTGGCGAGCCCGGTGAGCGCATCGTGGTCGGCGAGATAGCGGAGGCGCTGTTCGAAGCGGCGTCGCTCGCTGATGTCCTGCATCTGCAGGATGCCGTAGGGAGCGGCTTCCTCGTTCTCGCGAGCCAACGAGAGGCTGAACTGCCCCCAGACCTCGTGGCCCTCGTGGTGGGCGAAGCGCTTTTCAACCGTGTAGGAGTCGAACTTCCCGGCCAGCAGCCGCCGGCGCTGCGCGCTGTCGAGGTAGCGATCCTCGGGCACGGTGATCTCGTCGAGTGAGGAGTCGACGAGATCTCCCTCGCTGTAGCCGGTAAGCGCCGACATCGCCCGGTTGACTGCCGTGAAACCGCCCAGCTCATCGTTCTCGATCGCGACCAGCGCAACCCCGATCGGCGCGTGCTCGAAGGCGTTGCGGAAGCGGTCCTCCGCCGACCGCCGCCCCCGCTTCGAATCGGCCAGCTCGGTGATGTCCTGGCAGACCCCGAACAGCCTCACGACCTTGCCTTCATTGTCTGTGACCGGCTCTCCGTGGCAGCGCAGCATGCGGGCCGTGTTGTCGTCGAGCAGGATCCGGTGCTCGAACACGCAACGGGTGGCATTGGAGACCGCCCCCTGGATCTCGTCGTTGACGCGTTGGCGGTCGTGGGGATGGACCAGCTCCAGGTAGGCCTCGAAACTAGCCGCGAACTTGTCGCGCTGCACGCCGAAGATCCGGTACAGCTCGTCGGACCAGGTCACCTGGTCCGAGCGAATGTCCCACTCCCAGTTTCCGAAGTGGGCGATCCGCTGGGCCTCCTCCAACCGCTGCGTGGCGTCGCGTAGGCCGGCCTCGGTATGCAGCGTGCGCTGCAAGGCCTCGGCGACCGCCCCCCTGTCTTCGGCAGCAACACGATCGAGGAGCTCCTGCAGATCCTGCGGAAGCTCGATTTCGGCGCTCATCGCAGGGACAGGCTAAGGGCGATCATTCCAAGAAGCAATGTGAGTTTCGGGTAACAATTGAGCTGATGCCCAATCGACTCGCCCAAGAGACCAGTCCCTACCTCCTCCAGCACAGCGACAACCCCGTAGATTGGCACCCCTGGGGAGGGGAGGCGCTAGATCGCGCCCAGGTGCAAGACCGGCCGATCCTGCTGTCGGTCGGCTACTCGGCCTGCCACTGGTGCCACGTGATGGAGCGCGAGTCCTTCGAGGA
>JBBPIN010000040.1:0-15637 GCA_038040285.1 Actinomycetota bacterium
GGCGTCGCTATGGATCTCGCAGGTGTTGCGAGAACTTGGGGTTAGTCCGGCCTAGCGGTGCTGCTGGCATTCGCCGCTCTGGCTACCGCTGTGATCGCTCTGGCCGAGTTCGGCGGCTCGGATGACATCCACGTCACAGCAGTCAGCGATGGAACGCCGATCTCAGGGATCCACCCGACCGGTGAGGGCCTGCCGCTTGTGGGCGCGAGCGGGACAGTCGGCGCCGGCGACTACGCCTCGGCCCTGAAGGCCTACCACGACTCAGGGAACTACATGCAGGACTTCGCGGCGGTCGACAGGAAGGCCAAGAACTTCCTCGGGTTCCGCCTGTTCTTCGGCAGCCGGCACTGCCCGCGGAGGACGATCGTGGCATTCCACCGCGGTTGCAAGCGTCCGGCGTTGGTCCTCGACATCGACGAGACCTCGCTCTCCAACTACACCAACCTGGCGGCGACCAACTTCACCAACACGACGGCGCAGCTCGCGATCGGGGTCATCGGGGCCAACGAGCCGGTCCTTGGGCCGACCCTCGACCTCTACAACTTCGCCAAGTCCCACGGGGTCGCGGTCTTCTTCATCACCGGCCGCCCGGCCAGCATCCCGCTCGTCCGCACCCAGACCGAGGCGAACCTGCACAGCGCCGGCTACCAGAACTGGGATGGGTTGATCCTCAACCCGACGATCGGCGGATCGGCGATCCCCTACAAGAGCGGCGAGCGGGCGAAGATCGAGCAGCAGGGCTTCGACATCGTCGCCAACGTCGGCGATCAGGAGAGCGACCTGCGCGGCGGCCACGCAGACCGAGGCTTCAAGCTGCCCAACCCGTACTACTTCATCGGCTAGGCGCCCCCCTCCAGGTAGGGGGCGATCCAGGCTCGGTAGGGGCCGATGAAGTCACGAGCGGCCTCGCGCACGAGCTCGGCGGCGCGATGGACGTCGCCAGCGGGCGTCTCCACGTAGCTGTGCTCAATCATTGAGCGTGCCTTCTGGGCTCGTAACAACCGCCGGCACAACTGGCCGTCGATGACCTTTGCGTCGCGCAGCCCGTCGAACGCTTGTTGAGCAGGTGAGCCGCCGTCCCGCATCGGCGGGCGCTCGAGCTCCGCGAGCAGCACTGCGGCCTCAGCGAGTTCGGCCACGTAGTTCTGAACCCGCGACATCGCGCGCTCAACCGCCTGTGCCCGGTTGTAGGCCTCCAGGTCGTCCGCCGCGTTGAAGGCCTCCTTGAAGCGCCCCAAATCGAAGTCTTCCCCGAACGCCGTCATCGCGGTCTCCAGGGCACCGTATTGGCGAGGGAAGTCCTCCAGATGGCGGACGATGTCGCGTGTCCAACGATTGCGCTCTGCCTTCCGCGGCCCCTTGGCGGCCATCAGGAGTTGGTCAGCAAGCGGTCGATACCGATGAGCGCGTTCTTGGCGCGCCGTGTTTCCTGCTGGCGACCGCGGCACCGCTGGGCAGCTGCGCGCCGGCGCAGTCGGGGCCACAGCCCGTCCCGATCGACAAGTACTCGCCCTTCGCTCAGTACATCAGCGAGGAACCATGGGTCGGCTTCGGCGTCCTCAAGCCTGATGAGATCAACCCGACGGCCAATGCTCGCCGTCAGCTTCTCGCTCAGATCGACGATTCGCTCCAGACTTGGATTGCGCAGGTCGACGAGGATGTCGATGTCGCTGTTCGGCGTGTCTTCGCCGGTAGCCGTCGAGCCAAAGAGCACAGCGCAACGCACGTTCTGCTCGGTCCGTAAGGCGGAACGCAAGGCGGAGAGCAACGGCCATGAACGCCGGATGTAGTGCCGCTCGGGTAGCGACAGACGCAAACTTCGCGGCGTCGGCCGGGCGCCATTCAGCGTCCCCTGATTTACGGCACGCCGCAGTGTGCGCTCGTTCACTCCCACTTCCTCGGCGAGTAGCGTCAGTTCAGTCATGTGTCCATTGTAGCCTATTCATATGTCCGTTAATAAGATTCATGTGTCCGAACAAATCGGCACTTGGCTTGCGCGCGCCGTGCCGGCGTTCGAGGCTCGAAAGCCTTTCGGACTCAGGCCAGCGCCGCGGCGAGGGCCCGCCGCGCGTCCGCGAGCACCGGCTTTCCGTGCGAGACCAGGACACGCTCCACCGGAAGCTCGAGCAGCGGGCCCAGCGCCTGCTTGAGCTGGGCGATCGTCACCGGGTCCGATAGGTAGCGAAGCCAGGACTGCGGGCAGACCTGCAAACCCCCGCCGGGGGCGCTGATAATCCGGTCGCCCGGCACCAGCGCGCGATGCTCCGGCAGCCAGAAGATCGTCTCGCCAGCGCGCCGCACCGGAAACGACTCCACCCCGGCCGGCAGGTTCTTCTTCGCCCGCGAGGTCGTTGCCCCGTATCGGCGCGCCAGCTCGTCGCCGTCGCGGCGGTGGAATCCGATCGTGGTCAGGATCGAAACCGGCCGCCCGCGTCCGTGCAGTCGCTGATCGAGCGCCCGCAGGGAGCCCTCGCGGTCGGGAGGCAGCAACGGATCGATGAGGACTGTTGTGTCGGGCGCCTCGTAGAGAACGCAACCGACCTCTTCGGGCCAGTCCCCAGAACTGCCCGGCGCCGCGCCCGGTCGCCATTCGGGATGCCGCGCCGTCCAGCGAAACAGCCCGGGACAAATCTCTGAGAGCTCCACGGAGCGATTTTCGCAACGCCGAGGAAGCGCTGGGCGCCGTTAGGCGTCCTTGCCACTGTCCTGTCCCGAAGGCCTTCGGGGCAGCAGCAGTGTCAGGACGGGCGCCGGGCCGGCGCCCGTCACAAGCAGGCGCCCGCCCTCCGCAACCGCCAGGGAGCGCGCGAGGTCGAGTCCGATCCCGTGGCCCTCGCCGTCGGCCGAGCCCGAGCGCCGCTCGAAGGCTGGCTCGGGATCGCCGGAGAAGCCCGGCCCCTCATCCTCAACGTCCACCGCAATCGAGCCGGCCGCGGCGCGGGCGGTGACCGTCACGGCTCCCGAGCCGTGACGGTAGGCGTTGTCGAGGAGAACGCCGATCACCTCCGAGACCACGCTGGAAGAGGCCTGCGCAACCAGGTCGTCTCCATTCACAGCCACCCGTAGCGGCCTACCCTTTGCCGCGAGGGGACCGTGCCATCGCTCCTCGATCTCGCCCAGCAGGGTGGGGAGATCGGACTCGTCGGACCGGTCCGCCGAGTCGCGGGCGACGGAGAGCAGGGTGTCGATGGTGGCTTGGAGCCGATCGACCTCGGCGAGGGCCCGCGACACCTCCGCCGGCGGGTTGCCGCGCATCTCCAGGGCCTCCAATTCGAGTCGCAGGGCGGCCAGCGGCGTGCGAAGCTGGTGCGACGCGTTGGAGCTGAAGGCGCGCTCGCGGGAGACCAGATCGCCGAGGCGCTCGGCGGTCACGTCCAGCGCCTCAGCGACCGAGTCGGCCTCCGCGACCCCGGTGCGGGGCGAGCGGACCGAGAAGTCGCCATGGCCCAGCCGCCGCGCCGCCGAGGCCAATCGCTCCAGTGGAGAGGCGAGGCGCCGGCTCAGCAACAGCGCGGCGCCGATCGCCAGGATCACGATCCCGACCGCGAGACCACCGAGCGCCAACCAGGCACGGTGGGTCCTGCTCACCGCCGCGGAGTCGTCGCGGACCCCTTGGGCCGCGCCGGTCACCCGCTCGTTGGTCAGCAGCGGCACGGCGACGACAAACTTCCCTTCGGTGTGTTGATCTGAGATCCGGCCGCTGCGTATCGCCTCCCGCACCAGCGGGTCGGCGACCCTTGGCCCGTGTCCGGCGACCCGCTCGCCGGCGCGGTTGTAGACCGCCAGGGTGTCGGAGGTCGGCGGAACCTCGATCGGATCCCGGTTGGAGGTGAGGTCGATCTCGCGGGTGGCGGCGACCGTGTCGCGCTGGAGGCGAAGCAGCTCGTCGTCGCGATAGTTGTTCTGAAGCACCAGCGCCAGCGGGACCGCCAGCAGCATCACCGCTGCGGCGGCGACGCCCGCGATCGCGGCGATCAAGCGCGCCCTCATGGCAGCTCGAGCCGGTAGCCGATCCCGCGCAGCGTCGTGATCGCCTCGGGGCCGAGCTTCTGGCGCAGCGAGAGGACATGTGTGTCCAGCGTCTTGGTCGACCCCAGCCACTCGGTGTCCCAGACCTCGCCCATGATCCGATCCCGGGTCACCGCCCGCCCCGCCTCCCGGGCGAGCAGGTCGAGCAGGTCGAACTCCTTCCGGCGCAGGGCCAGCTCGTCTTCGCCGCGCCAGGCGCGGCGCGCGGCAGTGTCGATGGTGAGATCGCCGACCCGCAGCGGCTCGACCTGATCGGTGTCGGCCTTCTCGGTGGCGCGGCGGAGCTGTGCGCGCACCCTTGCCAGCAGCTCAGAGAGCCTGAACGGTTTGACCAGGTAGTCGTCGGCCCCCGCGTCGAGTCCGGCCACGACGTCCAGCTCCTCGTCGCGGGCAGAGAGGATCAGGATCGCCAGCTCCGGGCGGGCGGTGCGCAGCTTCCGGCAAACGTCGATTCCGTCGATGTCCGGCAGCCCCAGGTCGAGCACGACCAGCTCGATGTCGGGTTTGGCCGCAGCCACCACCCCTGCCCCACGGTTGAGCCGGCGCACGAAGTAGCCCTGACTCTCGAGCACGCGGGCGAGCCCGGCGGAGATCGCCTCGTCGTCGTCCACAACCAGGATGCCGGTGGAGCTCATCCGAGAGAGGACCGTAGCGCCCCGAATTCGTTTCCCCAGAGCGGATTTCGAGATTTGACCGCGCGTTGACCTTCGCGTGGGCGGGCGCTGACCAGGCCCTTCTAGCGTCGCCGCCAGTGACCAGCGACCCCTTGGAGGGACCATGAAATTGCGTTCGACGCTCGCCGCGAGCGCGGCGATCCTTGCCCTTGGAGCCGGAATCCTCGGCTGCGGTGGATCTTCGGGAAGCAGCACTTCGAGTGGGCCCTCCTCCGGGGGCGGCTCTTCGACCAGCGCCAACGCCAACACGAACACAAGCGCAAACGCGGTCAACCCCAACGCTCCCGAGGCAAGCCCACCAGGCGACATCCCCGACAACCAGGTCTACGTGGCCTACTCCCCCCCAGGCGGCGGCTATTCGGTCAAGGTCCCCGAAGGCTGGTCTCGCTCCAACTCCGGCGGAGCGATCGTCTTCACCAGCAACCTCAACTCGATCCGGCTCGAATCGACTCCGGCCAGCAAGGCCCCCACAGTCGCGCATGCCAAGCAAACGCTGGTCCCGCAGCTGTTGCACAGCGTCAAGGGATTCGTCCCGGGGAACGTAAGCACGGTCAGCCGCAACGCCGGCCAGGCCGTCCTGATCACCTATCAGGCCTCGAGCAAGCCCGATCCCGTCACCGGCAAGTCGACCCCGGAAGCGGTCGAGCGCTACATCTTCTTCCACAACGGCAAGGAGGCCATCCTCACCGTCAGCGGGGCGAAGGGGGCCGACAACGTCGACCCGTGGCGGATCGTGACCAACTCGGTGCGCTGGACGCAATGACCGCGGTGCTGGAGGCGCGCAACCTCTACCGCTTCTTTCACGCCGGCGACGACGAGACGCTGGCGCTGCAGGGGGTGTCGCTGGAGATCGAGGCGGGCGAGGTGATCGCGGTGACCGGGCCCTCGGGCTCGGGAAAGTCCACCCTCCTCGCCTGCCTCGCCGGGCTCGACGAGCCCGATGGCGGTCAGGTGAGGGTCGACGGTGAGCGCATCACCCGGCGGCCGGAAGAGGATCGCGCCCGCCTGCGAGCACAGCGAATCGGCGTCCTCTACCAGCAGGCCAATCTGGTCGGACATCTCTCGGTGGAAGACAATGTCGCGCTGGCGCAGCGCCTCGGCACTGACGTCGACGGCACGGCGCGGCGCGATGACCTGCTGGGGCGCTGCGGCATCGCGCATCGGGCCGGCGCACGTCCGGCTCAACTCTCCGGCGGAGAGCTTGCCCGTGCGGGACTCGCGGTGGCGCTCGCCAACGACCCCGTTGTCCTGCTCGCCGACGAGCCGACCGGAGAGCTCGACTCGCTGACCGCCGCGAAGGTCACCGACCTGCTGCGCGAGCGTGCGGCCGCGGGAACCGCTGTCCTGATCGCCACCCACAGCCGCGAGCTGGCCTCGGCTGCCGCCAGGGTGGTGCCGCTACGCGACGGAAGGGTCGAGGCTTGAGCGCCGAGCAACCCCTCGTTCGCTGCGCCGGCGCGGCCCGCACCTACGGCAGCGGCCCGGCCGCGACCGTCGCGCTCCAGACCACCGACTGCGAGATCTGGGAGGGGGAGCGTGTCGCCCTAGTCGGGGAGTCGGGATCGGGAAAGTCGACGCTGGTCCATCTGATGGCCGGGCTCGACGATCCGACCGTTGGCGAGGTGCGCTGGCCGGCGATCGGCGACCGCGCGGCGCTGCGTCCGGGACCGGTCGCGATCGTCTTTCAGGGGCCGAGCCTGCTGCCCCCGCTCAACGTGGTCGAGAACGTGGGCCTGCCGCTCGCGCTCGCAGGACGTGCGCCGACCGAGGTGCGCGAGCGCGCCATGGCCGCGCTTTCGAGGCTCGGCCTCGGCGATCTCGCCGAGAAGCTGCCCGAGGAGATATCCGGCGGCCAGGCACAACGCGTCGCCGTGGCGCGGGCGGTGGTCGGGAAGCCGCGGCTGATCCTGGCCGACGAGCCGACCGGTCAGCTCGACCATGAGATCGGCGCGGTCGTCGTCGATGAGCTGCTCGGCGCCGCCGAGCGCTGCGGGGCGGCGCTGGTGGTCGCCACGCACGACACCGAGGTGGCCGATCGTCTCGGTGAGCGCTGGCGGCTGCGCAGCGGCCGGTTGGAAAAGAGCCCGCGGGAGGAAGCATGGTCGCTCTGACCTGGATCCGCGGCCTTCTCGCCCACCGGCGAAGCCGGTTGCTGGCGACGGCGGCGGGCGTCGCCGTTGGCGTTGCGCTGATCGCCTCGATCGGGACCTTCCTCTCGGCGACGACTTCGAAGATGACCCAGCGGGCGACTGCCCGGGTACCTGTCGACTGGCAGGTCGAGGCGCAGGGCACCGCGAAGCCGGCCCATCTGCTCGCCCAGGTGAAGGGGTATCCGGGCGTCCGAGAGGCGTTGCCAGTGGGCTTCGCCGACACGACTGGGCTCAGCGCCACGACCGGCAGCACGGTGCAGAGCACCGGGCCGGGCAAGGTGCTCGGCCTGCCGCCCGGCTACCGAGCCGCGTTTCCGGGGATGCTCCGGAGCCTTTCGGGTCGCACCAGCGGCGTGTTGCTTGCCCAGCAGACCGCGGCGAACCTGCACGCGAAGCCCGGCGACCGGGTGAAGATCGGCCGCCCGGGACTGCCGCCGGCAACGGTGCCGGTGGACGGAGTCGTGGATCTTCCCGCCGCCGACTCGCTGTTCCAGCGGGTCGGCGCCCCGGTCGGCGCCCAGCCCCAGGCTCCCCCCGACAACGTGATCCTGCTTCCCAGCCGGGTCTTCTCACGGGTCGAGGGCCCGCTGGCCAGGGCCGGGTCCGTTCGGACCCAGATCCACGTGAAGCTCTCGCATTCCCTGCCCGGCAGCCCGAGCGCCGCCTTCACCCAGGTGAGCGGCGAGGCCCGCAACCTGGAGACGCGGTTGGCGGGAACCGGCCTGGTCGGCGACAACCTCGGCTCGGCCCTCGACCAGGCCCGCTCCGACGCCCTCTACGCGCAGATCCTCTTCCTATTCCTCGGCCTGCCCGGCGCCGTGATCGCCGGTTTGGTGACGGCCTCAATCGCCTCGGCGGGCGCCGACCGCCGCCGCCGCGATGCGGCGCTGCTTCGCACCCGGGGAGCCTCCACGCGGACCCTGATAGGGGTCGCCCTCGGTGAGACCGCCCTCGCGGCCTGCCTTGGGATCGCCGGCGGCCTGGGGATCGCCCTGTTAATCGGACAGGCGGCGTTTGGGACCGCGAGCTTCGGCGCCGGCGGGCTGGCCGCCGCGCTGTGGGCCGGCGGGGCTGCGCTGGCGGGCTTCGGCATCGCCGCCGCCGCGATTGCGTTGCCCGCCTGGCGAGACGCGCGCGCGCTGACCGTCACCGGACAGCGGCGAGAGGTGGGCCGCACGGACCGCGCTCCCTGGTGGGCGCGATACGGCCTCGACTTCGTCGCCCTGGCGATCGCCGGGCTCGTCTACTGGCAGGCCTCGCGCAACGGCTATCAACTCGTGCTGGCACCCGAGGGCGTGCCCCAGGTCTCGGTCAACTGGTACGCGCTGCTCGCCCCCGCCTTTGCCTGGATCGGCGCCGGCCTGATCGCCTACCGCCTCGCCGATCTGGCCCTCGTCCGCGGTCGCGGGTCGGTCCGGCGGCTGGTGCGGCCGCTGGCCGGCGAGCTTTCGCCGACGGTCGCGGCGACCATGGGTCGCCAGCGGCGGCTGCTGGCCCGCACGGTCACGCTGCTCGCGCTGACCGCCGCCTTCGCCGCCTCGACGGCGGTCTTCAACTCGACCTATCGCCAGCAGGCGGAGGTCGACGCCCGCCTCTCCAACGGCGCCGACGTCACCGTGACCGAGTCCCCGGGTGCGAACGTCGGCCCACGAGAAGCCGCGCGCCTTGCCGGGGTGGGGGGGGTAAAGAGCGTCGAGCCGCTTCAGCATCGCTTCGCCTACGTCGGCGCCGACCTCCAGGACCTCTACGGCGTGCGCCCGCAAACGATCGGTTCAGCCGGCCAGCTTCAGAACTCCTGGTTCGAGGGCGGCAGCGCCTCGCAGTTGATGGACACGCTGGCGCGCAAGCCCGACAGCGTTCTGGTCAGCGCCGAGACGGTGAAGGACTTCCAGCTTCATCCCGGTGACCTCCTGCGCCTGCGGCTTCAGAACGGCCGCAGCAAGCAGTTCATGACCGTGCCTTTTCACTACGTGGGGGTGGCGACAGAGTTCCCAACCGCCCCCAAGGACTCCTTCTTCGTCGCCAACGCCGATTACGTCGCCAAGCAGACCGGCACCACCGCGGTCGGAAGCTTTCTGATTCAGACCGACGGCACCAGCCCCGCGACCGTCGCACAGCGGGTCCGCGGCGCGGTCGGGACCGGCGCACAGGTGACCGACATCGTCAACCAGCGCAAGATCGTCGGCTCCAACCTGACCGCGGTCTCGCTCTCCGGCCTGACCAAGGTCGAGCTCGGGTTCGCGCTTGCGCTGGCCGCGGCGGCGAGCGGCCTCGCCCTGGGGCTGAGCTTCGCCGAGCGCCGTCGCACCTTCGCGATCGCCAGCGCCCTTGGCGCCAAGACTCGCCAGCTCGGCGGCTTCGTGTGGAGCGAGTCTGCCTTCGTCACCGGCCTCGGGCTGGTCCTCGGCGCCGCGATGGCGATCGGGCTCTCGCTGATGCTGGTCAAGGTCCTCACCGGCGTCTTCGACCCCCCGCCCGACGTCGTTGCGGTGCCCTGGCGCTATCTGGGCGCTTTGCTCGCACTTGTCCTGGCCGCGGTCGCGGCGGCCGGTGCGGCCACCCTGCGCGCGCTTCGCCGTCCGGCGATCGAGGAGTTGCGTGACCTCTAGGGCGGATGAAACGAACTCGCTGACGACATATCGCCGAAGCCATTCATGGCTATCTCACGGTGGCCGCGTAGGTTCGGCCACTTACCCCGCCAACCCATTAAGGAGCAGCAATGTCGAAGAGATTTCGAAACAAGACCGCCACCGCCACCGTCGGCGCCCTGATCGCCGCGCTGGGGGTCGGCGGAATCGCCTTGGCGCAATCGTCGGGCTCGAGCTCGGGCCAGCCACGGCAAACCCAGACGGCCGCGCAAACGCGCGACAGCGCAGGGTCCGAGGCGACCGGCTCGGCCGACCAGAGCAACGCCAACGAAGAGGTCGGTTCCAATGAGCAGAGCGGTGCCAGCGAGCAGAGCGGTGCCAGCGATGAGAGCGGTGCCAGCGATGAGGGCACCGCTGGTGAGCAGCAGGACTCCACCACTGAACAGGAGTCGGGCTCGGAGACGCCGGGGAATGACGGTCCGGGTGGGCACGCCGATGAGCCCGGCAGCCCGAACGCCAACCACGAGGCCCAAGGCCAGGAGTAACCGCTCGAGGACGACGATCGCCCTCGGGGCGATCGTCGTCCTCGGCCTGGGCGCGTCCGGGTGCGAATCAGGCGCCTCCGGCGGTGCGGGTACGACCGCGAAATCGGTCGTCTTGGCCAGCAGGCCACCGCGGACCAAACCTGTGGCCAAGTTCAGGGTCCCGCCACTGATCAATCCACACGACGTCTACGCGGCGGATCGGCCGGGGATGCTCGCGGCCGCGGTCCGGCATTTCCCGCCCCGGGTCTACGTGCCGAACAGCCAGAGCAACACCGTCGACGTGATCAACCAGCACACCTTCAAGGTCATCGACCAGTTCCCGGTCGGCGCGCTGCCCGAGCACGTCACGCCCTCCTACGACCTGAAGACGCTGTGGGTCAACAACGATGCAGGCAACAGCCTGACGCCAATCAACCCGGCGACCGGCAAGCCCGGCAGGTCGGTCCCGGTCGCCGATCCCTACAACCTCTACTTCACTCCGAACGGGCGCTACGCGATCGTCGTCGCCGAGGGGTTGAAGCGGCTCGACTTCCGCGGCGCGCACTCGATGGCGCTGCATCACTCGCTGCCGGTTCCTTGTCCGGGGGTCGATCACCTGGATTTCACCGCCAACGGCCGTTTCCTGGTCGCAAGCTGTGAGTTCGGCGGCAACCTGATCAAGGTCGACGTGAACCGCGAAAAGGTCGTCGGATCGCTGGCGCTGAAGCCCGGCGCGATGCCCCAGGACGTCAAGCTCTCGCCGGACGGCAAGGTCTTCTACGTCGCCGACATGATGTCGGGCGGCGTCTGGCTGGTCGACGCCCGGAGCTTCCATAAGGTCGGCTTCATCCCGACCGGCGCCGGCGCCCACGGTCTCTACGCAAGCCGGAACTCCCGCGATCTGTACGTCGCCAACCGCGAAGAGGGCTCGATCTCGGTGATCTCGTTCGCGAAGCGCAAGGTGGTGCAGAAGTGGCGCCTGCCGGGCGGCGGCAGCCCTGACATGGGCGGCGTCTCGGCAAACGGCAGGGTGCTCTGGCTCTCGGGCCGCTACAACGCCGAGGTCTACGCGATCAGCACCCGAACGGGAAGGCTGCTCGCCCGCATTCCCGTCGGTGCCGGCCCGCACGGGCTCTGCGTCTACCCCCAGCCGGGGCGGTACTCGCTGGGACACACGGGGGTCTTTCGTTGATCCGGCCCTCACCTCTGCTTCATCCGGCCGCTTCACGCTCCAAGTCATGTTGCGCCCGACACGCAAGATCCTGGTAACCGGCATTGCGCTCGTTCTGGCAACCGCCGTCTGGCTTGCCGCCGACGTCGCCGAGAGCGAGGAACCGGGGCCGCAGACGGTCGCGACCGCGGGGCAGGCCCCGCTCCCGCAGGCCTCGGCCGTTCCAGATTCCAGTCGCTCGCACGTGGCGGTGCTCGTGCTCGAGAACAAGGAGTACGGCCAGGTGATCGGAAACCCGGCGGCCCCGTACCTGAACTCTCTCGCGCACCATTACGCGCTCGCCACCCACTACTACGGGGTCACCCACCCGTCTCTGCCGAACTACCTGGCGCTGACCGCCGGCACGACATTTGGCGTACACCGCGACTGCACCAGCTGCAGTTTCGGCGGGCCGAACCTGATGACCCAGCTCAACTCGACAGGGTTCTCGTGGAGGAGTTACGTCGGTGGGGTTCCGAGCAGCTGCTACTTGGGCGCCAGGGCGACGAGCTACGTCAAGGCGCTGAACCCGTTCGTGTACTTCAGATCGATAACCGGGAGCGCGTCGGGCTGCTCGAACATCGTTCCGCTTTCCAATCTCTCGGCTGACCTGCAGGCGGGAAACCTCCCCGACTTCTCCTGGATCACCCCCGATCTCTGCCAGGACACCCACCACTGCAGCGTCCGCACGGGCGATCGCTTCCTCTCCCAGCTCGTACCGCCGCTGGTTCAGGGATTGGGTCCGCACGGGGCGCTGTTCATCCTCTGGGACGAGGGAGCCACGAACCGCGGGCCCGGCGGAACACGGAACGGCGGCGGCCATGTGCCGGCGATCGTCGTCGGGCCGGATGTGCGCCCCGGCACACGGATCAAGACCCCGATGAACCAGTACACCGCGTTGCGGGAGTTCGAATCCGCGTTCGGCGTCTCCCCGCTTCGGCACGCGCGATCGGTGCCCCCGGACCCGTTGAGGTCCGTTTTCACCCTGAGCTTGAGGATTCGGCCCGCCGCGCCGGTTCCCGAGTAGCTGCGGAGAAGGCGCTAGTTGCCGCCGAGGCGAACGAGGCGATTGGCGCGCACGAGGTAGACGCCGACCGAGTTGCTGCCCCTGTGCAGGGTGGAAGGCGGCACTACCGCGCCCCACCTGGTCTTACCTTTGAAGTGAAATGCGCGGCAGGTGGCGACGATCCGCCCATCGACGCCGATCGCGACAACGCTCCCCGCCGCCGCGCCGCCGATGGTGCCGTCGACGAAGGCGGGTACTTTGGCACCGCCGCCGACCCTGACGTGCCCGAAGTCCAAGCCGCTGTCGATATTCGCGCTTGCCGCGGAGCCCCTCGCCGAGGACGGCGCGCGCCTGCCGAGCAGGCTTGAGCGGGGGCCGAGCTGGAAGAGGCCGGTGTGCGCTCCGAGCTGCTGAGCTGCCCGGCGCAGCACGACTTCGCGCTGGGCCACCATCTCGGAAACGGACGACGAGACGTCGTTCTTTGACCCGTTGGAGATCGTGATCGGGCCTTCGAAGCCCTCGTCGGAGATCGGAACTCCCTCCACCTGGTAGGGGAGCTCGATGCCCAAAACCTGTGCGGTGGTCGGCACGATGTCGATCGTGCGGGTGTGGACGTCGGAGACCTCCCCCCTGGTCTGTCCGGGGTACTTGATGAACAGCGGCGGGTTGGCTATGCCGCCGAAGTTGTCCGGGAGGGCGATCCGGCGAAATGTCTTGGGATCGAAGCTGATGCCGTGGTCGGCGGTGACGATGACCAGGGCCTTCTTCCAGATCCCGATCCTCTTCAGGCGCTTGATCATCCGGCTGGTGAGCGTGTCGGCATAGCCGGTCTGGATGTAGTGGCGTTGCCAGGTCGTTGCGGTGCCGCCGACGCCGCCAGCCCACTTCTGCGCGTTCGAGTTGGCCACGTCGGAGATCGGCGTGAAGTTGTAGGAGCGACCGTCCGGAAGGAAATGGAAGGGCTCGTGCGGAACCTCCATGTGGATGAAGTTGAAGCTGCGCCCGCCGCGCGGGACCTTGGCGAGCCAGCGCTGGAACTCACCCGGCTTCGGCGGCACGAACAGGTCCTGGGCGAAGGCGCCGGCGGTCAAGCCGCTGCTGCCGGCGTGCCCGCGGTCCTCGACCTGGCTCTTCGGCCTTCCCTTCCGCTGTCTTTTGGTGCCGGCCTGATTGCACAGCGACGGCGGGCAAACGTTGGTGACCGGCTCGCTGACATTGAACTTGTACTGGCCCCCCAGCAGGGTGAAGATGCTGTGTGGCTGCTGGGAGGAGATCGGCAGGGTGGTGTAGTCGGGATCGATCCCGGTCTCGATCGCCGGCACGGCACGGCCGGTGAAGTCGGCGACCGTGGTGTTGTTGCGGTACCAGGTCGAGTGGGCCGCCAGGTTGGCGAAGCCGGGAAAGCGCTTCGCGTCGATGCGCGTCCCGGAGGGGTTCATGAGGGTGGCAGTCGGCAGCTCGTCGAAGATCACCTCGATCACAGGTGCGTCGCTCGAGGCAGTGCCCCCCAGGGCGCGGGCATCCCTTTCGGGGAGGAACAGCTTGTAGGCGATCAGGGCGCCGACGGCGAGCGCGACCACGATCATCAGGCCGGCCAGGCTGGAGTGGATCCGCTTCTCGATCTGGATGAAGATACAGCGGCGCGCCAGCTGCTAGGCGACAGCGAACCGCTGCGCCGCCCGGGCGCGCGCCTTGGCCGCCTCGACCTCGCGGTCCTTTGGCGGTGCCGAAGTCACGAGCGCGTCGAGCAGCTTCGCTGAGGTCTCCGAGACGGCGTCGACGGCCTCCTCAAACGCCTCCGCGTTGGCCTGCGAGGGCTTCGTGAAGCCGCAGATCTTGCGGACGTACTGAAGCGCGGATGCGCGGATCTCTTCCTCGGTCGCGGGCGGTTCGTAGTTGTAGAGGGTGCGGATGTTTCGACACATGGCGCGATCCTAAATGGCCGGGAGAGCGGGCGCCCGGTGTCTAATCCTGCTGGAGTACGGACAGAATGTTGCCGGCGGGATCCTTGAACCAGGCGATGTACGGGCCTCCGCCGCGGAAGATGCCCTTCTCGTCCTGGTCGGAGCCGTCGTAGCGTTCGAACTCCACCCCCCGCTCGGCCAGCTCGTCGACCGCCTTCTCGATGTCGTCGACAGGGAAGTTGAGGATCGTGAACGAGGCCGGGGTGTGGTCCTCTTTGGGGTAGATCAGGGTGGCCCGGTCGCCGGCGATGTGCAGCGTCAAGAGGCCGTTCTCCTCGGACACCTCCAGGCCGAGCGTCTCGCTGTAGAAGTCCTTCGCTCGCGGCAGATCATCCGCCGAAAAGCCACTGAATGCCTTCGTGTTCTCGAACATCGTTTCTCCTCCTTGGAGGGCACGCTAAACGTGCCCTGTTTGAGGGTTTCGATCTAAAGACCGGCTGAGGTCCGAGAACTCATCGGTCCCCGGGGTCGGCGAGTCAGTCAAGCCGCTCAGGCAAACAAGTTCTCGAAGGCGGCCGCGAGCCTGACGGCATTGGCCGGCTGTTCCGGCAAGCGTGCGAGGACCTCGCGATCGGGAATCTCCGTGGAGCGAGTGATGAACGCGGTGACGTCGCTGATCCGCTCGCCGCGAAGGGTCAGCACGTTGAGCGCGAACGGAAGGTAGCTGCCCTCGTCTGGATCCCAGCTGTAGTAGGCGAGAGCCGGCTGGCCGTTAGCGCGAGTGCGAACGACGCGCCAGCGCCAGTCGCCCGAGAGCGGAAAGCCGGCCAGGAAGACCTCGATCGCGTCCCGGCCACCGAACCAGGTCCTCAGCGGCGGCATCGCGAACGCGGCGTCCTCGGCCAGCATCGCGACGACCGCGTCGACGTCGTTCCGCTCCCACGCATCGACATAGCCGTCCACTAGGTCGCGCAGCGCATCGTCGCCGAGCGAGCGAAGGGTGGCCTGCTGGCTTTGCTCGGGGAGCCGCTCGTCGACTGCCGTGCGGGCGCGCTGCAGGGCGCTGTTCACCGAGGCGGTAGTCGTCTCGAGCGTCTCCGCGACCTCCCGGGCCGAGAAGCCGAGCACCTCGCGGAGAATGAGCACGGCGCGCTGTGTGGCCGGAAGGTGCTGAAGGGCGCAGATGAAGGCCAGCTCCACGGCCTCGCGCTGCTCGTAGCGCGCCTCCGGCGCGGCGTAGCCGTCCTCGAGGCCCAGCTTCTCGTCCGGGTAGGGCTCGACCCACACCGACTCGACCAGCGGCTCGCCGGGGCCGTCGTGGGGATCGGCGGCCGGGCCGTAGTCGACCGGAAGCACGCGCTTGGGCCGCCGCGCGATCACGTCCAGGCAGGTGTTGGTCGCGATCCTGTAAAGCCACGAGCGAAGTGAGCTTCGGCCCTCGAAACTCGACATGCCGCGCCATGCCCGCAGTAATGCGTCCTGGAGCGCGTCCTCGGCATCGTGAACCGAGCCGAGCATCCGGTAGCAGTGCGCGTGGAGCTCGCCGCGGTGG
>JBBPIN010000041.1:0-15386 GCA_038040285.1 Actinomycetota bacterium
ACTAGTGCCTCGTCCCGCCCCCCAACCGCTTCTATCAAAGACCCCTGTCCCGGAAGTAGTTGCGGTGCCGCTGGGATGAATCGTGCTCGTGTGTAGACAAGCCCGGAGTCGGACTCGAACCGACGACCCCTTCCTTGCCATTTCGGCGCCGATCTGTGAGCCGGGCGGAACGCCGGGCAGGGCGTCCGAGCCTAGTCACTTCTTTCCAAGTGCAAATTCGAGCACTTTTTTCGTCTACGAAGAGACCCGTAGTTTGGGAAGGAGTTGCGATGCCTCGTCAATCAGACCAGCTCGTCGCGGCTTCCACGACCTGGTCAATGTCGGCGTCGCTGAGCTCTTGGTGCACCGGCAGGCCGACCGTCGTTGCCCGCCGCTCGGCGATCGCCGGGAACCAATCGTCGTCGAACGCAGGGTGACTGACCGACCAGAAGTCGACCGCCTTGATCCCGCCGTGGCGCAGGTGCTCCAGGAAGCCTGCCTTGTCTTCGGCTCTGACCGGAAAGATCATCGGAGATGCTCCCTCTGGCAGGGCCTCGAACGGGGGCGGAACGCGCCGGCCGAGCGCCGCGAGCAGGCGCAGGTAGTTGCGCCGGCGACGCTCGGGCACACGCGCGTAGTTGAGGCGCGGAAGGAGCAGGGAGGTCGCTCGCGAGGGAGGGGATTCGACATCGCCCACGGCGAACCCGGCGGCCGCGTCGAAGCTCCCGGCGCCCTGATTGCGCATCACGATGCGCGCTGGGACCAGGCGATGCTGCGCTGCCCAGAGGACTGCCCGCTTCGCTGCCATCACGAAACCGCCGGCAGGCGCTTTCTGCTCGACCCGCGCAGGCGACCGGCATACGAGCGCTCCGCCGTCTGGCACCCCGACCGACTTGTAGAGGCAGAAGATCGCCAGGTCCCCGGCCGTCCCGAGCGGGCGCCCCCCGTGCGTTGACAGCCACGCCTGCGCGGCGTCCTCGAACAGCAGCAGGCCCCGCTCCGAGCACCAGCGCCGCCAGCGCTCGCAGTCCTGCGGAAAGCCAATGTAGTGAGTCAGGTGAAGGGCGCGAACCTGAGGACCCAGGAGACCCTCCAGCTCATCGGGGTCGGGCTCGAGGCGGCTGGTGCCGCCGTAGAACCTGCAGGTGGCTCCGCTTTGAGCGATCGCCTCGATCTCCGACCCGTGGTGATAGGCCGGCACCAGGACCTCGTCACCGGCGCCGACGCCGAGCGCCTTCAGCCCGAGGTGCAGGCTGTGCCGCCCACGGGCAGACAGCGTCAGGGACTGGTCCTGCAGCGGGTAGGGAAGCTGGCGATGCCGCCGGGTCGAGAGCGCCGCGGGTGAGAGTGTGGGCGAGCCAACCAGTACGCCACGGCTCATCGCCGCAGAGCTTTGCTTGAACATCGGCCTCCCGTGCCCATCCAGCGCGCCTAGTATGGCCTCGGCCTGCCCGGCTGCATACGGGAACGGTAACCGCTCGGGCGAGCTCGCGACGCCGGTTGACCAGGCGGGCGGGCGTGGCTTCGATCCGTTCCATCGAGGGTGCGTCGCTTCCACGCTTACCCCAAAACGAGCGCAAATCCGCCTGTAGAGACAAGCCCGGAGTCGGACTCGAACCGACGACCCCTTCCTTACCATGGAAGTGCTCTACCAACTGAGCTATCCGGGCGCAGGGTCCAATTTAGCGGCGCTGGCCGCGGGCGGCGCGACGGCGGGAGCGGCGGCGGCGGGAGTCGCGCGACAGGTCACGTTCGAGCGCCCGCCCGAAGGCCTTCTCGGTCGCCTCGGTCATCACCAGCTGAAAGATCGCCAGCAGCGATTCCGACGCGAGCGGGCGCAGCCGCTCCAGCGCCTCGCGAACTCGCGGCCACTCCTCGTCCGGGCGCCCGGCGCGCTCGAAGGGCTTCCAGACGTTCTCGAGGAAGAGCTCGATGAAGACCCGGGCCACCTCGCGCGACTGGCGGCGCAGCTTGGCCGCGACCTCCAACGCGGTTTGAGGGGGAATGCCGAGCTCAGCGAGCTCGGTGCCCGCCCTCATCACGCGCGGGCTGAGCACCTCGAACCGGTCCTCGCCCAGAGGGCGCAGTAGGCCCAACCGCTCCGCCCGCCGCAGCAGGGCGGGGTCCGCCTCTCCACCCCAGCGCTTCGCGATCTCCTGCCCCTCGAGGATCTCGGGCTCTTCCTCCTCGAACGGCGCGCGGACCGCGCGAGCGAACCCGAGTACCTCGCTGCTCGAATCCCCGACCCCCTCGAGCAGGCGTCTGATCGCGCCGAGGTTGAAGCCGTCGCCCTGCATCTCCTTGATCAACTCCAAGCGGGCGGCGTGGTCCTCGTCGTAGTAGCCCGTTCTTCCGACCACCTCGGGGGGCGGCAGCAGGCCGCGCGACTGATGGGCGCGGATGTTGCGCACCGTCATGCCGGTGCGCTGCGCCAATTCGTCGATCGTCATCCCCTTTTGTTCCTGCGTGAGTTGCGTCACAGGCGCATTTTACATGGGCTTATGTTCCATCATTTGGTGATACATTCAGCGGCGATGCATAGCTTCGGGCTTCGAACGGACGACCACGGGAAGGCGCCATGACCCCAGCAGTCCTCTCCACCCTCGCCGCCGCGAATCCAGCCGGCGGAGCGGCGATCGGGCAGATCCTGATCGCCAACGCAATGGCGATCACCGCCAGCGGTGCGTTGCTCTGGCTGGTGATGGGCCACCGCTCCGGCCGGCGCCAGCACCTGGCCCGGGCCGCGGCGTGGGCGGAGCGCGGCACCGGGCTGCCCGGGTGGGCGGCGCTGCCCTCCGCCCTCGCGATGGTCTCGCTGCTGGTCGCCCTGCTCGGCATGTACTGGGACATCTCGCTGCACATCGACATCGGCAGAGATCCTGGGCCGCTCGCCAACCCGGCCCACTATCTGATCCTCGCCGGCCTGTTCGGGATCTTCTGCGCGGGCTTCATCGCGATGGCGCTGCCGCTCGAACGGCCGTCGGAAACCGCAGTGCGCATCAACCGCGGCTGGTACGCGCCGCTTGGCGGCGTGCTGATCACCAGCTGCGCCGGCTTCGCCCTCCTCGGCTTCCCGCTCGACGACGTCTGGCACCGGCTGTTCGGGCAGGACGTGACCCTCTGGGGGCCGACGCACCTGATGCTGTTCGGCGGCGCCGCACTGACCCTGGTCGGAATGGCGGTGCTGATGGTGGAGGGAATCAGGGCGCGGCCGCAGAGCGACGGCGAGCCGGCCGAGCGGGCGCTCAGCTATCTGCGCCGTGCATCGCTGATGGGTGGGCTGCTGATCGGGCTATCGACCCTTCAGGCCGAGTTCGACTTCGGCGTTCCCCAGTTCCAGATGATCTTCCATCCGATGCTGATCGCCGGCGCCGCCGCGGTGGCGCTGGTCTGCGCCCGCCTCTGGATCGGTCGCGGCGGGGCGCTCGCCACGGTCACCTTCTTCCTGCTGGCCCGCGGCGCTATCTCGCTGATCGTCGGCCCGTTGTTCGGCGAGACGACGCCCGCCCTGCCCCTCTACCTGATCGAGGCGGGTGTGGTGGAGCTGGCCGCCCTCTGGCTCGCCGACCGACCGCTCGCGATGGGCGTCGCCTCGGGGATCGGGATCGGCACGGTCGGCTTCGCCAGCGAGTACGGCTGGACACACCTGGTCTACACGCTGCCCTGGAACCTCCATCTGCTGCCGGAAGGGCCGATCATCGCCACAATCGCCGGCGTCGCCGGCGGGCTGGCTGGCGGACTGATGGGCGCGGCGCTCTGCGGCAAGCTGCCAAGCCCGCGCGTCGCCCGCGCCGCAGCGCTGGTCTCCCTGCTCGCAGCCTTCGGGCTGGCCGCCGACGGTCTCGCAACCACGGTGCCCAAGAGGTACAGCGCCGACCTGAAACTGACCGACGTACGACCGGCGCCGCAGCGCGAGGTCTCCGTGCAGGCGCGGATCCATCCCGCCGACGCCGCGGCCGACGCCAAATGGCTCAACGCGACCTCGTGGCAGGGCGGGGGACTGGTGGTCAACCGGCTGCATCGGGTCGCCGACGGCGTCTACCGGACCACCGAGCCGATCCCGGTGCACGGCGACTGGAAAGCAACCCTGCGGCTGCAGACCGGGCGCAGCGTCCTCGGCCTGCCGATCTACTTCCCGGCCGACCCCGCGATTCCGGCGCCCAGGGTCGCCGCGCCGGCGAACTTCGACCGCTCCTTCGTCCTCGACAAGCAGCTTCTTCAGCGAGAGACCAAGAAGGGCGTTCCCAGCTGGTTGACCACGCTCGCGCCCCTGGTCGTGCTGGCGATCGCGCTCGGCCTGCTCACAATTCTGAGCCTCGGGCTGGCGAGAATTGGCCGTCCGGGGGGTCCGGCGGAGGCGCCCCGGCCGCGCTGGAAGGCAACAACGCAGCCGAGAACGACGCGGACCGCCTGAGGCAAGCGCACGAGGGAACGCGTCATCGTGACGACACTGGAACGAATGCGTAGCGAGACGCGGAAATGGCTTGACTAAGCCATCTATTCGTCTGCCGGGGAACGTATGTTCGAATACATGGAGCGGCAGATCAACCGGCGGAGGCAGGGTGATTTGGGAGAGGCGTCTGCGATCGAGTGGCTCACCACCGTCGGTGCAACGGTGTTGATCCCGTTTGGCCACAGCCCGGATTTCGACCTCGTGGCTGAAGCGAACGGACGGTTGCTACGGATCCAGGTCAAGACGTCGACCCGATCGGTGCCGACCGCGGATGGCCACCCGCGTAGCGTGGTGACACTCGCAACAAGAGGCGGAAATCAGAGCTGGAACGGGATCGTCAAAGAGTTCGACCCGTCGCGCTTCGACTACCTTTTCGCGCTCACGGGCCACGGCCGCCGCTGGTTCATTCCCTCGACCGTGCTCGAGGCCCGAACCTCGGTTTCGCTCGGGGGCCCGAAGTACGCGCAGTTCGAAATCGAGCCGGGCCGCCCGATCCATGACCTCGTGTACGGCGATAATCGGGCTCTAGAATCGAATTCCGTTTCGGGGGAGTATCCAAGCGGTCAACGGACGGCGCCTGTAAAGCGTCAGCCTCGTGCTTCGCAGGTTCGAATCCTGCCTCCCCCATTCCGGCCGCGACCCGGCTTCCGGCCTTCCAAGTACGACCGGAAACTTGGTCGCGGCGGCGAGGCGGTCCTCAACCAGAAGCGGCGGGTGACGATTCCGCGGCAAGCGTGCGTCGAGGCGGGACTGCAGGACGGCGACCGCGTTCGCGTGCGAAGCGATGGCGACGGCCGCGTCGTGCTCGAGCGAATCGAGCCTCCCCCAACGCCCGGCTCGGGCAAGAGTCCTTAGCTGACGCCATAGCAGGGCCGGCTGGCGACCCGGACGCCTCACCCCCGGGCGAATCGGGGGTTGGTCGTCTCAGTCCAGGCAGGAACCGAAGGCGTCGGTGAAAGCTGCCGGACTCCGGGCCACCAACCGACTCATGCTCGTGATTCGAGTGTACCGCTGGATCCGAGCCGCAAACAGCGCGTGCCGACGGCTAGCTCGCCTCCCGAAGCACCTGTGCCTCGGGTAGCTGCTTGAGCTTCTTCAGGGTGTTGTTCTCGATCTGGCGGATCCGCTCGCGGGTGACGCCGAAGGCCTGCCCGACCTCCTCGAGGGTCAGCGGCTCCATGCCTGAAAGGCCGTAGCGCAACTCGATCACCTGTCGCTCGCGCTCAGGCAGGGCGTCGAGCGCCTTGTGCACCCCCTCGCGCTGTAGGTGCTCGCTCGCCTCCTCGAACGGCTCGATCACGCCATCGTCGGCGACGAAGTCGCCGAGCTCGGACTCGTCCTCGTCTCCGACCGGCTTCTCCAGCGAGATCGGCAGCTGCGCGAAGCGAAGGATGTCGCGCACCTCGCGCACCGACCAGCGCAGCTCGGTGGCGATCTCCTCCGCCTCGGGCTCGCGACCGAGTCGCTGCACCAGCTGGCGCTCGAGGTGTACCACGCGGTTCAGCTTCTCGACCATGTGCACTGGGATGCGGATCGTGCGCGCCTTGTCGGCGATCGCCCGGGTAACCGCCTGGCGGATCCACCAGGTGGCGTAGGTGGAGAATTTGTAGCCGCGCCGGTAGTCGAACTTCTCCACCGCGCGGATCAGGCCCAGCGAGCCCTCCTGGATCAGGTCCAGGAAGCTCAGCCCGCGGCCCAGGTAGCCCTTGGCGATCGAGACGACCAACCTCAGGTTGGCCTCGACCATCTGGCGTTTGGCGACCATGTCGCCGCGCTCGATGCGCTTTGCCAGCTCGACCTCCTGTTCGGCGGTCAGCAGCTCGACCCGTCCGATCGAGCGCAGGTAGAGGCGCAGGGAGTCGAGGCTGGGTTCGACGGTCAGATCCAACTCGGGGCGGCGGCGCGACTCCGACTCCGCGACCTTCTGTTCCTTGTAGGCGCTCACCCCGTCCTCGGCGACCACGTCGACCCCGTGCTCGATCAGGTGGCTGTGGAGCTGTGAGAGCTGCTCCTTTGAGACGTCGACTTCCTCGAGGGTGGAGGCGATCTGCTCGAAGGTGAGGTAGCCCTGGTCGCGCCCCAGCGAGATCAGGCCTCGAAGCTCCTCCGAATCGGCGAAAGACAACTCCGCCGGGACTGCCCCTAGCTGCTCGATCGCATTCTCTCCCGTGCAACCCTCCAGTAGCTGAGCCAGAGGCGATTTCCTCAGGCCCGAACCGGCGCCGAGTATAGAGACGGCCCGGTTTCCCTACCCTTCTATGTCCATGGGCAGCAGCGAAACGACCATCTCCCCCGCCGCCCGCGACGTTCAATCTGGGCGCCCGGCCACCGAGATCAGCCTCTCGCGGGTGGGCGTCACTGGAATCGAGAAGGTCCTGCGGGTGAAGTCGAACGGGACCGAGGAGCTGTACCACGCCGAGCTGGAGTGCTTCGTCGACCTCAATCCCCAGCAGGCCGGCGTCCACATGTCCCGATTTGAGGAGGTTGTCGGCGAGGCGATTGACGAGGTGGTGCTCGGCGAGGCATTCCGCGCCGAGACCCTCGCCGCCCACATCGCCGAGCGAATCCGCGAGCGCCAGGGCGGCCTGCGTTCCGAGGTGAGGGTCACCGCCCATTACCCCGAAACCGTGGTCACGCCGGAGTCCGGTCAGCGCACCCAGGAGATCTACACCCTGTTCGGGACGGCGGTCGCCTCGGAGCGCGGCCTGCGCACCCTGCGCGGTGTGCAGGCGCAGGGAATGACCGCCTGTCCGTGCGCCCAGGAGATGGTCGCCGACCTTGCCCGCGAGCGGCTAGCCGAGCAGGGATTCGACGCCGATGAGATCGAGCGGGTGATCGATGTGGTGCCGATCGCCACCCACAACCAGCGCGGCATCGGGACCCTCTATGTCGGCTGTCCCGAGAGTTGGGCCGCCGACGTCGACGCGCGCGACCTGCTGCACATCGTCGAGCAGTCGATGAGCTCGGAGATCTACGGGCTGCTGAAGCGCCCCGACGAGCTGGCGGTGGTCGAGAAGGCCCACGCACAGCCACGCTTCGTCGAGGACTGCGCGCGAGAGATGATCCGCTGCGTGACCGAGAAATACCCGGACATGCACGACGAGGCCTTCGTGATGGCGCGCCAGGAGAACCTGGAGACGATCCACCGCCACAACGTCGTCGCCGAGCGCTACGGAACCGCCGCCGATCTGCGCCAGGAACTCGAGACCGGCGAGCACATCCGCCACCACCTGTCAATGAGGGAGTGGCTGGAGCAGCCCGCTAGCTGACCCCGGCCCTGCCGGACTCGGCTTTCGCCGCCGTTCGACGGTCCCGCTCCTGTTCCACACGCCGGCGCAGCCCGAAGAAGTAATCGACGCCGCTGATCACCGTCATCGCGACGGCGACGTAGACCAGCACGTCCACCCATACCGGCGAGGGATCGGCGGCGATCAGCGCGATTACAGCCGCCACCTGAAGGATCGTCTTCAGCTTTCCGAGCGGGCTGGCGGCGATCACGATCCCGCGCTCGGCGGCCACGGCGCGCAGTCCGGTGACCGCCAGCTCGCGGGCGATGATCACCATCGCCACCCAGGCGGCGAGGCGGTCCAGCGAGACAAGCGACATCAGCGCCGCCACGATCAGCAGCTTGTCCGCCAGCGGGTCCATCAGCTTGCCGAAGGTGGTGACGGCGTCGCGCGAGCGCGCGAAGTAGCCGTCGAGCCCGTCGGTGAGGGCCGCGAGCGCGAATACGCCGGCCGCCAGCGCATCCCCGTTCGGAGTCTCGCCGAGCAGCGCGACGACGATTACCGGCACCGCGAGGATGCGCACCATCGTGAGCACGTTCGGCAGGTTGAGCGGGAACATCGCCGTCAGTATGACCGGGCGCGGGTCAGCTTCCGGCCGCCGGCTTGCCGACCGCCGCGGCTGCCGCGTCGCGCTGCTTGAGGAAGGAGTCGTCCTCGATGCTGATGTGGGGCACGGTGCGCTCCAGCAAGCCCGGCATCCACCACGCCCGCCCGCGCAGCAGCACCATCACCGCGGGCACGAGCAGGCATCGCACCAAGGTGGCGTCGATCGCGATCGCCACCGCCAACCCGATCCCGAACTCCTTCACCACCGGGTTGCCATTGAGCACGAAGCTGGCGAACACGCAGACCATGATCAGGGCGGCCGAGGTGACCACTCGTCCGGTGTTGGCGAGCCCCTCGACGACGGCTCGCGACGGCGAGCTGCCGCCGCGGTAGTGCTCGGACATCTGCGAAAGCAGGAAGACCTCGTAGTCCATCGAGAGGCCGAAGAGGATCGCGAACATCAGCAACGGAACGAAGCTGACAATCGGGATCGCGTGGTCGAGGCCGATCAGCTCCGCGCCCCAACCTTTCTGAAACACGGCGGTCACGACGCCATAGGCCGCGGCGACCGAGAGCAGGTTCATGAGCGCCGCCTTCACCGGCACCAAAATCGAGCGGAAGGCCAGCAATAGGACCAGGAAGCTGAGCCCGACGACGATCGCGATCATCGAGGGCAGCTTGTCGCTGATCCGGTCCGCGAGGTCGATGTAGCCGGCCGTCTGCCCGCCCACGTAGGCCGTGAGGTCGGTCCCCTTCAGCGCCTTCGGGATCACGTTGTCGCGCAGGTCGTTGACCAGGTCCACGGTGCGGTCCGAGGACGGCGCGGATGAAGCGACCACGGTGAAGACCGCGGTCTTGGCCTGCTTGTCGAGGGTCGGGAGCGAGACCGATTGCACGTCGGGCGCCTTCGAGATCTCGTTTTCGAGCTTGGTCAGGCTCGGGTCGCTGGCCGGTGTCAGCGGCTTGGCGGCGCTGACCGCGATCAGAAGCGGCCCGTTGGTCCCCACTCCGAAACCCTTGGTGATCCCGTCGTAGGACTTGCGTACCTGGGTCGACTTCGGCATCGCGCCGTTATCGGACTGGCCGAGCGTCAGGTCACGGAGCGGCAACGCCAGTACGACGAGGATCACGACGGCGACGACGACCGAGCGCCACGGCCGCTCCGAGACTCCCTCGGCCCAGCGCAGCCATCCGTGCGGTTCGTGATCGTCGTGGTGGGTGCGCCCCAGCTGCACGCGCAGCGAATCGATCCGCGGACCCAGGGCGCCGAGCATGGCCGGCAACAACGTGGTCGCCGCCAGCACAGCGATGACCACCGCGATCGCAGCCGTGAAGCCGAGTGCGCTGACCAGCGGGATCCCGGCGATCGCCAGCGAACAGAGCGCGATGACGACGGTGAACCCGGCGAAGACCACGGCGCCGCCGGAAGTCGCGGTCGCGCGGGCTACCGACTCGTTGATCTCCATTCCCTCCCTGAGCTGCAGCTTGTGACGGGTGACGATGAACAGCGCGTAGTCGATCCCGACCCCGAGGCCGATCATCGTCGCCAGGGTCGCGGCGATGCTCGGCACCTCGATCACGTTCTGCAGCAGCCGGATGATCGACAGCGCTCCGGCCAGGCCAAAGACGGCGGACGCGATCGGCAGCGCCATCGCGGTCACCGTCCCGAACGCAATCAGCAGGATGATCACCGCGGCGCTGAGGCCGATCGCCTCGCTGATCTCGGTCGAGGGCTTGGACAGCTGCTGACCGACGTATCCCCCCACCGAGACCTCGATCCCGGCCGCCTTCGCCGGATCGGCCGCGTCGATGACGCTTTGGGCCTCCTCCTCGGTGAGGTCCGCGGGGCCAACGTCGAGGACCACCGGGACGTAGGCAAACTTCTTGTCCTTGCTGAGGAACGGTGCGCCGTTCGAACCCAGCGGATTGACGGCCGAGACCACGTGGGGCGTCTTGCGGAGCCGCTTCACCGCGTCGTCGACCGCCTTGCTGTTCTGGGCGTCGGTGACCTTGCCGCCCCTCGCCTCCAAGACGACCGGGTTGTTGCCGTTCGCCTGCTGCGGCAGGTGGTCGTTGAGCAGGTCGGTGGCCTTCGTCGACCCGGTCCCCGGCAGCGTCAGGTTGTCGTTCGTCTTGTCGCCCGACGCCTGCCCGCTGACAACCAGCGCCACGGTTGCGAGCAGCCACACCGCGATCACCGGGTAGTGATGCCGGCAGCAGAATCGCCCGATGAAGTAAAGGGGTCGAGTCAACGGTCTCCCTGCCCGTCCCGGCGGCATTGTGCCGCATGATTCGGTCATGGCAAGTGCGCGAGACCCCGCCGACCTCGAGGCGCTGGCGCGCCGCATCCATCGCTGCCGTCTCTGCCCCCGCCTGGTCGAATGGCGCGAAGCGGTCGCCGCCGACCCCCCGCGCCGCTACCAGGGCGAGCGCTACTGGGCCAAGCCGCTGGAAGGGTTCGGCGACCCCGCGGCACGGGTCGTGGTGATCGGGCTGGCGCCGGCGGCGCACGGCGGCAACCGCACCGGGCGCATGTTCACCGGCGATCGCTCGGGGGACTGGCTGTTCGCGGCGCTGCACCGCAGCGGGTTCGCCAACCGCCCCGAGTCGAACCGGCGTGGCGACGGGCTGCGGTTGCGGGGCGCCTACATCACCGCCGTCAACCGCTGCGCGCCGCCCGCAAACCGGCCGACCCCCGCCGAGCGCGACAACTGCCTGCCCTATCTGGAGCGCGAGTTGGAGTTGCTGGCGCGTTCACGGGTGCTGGTGGCACTCGGAAGCTTCGCCTGGGACGGGGCGCTGCGCGCGGTCCGTGCGCTGGGCGAGCCGGTGCCGACCCCGAAGCCCCGCTTCGGCCACGGCGCCGAGGCGCAGGCCGGCCGCTGGGCGCTGCTCGGTTGCTACCACCCAAGCCAGCAGAACACCTTCACCGGCAAGCTCACCGAGCCGATGCTGGACCAGGTGTTCGAGCGGGCGCGGGAGCTTGCAGCACGCTAGCGCCGCCGCACGCGGCGCCGGATAGCATCGCCGCGTGACCGAGCAGCCATCCATGCCGCCGAAGCCGGCCTCAGATTCCGCCTCGATCTTGGTCCGCTGGATGGGCATTGGGGACGCCAACGCGACCGGGTTCGTTCACGGCGGCGCCGTGATGCGGATGTGCGACGAAGCGGCGGGAATCGCCGCGATCCGTCACTGCGGACTTCGCGTCGTCACCGCGGCGATGGACCGGATGACCTTCGTCAGCCCGATCCGAATCGCCGAGCTGGTCACCTGCCGCGCCCAGGTCAACGCGGCCTGGAACACCTCGATGGAGGTCGGGGTGAGGGTCGAGGCCGAGAATCCCCGCAGCGGCGAGATCCGCCATACCTCCACCGCCTACCTGACGATGGTTGCGGTGGGCGAGGACGGAGAGCCGGCGCCTGTGCCGCCGCTGGCCGCGGAGAGCGACGACGAGGTACGCCGCAACCGCGAGGCCGAGCTGCGGCGCGCCAACCGACTCGCGGAGCGCGACGAGCTGCTCGGCGAATGGCAGCGCTAGCTCGAGCTCTTGCGCTGCTGGTGCGCGCGGCCGGGACCGGCCACGACGGATTCCGCGCCTAGAATGGACGCCACCGGCCGGCGTAGCTCAGCTGGTAGAGCACTTCACTCGTAATGAAGGGGTCAGCGGTTCGAGTCCGCTCGCCGGCTTTCAGGAAAGCCCTGCATATCGCGGGGCTTTCCGATGTCTAGGGCCTGCGACCGCTCCCGATGGGCAACGGTTTGGGCAATACCTGACGACCTCCCAGCGCGCGGTAATCGCGCTGGCGACCATTGATGGGCAGCATCGGGTGCGTGCGGCGGTGGAACTCGGTCTTGGCGATACTCGACGTTTCCCGAAACACCAAACGCCAGCAGCAGCCGGGGCCGCCGCCCTCCTCGAGGCCATCGCCCTGGCTGCGACTCCGCGACCATGGGCACTCCGACAGCATTCTGCGCTCCTATCGGATGAGCCCGCGCTCTGATGATCCGGCAGCCGGCGTTTCGGTCGACTACGTGTGGGAGACCGGTCAGCTCTTCCTTCAGACGCGCAAGGCCTTGGAACCGGACTCGGCCGTGACGATCGACAAGTTCGTCCCCCAGCGGCTGGATGCTGTCAGCGCCGGAGAGAGCCCGGCGCTGGTTAGAGGTGCCGCTCCTCCACGTCTTGATGACCTAGAGCGGTCCCCGGGTCGGCTCAAGCTAGTCTCCCGGCGCTGGAACCGGCACCACACCAAGGCGCTGCGGCTCACTACTGACTACGCGATCGCAAGATGGGTCCTGAGACTGAAGACTTTCGGCGCCGCCTGTACGAGGGTTACGTCACCACTCACGCCGGGAGCGAGCCCGCCGAGCGCGCCGTCCCGTCCCTGGACAGGAACATCCGCAGACGACTTCCCAGGGATCGCAACATTCGCATCCTGGACATCGGCTGCGGACAGGGATACCTACTCGATGTCCTCCGAGAGGCCGGATACCCCCAGGTCTCGGGTGTAGATGTCAGCGCCGAGCAGGTTGAGATAGCCCGGCTACGGGGTCTGGACGTCACTCAGGGAGATGTCTTCGATTTCCTTCGCGAACATCTCGGTGGCTTTGACGCGATCACGGCTGTGGACCTCATCGAGCACTTCGATAAGGCCGATGTGCTGCGCCTCCTGGACGACGTTGCGCGCGCACTGAAACCGGGAGGCATCCTCGTCGGGCAGGTACCCAACGGGGAGAGCCCGTTCGGTGGTCGTTACATCTACGGCGACTTTACTCATGGCACCGCGTTCACCCAGCGAAGCATCGCGCAGGTGCTGCACGCGACTGGGTTCACCGAGGTACGCTCATTCCCGGTGGAACCCGCAGTTCACGGGCTCTCCAGCGCACTGCGGATGGTTGTCTGGAAGGTGCTCGCCACGGCTTACAAAACCGCTTTGGTCGTTGAGACCGGTGTCTTGTCCGGCCACATCGTCACTCAAAACCTGGTGTTCGCGGGAAGAACCAGGAGGTGAGGTTCGGGATGCGGCGGGCATCCGATGCCAACGGGTCCCGCCCCCGAGGCGGGGGCAAGGCCGATACCCCTGAGCGCGCGATTTCGCCGTCGGTGACGGGGCCATCAAGATCGGGTTCTCGTCCCGTTCCACGGCCAGGGTCGGGAATGGGGAACACTGACTCGGTCGGTGTTCGGTGGCATCAACGAGGAGTCGATGCTCCACAACCTCTTCCGCGCATTCAACGACTTCGCCGGCCCCAGCCGCACCCCCTCCTGGTCAAGCTGGCGAACGCCGAGGAGGCGCTCAGCACGACCGCCCGCGCCTGTATCTAACGGCACAAAGACGCCAACGTGGCGCGAGCGGTCTACGTGCGCGAGGTCGCGGACGGGCGACGGCGGGCGATGCGGCGCTCCCGGATGGTGGGCGAGTATGGAAGCGCGCTGGAAGCGGCAGCCGCCCCGATAGAGCCTGCAGACACCGGGACCGATGGGGCGAAGGTGCGGCCACTGCGCAGCTAACCCGTATATCGTCCGGACCCGCCCGCATCCGCTCGCCCCTGGTAATGAAAGGGTCAGCGGTTCGAGTTCGCTCGCCGGCTTAGCTTTCCAGAGCGATCCCGAACACCAATAAAGCAGTCGCGCTCGCCCGCGCCCGAACAACGCCCGAGCACCACGCCGGTTCGTTGTGTGTTGCAGAGGTGCCGCTAGGGATCGCTAAAGATTGAGTGGGAGCCGACTCGACGCCACCGGATTCCGGTTTCGCCGTCAATCTGCACCCACTCGAATGTCGCCCGTCCATCTGGGTCGGTGAAGCTCCAGGTCATCTCCCATACACCTGGGGCTCCCTCGACATCCTTCACTCGCAGGCCACCCGGCCAGGGACCGCCGGGTTCGCTGACATGCCGCTCTGCCGCGGGAACAAAGTCCTCAAGGACGACGCGCTTGAATTCTTCCTGCTCGGCCGGGCCTTGGCGGCGGTAATCGCGCTTGAAACTCTCGGTGCGCTCGTACTTCACTCGCCGTCATCGAGATCAGCGATGAAGTCCTCGGCAGTGTTAAATCGCTCGACGCGACCCGCGTCAACGTCAGCGTCGGCCTCACGCTCCATGTTCTGCCAGCGCTCAGTCCAAAACCAACGCTGGTCCACGGGAACGGGAATCTGCGGGCGAAGTTCGATCACTCCGTCCGGACGCTCAGAAACCTCTACTTGCGCCCCCGCCTCGTCAAGGTGGTGGCGCCGGCGTAGCTCAGCGGGCAGATTTAGGACGCCGCGCTTCTGGATCGTGAGAAAAGTCTTTCCTTCCATCGCGCGCAGTATAGCTGCGTTGCAGCTTATCGGCAAAATCGGATGGCCGTTTAACTTCACCCTAGTCAACCGGCCGCACCGAGGAGGTCACCTTCCTGGCCGGGAGTGGGAGGCCGGCGCCCGCCGCCGCGGCGAGTTCGCCTTCAAAGTCGGCCGCCGGGAGATCGGTCTCCTGCACGGCGACCACGCTGCCCACTTCTCCTTCCCGAAGCAGGTCTGGGGCGACCTGTTCAAGCAGGGTCGGGTGGTGCGCCACCCCGTCTTTCCCGATAGGCCGGCAGATGAGAGACTCACGCCGGTCCTCCGATGTCAGTTTGCCGTAGTCAAGCGCTGATCAACGCCCCGCCGAGCACGGTCTGGGATCTGGTCGGCGACCCGCGGCATCACCCCGAATGGTGGCCGCGGGTGATCGAGGTTCGGGGCGAGCGTTTCGACCAGGGGAGCAACTACGCCCAGGTCACTCGAACACCGACGGGGCGCATCGAAACCACGATGGCGGTCGAACGCCTCGAGGACCTGCGCGAGATCCACATGCGCTGCACCGATACCGGAACCTACGCGCGCTGGCTGCTGACCGAGGCGCAGGGCAACACGTTCGTGGATGTCGAGTTCGGCATGGACCCGATCGGCCCCGCGAACTGGATCTTTGATGCGACGTTGGGCAAGCTCTACTTTCGCCGTTGGCTGGACCAGTCGCTTGAGGCGCTGGAGCAGCTCGCGGCGCAGCCCAGTGCCGAATCCGGGCGCTCTGTTGGCGAGCGGACCTAGCTGGCCCTCCATCTTCGATCCGCTTTCCAGGGCTGAGTCTGGTCGCGCCTAGAG
>JBBPIN010000042.1:0-14984 GCA_038040285.1 Actinomycetota bacterium
CGGCGCGGTCGGTGCGCTCCCAGGTGAAGTCGTGGTCCTCGCGGCCGAAGTGGCCATAGGCGGCGGTCTTCTGGTAGATCGGCCGGTGCAGGTCGAGGTCGCGGCGGATCGCCGCCGGGCGCAGGTCGAACTCGTCCTGCACCAGCCGGGCGAGCTCCGAGTCCGAGAGCTTGCCGGTGCCGAACGTCTGCACCATCAGCGAGATCGGGTGCGCGACCCCGATCGCGTATGCGACCTGGACCTCGCAGCGGTCGGCGAGCCCGGCGGCGACCACGTTCTTGGCAACGTGGCGGGCCGCGTATGCCCCGGAACGATCGACCTTCGAAGGGTCCTTGCCCGAGAAGGCGCCGCCGCCGTGACGAGCGGACCCCCCGTAGGTGTCGACGATGATCTTGCGCCCGGTGAGGCCGGCGTCGCCCTGCGGGCCGCCGATCTCGAACTTGCCGGTCGGGTTGACCATGAAGTTGTCGAGCAGCTCGCGCTCGGTGAACAACTCCTTGTAGTCCTCGTGCAGGACCGGCTCGACCACGTGCTCCCAGAGGTCGGGCTTGATCAGCGTCTCTGAGTCGACGTCGGGCCCGTGCTGGGTCGAGATCAGCAGCTTGACGATCTCGACCGGGCGATCCTGCTCGTAGCGGACGGTGACCTGGGTCTTGCCGTCGGGCCGCAGATACGGAATCACCCCCGCCTTGCGGACCTCGGCGAGGCGCTTGGCGAGGGTGTGGGCCACCTGGATCGGCATCGGCATGAGGGCCTTGGTCTCCCGGGTCGCGTAGCCGAACATCATCCCCTGGTCCCCCGCGCCCGCGAGGTCGAGCTCGTCGTCGTCGCTGGGGTCGGTTCGGGCCTCATAGGCCTTGTCGACGCCCTGGGCGATGTCGGCCGACTGCTCGTCGATCGCGGAGATCACCGCGCAGGTGTCAGAGTCGAACCCGTACTTGGCGCGGTCATAGCCGATCCGCTTCAGCGTCTCTCGGACCAGCTTCGGGATGTCTACGTATGTCTCGGTGGTGATCTCACCCGAGACGACCACAAGGCCGGTGTTGACCAGCGTCTCGCAGGCCACGCGGCCGGTGGGGTCGTCGGTCATTACGGCGTCGAGCACCCCGTCCGAGATCTGGTCACAGATCTTGTCGGGATGTCCCTCGGTCACAGACTCCGAGGTGAACAGGTACTCGCCGTCGGCGAGGTCTTGGAACTGGGGCATTTTGGGTTCTCCTGCGGCTACTCGATGTCCAAGAAGAGTGTCGTCTTGAGGTCGTCCTCGTCGCTTCGGACGGTGAGGCCAAGCGCCTTCAGTTTGGCGACATCCGCGCCGAAGCCTCCGACTATCTGACCCAGTCCGAGCGGCTCGGCGCGCCTCACCAGCCCTTCGAGGTTGAAGAAGACTAGCGCCGAGACGCCCCCCGAGGCGTCGCTGGTCGCGGCCTTGAAAGTGTCGCTGCCGCCCAGATCGGCGTCTCCCTGAACGGCCTGGCGCACGCCTGCCGGGTTGGTGGACACGACCAGCTTGCCGTCGAAGATGGCGTAGGCGAGGTTCAGCGTCGGCGAGATGCGCACGCTGCGTACCACGGTGTCGCCGAGCTTCTTCACCCCGAAGCTCGGGGCCTGCCCGGTCTGGGCGGGCGCTAGCGCGGCGACCAGCGGGCCCTGAAGCTTCGCCATCTCTTCGCGGGCACGGTGCTCGTCTACGTCCTTGAACACGGCCGTCAGATATGGCCCGGTTCGCCCCGACGCCGCGCCGATCGCCGTCTCGCCCCCCAGCACCGGCAGCACGCTCTTCTGAATGTCCACCCCGCCGCGTCGGACCTGGCGCTGAAAGCGGGCAAACGCCCCTACCAATCCCGGCGCCGCCGCCTTCGCCTGATGCAGCAGCGCCCATACGGTGTCCGCCGGATCGGCGATTTCCAGGTACAGAAGCGTGTCCGGGGAGAACTCACCGGCAAGGCTCGGGTGAAAGTCGGGGAAGGCCTGAAAGAAGGTGGGGTTGGCCTTGCCCTTCGTGGGAGCCAGGGCCGAGTCGAGCTGTAGCTCGAGGCCGTTGTGATGGGCGACCAGCGCCGCCGCGATGCCATCGCTGCCGCCGAAGTCGACGAAGGTATCCAGCTGCGAGGCCAATCCGCCGCTCCCGGCCAGCAGCTGCTTGGTTCCCTGGGCGGAGAAGTAGGCGTCGGCGAGTCGCTGGTCGGGCAACGAATCGCGCACCGCGCTCGCCTGCTCAGAGTCCGAAAGCGCCTTGCTGCGGCCCCGCCCGGTGTCGATCGCCGCGCGCACGGCAGGCGCAGGGCCGAGCGCCAGGAAGCCGTGAAGATCGGCGTACGCCAAGCCGTTGCGGTAGGCAAGGAAGGGGGCGTTCCCGTTCCTCACCAGATGCGGCATGCCCGGCCCCAGCTTGGCGAGGAACCTCTGCGCACCCTTGCGGTCCTTCACCGCGAGCAACACGAGCGGCTGCGGCGTGCCACCCCCGAGCTCGGCGAAGGCGGCCTCGTCGCCAATCCAGGGGGCGACGTCGCTGCGCAGGTCCAGGCGGGGCCCGAGCCCGAGGGCGCCGAAGATGCCCTGCTCGATCTCCCCGGAGTGCGGCAGCCTGCTCGCCACGTCCTTTGCGATCGAGAACTGGCTCGAGTCGGGATCGAGGTCGATGTGCAGATAGCCCTCTGCGTCGATCGGAACCAGGGCGATCGCGTGGTCGGTCGGCACGCAGGTCTTCGCGGGCGAGACCTCGCAGGGCAGCCCGGGGACCGGGACGAAGCGGTAGATGGCATAGAGGGCAAGGACCAAGACGATCACCGCCGCCTGGCGCCGGCGGCGAAACACCCGGCGCGTGTCCGCAGACCGGGTGCCCTCCGCGCCGAGCCGACCCAGGGCGCGGCGCGAACCCCATCGCAGGTCCTCCCAAAGCTCGACCAGGCGTTCGGGAATCACTTCGCGGCGTCCCGGTCGCTTGCCGCACCGGCGACCTCGCGCCGGCGCCCCCGCCGCGAGCGCGGCACGAAGTCGATCACCATCGGTACGCCCTCCAGCCCGTAGCGGGCGCGGAGGCGATTCTCGAGGTAAAAGGCCCAATCGCGGGAGATCAGCCGCCGATCGTTGACCTGGATCGCGAAGCGGGGCGGCCGTTCCCCAATCTGGGCCGTGTAATAGAGACGCAGCCGCCTGGCCCGCTTGGCGGGCGGCGGGGTCTTGGCGACGATGTCCCCGACCGCCCGGTTGAGCTCCGGCGTCGGGATGCGCTGGCCGGCCCGCTCGGCCAGCTCCAGCGCCGTGCGCAGCAGCGCCGTCACGCCGCGGCCGGTCAGCGCCGAGCAGGTCAGAACGGGCGGACGCAACCGCATCTTGCGTTGCGCCCGCGCCTTTGCGTCATCCAGGTCGGTGCGCGAGACGTCCCACTTGTTGAACGCCAGTACGGTCGCGCAACCGGCGCGCATCGCCAGCTCGGCGACGTACAGGTCCTGCGTGGTCAGTCCCTCTGAGGCATCGCAGACGACGATCGCGGCGTCGGCGCGCTCGGCGGCGCGCTGGGAGCGGAGCTGTGCGTAGTGATCGACGCTCCCGGCAACCTTGGAGCGGCGCCGCAGGCCGGCGGTGTCGACCAGGGTGAGCGGCTGGCCCTCGAAGCTGAGATCAGTATCGATCGAGTCGCGAGTCGTGCCGGCCTGCTCGGAGACGATCACCCGTTCCGAGCCCACGAAGGCGTTGACCAGCGAGGACTTGCCGACGTTCGGTCGGCCGATCACCGCCAGACGCGGCGGCGCTTCGCCGTCCGGCTGCGCCTTACCCGGACCGAGCGTCGCCGTGATGCGATCGAGCAGGTCGCCGGTGCCGAGCCCGTGCGCCGCCGAGATCGCCATCGGCTCGCCGAGGCCCAGCTTGTGGAACTCGGCGGCGACGTAGTCGCTGCCCGGCTGGTCCGCCTTGTTGGCGACGACGATCACCGGCAGATCGGACTCCCGCATCAGCGCCCCCAGCTCGGCGTCGCCGGCCCGAAGCCCCGCCCGCACGTCGACCAGCAGCAGCACGAGGTCTGCCTCGGCGATTGCCTCCCGCGCCTGCCGCTGCACCTCGCGCGCCAAGTCGGCGCTGTCCTCGAGGTCGATGCCCCCGGTGTCGATCAGCTCGAAGCGGACATCGTTCCACTCGCAGGGCACGCGCTTGCGATCGCGCGTCACCCCTGGCTCGGCGTGGGTCACCGCCTCACGAACCCCGGCCAGCCGGTTGACTAGCGTGCTCTTGCCGACGTTCGGAAAGCCGACCGCGGCGACCTTGGGCGGGCCCGCCTCGGTCGGGCTCACTGAATCCCTCGCTCGCCGGCCAGCGCGACCACCTGTGCCACGACTTCGTCGAGCGCGGTCCCCGTCGTGTCCAGATCGACCGCGTCCGCCGCCGGTCGCAGCGCCCCGTATGTGCGCTCACGGTCGCGCGAGTCGCGCCGCCGCTGCGAGGCCAACACCTCGTCCACCGGCTCGCCGGTCTCGTCCGCCCGGCGCCTCGCCCGCTCTTCGTCTGCGGCGGTCAGGAAGACCTTCAGCGGCGCGTCCGGACTGACCACCGTGCCGATGTCGCGCCCCTCGGCGACGTAACGCCCGGCGTCGATCAGCGCCCGCTGGCGCTCGACCATCGCCTCGCGCACCCGCGGGTGCACGGCGGCCCGCGAGGCGGCGGCCGTGACCTCGGGCGAGCGGATCGCATCGGTGACGTCGAGGTCGTCCAGCTCGACCCGTCCGTCGGCGACTCCGATCTCCAGCGATCGCGCCAGCTCGCCCATCGCCTCGGGGTCGTCGAGGTCGGTCTCGCTTCGCAGCGCCGCAAGGGCGACGGACCGGTACATGGCCCCCGAGTCGAGATAGGTGAAGCCGAGCGCCGCGGCGACGCCGCGCGCCACGGAGGACTTCCCTGCCCCGGCGGGGCCGTCGATCGCGATCACCATGGCAATTGTGGTTCGCGCTCGGCCGAAGGCCAAGCTCTTTTGATGGGCCTCGCGCTCACAGGTTTGCAGCGTAAACGCCACCACCCGGCCGGCGTGGCAGCTCGGCTGCGGGCGGCGCCGCACCCGGATATGTTTCGTCAGGCATGGAGACCTGGGATCTGAGCAAACTCGACGTGCAGCCGCGTCAGCCAGAGGTGCTGTCGTCAGACGACGAGGGCAGGATGATCGCGATCCAGCTCCCCGCCGGCGAGAAGCTCGATGAGCATCAGGTCCACGAGCGCGCCTGGCTGCTGGTGATCAGCGGCGCGATCGAGGTCGACGATTCAGGCGGAGCGACCACGCGCGGTGGCCCCGGGATGCTCGCCCACTTCGACCCCAACGAGCGCCACGAAGTGAGGGCAGCCGATGACTCGCTGTTGCTGTTGCTGCTCTCGCCCTGGCCCGGTGTGGGCCACCCCAGCCAGCGCCAGTGATCCTGGCCGCGGCGTAGCCGCCGCAATTATGTGGTCAGCGTGGCCAGATCTCGCTCGAAGCCCGGGTAGCTGACCTCGGCGGCCTCGAAGCCGCGCACCGTGACCCCTTCGCGCGAGGCGAGCCCGGCGACGGCGCCAAGCATCGCCAGGCGGTGGTCGCCGCGGGCGTCGAGCGTCCCCCCGCGCAACCCACCGCTTCCGCGGACCACCATCCCGTCCTCGGTCGGTTCAACGGTGCCCCCGAGGGCGGCGAGCGCCCCGCAAACGGCGGCGATCCGATCCGACTCCTTGTGGCGCAACTCACCGGCGTCACGGATCACCGCCTCGCCTTCCGCAAAGCACCCGGCAAGCGCGACCAGCGGTAGCTCGTCGATCGCCAGCGGCACCTCGTCGCCGCCGACCTCGGTGCCGGCCAGCCGCGAAGCGACCGCCCGGATCGTCCCGCGCGGCTCATGGCCCGCGGGCGCCGTCTCGTCGACCTCGAGGTGGGCTCCCATGCGACCCAGGATCGTCAGCAGCCCAGTCCGGGTCGGGTTGAGTCCGACGCTCGTGAGTTCGATCTCGCTTTCGGCGACCAGCAGCGCCGCCAGCAGAGGAAAGGCCGCAGATGAGATGTCACCGGGGATCTCGAGCCGCTGCGTCTCAAGACCCTCCGCCGGCCGGATTGTGATCCGTCCACCAGCGGTCTCCAGCCGCGCCCCCGATGCAGCCAGCATTCGCTCTGTGTGGTCGCGGGTCGTCGACGGCTCGATCACTGTCGTCTCGCCATCGGCGAGCAGGCCCGCGAGCAGAACGCACGACTTGACCTGGGCGCTGGCGGCCGGAAGCCGGTACTCGATCCCGGTCAGGCCGGCGCCCTCGACCCGCAGGGGCGGAAACCTCCCGTCGCGGCACTCGACCCGCGCCCCCATCTCGTGAAGCGGCTCGGCGACCCGGTCCACCGGGCGGCGGCGAATCGACTCGTCCCCGTCCAGCGTCCATTCCTTGCCCTCCTGCCCGGCCAGCCAGCCGGGCAGGATCCGCAGCAGGGTGCCGGCGTTGCCGACGTCGATCTGGGCGCTCGACGCGCCCCGAAGCCCGACGCCCTCCACCCTCACACTCAGGCTGCCCGGCGGATGCGGGTCTCCTTGGCTCGGCCCAACTTCGACCCGGGCCCCGATCGCCTCGATTGCGGCCAGCGTCGAGCGAGTGTCGGCCGCATCGAGGTATCCCTCGATCCACGTTTCTCCCTCGCTCATCGCCCCGATCAGCGCCGCACGGTGGCTGATCGACTTGTCCGCCGGTGGCCGCAGCGTCCCCCGCAGCGGCCCCGCCGGGTCAAAGCGACGGTCCATCAACTACCCCGGCTCGACCGAAACCGTGTAGCCCAGCTCGCGCACCAACTTGACCGCGCGCTCTGCCTCTTCCTCGCCGGCGATCCACAGCGAGATCGCTCCCGACCGCATGTCGGCGGACGGGGAAAGCGCCATGTCCTCGATGTTGACGCCGGCGCGTCCCAGCGCCAGCGCCAGCTCCGCCACCGTGCCGGGGCGGTTTGGCACACCGACCCGAAGCTGCTGGAGGGGCCCACCCGCCAACTCGGCCTCCAGCAACTGGCGACGGTCCTCGGCTGCTCTGCGGTGCCAGCTGGCCACCGCTTCGCGGTCTCCTTCGAGGATCAGGGCCGATGCCCGCTGAAGCCGCTTCACGGTCGCGTCGATCGCCGCCGCCACCGCCTCACGGTTGCTGTCGAAGATGTCGCCCCAGATCTCCGGATTGGCGCCGGCCACCCGTGTCGTGTCTCGGAGGCTCGGCCCCGCCTCGGGTAGGTGCTCGGAGCCGGCCGCCAGCTCGGAGGCGGCCTGGGTGACGAGCACGTTGGCGATCACGTGGGGCAGGTGGCTGACCGTCGCCATCAGGCGATCGTGGGTGTCGGCGTCAATCGCCTGCGGGCGGGCGCCCAGCTCCGCCAGTGCCCGCTGAAGGCGGTCGTAGAGCAGCCCCCCTGAGAAGGTTGTCGGCGTCAGGTACCAGCGCGCGCCCTCCAGCAACTCGGCGCGGGCGTTCTCGACCCCGGAGGTTTCGGCTCCAGCCAGCGGATGACCGCCGATGAAGCGCTCGTCCTGGCCCAGCGCGGCGACGATCTCGCGCTTGGTCGAACCGACGTCGGTGACGACACACTCCTCGCCGCATTCGGCGAGCGCCTCGCCGGCCAACTCGGGAAGCACCGACACGGGGGCGGCGCAGAAGATCAACTCGGCGCCCGCGCAGGCCTCCGCGATCGAGCCGGCGCTCTGGTCCAGCGCGGCCAGCTCCAGGGCCCGCTCCAACGTCGCGGAGTCCGGATCGAATCCGACCACCTGCGCATCCAGCCGTCGGCGCGCCGCCAGCCCAATCGAGCCTCCGATCAGGCCGACGCCGAGGATCGTGATCCTCATCGACCGGGATCAGCCAGCGTCGCGCCGCTCCTGTGCGGCCGCCGCAAGCCGATCCAGCGCCAGGACGGTGGTTTCCCAGTCCATGCAAGCATCGGTGATCGACTGGCCGTAAACCACCGGAGCCCCCGGGGCGAGGTCCTGGCGGCCGGCGACGAGGAACGACTCGAGCATTACGCCGACGATCGCCCCGTTCCCGGCGGCGATCTGAGACGCGATCTCCGCGACAACCCGTGGCTGTCGTTCGTGGTCCTTGCCGCTGTTGTCGTGCGAGGCGTCGATCGCCACGCGCTCCCGCAGACCGGCTGCTCGCAGCTGGGCGAGCGCGTCAGCCACTGGCTCGGCGCCATAGTTCGGGGCGCTGCGGCCGCCGCGCAGGATGACGTGACTGTCGGGATTCCCCTGCGTATGCAGGATCGCGGGAGACCCCGTCGCGTCGATTCCGGCAAACGCGTGCTTGGCCGCGGCGGCGCGGACCGCGTCCACCGCGACCTTGACGCTGCCATCGGTTCCGTTCTTGAATCCGACCGGCATCGAGAGGCCAGAGGCGAGCTGGCGGTGGATCTGGCTCTCGGTGGTGCGCGCCCCGATCGCTCCCCAGGCAACCAGGTCGGAGATGTACTGCGGCGTGATCGGATCCAGGAACTCGCAGCCGATGGGAAGTCCGAGGTCCAGCACCTCTCGCAGCAACCCCCGTGCCATGTGGAGACCGGTGTTGACGTCTCCGGATCCATCCAGATGAGGATCGCTGATCAAGCCCTTCCAGCCGATCGTCGTCCGTGGCTTCTCGAAGTACACCCGCATCGCGACGCACAACTCGGCCCGCAGTTCGGACGCCCTGGCGCTGAGAAGCTGCGCGTACTCGAGAGCGGCGTCCACGTCGTGCACGCTGCAGGGGCCGACGATCACCAATAGCCGATCGTCGGTGCGATCCAAGATGCTCGCGACCTTCGAGCGGTGCCGCAGCACGGCATTCTCCTGCTCCGTACTCAGTGGCAGCTCGTCGAGGATCTGCACGGGCGGCATCAGCTCGACCACCCGCTCGATGCGGCGATCCCGAACGCGGTTCGAGTGCTCTGTTGGTAGTTCCGTCATGTCCATACTCACGAGGTCCTTCTTTCTACCGGCGCGACGAGGCTCCTTGCCTCGGAAGACGTCCGGCGGTTGAAACTATTAGAGGCGTTGCGGGTTCAGCCGCGGGGCCGGACGCCTAGATAAATCGCCAGAAATAAAAGTACGAACGGGCAGCCGGGAGCGTGGCGGTGCCGCCGAAGGTGCTCACGGGGGTGCCCATTCGCTTCACGTCGCTCTTTGTAGCAGGTGAGGGCCCTGTAGTCGAGGAGGAATTCAAGCTGGGCGTCGATCAGCAAACGCCGTCGCGCTTGTTCTTCGCCTTGTTGAATTTCCTGCTGGCCTTCTTCAGCCGCTTGGCTGCCTTGCGTGAGGAGTGGTGCCTGGCCAGCTTCTTCGCCTTCTTGACCTGCTTACCGGCCTGCTTTGCGGGCGGGCACTCGGCCGAGCCCCCGGCCTTGTTGTAGAGCGTCTTGATCGTGTCGCCGAAGAACGGGCCTGCGATCTGGCCGCAGGTCGAGGGGTCGAACTCGCAGGAACCGTGGCTGACCACCGACGCCACGGCGCCGGCCGGCGTCACCCAACCGCCGCCGCTGGATCCCTCCTGCATGTCGCAGGGATAGGCGACGGTCGAGAACGGGTGGCCCGTGTACTGGAGGGCGAGTCGCAGGCGACCAGCCGCTCGCCGTTGTATGGCGGGTTCGGGAGCCCGGGGTATCCGAAGATCTGGTAGTTGGACTTCGGGGGCTTGTTGAAGACGATCCCTCGCGCGCCCAGCTGGTCCTCCAGGGGCGTGGCGAGTTGGGCGATCCCCACGTCGTAGGAGAGATCGCCGGCCTTGGTCCACTCGTCCGTGGAGAGCAGGCTCGCGGCGGGGTAGGCGCCAAGCGGTGCGGCGCCGTCACGGTAGGCCGGAATGAAGATCAAGTCCGTCGACCACTGCTGGACGTCTGGATCGTCCACGCAATGTCCCGCCGTCACGACGACGTTGCGCAGCAGCGAGGCGACCAGCGTCCCCGAGCAGGCGAAGTTCCCCTGGCCGGGAACGGCGAAGAAGATCTTTCCATGAACCCGCTGCGGAAAGCTCGTCTCCGAACCCGGCTGGTAGTCGTAGGTCGACTTGCCGGAGGTGGGATGTATCTCGACAGTTTGACCGCTCGCCTGCGACTCGGCTGACGCCAGAGACGCGATGGAAGACGACGAACCGGCGACCTCGGGGGACCGGTTCGGCCGACTGCATCCGCTGCGGGGTCCAGTAGGCACGAACCTGAGCGGGGCTCTGTGCGACCTGATGGAGACTGCCGCCGCACGCGCTGACGGCGTGGCCCAGCAGACCAGCGCCGCAGCCATGACAAGCGAGGCCCCACACCAGCGGGCTCTACGAGGGACGACGACAAGCTGCATACCGGGCACGCATCGGCATTTCGTGCCCGTATCTGAAACAGGCTCAGCCCAGCTTTGGCGGGCGCGTCAGAGCGCCTCGCGAAGCGCGCCCAGGAAGCGCTCGTTCTCTGGACGGGTTGCGTAGGTGACCCGGATGTGCCCCGGGCCGCCGAGCGGCTCGCCGGCCCGCACGAGGATGCCTCGCTCGGCCAATGACTCCACCAGCGCCGCCTCGTCGCGCTCGCCGAGGGCGACCCAGGAGAAGTTGGTCTGGCTGTCGGGCGTCTCGAGCCCCAGCCCCCGCAGACCCTCCTCGACGAAGCTCCGTTCGACGATCGTGCGCTCGACCCGCTCGGTGACGTCGTCCTGGTGCAGAACCGCCTCAGCGGCGGCCGCCTGGGCGATCGCATTGACGCTGAACGGCTGGCGAACCGCGTCCACCGCGCCGCGGAAGGCGGGCGAGCAGAGCGCGTAGCCGACCCGCAACCCGGCGAGGCCGTGGCACTTGCTGAAGGTGCGCAGTACGACCAGGTTCGCGAATCGATCCAGCAGGTCGACGGCTGCGTCGGGGTCGTCCCGGACCTGGAACTCGATGTAGGCCTCGTCGAGCACGACCGTGACGTGCTCGGGAACGCGCTCGCAGAAGTCGGCTACCTGGGAGGCGCCGAGGTAGGTGCCGGTCGGGTTGTTCGGGTTGCAGACCAGCAGCAGCTGGGTGGCGGCTGTGACCTCGCCGAGCATCGCGTCGAGGTCGTGCGCGTCGCGATCGGCGAGCGGCACGCGGATCTCTCGGGCGCCCGAGAGCGCAGCGAGGTGCGGATAGATCGAGAACGACGGCCAGGCGAAGAGGATCTCGTCCTCCGGCTCGCAGAGGGCTTCGGCGGCGGCGAGCAGCAACTCGCAGGAGCCGTTGCCTACCGCGACCCGAGCCGGGTCGGTCTCGTACCGCTCGGCGAGCCGCTCCCGCAGCAGCGTCGCGCCAGGGTCGGGGTAGCGGTTGGCGGCCGAGGCGGCGCGGGCGATCGCCTCCACCACTTCGCGATGGGGCGGGTAGGGCGACTCGTTGGAGGCGAGCTGGGCGATCCCATCGCCGGCCATCGCCTCCGGGGCAATGCCGGTCGGCACGCCGGCCTGATAGCTCGGCATGCGGGCGAGCTTGTCCGCAAAGGTGACCGCCATGACCGGAATTGTGCCTATTGGGCGGCTTCGAGGTCCGTGCGCAGGTTCTGCGCCTCGCCCAGATAGGTGTGCGCAGGGCGATGATCCGCCGGCCCGTAGTAGTGGACCATCACCCTGATCACCCGCGGCATCGCGCCCGGAACGTCGATCTCGCGCGCGCAGAGCAACGGCACCGAGTCGAGGCCCAGCTCGCGCGCCGCTACGGCCGGGAACTCGGCGTCGAGGTCGTCGGTGCAGGTGAACAGGCAGCTCACCATTCGTTCGGGATCCAGCCCGTTGCGCGAGATCAGCTCGCCGAGCAGCTCCGCCGTTGCGGAGCGGATCGCTTCGGATTCGTTGGCCTCGACCTGGATCGCGCCACGGAGCGCAAAGAGTCGGTCTTCCGTACTCACGGCCGCGCATCTTCCCAAAGGCGCCGCACCTCGTCGTCGGTGAGGCGGCGAGCCTCGCCGGGGCGCAGCTCGCCCAGCTCCAGAGGGCCCAGTCGCACGCGCTCCAACCTCACCACCTCGTTGCCGACAGCCTCCGCCATTCGGCGAACCTGGCGATTGCGCCCTTCGTGGATCGAGATCTCGATCTCGCGCTCGGCGGTGCGGCGCGCCCGCGCCGGCGCGGTGCGCCCGTCGTCGAGCTCCACCCCTCGCCGCAGCTGCTCCAGGTCGCGGTCGGCGGGTGGACGGCGCAGCTCGACTCGATAGGTCTTTTGCACCTCGTAGCGCGGATGGGTCACCCGGTTGGCCAGCTCGCCGTCGTTGGTGAGAAGGATCAGGCCGGTCGAGTCGGCGTCGAGGCGACCGACCGGGTAGAGACGGGCCGGCGAGTCGACCAGGTCGGTGACCGCGCGGCGCCGGCCGGGCTCGCGCGCCGTGGAGACGACTCCACTCGGCTTGTTCAGCGCCCAGGTCTCCGTTGGCTCGGCGGAGACCGCGCGCCCGTCCACGCGAACATCGGCCTCCTCGCCGACGTCGCGTGCCGGATCGGCGACGAGCTCTCCATCGACCGTCACCCGCCCGTCGGCGATTACCTCCTCGGCCGCCCGGCGCGAGGCGACGCCGGCCCGGGCCAGGAACTTCGCGAGCCGCACTCCTAGACCACTGGGTGGCGGACCACTTACTCGACCCGCTGCTCGCCGGCCCGCAGCAGGCGGTCGCGCAGCTCGCGCTCGTCCTCGGGGGTCGGATCGAAACGCGAGGGGTCGGGCAGGCGATCGAGACCCGGGAGGCCGAAAAGCTTCTCGAACAGCGCCGTGGGCTTGTAGATCGTGGCGCCGAAGCGCGAGCGCCCCGACTCCTCGATCAGGCCACGCTCGCTGAGCGTCTGCACCGCCGACTCCGAGGAGACGCCGCGGATGCGGGCGATCTCGGGGCGCGACACGGGCTGTAGATAGGCGACGATCGCGAGCGTCTCGGCCTGCGCCTGGGTGAGCGGCGGGGTGCGGGGCTTGGAGAGCAGCCGCCGCGCCGCCTGCTCGGCCTCCGGCGCCGAGGCAAGCGTGAAGCCGCCGGCCACCTCGCGCAGGACGACGCCGCTTCCACCCTCCGTGAGGCGACCGCGAAGCTGGTCGATCGCGCGCTCGACCTCGGCCTCGGTGGCGTCGGTCGCCTCGACAAGGTCGGTGACGCCGACCGGCTCGGGCGAGAGGAACAGCAGCGCCTCGACGGTTCGGGCGAGGGGCGAAATCGTTGTCGTGCTCTCGGTCATCGCTCTGAGCTCAGCCTCCCACTTGGACGTTCTTGATCTGGATCGGGCCAAACGCCTCGCGCTGCTCCCAGGTCGCCTCGCCCTTGCGGTGCAGCTCCAGCAAGGCGAACAGGGTCACCGCCTGGGTGAGCCGGTCCTCGGTCCCGAATGCGTCCTCGAAGTCGAAGTTGCCGCGGTTGGAGAGAAGCTCGCGCAGCACCCCGAGCCGTCGATCCAGCGACACGGTGGGACGGATGTGGCTGGTGTCCGGGTCGGCTGGAACGACGAGCAGGTCGCCGATCGCCGACGCGAGCAGCTCGGGGTCGTAGGTCGCCTTGGCCGCGTCGAGCGAGACGCGGCGCAGGTCCGCCGGCAGCGGCGCCGATCGGTACAGATAGCCACGCTCGTTGTCGAATCGCTCGCTCAGCATCGCCGCCGCGTCGCGGTAGCGGCGGTACTCGAGCATCCGCGCGACCAGCTCCTCGACCGCCTCCTCGGGGCCAACCTCACCAAGCTCCTCCGCCCCCGGCAACAGCAGGCGGGACTTCAGCTCCAGCAGCGACGCGATCAGGACCAGAAACTCGGTCGCTACCTCGAGGTCGAGCTCGTCCTCGCGCTCGAGATGCTCGATGTAGGCGAGCACGATGTCGGAGAGATCGACCTCGAGCAGGCTGATCTCCTCGCGCAGCACGACCGCCAGAAGCAGGTCGAAGGGGCCCGCGAAGACGTCAAGCTCAAGGTCGAGCGAGGCGACCGCCATCGCCGCGAAGGGTAGGCGACGCCGCGGCCGCTACTGCCTCTGCTTGTCCTTGCCGGGCCCGCCAGCCAGCTTGTCGAGGCCGGGCGCCGGTTCGTACAACGGCCGGGCGTCCGACCCTAGCCGGGGGGCGACCCGACCCCCATCCGCTCGCGAACCTCGGCGAGCGTGGCAGAGGTAATCGAACGGGCCTTCTCGGCCCCCGCGGCCAGCGTCTGCTCGAGCGCCGCGGTGTCGGGACGCAGCTCGGCGTAGCGCTCGCGTACCGGCGCCAGTAGCTCGACCACGGACTCCGCCGCCGCGGCCTTGAAGTCGCCGTATCCGAATCCCTCGAACTCGCTCTCGACCTCCTCCGGCGCGACCCCCCGCGCCACCGAGGTGATCTCGATCAGGTTGGAAATGCCCGCCTTCTCGTCGGAGCGCACGACGTCGCGGCCGGAGTCGGTGACGGCGCTGCCGAACTTGCCGCGGATCGCGTCGGGCTCGTCGAGCACGTAGACGGTGCCGGCCTCGGTGGCGCCGGTGGTCGACATCTTCCGCTCCGGCTCCTGGAGGTCCATGATCCGGGCGCCGATCTCGGGGACGCGGAGCTCGGGGACGACCAGCGTCTCGCCATAACGCTCGTTGAAGCGACGCGCGACCTCGCGCATCAGCTCGACGTGCTGGCGCTGGTCCTCCCCGACCGGCACCTCGTTGGCCCGGTAGGCGAGCACGTCGGCGGCCTGAAGCACCGGATAGAAGAACAGGCCGGCGGAGACCAGCTCGCGTTGCTTGGCCGACTTGTCCTTGAACTGGTGCATGCGGTTGAGGTCGCCCCAGGCAGTGACCGCGGCAAGCAGCCAGGTCAGCTCGGTGTGCTCATGGACGTCGGACTGGCGAAACAGGCTGCAGCGCTCGGGGTCCAGCCCGGAGGCGAGCAGGATCGCCGCCGTGTCGTAGAGGTACTCGCGAAGCTCACCCGGGTCGTGGGCGACGGTGATCGCGTGCAGGTCGACGATGCAGTAGATCGCCTCGCCGCGGTCCTGGCCCTCGACGTACTGGCGGATCGCCCCGATGTAGTTGCCGAGGTGCTTGCGCCCGGTCGGCTGGATGCCGCTGAA
>JBBPIN010000043.1:0-14975 GCA_038040285.1 Actinomycetota bacterium
TTCGGCGACGTGCCGCTCAACCTGGAGCTGAAGCTCGAGGTCTGGGACTCGCCGAACTCGGCGGGGATCGTGATCGACGCGGTGCGGATCATCAAGCTGGCGCTCAACCACGGTGTTGCCGGCCAGCTCGATGGGCCGTCCAGCTACCTGATGAAGTCGCCGCACACCCAGCGGCCCGACGACCAAGCGCGCGAGCTGACCGACCAGTTCATCGCCGAGCACGCGAAGGACAGGGCACCGGCCGCGACCGCGGAGCAGGTCGAGGCCGACAAGGCTGAAGCCCAGCCGTAGCCAGCGCTCATATGCTGAGCGGCGTGCCTGATCCGCTCACGATCGTCCAGGTCACGCCCCACTCCTGGAAGACCCGCCATGAGATCAACGAGTTCGTCCGCCGCAGCTCCGAGGAGCTGAGCGAACGGGGGCATCGTGTGCTGATCGCCGCCCCGGCTGCGACCAGGCAGGCGGCGCGCGAGGCGCGGCGCGCGATACAAGCGGCGCGCCATCGCCCGGCGGCACTGTTCAAGGACGACGGGCCGAGATTGTTGGAAGTCGGCGGCCGGGTCGCCCTGCCGCGAGGACCGCGCCCGCGGCCGGCTCCGATCGCGGTCGACGCCAGCCGCGACCTCGAGGTGCTGCTGGGGACCGTGCCGATCGACGTCCTGCACGTGCACGAGCCGTTCGCACCCAGTCTCTCCTCTACGGCGCTGCGACACTCGAACTCGCTCAACGTCGGGACCTTCCACGAACCCTCCGAACGAGTGCTCTCGACCCAGGTCGCGCGGCCATTGGTGGAGATCTTCTTCGGGCGCCTCGATGCCCGCACCGTGACCTGCTCCCAGACCGCTGTGCTTCTGGAGCGCTACTTCCCCGGTTCCTACGAGCTGATCCGCCCCGGCGCCGACGTCAAGCCGCGGCACGGTGATCGCCACAAGCGGCCGCTGCGGATCCTGTTCTGCCTCGAGGAGGAGCGCGGGGCGTTGCGGCTGTTCCTGCGCGCCCTGCGCCGTCTGCCGCCGGACCTCGATTGGGAGGCGACGGTTTGGACGCAGTCGCCTTCGGACACCCCGCTGCGCATCGCCCGACCCCTGCGCGAGCGAATCCGCCTCGTCGGCCCCGCCGCGGGGCCGCAGGAGGACCTGATCGCCGACGCCGACGTGCTCTGCGCCGCTTCCGGTGGGCCCGCCCCGGCGCCGCAGTTGATCCGCATGGCGCTGGCCGGGGGCGCGGTGCCCGTGGTCTCGCGGCTGCCGCTTTACTCGGAGCTGCTCGGCGACGGGGAGCTGGGGTTGATGTTCGTCCCCGGCGACGTCGAGACGATGGCCGGGCAGATTGCGCGCCTCGGGGAGGACGGCGATCTGCTTGCCGAGATGCGTAAGCGCGCGAGCGGCGCGGTCCCCGTGTGGAGCGAGGTTGCTGATCGACTCGAAAGGGTCTACGGCCAGATCGCGGCACGGCGCCACGAGCCGGGCGGTGACGGCGACGTGCGACGCCGCATCGCGCGTCGCAAGCTCATCGACGTCGACCTGCACATGCACACAGACCACTCGCCCGACTGCGCAACACCGGTTGAGGTGCTGCTGGAGACCGCACGCGATCGCGGCCTCGGCGCTATCGCGATAACCGACCACAACGAGATATCCGGAGCCCTCGAGGGGCGGGAGCTGGCGCAGGGCATCGACGGCCTTCAGGTGATCGTCGCCGAGGAGGTGAAGACCGCGGAGCAGGGCGAGGTGATCGGCCTTTTCATCGAGGAGCGAATCCCGCGCGGGATGACGATGTCCGAGACGATCGCCGAGATCCGCCGCCAGAGGGGGCTGGTCTATGTCCCGCACCCATTCGACCGGCTGCACTCGGTGCCCGACTACGAGCATCTGCTGGCCATCGTCGAGGAGATCGACATCCTCGAGGTCTTCAACCCACGGGTTGCGCTGACCGCGTTCAACGACGAGGCGGAGCGCTTCGCGCGCAAGTATCGGATCGTTCCCGGCGCCGGCTCGGACAGCCACGTCGCCCAGGGTCTGGGCAGCGTGCGGGTCCGAATCCGTAACTTCGAGGGGCCGCAGGAATTCCTCGAGGCGATGCGCGATGCCGACATCGCCCGTAAGCACAAGAACCTGATCTACGTGCAGGCGCTGAAGTTTCTGCAGACCACGGGACGGCCGAAGGCGCCGAAGCGAAAGGTCGCCGACGCCCAGCCGGTGCGGGGCGGAAAACCGCGGCGCCCCGCCCGTGCCAGGTCGCACCGGCGATCCCGTTCCGGGCGCCGTGGCAAGAGCTGATGCAGGCGCGTGCCGGAAAAGGAGCGGCGAAACGGTCGTCAAAGAGGTCGGGGCCCGTGCCAGCAACCGACGACGAGATCCAGGAGAAGTACCTCGAGCGCGCGATCCGCGAGCTGAACCAGCTCACCCGCGAGCTTCAGGAGTGCGAGCACTGCCCGCGCGGAAAGCTGATGCCGGTGCTCGGCTCGGGCCACCCGCAGGCCGACATCCTGATGGTCAAGTACGCCGCCACCGGGGCCGAGATCGAGGAGGGCGTCGCCTTCTACGGTCGGGCCGGCAACGCGCTGGTGAAGAGCTTCAAGCGGCTCGGGATCGACCCGCTGGTGGTCTACGGGACCCTGTGCGCCAAGTGCCCGACCTCAGACCCCGAGCTCGCCGCCGAGGAGTGCGTGTGGCGGCTGGTCGAGGAGATCGCGATCGTGCAGCCGCGGATCATCGTAGTGATGGGTCCGCGGGCGCTGGTCACCCTGAACGGGCTCGGGATCCCTCTGTCGCGGAGGATCGAGGAGCTGGAGGGAGAGATCCAGGCGTTCACTCCGACGGTCGATGCGCTCTACGTCCCCGACATCGACGTGTCTCTCGACGAGGAGGGCGCCAAGCAGCGCTTCTGGCGCGCCTTCAGGATGCTGGGCAGCTGGTACGACGAGCTGCCGCCGTACTAGATCGTCGCGCACGCGGACCTCGGCCTCTCGGCACTGGATCGCACCGGCGGCGGGTCCTAGACTGGCCTCATGGAGCTGGAGGAGCGAAGCGTCGAGGCCTAGTTCAGGCGGGGGCCGCGGCCCCCGCGAGCGCGGTCATCGCCTCGACGCTGGCGCTGGCCAGCCCGCGCACCACGATCACTCCAAGGGCCTCGTAAAGGTCCAGCGCCTCCTGGACCGCGTCGCGGTCAGGGGCGGCGATGCCGACGCTTCCCAGCGGCTCGCCGAGCCGCGCGAAGTGATTGCGGTAGCCGTCGTGAAGGTCGCGGTAGAAGGACTCCTCCTTGGTGAGGCGATCGGCCGCGTCGGAGCCGATCGCGGTGCGGACGTAGCCGAGCACCGGAGGCGGCTCCCGGCCCGCCTCGCCGGCGGCGGCGTGGACCCGCTCGCGGGTGGTGGCGGCGGCATCGGGCGTCATCCAATTGGTGAACACGCCGTCATAGGAGGCGCCGCCGAGCGCCGACATTTTCGGTCCCATCGCGGCCAGCGCCAGACGGACGCCCGGCAGCGCCTCGCGCAGCTCGGGCAGCGCCTCGCGCATGCGGCTCAGCGGGCGCTCGGAGAATCCGGCGCCAACCCCGATCCAGAGGCGGCCGCGATCGAGGCCGAGTTGCTCGACCTTGGCGGCGATCTCAGCCGGGCTGTGGCGGTCGAGGGCCATCACCGCGACGCCGAGCTCGATTCCCGGCGCCGTCTCGGCGAAGGTGGCGAGCGTTTCGAGTCCGTTGGCGGCCGGGTGGTCGTTTGACCACAGCGAGGCGTAGCCGAGCTCGGCACAGCGCTCGGCCAGGGGGCTCGCGACGGCGGGATCGAGGCCCGCGGCGACGCCGAAGCCGCGGCTCATCGCCGGCGCTCCCGACCGCGGATCAGTCCCTCTCCAGCAGCGCCACGCACTCGATGTGCGGAGTCTGGGGGAACATGTCGACCGGCTTCACGCGGCGCAGCCTATAGCCGGCGCCGGCAAGCTGGGCGGCGTTCGGAGCGAGCGTGGTGGGGTTGCAGGAGACGTAGACGATGCGCGGGGCATCGCACTCGATCACCCGCCGCACGATCTTCTGCGAGAGCCCGGCGCGGGGCGGGTCGATGACCACGACGTCGGGCCGGCCGGCCTGCTCGACCAGCGGGCGGATGCCGGTGCGCGCGTTGGCTGCCACGAAGCGGGCATTGTCGATCCCGTTCAGCTCCGCGTTTCGGCTTGCGTCGGCGACCGCCTCGGGGACGATCTCGAGCCCCCAGACCTCGCCGGCCTCGCGCGCCATCACCAGGCCCAGTGTGCCGATGCCGCAGTAGAGGTCGAAGACTCGTTCTGTGCCCCGCAGATCGGCGTAGTCCCGAGCCACCCCGTATAGGCGTTCGGCCATCTCGGTGTTGGTCTGAAAGAAGGCGGAGTGCGAGATCTCCAGGCGCAGGCCCGAAAGCTCCTCGCCGAAGCGCTCGTTGGCGAGCGCACCGGTGGGTCCGTCTGTCCCGCCCGAAGGGCCCTCGATCATCGTGTGCAAGTCGACCGGCGGCCGGGGGATCTGGGCGGCCGATGTGACGAGGCGGGTCTGAAGCTCGCCCGTGCGGCGCCCCTCGCGGACGACGAGGTTCCGCAGCAGCCCCTCCCTGGAGCGGCGGTCATAGGCGTCAAGGCCCGCCGCCCGCGCCCAATCGCGAACCCGGTTGCGGGCCGCGTTGCCGGGCTCGGACGCGAGCAGGCAATCCTCGACGCCGACCACGCGGTCCCAGCGGCCGCGGGCGTGGAACCCCAGCACCAGCTCGCCCTCCCGATCGCCGAACGTGTACTCGAGCTTGTTGCGGTAGCGCCACTGCTCGGCGGCGGGCTCGATCGGCTCCAGCTCGTATCCTTCCAGCTCGCCGATCCGGCGCAGGGCGTCGTCGACCTGGTCGCGCTTGGTGCTCAACTGGCGCTCGTAGTCGAGTCCCTGCCAGGGCGCCCCGGGACAGGCCTCGCCGGCGTGCTGGCAGCGATCGGGGACGCGGTCGGGGCTGGGCCGCAACAGCTCCACCGTCTGTGCTTCGGCGAACTGACGCTTTGCCTTGGTCACCTCCGCGCGCACCTGGTCGCCGGGTAGGCCACCGGCCACGAAGACGACGTAGCCATCGCGGCGGGCGACCCCGCGGCCGCCGTAGGCGAGCGAGTCGATGTCGAGGGTGAGCAGCTCACCCCGCCTGGCCGCGGGTCCTGTCGCAGTGGGGACGTTCACCCTCGTATCGTTGCGCAGACATGGGTTTTGACCTGGAGAGCTACTCGGAGCGGGCGGAGCAATTCGTCTCCGAGCTCGACCGCGAGTACCACCTGCACTTCTCCGGGCAGCAGGCCGACTACCGGGTGGAGGAGATCTACGACCGCCACCGTGAGCTGTTCGGGCGCGATGCGATCGAGGCGCTGCGGGAAACGGCGACCGATGGCGATGATGAGACGCCGCGCCGCGCCGAGCTGCTGCTGGAGCTGGCGGTGGGCGGCTTTCTGGGGCTCGCCTGCGCGGCCGAGGAAGCCGAGATCGCACGGCGCGAGACGAAGTTGGAGCTGGATCTGGACGGCGAGCGGATCCCCTACCGGCGGGCTCCCGCCGAGCAGGCCAACGAGCCTGATCCAGAGCGGCGCGCGGCGCTGGAGGCGGCGCGGCTGGAGCTGCTCGCCGAGCACCTCAACCCCCTGCACCTCGAGGCGCTCGAGCGCTCCCATTCGCTGATCGGCGAACTTGGCTGGGGCAGCTACGCCGAGGCCTGCGCCGAGCTGAGCGGCATCGATCTCGACGACCTGGCCGCCCAGGCGCGCCGCTTCCTCGAGGCCACCGATCCGGTTTACGAGGCGGTCATGGACCCCGAGCTGGAGCGAGTGCTGGGCACGCCACTCGCCGCTATCCGCCGCTCGGACCTGGCCCGTTTCTTTCGCGCCCCCGACCTCGACGCCGCATTTCCACCCGGCCAGCTGATCGACTCCTTCGCGCGGACGATGGCCGGCATCGGGCTCGACCTCGACGCCCAGCCCAACGTGTTGCTCGACGCCGAGCAGCGTCCCACCAAGACGCCGCGGGCCTACTGCGCGCCGGTGCGGGTGCCGCAGGAGGTCTACCTGGTGGTCCCGAGGGTCGGGGGGCGCGAGGACTACGCGGCGCTCTTCCACGAGGGCGGCCATGCCGAGCACTACGCCAACGTCGACCCCGCGCTGCCGGCGGAGTTCCGGCACCTCGGCGATAACTCCGTCACCGAGTCCTTCGCCTTCCTGATCGAGCACGTGATCGAGCAACCGGGATGGCTGACCGGGGTGCTGGGCTCGGCGGACGGTGACGGCGTCGCCGCCCACGTGCGCGCCGTGAAGCTGATCTTCCTTCGCCGCTACGTCGCGAAGATCGCCTACGAGCTGGAGCTGCACGGCGCCGGCGCCGACCTGGGCGCGATGCCGGAACGCTATGCGGAGTTGCTCGGCGAGGCCACACGCGTCAAATGGCCAGCAACCACCTGGCTCGCCGACGTGGACAGCGGCTTCTACGTCGCCTGCTATCTGCGGGCCTGGGCGCTGGAGGCGAAATGGCGCGCGGCGCTGCGCGAGCGCTTTGGCGAGGCCTGGTTCGCCGAGCCGGCCGCCGGGGCCTGGCTGGTCCAGCTGTGGCGGCGCGGTCAGCGCCTGCGAGCCGACGAGCTGGCCGCCGAGACGCTCGGCGAGCGTCTCGACCTCGCCGACCTTGCGGCCGAGTTCACCTAGGCGTAAGTTCCGAGCAGGTTGGTCCGCTCGCCGAGGCGAGCGATCGGGGGCTTGTGGCCGAGGGCTGAGTGTTTGCGGCGATTGTTGTAGTGCCAAAGCCAGCCGTCAAGGGCTGCGGTGCGCTCTGCGCTCTCGCGGTAGATCGCTCCGTAGGCCCAGCCACCCAGCAGAGTGCGAATGAAGCGCTCCGCCTTGCCGTTGGTCTGCGGCCGGTAGGGCCGGGTGCGCAGGTGAGAGATCCCCAGCGCGCGGCAGGCGATCGCGTGCATCGTCGAGCGGTAGGCAGAGCCGTTGTCGGTGAGCAGCGACTCCACCTTCATCCCGTGGCGCTCAAAGAAGGCCAGCGTCCGGCGTAGAAAGGCGATCGCAGTGGTTGCCCTCTCGTTGGGGAGCACTTCGGCGTAGGCGAGGCGGGTGCAGTCATCGATCGCGATGTGCACGAACTCCCAGCCCACGGTCTGGCGGCGCTTGCCGTGGCGGTCGGTAAACGTTCGGTTGTAGTGCTGGCGCAGGCCATCACGCACCCGCTTGCCGGCGCCGCCTTGGATCCGCCCGAGCTTCTTGACGTCGATGTGGATGAGCTCGCCCGGGCGCGCGCGCTCATAGCGCCGGGCGGGCTCCAGGCCCAGCCGGCCGAGCCGGCCCATGCCGATCCTGGTGAGGATGCCCGAGACCGTCGAGAGCGCCATCTCGAGCAGCTCGGCGATCTCCGGACCCGTGAAGCGCAGCCGCCGCAGGGCTGCAATCGCCTCGATCCGGCGCTCGTCGGTGCGGTTGGCAACCGAGCGCGGCGCAGAAGAGCGGTCAAGCAGGCCCAGCTCGCCTTCTGCGCGATAGCGGTTGACCCACTTGCGAGCGCAGCGGACGCTGACTTCGGCGGCCTCGGCCGCCTTCGTCTGCGTCCAACCCTGCTCGATGACGCGATCGGCCAGTAGACGGCGCCTGTTCAGGCTGAGAGCGGCGTTAGCGTGAAGGTCCATCCGGTGTCCTCCTTGGGACTGGGGTGCTTGGCAGCTCCCAGCCTCCAAGGGGGTCCGGATGAACCAACGTGCTCAGGAACTACACCTAGGCCAGCTTCTTGTCGATCTCCGTCACCACGCCCTTGCGGTTCTGGTTGCGCTTCTCGTAGTCGCGGACCTTGCGCAGCTCGGCTGCGCTGAGGTCGGCGAGACGCGACTTCACCTGCGCCGCGGTGAGCTGGTCGTAGGCGGTGATCGGGAAGCGGCTCGGGAGTCTGCTGCGCCGGCGCAGGCGATCCGCCTCGGCGAGCGGGCGGTCGGCGGCGTCGCGCGCCACGCGGCCGGCGCGTCGCGCCGCCTGGGTCGCCTGCCGCCGGGCCGGCGAGGTACGGCCGCGCAGCTCCTTGCGCGCCTGCTCGGCCATCTGCTCCAGATCCTGAAGCAGTGAGCTCGTCTGGCTGCGGCTGCGGCTGACCAGGTCGGAGACCAGCTTCTCGGCGTCACGCCGTTGCATGCGGCCGCGTCTCACCGCGTCGTCCACGACCTCCTGGAGGCGATCGCGACTCAGCGTCAGGCTTCGCTCGAGGCTGTCGCGGAAGCTTTCGATGCTCTTGTCGAGGCCGGCGGTTGCGGCGCTGCTCGACCTGCCGGAGCGGCGACTGCCGGCGCCGGCCGACCCGCCGCGCTTAGCGCTGCTCCGTTTCGCCGTGCTCTTCTTGCTGGTACCTCGCTTGGCGGCCATCTCAGTCTCCTTCCGGTTCCATTGCGGTCGTTGGCCCCACTATCTCATTCCGCCGGGGTGCGCGGGTCAGGTCAGCGCTCTGCGTCCGATGCGGTTGCGAGCGCGTAGGCCGCGCCGACCGGGGCGTGATCGGAGAGGCGTATGCGACGCCCGGCCTCGCGCCGCCAGATGCCGAGCGGTCCGTGAAAGCTCGGCTCGCGGACGACCTCGGGGTGGGGCAGCGTGATGGGCTCCTCGATCACCTCCAACCCACGCGCAAGCAGGTGGTCGATCGAATGGGGTGCGGTCGCAGGCGCCAGTCCGTAGCTATCTCGCAGCTGCTCGAACACTTCCGGCTGCTCGGCCGGGCGCAGATTGAGGTCGCCGCCGAACAGCAACGGTGCGCCGCCCGCCCACCCGATCGCGGTCTCGGCGGCACGCAGCACCTCGGGGCCGGCCAGGTCGGGGCGGTCGTTGGTGGCGTGCAGGTTGGCCACGCAGAGTCCGGCCGCGGTACGGGTGAAGGCCATCGTGCGCCGCTCCGGCCGGCCCTCGTGGATGACCAGCTCGCGGCGCTCGGCGATCGCGGGGTCGGCTCCCTCGAGCATGGCGCCCCGCAGCAGGGTGAGGTTGGAGCCGCCCTCGCTGGAGGCGATCAGGTCGGGGTTCAGCTCGGCGATCCATCCGCTGAACGGCGCCAACCGGTTGCGCGAAGTGAGCGTGAGGTGGGTCTCGACCCCCAGCGCCTCGGCGAGCCGCGGCGCCCAACGCGGTGGGGTCTCCTGGAGCAGGGCCACGTTCCAGCGCACTCCGCTCAGCGCCGTTCCGAACTCGGTGATCAGGCTGCGATTGACCTGCGCGTACTCGGGCCCGCGCTCGGTGATCTTCAGCAACCGCGAGCGCCAGGTGTAGAGCGAGCGATCCGGCGGGGCGTCGCGGCCGTGGAAGAGATTCCAGGTGATGGCGTGGATCTGCACCCGCGTAGTATCCGCGCCTTGAAGGGGCATTTTCTGACCGGCGAAGAGCTGAGCCGCGACGATCTCGCGGAGCTGCTCGACCGCGCTGCCGAGCTGAAGCAGGGGCGCGAGCGCGGCGAGGCCGCAGAGGCACTGGCCGGGTGCAGCGTGGCGCTGGTCTTCGAGAAGCCCTCGACCAGGACCCGGATCTCGTTCGAGGTGGGAGTCGCGGAGCTTGGCGGCACGCCGCTGGTGCTGCGCGGCGAAGAGCTGCAGCTAGCGCGCGGCGAGTCGATCGGCGACACGGCCCGCGTTCTGTCGCGCTACGTGCACGCGATCGTGATCCGCTCCGGCTCGCACACGATCGTCTCCGAGCTCGCGGAGTCCGCGTCGGTGCCGGTGATCAACGCACTCAGCCCGTCGCACCATCCCTGCCAGGCGCTTGCCGACCTGCTCACCTTCAAGGAGCGCTTCGGCGAACTGGACGGGCTGCGGCTCGCCTACGTCGGGGACGGCAACAACGTGGCGCGATCGCTGGCGATCCTCGGCGGTCTGGCCGGGGTGGAGGTGCGGATTGCGTCGCCGGCCGACTACCGGCTCGAGGAAGGGCACGGCGCGAAGCTGAGCGACGATCCGCACGCCGCGGTAGAGGGCGCCGACGCGGTCTACACCGACGTCTGGGTAAGCATGGGCGACGAGGCCGAGGCGGAGCGACGGGTGGCCGCGCTCTCGCCGTACCGCGTCGACGCGGAGCTGCTGGCCGGGGCCGCGGACCGGGCGATCGTCCTGCACTGCCTCCCCGCCCACCCAGGGGAGGAGATCACCGAGGAGATGCTCTACGGCGAGCGCTCCGCCGTCTGGGACCAGGCTGAGAACCGCCTCCACGCGCAGAAGGCGCTGTTGGAGCGGCTGCTCATCTGACTTTCGGTTTGGGCTTTCGCGGCGGCCCGTCGAGCCAACGGGGTTCCTCGAAGCCGGCGTACTCCTGGATTGCGCCGTAGATGTGCTGGACAATCCGGGTGCTACGACGGACACGCAGGAAGCACACACCGTGAGGCAGCCGGTTCTTCTTCCTTCCGCTGCTTGATGTGGGTAAGTGGTTAACCGTATGCGCCCTGAGGCAGGAGCGCGGCAACCCGAGCGCTCCTAGCCAGAATGATTCAACTTTCTCAAGCGCTCGGCGGTCGTCCAAATAGACGTTCAGCCTGACCGTGAGGTCGTCAGGTGTCACACCGAAGCACTCGGTCAAGAAGCGGCGAAAGAATCGCATCATGCTCACGTCGGAGTTGACGAGGACGACGGTGTTGCGGCCCTTCGTCCCTTCAGCCCAGTAGAGCATGCAACCCGCCATATGAAGCGGGTGCGAGAGGCGGGCTATCGCGCGCCCCTCCTCTTGGTAGCGGCGCCTTGTCTCTGCTCGCTTGCTTCCAGCTTTCGACCCGTCGCCTGATGTGGTCCGGGTTTTGCGGGCCGCGCGGTCCGAACAGGTTGTGCTGCATCTGCTCCTGCGTCAGCTCGATGTCGCGAGTCCAGCCGAAGGCAGTGGACGGAGAGATCCCAAGCGCGGCGGCGATTCGCTTGTAGGGCATGCCCTGTTCTTGCCTCAGCTTGCGTGCCGCCTTGTACTCGGCGGGCTTTCGCAGCGTTCCAGTACCCACGAACATACGTTCGTATATTAGGGAGCCAGGCGGATCGAAAGTCGCCTCTGCCGCGAGTCGGCCCGCGCGTACACTCTTGCCTTCCGAGGCCCCGTCGTCTAGTGGCTAAGACTCCGGATTTTCGATCCGGCAACGGGAGTTCGATTCTCCCCGGGGCTATGGCTACACCGAATGGGATGCCATTGTTCCTCGCCAGCTGATCCATGTACCCCGACCTCAATCTAGGCCCAGTCACCGTCCACACCTTCGGGCTGATGTTCGCGCTCGCCTTCCTCGCCGCCGGGGCGGTGGTGGGACGGCGGCTGAAGGAGCTCGGCAAGCCGGTCGACTGGGCCTACGAGATCATCTTCTGCGGCTTGGTCGGCGGGGTGGTTGGCTCGCGGCTCTATTACGTCGTCCAGAACAACGCCTACGACTCCAGCCAGCTGCTCTCCGGCTCCGGGCTGGTCTGGTACGGCGGCGCGATCGGCGGCACGCTCGCGGTGCTGGGATGGGCCTGGTATCGGGGCTTCCTCGGCCTCACCCTGCTCGACGTCTGCGCTCCCGCGCTTGCCCTCGGCTACGCGATTGGCCGCATCGGATGTCAGCTCTCCGGCGACGGCGACTACGGCAAACAGTGGAATGGACCGTGGGCGATGGCATACCCCGACGGCACGCTTCCGACCCGTCACAAGGTCCATCCGACCCCCGTCTACGAGACCCTGGCGATGGGGATCGGGGCGCTGATCCTCTGGAACCTTCGCGACCGCTTCCGGGCCGGGGTGCTGTTTGCGATCTATCTCGTCTACGCGGGAACCGAGCGCTTCCTGGTCGAGTTCATCCGCCGCAATGACCACGTCTTCGCCGGTCTCACCACGGCGCAGCTGGAGAGCCTCGGAATGATGGTCGCCGGAACGGTTTGGCTCGTCGTCGCCGCCCGCCGCGGCGGCCTACGGCCGGCCCCCGCCCCGGCCTGATTAACCGTGGCGCTACTGAGGACACAGCCAGGCGACGGTTCGCAGCGACCTCAGAGGGCGCGGACCATGCCGCCGTCGAGCGGGATGACGGCCCCGGTCAAGTAGGCGGCCCGCTCCGAGCATAGAAAGGCGACCAGGTCGCCGAATTCGGCCGGGTCCCCCAGTCGCCTGGCAGGGACACTCTGGCGCGCCACCTCGTGCGCGGCGTCCAGCGATCCGCGCACGTCGGCGAGGCGCTCGGTGGCGAACATGCCGGTGGCTACCGTGTTCACCGTGATGCCATGGGGCGCCAGCTCGCTGGAGAGCGTCTTGAAGAAGGCGACCGTCGCGGCCCGGTGGACGTTGGAGAGGTTGAGCTCCGGTATCGGCTGGCGCGTCGAGCTTGACCCGACGTTGACGATCCGGCCCCAGCGGCGATCGCGCATCCCCGTCAGCACCGCATCGACCAGGACCCGAGGCGCCAGCACCAGGGAGGTGTAGGCGGCCTGCCACTCAGCGAGGTCGTTCTCAAGCGCCCCTCCGGGCGGTGGGCCGCCGGTGTTGGTGACCAGGATGTCGATCGGCCCGATCTGCTTTTCCACCTCGGCTGGCACCCCTGCGAGGTGCTCGAGGTTGCCGGTTTCTGCCCCGAACGCCGTCACCTCGCCCTCGATCTCGGCCGCCGTCTTCACCAGGTCCTCCGGCGTGCGGCTGGCGATCGCGACCCGCGCACCTTCGCGGGCAAGCGAGGCAGCGATCCCGCGGCCGATCCCGCGGCTCGCTCCCATTACCAGCGCTGTGCGGCCCTTTATCCCGAGGTCCATGCGGGCACCCTAGTGCCACCGATCCGACTCGACAGGCGCGCGCACGACAGGGCGAACAAGCCGACTGCGATCGCGACGCCGAGCCAGTGCAGGCCAAGCACGACCGCGGGGATGCTCGGCAGGCCGGCGAGCACCGCGCCGAGCACGGTCCGCCCGCGCGGCGGCCGAGCAGCCGAGCAGTCACCGCCGCACACAAGAGCCAGGCGAGCGGACCGCTGAGCCAGCCCCAGTGATCGAAGAAGCTGTGCGGCAGGGCTAGCGCCAGCGCGACCGAGAGCGCGGCCACCGTGCCCACCTGCAACGCAGCTGCCCGCCAAAGGACCGACCTGTCCACTTCTTGATCCTCTCTCTTCTCGCTCAGGTTGGTCAGAGACCGGTCTGCGCCGCGGCGGGCATGCTCTCCGATCCGAGCAGGTCACGGCAACGAAAGCGCTGGATCTTGCCGCTCGGTGTCTTCGGAAGCGCGCCCCTGGGCAGGATGATGCACTCGTCCACTCGCACGCCCGCGGTCGACATGGCGGCATTGCGAATCGCGGCCGCGGTCCTCTCCGGCTCGGGCGCGTCGTCCTTCGCCTCGACCAGCACCACCAGCTCGACCTTGCCGTCTCGGGCGACGTCGACCAGCGCGGCGCAGCCGGGCCGAACTGGAGTCGTACCGGACACTTGGGCCTCGACGTCGAGGGCGGAGATGTTGCGACCACCGACGATCAGGACGTCGTCGAGTCTTCCCTGCACGTAGAGCTCCCCCTCGTGGATGAAGCCGAGGTCCCGAGTGTGCAGCTCACCGTCGACGAAGCGCTCGGCAGTGGTCTGCGGATCGCCGGCGTAGCCACTGGCGAGGCTCGGGGTGCTGATGAAGATTTCGCCCTGCTGTCCGTTGCCGTCGGTCCGCAGCTCGACGCCGGACAGCGGCGGCCCGGACGAGACAAAGGTCTGCACCGCGGGCGAGCCTCCAGGGTCATCGACCGGTTCGACGCGTCCATCAGCCAGGGCTTCGGCATCGACGCTCAGCAGCCGTGGCTCTCGCCCTGCCGGTGTCAGGGTCACCGCCAGCACCGCCTCCGCCAACCCGTAGGCAGGGGCCAGCGAGGAGCCATCGAGGCCGCTCGGGCCAAGGGCTTCGAGCGCCTTTTCGAGAGTCGAGGTCTCGATTCGCTCGCCGCCGAGGATGCAGTTGCGCATCGGGAATGGATCCAGCGCCTTTACCTTCGCGGCTCGGGCGGCGAGGTCGAGGGCGAAGTTGGGCGCCACCGTCATCGTCGCCTGGGTCTCCGCACAGTCCTCGAACCAGGTGCGGGGCGAGCGCAGGAAGCGCTCCGGTGTTCCGACCCTGCCACCCAGGCCCTTGGCGTAGTCGAGCATGATCGTCCCGAAGAAGCCCATGTCGTGGGAGAGGGGCAGCCAGGTCACGCCCCAATCGTGTTCGGGGTCGAGATCGATCGCCTCAGCGAGCATCTCGAGCTGGGCCCCGATCGCCCCTGCGGTCAACATGCAACCGCGCGGATTGCTGGTGCTGCCCGATGAGTACTGGACGAACGCCAGGTCGTCGGGGCCCGGGGGTTCGTCCGGCGACGGTCCCGCGGCGTCCAAGGACTCGAAGGAGACGACGTCGACGTCATCGGGGCCGTGCTCGCGCAGCAGCTCGGCGTAGGTCTCCTCTGCGAGCAGCAGCCGCAGCTCCATCGCCTCGCAGATGCCTTGCAGCTGCGCGAGGTAGACGTCGATCGCCATTCCCCGGGCAGGCGTCGGAAGCGAGACCACCGCACCGCCTGCGAGCCAGACGCCGATCGCCCCGGCGCAGACCGGGAAGATGTTCGTCAGCAGGCAGCCGACCGGCTCACCCGGCACCACTCCTTTGGCGCGCAACGCCGCCCCGGCTCGGTCGGCCGCCGCCCGCCATTCGTCCGCGGTGTAGTCCTGAAATCCGTCCTCGGCCCAGATCTGCAGGCAGGGACCGGGTCGCCGCTTTCCTCTGAAGCCCTCGACGAAGCTGGTGTCGCCGCTCAATTCCGCTCTCCCTCGGTACAGGTGGCGATCGGGAGCCAGATTGGGTCCGAATCACCCCTACACTCGACTCTATATCGGGCGGTTAGCTCAGTTGGGAGAGCGCCTGCCTTACAAGCAGGAGGTCGCTGGTTCGAGCCCGGCACCGCCCACTCTCCGAAGCCCCTGCATCTGTGGAGGGCTCGGTGGTGGTCAACAAGGTCCGCGACCTGAAGCCCGGCGAGGGCCT
>JBBPIN010000044.1:0-14899 GCA_038040285.1 Actinomycetota bacterium
CGAAGTCGCCTCCCCGGAGCGGGAGACGGCGCAGGGCTCTTGGCGCATCCCAGAGACCCGGCCACGGTCCCGCTCAGAGCTGGAGGCCGAGATCCGCTCCACACTCCAGGCTGAGGTCGAAAAACACCTGATCAGCGACCTGCCGGTAGGGGTCTTCCTGTCCTCCGGTCTGGACAGCACTGTCATCGCGGCGCTTGCCGCCCGGGCCGGCGGGCACCTCCGAGCGTTCACGGTGAGCTTCGATGGTGGCGACGGCGAAGAGGGGCTCGCGCGCGAGACGGCCAAGATCATCGGGGCGGACCACCGAGTCGTCCAACTCGGCGAGCGCGAGGTCGCACCCTGGTCGCTCGCCTGGCTCGACCATATGGATCAGCCATCGATCGACGGGCTGAACACCTACATCGTCTCCCGTGCGGCACGCGACGCCGGCATGGTTGTGGCGCTGAGCGGCCTGGGCGGAGATGAGCTCTTCGGCGGATACCCCAGCTTTCGGGAGGTCCCGCACCTCGGCAGCCGGCTTGCGCTGGCCGCCGGGCTGCCCGGCCCCCTGAGGCGGCTGGCCGCCCGTATCGCGGCCACCGGCAGGCACACCGTGGCCACGGAGAAGGCCCGCGACCTCGCTGGCAGTGACGGCACACTCCGAAGCGTCTATTTCCATCGCAAACGGCTGATGTCGAACCGCCAAATGCACGCGCTCGGATTCGGGCAGAGTGTCGACCATCTCACCCCTGACTACATCTCCCCTGCAGCAGTGCCAGCCATCGATCCGGACGATCCGATCGCAGCGGTGCAGCGCCTCGAGTTTTCCACCTTCATGCGCAGCATGCTGCTTCGCGACTCCGATGTCGCCACCATGGCGGTATCGCTTGAGCTTCGCGTGCCGATGCTCTCCCGCCCCATGCTCGACTTGATGCTCTCGGTCCCCGGAGCAACGCTATTGCCGGATCGGGGCCCGCTGAAGCACCTGGCACGTCAGGCCTTCGGGGACATTCTGCGGCCCACCCTCCTGGAACAGCCAAAGCTCGGTTTTAACCTGCCGATGGCGGACTGGATGATCGGGCCCTTACGGGACGACTGTCTCGGCGCGCTGGAAACCTTGCGCGAGACGGGCGTCGTCCATCCGGCAGGCATCGATGCGGTGTGGCGTTCTTTTCTGGCGGAGCCCGAAACTCCCGCCTGGGCCCGGGCTTGGGCCTTGGTCGCGCTAGGGCGTTTCCTGCAAAGGTGAATTCCCATGCTTTCCGCGATCATCGTTGCGTACAAGACACCGGCGGAGCTGGCGGCTGCCGTGGCCTCCCTGCACGCGCAGAGTCAACCGCCCGACGAGATCATCATCGTCGACAATGGCGCGCCAGATGGCGAGCCAGTGGGCCCATTGGCGGAGTTGGGCGGCGCACGAATCGAGCGCCCTTCGCGGAACCTCGGCTATGGCGCCGGTTGCAATCTAGGGATTCGCGCGGCATCCGGAGACGATCTGCTCGTGCTCAATGCCGACGTCGTGCTCTCCGCAACCGCGAGCGCCGCCATGGTCGCTCACCTGCATAGCGACAGCCGCATCGCAGTGGTGGGTCCACGCATCTTCTCGGGTGGCGAGGTGCAGCTCTCAGCGCGCGCCTTCCCGAGCCTGCGGACTGGCCTGCTCGGGCGGAGATCGCCGCTTACCCGGCTTCTGATCCGCGCCCGCCATTACCCCGCGGAATTCAAGGATCCCCACCGGGGCGGTGGACCGGTCGACTGGGTTTCCGGTGCCTGCATGCTGATCCGGAGGTCTGCATTCGAGAAGGTCGGCGGATTCGACGAGGGCTACTGGATGTACTGGGAGGATGCGGACCTCTGCCTCCGCCTGGTCCACAACGGCTGGCAAATCCACTTCGAGCCCGCCGCTGTCGCTCACCATGCAACCGGCGCGAGCGGGACCAGCGAGAGGACGATCACCGCGTTTCACGAGTCGGCCGCCCGCTTCGCCGCGAACCACATCACCCACACGCGCCTCACGCGTCGCTTGATCGAACGGGTACTGAAGGCCAGGAACTGGTTCGTCCTTCGCAGATTCGATGCGTCGGGACGGCGCTAGGCGCGCCGACCACGGCCAGCCGGCAGCTCATTCGGTCACCGCGTCTATCACTGCCTCCAATTCGGCGTCGGTCAGCTCCGGGTACAGCGGAAGACTCACGACTTCCAGCGCCGCGCGCTCGCTCGCTTGGAGCCCTTCGGCCTTCTGCGCGAGCTCTGCGTAGGCGGGATGCTGGTGGATCGCCCACGGGTAGTGCACCCGCGTCTCAACGCCGCTCGATTCCAGGCGCTCGCCCAGCCGATCGCGCTCTCTGCTGCGCACCGCAAAGAGGTGAAACACGTGCCGGCTCTCTGGAGTTTCGTGAGGGAGAACGAGTTCGCCCTCGGCGAGCCCTTCGCGATAGAGCGCCGCGAGTTGACGGCGGCGAGCGGTTCGCTCCTCGAGATGTGGCAGCTTCGCCGAGAGGATCGCCGCTTGCAGCTCGTCGAGGCGGCTGTTGGTCGCGGCCAGCTGCGACTGCCCGCTGGCGTCGGCGCCGTGTGCCCTCAGGAGCCGGACCCGGCCTGCTAGCTCAGCATCGTTGGTGACAACAGCACCGCCGTCGCCGAGCGCACCGAGATTCTTGGTCGGATAGAAGCTGAATGCCCCGGCGTCGCCGATCGTCCCAGCTCGGACCCCGCGATACTCGGCGGCGACCGCCTGCGCTGCATCCTCCACGACGAGTAACCCTTCACTTCGCGCGAAGGCGAGGATCGGGTCCATCTCGGCCGGTTGACCGTAGAGGTGCACCGGCACGATCGCGCGCGTGCGCTCGCTAAGCGAGTCCTCGAGACGGCCCGGGTCAAGCGTAAGCGTCGAGTTCGCAACATCGGCGAGCACGGGCTTGGCGCCAGAGGCAGAGATCGCAGCCACTGTCGCGACCGGTCCAAAAGCTGGAGCGATGACCTCGTCGCCCGAGCCGACTCCCCCGGCACTGAGAGCGAGCGTGAGCGCATCCGTCCCCGAAGCGACGCCGACGCAGTGATCGACGCCGCAGAAGCGCGCAAAGGCGGCTTCGAAATCCGCGACACGCCCGTCGAGGATGAATAGGCCGGAGTCGAGGACCGCGGCAACGGCTTGCTCCAGCTCATTGCGCAGGGCGAGGGTCTCCCTGCGGAGATCGAGGAAGGGAACGTTCACTCGGGGCCGTGCCAGTATCGCGGTCCGTGTTCCGCGAAGAACGCAAGCGTTCGTTCGAGACCATCCTCGAGCGGCACGCTCGGCTCCCAGGCCAAGGTGCGTCGGATCTTTGCGTAATCGGCGTAGAAGTCGCCGATGTCGATCGCCTTCCGTTCCGGTGGAAACGAGATCACCCGGTACTCGCCACGCCCATGAATGGTGATCAGCAGCTCCGCCAGGTCCTGCAAGGTGATCGCTCGCTCGTCTCCGAGGTTGAACACCTCGCCATCGCCGTCGCGGCGATCGGCGGCGAGAAGGAAGGCCCGCAGTACGTCGTCGACGTAGTTGAGGTCGCGCTGCTGGGTGCCACCCCACACCTCGAGCGGCTCACCGCACAGCAGCTGACGGATCCACACGCCTAGAAATGTCTGGCGAGCGTCGCGCACGCGCATCCGCGGCCCGTAGGTGTTCGTCAGTCGGAAAACGACCACGTGGAGCCCGTACACGTCGCGGTAGAGGAGATGGTACGCCTCGCCGGCCAGCTTGTGGATGCCGTTGACGTCGACGGGTTGAAGAGGATGACCCTCGTCCACCGGCAAGTATTTCGGCCGGCCATAGACCTGGCGGGTACTGGCAAAGACGACCTTCGCGTCGGGTGCCGCATGCCGGCAGGCCTCCAACACCGCGATCGGGCCGCGGCAGTTCTGCTCGAGATCCGTGTAGGGATCGTGCATAGAGTCGAGATGACTGGTCTGCCCGCTGAGATTGAAGACATAGTCAGTCCTGGACACCACCTGGCGCATGAGTGATTCGTCACGGACATCGCCGATGTGCACCTGGACCTCATCCTCCATGCCGGCGAGGTTGAACCGGAGTCCCCCGTGACCTGAAACGAGCGCATCCACCACAGTGACGTGCGCGCCCGCCTCCACGAGAACGCGCGCCAGATTGGAGCCAATAAAGCCCAGCCCGCCGGTAATCAGCACCCGGCTGCCCGCCATCCCCGCGGCGAGGTCTGAAAGGGCCGTCTGCACGCGTGTATCCTGATGCATCATGAGGGGCCTAGGGGCGACCGGCGCGCTCGCCGGGCGCGGCTGCAGACGCTGACGTTGGTCCAGGCCTCGCACGACGCCCAGCGCGCCGCGCGCAACACGACGATCCGTCTCGTTGCCGACGTCGTGGGAAAGCTCAGCATGATCGCGCTCTTTGCCGTCATGGCGCGCGAGCTCGGCCCCGGCGGGTTTGGCGACTTCGCGCTCGCCCTCTCGATCGCGCTCCTGCTGACAGCGCAGGTGGAAGCCGGGGTCGACAGCATCGTGACCCGTGAAGTGGCCAAGGATGCGGCGGCGATTGGCGAGGTGCTGTGGGAGGCGCTCGCCGTCAAGCTCGTCCTCGGTCCGGCGGCCGTGGTCGTCGCCGCCATCATCGGCCTCGTCGGTGACTTCGACACGGCCCTGAGGTTGACGCTGCCGCTGCTAGCGGCAAGCGCCTTCTTCGAGCTCCTGGCCTCCTGCATCTACGCGGTGTTTCGCGGTCTTGGCGACCTCGCACCAGAGGCCATCGCGCGAACTCTGCAGAGCGCGATACGGGGGGTCATCGGCATCACTGTGCTCGTCGCGGGCGGGAACATCGTCGCCGTGGCGCTCGCTTACCTGGTCTCGTCGCTGGCTGCGCTGATCTGGGTTGCTCGCCGCCTCGTCATCGCCGTGCGTCCCGCGTGGATCCGGCCATCGGTCGCCGCAACTGTCGCACTCGCCGCAGTATCGCTGCCGATAGCGATCGGCGCCGGGCTCGACCTCGCCATCCCGAGCATCACCGTGGTGATCCTGGCGGCACTGAAAGGGAATGACGCCGTAGGTCTCTTCGGCGCCGCGACGGGACTCGTCGGGGGCACGCTGTTTGTGGGCGGCGCCCTACTGGTATCCGTCATGCCTCTGCTGGCGCGCGCAAATCTTCCCGGGGACCACTCGCTGGGGGCGGTCTACGAGACCACCTCGAAGGTCCTCGTGGCTGTGCTCGTGCCCTTGGGTGCCGCCTTCACGCTCTTCGCCGAGCCGATCATTCGCCTCATCTTCGGGTCCGCGTTCGTGCCGGCCTCGTCCGTCCTACGGATCGTCGGTGCCACCGTGCTGCTATATGCGATCTGTGACCTTTCCATCGAAACGCTCATAGCCAGGAACCGCCAGCGGGTCATACCCTGGATCGTCGGCCTCACCACGCTCGAGCACATCGCCTTGACCCTGGCGCTCGTGCCGACCTATTCGATCGACGGCGCTGCCATCGCAACTCTTGTGTCCGCGCTTACCTATGCCGTCCTAACCACAGCAGCGAGTCTCCGTCTAACTGGTCGGATCTCGGCTCAGCGAATCTTGCTTGCGCCTGCGCTCGGCGCCCTCGCGATGAGCTTTGTGGCACTTGCGTCGGGTACGCTCGCGGCCCTTGCCATCGCTGGCTGCGTCTATGCGGTCGTGGTGCTTGCCCTCGAGCGACGCTTCTACCCCGAGGACCTCGCGTGGGCAGCGAGCACCCTGCGTCGGTGACTGGTATGCATTTCGGTTTCGACCTGCTGTTCCTCGCGCCCGGTGTCGCGGGGGTTTCAGCTCGGTGGCCAGTGCGATTCGGGGTGTCCGGGTCGTCGCGACAGTTAGATTTGGTGGTTGACTGATGCAGCTCGAGTTCTGCACGCTATTCGATCGGCACTACCTCGCTCGCGGCCTCGTCCTCTATCGGTCCCTGGCGGCTCACTGCGACGAGTTCAGGCTCCGCGTGTTCTGCATGGATGCGGTGACCGAGCGGGTCCTTCGTGAACTGGACCTGCCGAGCCTCGTCCCAATATCGCTCACCGAGCTGGAGCGCCACGATCGCGAGCTCGCGGCAGTGCGGCGAACGCGCTCCCACGCGGAGTATTGCTGGACAGCCTCCCCCGCGATCTGCATGTACGTGTTGGAACGCGAACCTGACGTCTCGATGGTGACACGACTCGACGTCGACCTCGAATTTTACGACGATCCAGCACCCCTGTTAGACGAATTGGGCGATGGCTCGGTGCTGATCGTGCCCCACCGCGTCTCACCAGAGTATTTGGCCAATCCCGATTCGACGGGCGAGGAGATCCCAGGTGTGTACTGCGTTCAATTCGACACCTTTCGCCGCGATGCGGCGGGGTTGGCGGCGCTTGGATGGTGGCGGGAGCGATGCATCGAGTGGTGCTACGACCGGATCGAGAAAACCCGCCATGGCGATCAGTGGTATCTGGATGAGTTTCCGATGCGCTTTGCGGGTGTCCGCGTCTTGAAGCACATCGGCGGAGGAGTGGCGCCTTGGAACCTGGCCCGTTATCGCCTGGAGCGGCGCGACGGCAGATTGCTCGTCGATGGCGTCCCGGTGATCTTCCACCATTTCCAGTCGCTGGAGGCGCATGCGGCGACGCGCGCCATCCGCACCCTGGCAGCGCGGACGAGGGCATATCGTTTCACGGAGGGACCAGTTCCCCTGGTCTGGACGACAGGGTGGCGACTATCTGAGCACGAACTATCCACCCTCTGGGACCCGTACGTGGAGCGGCTCAGCGAAGCGATGGCGGACCTCCACGAGGTTGGCGGGGAAAGCGCTGTCGCCCTGCCCCACCCCCGCGCTCGTAGGATCGCCTTCCACATCACGCGGCGGCGCCTGCCAGGGAGAATGCGAACGCGTTACTCCCTCGCACGCGAAGCGATATTGCGCCGCCGCGGGAAGTGACGATTGCGATGGGCCGCCTGAGGCCGGTCATTCGAGTTATCACGCATTTACGCCCGAGTTTGACTGGATCTGAGACCGTGTCGGTCGTTGGGTAGGCGACCAGCCTCGAGGGTGGCATACGCAGGCTGTTGGCGAACACATGTCGGGGTCTCCCGTAACAGATCTCCATGAATATGCAGGCTTACGCTGTGAGCCTCGCTGAAGCCATTTGGTGAGCCGCTGGCGCTTTTCCTGAGTGTCGCATTCCCGTTCGCAGAAGTCGCGGATGGGGGGACGAAGTCGCGCTGCTCGCCGGTGAGGGTCAAATCATTCACGAAGCGCCTTCGTGGATACGACATTTGGAACCGCGAATAGCACTCCGTAGCGCAGCGTTACCCCGCTCGGTCTGGGACTCCTTCGTAGAACGGCTGCCACTCTGTGCCGTGCTGCGGAGCGACCAGCCGGTCCAGACGGGTAGTCCGCTTCTCAATTACCGACACATACGGGTACAGGTGAATCGAGTCGATTGCGCTCTGAAAATCAGTGGTTTCTGTTCCCCCATCTCCGTCGATCGACATAGCATGCAGATTGAGTGACAGGCCATGGAGGTAAGCGTGGAATGGGTGAGCCCTCCCTTCCGAGTCCTCGCAGAGATAAACGCCGCCCCGCCGGAGGTGTGGGAGGAGGGCCTGCAAAGTGGCTATCTGCTGACGCGCCTCGTGTCCACCGTCGTCGATGACGATGTCGAACTCGGGCACGTCGCGCAGGAAGCGCTGCCAGAAGGCTGGATCTGACTGGTCACCGATAAACACGCGTGTGCGGGGGCCCTCATACACCTTGCAGGCCGGTTCGATATCCACGCCGTAGACATGCGCGCCGTCGCCGAAGTAGGTCTTCCACATGTCCAGGCTGCCACCGCTGAAGACACCAATCTCCACAATATGGACCTCGCGCCCGACAAACTTCTGAAAATGCCGCTCATAAACCGGAAAATAGTGCCGCCACTTCCAAAGACCAGGACCGTCCGTGTGCTCGTCGAAGTAGCGTTCAAGCTCGTTGGGTTTACCATGGTATGCGGGGAGGCCTTCCGCAGTCAGCCGTTTGCCGTACCGATATCCCTGAAAGGCGCGAGGGAACGTGGAGAGGGCGTGTTTGATGCGCCGAGCGTATGCATCAATGCGATTCTCACGCAAGGACACACGGCGCGGTTCGGTGCCCGCCATCCGTGCAGCGTAACCCAAAGGGCAGCCGATCCAAGCGGCCTGCACGGCCTGACGGAATGATCGTGGTACCAACCCAAGCGAATCTCGCATCACCGCTAGGCACGTCGAACGAGCTGTCCCCACATGTGGGGCAGGATACGCGCGTGCCCCCGTCGCTTTTTCTCGTCGAGCGTTGTCTGCCTAGCCCGGGGTTCACGAAGTGACCGAGATGCACATAGGTCTCGACCTCCTGTTCCACGTGCCAGGGCATCGTGGCGGGCGGGAGACGTACGTGCGGGAGCTGATGGCCGCTCTGCGGGCTGTGCGACCAGACCTCCGCATGACGGTTTTCGTCAATCGTGCCGCGGAGCGGGTAAACACCGGGTTCTGGCGCCATTCCGCCGATGACACCGTCGTTCTGCCGCGGGTCGATCCACACCGGCGCGGGAGGTGGGCGCTCGGCGAGGTGGTGCTCTTGCCGCGAGTGGCCGCACGCCTGGGGGTGGATGTCCTGCATTCCCCAGCGAATTTTGCCCCGCTCAGCGGGCCGTTCGCGCGCGTCGTGACCCTTCACGATCTTCTGTTCCGGTGCCACCCGGAGCGGCTCCAGCGCATCAAGCGCATGAGAGCCAGAGTCCTCATCCCGCCAGCTGTTCGACGTGCACACCGGGTGATCACGGTGTCGGAGACGTCCAAGTCGGACATCGTGGCGCGACTGCGGGTGCCCCCCGATCGCGTGGATGTCGTGCCCAACGGGCGCGGGCAATCTTCGGAGCGACCGGGCGATCCAGACGCTGGTCGGGTGCGGCTCGGAGTGGGGGGACGCGCGCTGGCGCTATCGGTGGCCGCAGACCTGCGGCACAAGAACCTCTCCGCGTTGCTGGACGGGCTGGCTGCGATGGCACCCAACGAGCGCCCCGTCCTCGCCTTTGTCGGGCGGGGGACTGATCGCGGCGCGCTCCCCGCGCGCGTGCGCAAGCTTGGGCTAGAGGGCGACGTGCGCTTGGTTGGACCAGTCGAGTCAGGTGAGCTCGAGGATCTGTACGCCGCAGCTGCGCTGCTCGTCACCGCGACTCGCTATGAAGGTTTCGGGCTTCCGGTGCTGGAGGCGATGGCACGGGGGGTGCTGGTGGCTTGCTCCGACATTCCGGTGCTCCGCGAGGTTGCGGGCGACGGCGCCGCCTACCTCGATCCAGGCGACCCAGCATCGATCGCCGGTGCCATGCACCGGCTGCTCGCGGGTGGGCCCGATGTCGACCGCCTCCGCGCCGCTGGACGCACGCGCGCAGCGAGCCACAGCTGGCGGAATGCGGCGGTTGCGACCGCAGGCGTTTACGAACAGGCTTTAGCGGCGGCCCGCCGAAACCGGTGACCGTCCATCTCACTCTCTAAAGCGCGCGGCAATTCGGTGCCGGACCATCCATCCCTGCCAATACAGAGAGCGCAGCGGGCCCGGCAGGTGGCGGCGTAGGACATGGAACGCCGCGCGGCGCGGCCGTAACTGACGCGGATTGCCCACCTCACCGGCAACGGCCTCCAACTCCGCAAGCGCCGCGCTGATGCGAGCCACGTGGGGTTCCCACAACATGTCGAGCTGCGACTCGGTCAGCCGCCAGCCCGCGGTCCAGACCAGTGGCACGGGAGCCGCTGTAAGCCTGTAGGCGCGCGATCTCCGTGCGAGCCTGTGCGCGAGCGGGCCGTTCGCATGAAGCTCGAGCGAGGTGAAGTGATGGAAGACCAATGGCTGGCCATCGACCAGCAGACCCCCGTTCCGGCGCTCGAGTCGATGCCCACCGACATTCCAAGGCGCCAGCCCACCTCCCGGATGCGCACTGGCCACCACACCTTCGAAGCGTCTGGCCATTTCATCGAGATAGGCCTGGTCGCCGTAGCGGCGGAAGGGTATCCAGCGCTTGTAGCACCACTCGATGCAGCGCTCGTGCCACCAGCTCAGCGCCGAAAGCCCGACCGGATCGGCGCGAAACAGCTCGAACTCGACGTTGAAGAACCCGCCGAACTCCTCCATGCCGAACTCAAACTCGGGGGCCGGCCGATGCGGCGTAAGCAGCACCGAGCCGTCGCCGAGCTCGTCGACGAGCAGCGCGGGATCGGCGTAGAACTCGAGGTCGGCGTCCAGGTGGATGATGTGGTCGAGCTCGGGTTCCCGCTCGAGGCAGAACAGGCAGATGGCGGGCGTCGCCGTCCAGTAGTACTCGACCATGCTGCGTGTGTCCTTCACCGACCGTAGGGCGGGATCGTGCGCTTCCAGCTCCTCCAGCGAGATGGTCACGAGATGGGGCAGCGCGAGCGCGTCCAGCGCCGCCTTGGTCCCGTCGTCCATGCAGAACACCCGCAGCCGGAACTCTGGGCAATGCCGTTCGAGCGATCGATAGAGCACAAGGCCCTGCGCCAGGTACCGGCGGTCGAAGTAAGTACAGAAGTGGAGCACCGTGGCGGACATCATCGCGAACCTCGATCCGCGCGACGCCCCAGTTGACCGGTGCTGCTGTCAGCCGGCTACAACAACTCCCGGTGCGCGAATCAGAGCCCCAGCGTCTTGGCGATGATGTTGCGCTGGATCTCCGAGGTGCCGCCGTAGATCGTCGAGACCAGGGTCTGGCGCACGAGCCGCTCCATGTCGTACTCGGAGGAGTAGCCGTAGCCGCCCATCATCTGCATCCCCTCCAGCGCCACCCGCTTCGCGATCTCGGTGACGTGCAGCTTCACCATCGACGCCTCGCGCGGCAGCATGCGGTCGGGGTCCTCGTCGGTCAATGACGCCACCCACCAGGTCATCAGCCGCGCCGCCTCTAGCTCGGTGGCGAGGTCGGCGAGCCTGTGCTGGAGCGCCTGGAAGGAGCCGATCGGGCGGCCGAACTGGCGCCGCTCCTTGACGTAGGCGAGCACGTCGTCGAAGGCGCGCTGGGCGATGCCGAGCATCGTCGCGGCGAGGATCAGCCGTTCCACGTTGAGCCCCGCCATCAGCTGCACCCAACCGGCGTCGACCTCGCCCAGCACCGCGTCGGCGGGCGCCTCGCAGTCGCTGAAGTAGAGATGGTTGGTCTCGCGCCCGCCCATCGTGTCGATCGGCTTGATCTCCATCCCATCGGCGTCGCGGGGAACGAAGATCATCGACAGCCCCTGGTGCTTGTCCTCGCCCTTGGTGGTGCGGGCGACGACCAGCACGTGGTCGGAGATATGGGCATTCGAGCAGAACACCTTCTGGCCATTGATCACGAAGCCGCCGTTGACGCGCTTTGCCTCGGTGGTGAGCGAGCCGACGTCGGAGCCGGCCTCGGGCTCGGTCATCGCGATTGCCTCGACCGACCCCGACGCGATGCCGCCGAGGACCTCTGTCCTCTGCTCCTCGCTCCCGAAGCGCCGGGTGGCGCCGGCGACGATCAGGGTCGTCGCGTAGCCGCCGATCGGGGCGAGGCCGCGCGAGGTCTCCTCCATGAACAGGCAGGCGTCGAGCATCGTGCCGTCGGAGCCGCCGTACTGCTCGGGGATCGTTACGCCGAGCCAGCCCAACTCCGCCATGCGCTTGTAGAGCCCGGCGTTGTGGGCCTCGGTGTAGCCCGCGGTCAGCTTCTCGCGCTGCTCGGCGGTCCCGCACTCGCGCTGGCAGAAGTCGCGAATCGCGGCGACGAAGTCCTGTTGCTCATCGCTGAGCGAGAAGTCCATTGCGGGGTCAGGCTAGCTGCGCGGCGTTTGAGTGGGTGTCAGCCTGCTGAGGGGTTGCGACGACGGCGCTCGTCCCAGTGAGAAAACGCGAACGCGCCGATAAACCCCAGGGCCGTGGCGATAATCCCAACGGTGACCGCACCCAACATGAAGACGGCTGGGATCAGGGCCATGGCGATCTTCTGGCGAAACTCCACGCTCATGAGAATAGCTCCACGACCAAGGCTGCGACAAGCGCGATCGCTGCGGCACTTCCGAAGAGCGCTGTCATATAGAGGGCCATCCTGGCGGGATCCTCGTCACGGCGCACGAGTCCGACTGTCGCGCCGATCACGATCCCAGCCCCGCGAAGGCCACGATCGAAGTCAAGTCGAACTCCCTGGGGATCACCCTCACAGTGACGCCGACAATCCAGGCAACCAAACCAGCGCAGACAGCCCCAAGAAGTAGGAACCGGTCGAGCACCCGCAGAGGGTCGTAGGGCCCCGCTCGCCAGTGGTGCGCAGAATGTCACGGATGCTGTGGCATTCCATCAACGCTTCGCGCACGGATGATGTGCTCGAGCTCAGCGCGCCGCATCGGTCTCGCTAGCGGACATTCTCGATGATCTGTCGCCGCTCCTGCTCGTTCAGGACCCCGGCGAAGGGCGTGTTCTGGCGCAGGTCACGTGCGCGCTGGGTGTCACTCGAGATCGTCTTAGCGATCTCGGGGATCGGCCTCGCGAGCAGCTGCTGCCAGCGCTCCGCGTACCGGAGATCGAGGTGGCCGTTGTCAAGCAGCGTCCGGATACGGCGTCGAGCCTCTCGCACCAGCTCCTCGTCGAGACGATCCGCAACGAGACGGTGATAGGCAAGGCTGCGACGCTCTGCCGTCTGATGGTCGCTCAGCCGGCGCATTCGGCGCCTCCGCGTCCGATCCCGTGAGCGAAGGGATCGCCCCACACGCTCGGCGTCCTCGCGGCGTCGCCGAAGCGCCGCGGCTAGCGGATGCCGCAGTTCGCCGCTGCGCTTCAGCTCGTCGATCAGCTCGGCGATCTCGACGAGAAACTGACGAGGAACCTCGACCCGCCCCCGAGGCGTGATCACTGGCCATGTTTAGCTTTTCAGCAAGTTCTCAACATCATGCCTGCGGCGACAGCTTTTCGGCGAAGAATCCGGTCATCCGCTCCCAGAGCCTGAACGCGGAGGGCTCGTGGTAGTTGGGCCGGTAGTCGGCAAAGAAGGCGTGGCCGGCGTCCTCGTAGACCTCGATCTCGAACTGCTTGCCGGCGGCCTCCAATCGCTGGCGGAGGACCTCCGCATCGTCGGGCGAGGGGTTGGAGTCCTCGGCGCCGACCACCAGCATCAGCGGGCAGGCGAGACGGTCCAGCATGTCGTTGACCGGGACCGGCCGCTGCGGAGTGGTCTCCTCGTCGGCGCTGGCGCGTAGGCGGTTGCCGCCCAGCAGTCGAGGTCAGTCCGCTCGCACGAATCTGATCTGCGCCTTGCCGGTGAGGCAGATGTAGATCACGCGCGCTCGACCAACCCTGCGGCCTCGGCAGGTAAAGCCCCGCCTGCGATAGACGCGGGCATGTCCCGATGCTACGAATCGCTTCGGCTGGGAGGCCGCCGCAACCCTGCGGGCCTTCGCGCAGGAGAACACGTTGAAGGTGCGAATGTTGAACGCGCTCGACCTAGGGTGGCGCGCGAACACAACGCGTGGGCAACGGCGCCGGTGCACCACGACGGGCGGGGCTGTGGTCCCGGCGAGAGCGCCGTCGAGGTAATCGTTGTCGATATTGATCGACACGCCGCCGTAGGCCTCGTTGTGGCCGCCTCGGTACTGGTGCAGGCGCTGGTGGTTGGCCCAGTCGCCGGCCGGCACGGCGGAATCGACGGTCGTGGCCTGCCCGTTCCAGCGGGCTATCCACACGTCATCCGGTTCATTGAAGCCAGTGCCGTACTGGCCGACGAGATCGGTGATGCCCGAGGAGGCGCTGCTGTAGATGCCGGATACGTACCCCCTTGCGTGCAGCTCCACGGTCCACGCGCCGAGGAAGTTCAGCACCGCAGAGCTGTTGCTCCCGCCGGGGGTATAGGACTCCATGTCGAAGTAGATCGGGTTACCGGGTCCGATGCCAAGGGATGCGGCCTGGCTTACGGCGTCATCGGCCGCGGCTACACCCTGCGCCCCCGCCTGAGCGGGATGGATCGCTGCGCAACCGCAACTGTTGCTTGGTGCCTGAAGGCCGACGTAGGTCGGGATCAGCTGCCAGCCGGCCGCGATCTGGCTGCTTACCCAAGCGCTCGAGAGGTTCGGCTGGCTGCAGGCCCGGTTGGCACCGCCGATGTAGATCCCGACCCCCCGATAGGGCGAGGCAGACCACGCCGACATGGTCGAGGTGGACGGCGTGGCGCAGGTGTCGAAGCCCAGCCCGGTGTAGTAGGACGCGGTTGCTCGCCGCGTCTGCCCGCGGCCTCCGCGGGTCCGGTGTGTGCCAGCCGGCGCCGGAGCGGCCGGTCGCGCTACAGCCACGCGGCGCGCACCATGAAGGATTCGCTCAACGACCCTGGGGTCCCGCCGCCAGGTTGCGGTCACCTGCACGCCTGCGGATGGAATGGCAAGAAGAGCCTGCGTCGAGGACGCTGGTGGCAATGAGCGCGGCCTGACCCGGGGGCCAGTGAGCGTGAACCTGTCCGGCTGCCTTGGCCGGGCTGCCGTGTCGTTGAGCGGCTCGATCAGGATCGCCTCGGTGCGGCCCACCGCGTGCGCGGGGCAGCGCTGGTTCGCGCCTGGCCGGCCCAGGTACACCGCGTGTCGGTCGAATCGGACGCACCGTGAGGGATCGGCAGCCAGCTCGTATACCGGCCATGACCCCGGAACTTCGATGTCGTAGCCGCGGTAGCGGACCTCCCGCATATGAGTCCCGGCTGACGCCACTCGCGCGCCGATCAGCGAGGCGCAGACCGTGCCACCCACCAGCACCAGCCCGATGAGCCAGGCACGCCGCCGGGTAGGCCGCTCTGATCGCTTCTTTTGCAGCGCAAAATCGAGCACTAGTGCCTCGTCCCGCCCCCCAAACCGCTTGTATCAAAGACCCCCCTGGCGGAGGTAGTTGCGGGGCCGCTGGAATGGATAGTGGTCG
>JBBPIN010000045.1:0-14469 GCA_038040285.1 Actinomycetota bacterium
CTTCGGCGGATGCTTAGAGCGGGTTCTACTCCCGCAGCCCGGCGGCTTCGAGGGCTTCCTGGCGCTCCTGATAGAGGCAGACCCGCACCACAGCGCCCTCGCGGATCGTCCAGACCCAGGTGCCGCGTGCCTGCACCTCGACCCCATCACGGCCCAGGAAACGGTTCGTGAATGGCGTCACGACGTGGTCCCCGGCGTCGATGAACTCGTCTGCCTCGAACCGAACGGATTCCCAGGCCTGGCTGAACTCCTCCAAGAGGCGTCGCCACTGATCGACGTTGTATACGCCCCGGTCGAAACCGACCGCTCGCGACTGGTCGAACTCGGCGTCCGGGGCGATGTCCTTGAACGCCGCATCAACGTCTCCCCGGTTGACGGCATCGAAACCAGCGCGCACGATCTCGACGTTCTCCCCAGACATCGCCCGCAGTATCTCGCTCTGGCCTGCGGGCCGCCAGCGCCATTTCGGGAGCCCTGGCACTTCGGGGCTTCCTTACGCAGTCTTCGGCGGATGCTTAGAGCGGGTGGGCAAAGAAGCCGGCTGAGATGTACCTATCCACGGCCGCTACTCCCGCAGCCCGGCGGCTTCGAGGGCTTCCGCCCGGGTCGAGAAGGCCTTTCGCTCCGCGAGCAGGCCGTCCCGGATCGTCCACACCTCCACGACCTGCTGCACTATCTCCGCTTCGCTGCCACTGGGGACGGTGTGCTGGCGAGAGATGATCACCACGCGATCGCCCGCCGACAGCAGCTCCTCCAGCTCTACGCGGACGCTCTCGAACTGCCCGAACACGCGCTGGTGGTACTCGATCACCGCCTCACGACCACGGTAGACACCCGCCTCCGGGGCACTCGCGTAAGTGTGGAACGCAACCTCGGGATGGAGGAATGGCGGAATCTCGGGATTGCGCGCTCCCCGGGGGTGGACCCCCCATCGGTTGAAAGCCTCATACGACCGGCGCACGAGCTCGACGTTCTCCTGCGACATCGCCCGCGCAGTATCTCGCCCTGGCCTGCTGGCCGCCAGCGCAATTTCGGGAGCCCTGGCGCGACGGGGATGGAATCCTGAATCTGAGCCAGAGCAAGATGGCGTGGATGCTTCGGCGCTACGGCATCAAATCGAAGGATCTCCGCATCGCTGGACCGCAGTCGCGGTTTTCAGTCCTACATCGATGAGGTCGCCAGCCGTTGCCAAGCCGCGGGGCTCTGGAGCCCGCCGGTCGACTCGCGTTACCCGGGACCGATCGACGAGTTCAACATCCCCGAAAACGGGATCCCGGGAGCGCCGCAGCGCGGCCAGCAGCGCCACGCGATCACCTGGACGAAGGAACGCTGTGTCGCGGTGCTGCGCGAGTTCTCGCGCCTGGTCACCACGACCCCGGGCCTGCGCCCGATCCAGAAGACCTACAACAGCCTGGTGCCCGAGCACGGCTGGCCCTCGAGCAGCCGCTTTCAGCGCTATGGCGGCTTCACAGCGCTACTGCGAGAGGCACAAGCGGCGGTACCGGGATCATCAACATCATCATCACCATCCAGATGATCACGATCGAAGCTAGAACTGCCAGAGCGACACGGCTCCCGCGATTTACCGGCGGGAGGAAGAACCTTCGCGTGATGCTTGCCGCAGTGCTTCGCGGACTCCGCGCGCAACGAGTGTTCGCAGACGCGGAGCATTGACTCGGCCGATCCATTGCTTTAGTTGGGCGTCATCGAAGGCCGCAGGTAGCAAGAGCTCGGGAAAGAAGGTTCGGGTGCCGCCACCGGCGCGGACGCCAGCGGCACGCACATAGACGGTGTCGAAGAGAGCTTTCTCGGGGGTGGCCAGGTATCCGCTGGTCTCTAATCCGCGGTAGCCGTCAAAGAGCTCAGGCGGAAGATGATGGATTGAGTACGTGCCGATGGTCGTTGTCACCTTCCGCGCGCGATCCAGCGAGACGACGGAGATCTGACGTGGGATCTGTTCGATCATGCCGTGGCGAGCCAACGCCGACCACAGGGAGACATAAGCGGGGAATGGCGCTGTCAGGTAGGGGGCGAGAACGAAGGGGTCGGTCTCGTTGTCCAGCCCCCAGAGGCCGTGACGTAGGTGGCGGACGAGGCCCGCTTTTTCCATCGCACGCAGCCGCCGGCTTGCGTTGCTAGTTGTTGTCTGAAGACGCGTTGCTGCTTCACGGGTCGTGATGACCGGACGATCGATGCGCAACAGTTCGCCATAAGCGTCGGTCGTGGTCATCTAGCCTCCTCCAGCTTTTCGACGACGAAGGTCTGCATCTGCTCCCAGGACGCTTCGGTTGCGTAGAGCTCGGCAACCTCAGGCTCCAGAAAGGGCAGAACCTGATCACGGAAGGCAGCAAAGGGCAGTTCCAGGGTCCGATCCGCGGCATCCTTGAGCACTTGTGGGTCAAGAGCACCCGGCGCGAGGGGCTTGCGGCGCAGCAGTAGATCGAGATCGAAGACGTCGCGGGCCTGGGTCTCATTGCGCCCAGCGAGTGCCAATACCTTCTGCTCAGTGGCGGGCCCTGCTGTGTAGTGCTGTACCGTTGGCGCCCGCAGCGCGTAGGGCTCGACGATGCGGCTCGGCACCGGGTCCAGCTGGTAGCGCTGCTCGCCGTTGCGATTGCTGAACTCGATCTTGGTTCGGACAGGCTCATTGTGCCCTGGAGCATCAATGGCCACTTTCCAGCGCTGCGTCGTATCGGTCTTCTTGGGGTTGGTGAACTCATTGACTGTCAGGCCGCTGCGGCGAAGGAGGATGCCCATTGCTGGCGAGCCAAGAAGATCGCTGACCTTCTGGTTTAGCTGCCAGGGCTCTACGCCGGCCATGTCGAGGTCGATGTCTTCGGAGTAGCGCACGCTGTCGAAGAAGTAGCGCAGGTTGGCGCCGCCCTTCAGCACGTAGCGAGCCTGATCAAGGCGTGCCTGTAGGACCCCGAGAAAGGCCAGGTGAAATAGCTCGACGACTTGGGCTCTACTGAGCGTTTCCATGCGTCAAGAATACAGGATATTGCGTTATATGACAATAATCTGTGTTCTCAACCCGCCGAGCCACTGCAAATCACCGCTGAGCGCGTGCACTAGAACCCCCGGCCGCCGAGCGCAATCCCAATCCACAAGCGTTTCTGCCAGACGCCCGCCTCTCTGCGAGCGACCCGCGCACAGTCGAGCGTCTCCGCCTCGCCGCGTAAGGACGCTGGCCGCCAGGGCGTACGCTCGACAGCGGAGACGCGACTAGGCTCAGCTGAATCGTGGTAATGCGCCTGATCGCCAGCGACTTCTGGGGCTATTACCGCCCCTCTGAGTGCTCACTCCGCGTCTGGCTACGCCAGCAGAGGATCGAGGAGGCAGCGCCCGGCCCCTTCGCCGAGCTCCTGATGCGCCTCGGGCGAGAGCACGAGGAGCGCCACCTTGCGCAATTTCCAAACCATCTCGACCTTGGGCGCCTGCCGATCGCGGAGCGCGCGGAGCGCACACGCGAGGCGGTGGCCGCGGGCGATGCGGTCGTCTACCAGGGCGCTTTCCGCAAGGAGGAGCTCGCCGGGACGCCGGTGGAGATCGTCGGTGTGCCCGACTTCCTGTTGCCGACGCGCAGCGGCTACGCGATCCGCGACTCCAAGCTCTCGCGGCGTCTCGAGGGCCACATTGAGATCGAACTTCAGCTACAGCTCTACGGTTGGCTGTACGAGCAGACTTTCGGTGAGCCTGCCGCCGCACTGCAAGTCCACGCGGGCAGTGGCGAAATCCTCGACCTGCCCTACGAGGGCGGCGAACCGGCGCTTGAAATGCTTGAGCGGATCCTCCGGATCCGCCTCGCCTCTGACCCTCCGCAGACCTCGGTCGGCTGGTCGAAGTGCTCGGCCTGCCCCTACTTTCAGCGTTGCTGGCCGCCAGCCGTCGAGCGGGGGGTGGTGGGTCTGGTGCCCGGAGCCGACCGCGGCCTAGTCGAGGAACTCCAAGCGCAAGGCGTCGAGACGATCGAGCAGCTACTCGAGTCCTTCGACGAGGCGAGCCTGGCCGAGTTCGAGCGGCCCTGGGGCAAGAAGAGGATGAAGGTCGGCGGGAAGGCGGCCCGAGTGCTGATCGGTGCGCAGGCGATTCAGGACGGCGCACCGATCGTCCTGCAGCGCCCGGCGATTCCCGCCCACCCCAACTACGTCATGTTCGACCTCGAGGGCATGCCGCCCCAGCTCGACCAGCTAGAGAAGATCTACCTCTGGGGTATGCAGGTGTTCGGCGCGGATCCTGGCCCGTTCCGCGCCGCCACCGCCGGCTTCGCTCCTCACGGCGATTGCCAGGGCTGGGAGGCTTTCCTTCGCAAGGCCGAGACGATCTTCAGCGAGCACGGCGACATCCCGTTCGTTCACTGGGCGAACTACGAGCGGACGAAAATCAACCTCTACGTCACCCGCTTCGGCGACCGGAACGGCATCGCGGCGCGGGTGGTGCGCAACCTGTTCGACCTCTATCCCATCACTTACGAGTCGATCGCCGTGCCCGCCTCAAGCTATGGCCTCAAACAGATCGAAAAGCTCGTCGGCTTTGAGCGCACACTCCCCGACGCCGCCGGCGACTGGTCCATGGCCCGCTACATCGAGGCCACAGAGACCAACGACGCCGGTTCCCGCGCTCAGATCATGGACGAAGTCCTCACCTACAACCGCGAGGACTTGGAGGCAACCTGGGCGGTTCTCTGCTGGCTCAGGGAGTTGCAGCCACCTTCCTGAACCCAGTGCCCGAGTCAACCGGATTCGGCCAACCCTGCGGTCGGATGATTCATGACGACGACCTCTACGTTGGGATATGGGTCAAGGAGGGGTCGCAGAACCGAGTCGTCCTTCGTGCAGAGCGCGACAGAACGGATCGACGCTGGATTAAACGCCTTCACGAGCTCAGCAGAGAAGAGCGCCTGTCCCATGAGGTACATGCCAAGTCGCGTGGCTTTCGTCTGAACAACGATGACGTCCTCCCCTCAAGGGAGATGTCCTCGCCTGGGTCTGCAATGCGTGCCTCCTGGCCCGAGAGGATCACGGCGTCTACTCGTCGGGCTCCAGCCGTCGGCGTGCGTCGGACGACTTCGAACTCTTCAACGAGAAGCCCTCCGACTGTCCGCCAGTAATCCCGTGTCAGCGGCGTCTCTCGCTGGCTCACTCGTTGGCTCGTCTCACCCCTCGAACTCGTGCGACTCAAACTTCAAGGTCGCCGCGTTCTCGGTGATCGTGCGCTGGAGGTCGTCGGGAAAGCCTTCCTGTGACTCGGCCTCCAGCTCAAGTGTGAGACGGATCTTGGCGCCGGCCTCGCCTAGGTGGGCGATGAGTTCGTCTGAAATTGTGCTCATCTGCCGCAGGAAGCGGACGGGGTCGAGCTCCACACGGCCGTAGAAGCGGGTCAGGGCCGCACCCTCCTCCGCAGTTCCCGTGCCGTTGCCCGCGCTGGCGCCGTCGACTGCTGCGCCCGCTCCCGTCTTCTCCCCCTCAGGTAGCTCGGCTTCGAGTTGCGGCGCCGCTGCCTCAGGTTTGATGACCACCGCGGTGTCGTCGACGACGACGTCCGCGTGCCGCCCGGCGACAAGACCTTGGTAGCGGCCAGCCTCTTCGTCGAATGCCTGGGCGTAGGCAAAGGTGTCTTCACGCCAGGTCAACGCAGAGGCGCCGTTGGCAACCGCCTCCACGAGCACGCCCTGGTCGCGTAAGCGCGGGAGGTAGAGATACTTGCCGTAGGCGTCGGGCGGCCTGATCGTCCTCGACGTCGACGGTGACACCGGTGCCGACACACTGCACGAACTCGAGCGCGACCATGGCGAGCTGCCCATGACGCCGCGGGTTAAAGACTGGCGGCGGCGGGATGCACTACTACTTCGCTCATCCCGGCATCGAGGTACGAAACTGCCGACCCTCTCGGTGCCCGACCGAGAGGAGCCAACCATGAGTGAAGTCACGCATGAGGTTGCAGCTGCCGAGCGTCGGGCTGCGAAAGCGGGGGTGGCCTAATGGCTGGCCCCACTGCTCCGGTGCCCCCGTTTTCGGTTTTCGGACACGTGACGTTTGAAGCGGGCGATTTGGCCGTCTTCGACGTTTCGGACCTGGGGGATCGTCGTTGGGGTGCGCTTCATTGCGAGGACGCGAGCGGGGAGCATTGGACCGCCCTTGGGGACTATGGGTATTGCAAGGGGCTGCGAAGCGGCAAACGTCGGCGCGTTGTCAAAGGGGAGACTGGGGAGCGAGTTTCGCTTGAGGCGTTCCGCCCCGAGTGGGTAATCCGCGGCTGGCCAGATGAATGGCAATCGCTTGCAAAGCAAGGGACGCTTCCCGCGCTTAGGTGGGAGCGGAACTGATGGCCCGCCAACCGACCGGCCAGGTCAGCGGACACGTCCGGCTCGCCAAGCGCAAGCGCGGCGACCGCCAGCCAGCGGGCGCGGTTATGGCGCGGACTGGCGCAAGACCCGCGCCGCGTTCCTTGCAGCCTTTCCCGTTTGCGTCGAGTGCGGCGCGGCGACGACGGTGCCCGACCACGATCCGGTCACCCGCGCCGAGTTGGTGCGGCGAGGCGACCCCGACACCGATGCCTGGCATCACCTAGTCGCGCGCTGCGCGTCCTGCCACAACCGACGGACTGCCGAAACGGTGGGGTCCGGGCGATGACGACGGAGACAATCGAGCACCCCCAAATCTTCTATCCGGCTAGAGGATTGCCCCTCCAGACGCGCGTAAAGGCCACGGATTGTGCGGGGTCTTTCGTGAGCGGCTACAAGGGCCGCCCGTAAGCGCGCCTTCGAGCTGTTAAAGAGGAACGAGTGGGGAGCCGACAACTCAATCGCGTCCTGCCCGTCGACGCCTATTGCAAGGACGAGTGGCGTCGAAGCCGGCGTCGCTACACGGACCGATCATGACCGTGGGGCTCGTCGCCCTCGTCGCCCTCGCCCTGCTATGCCTGACTCTCTATCTGGAGCACCGCGTAGAGCGCAAGGTCCGGCGGGAGTACGAGGACGACCCCTCGGTCCGGCGGTTGCCGTGACCCTCACCCATCGCGGTTGAAATCTTCCGTCGCAGGCGCTCGACGCCGTTGAGGCGTGGCTGACCGACTTGCTCCAGCAGATCGGGGCCGAGCAGCGCTGAGTGGACCGGCAGATTGCAACCCAAAACTGCAACCCAACCACTGATTACGGACCGATACGGGACGGCACAGGACGGGAGTTAGATGCCAGCCTTTCCGCCCTACAGAGCCAAACCCGGTACGGGCCGGTACGGGCCATCATGGCGGCGCGCGGAGATGATGTCCGAGGACGCCGACCACCGACTGCACGAGCGAGATCGGCGCCAGCGACAGGGCTGCGGCGTGAAAGCCCCAGGAGCCCATCGCGATCGCGATCCCCAGCGTGTACCAACCGGAGCCGAACAGCACCAGCGAGCTGTGCACGGGGCGGCGAAAGTCGACCGCGGGCGCCCGCCCGGCACCGCGCTGCTTGTAGAGGAAGCCGAAGATCGAGGTGAGGGCGGTCGCGACGGCGAGCAGCAGCCCCACCTGCACCGAGAGCGACATGGGCCGCCCAGGGTAGCGGGGGCGCTCGGCGGCTCAGCCGAACTCGGAATGCCGCTCAGGCGGCGCCGGGCCCGCGCTCGTCGGTGTCGAGCTGGATCGCGCGGATCGAGTGCTCGTCGGGGAGCTTCTCCAGCACCTCGTGGATGACCCGTCCGACCAGCTTCTCGTCGTGCCCGAAGTCGTCGAGCAGCGACTTGAGCGCCGTGTGGGTGACCTTGAGCTGCGGCGGGGTCAGCTCGAGGTGGAAGTTGATGTCCCTTTCGTCCCGCTCGTCGCTCATCCCGCCGGCGCCTCCGCGGGCTCGCTTGCCTGCTGCTTGGGCTCAGACTCCTTGGCCGCTTCCAGCAGCTCCTCCAGCGACTCGGCGATCCCCTCGGAGATGATCTCGACATCCTCCATCGCGTCGTAGTCCGCAAGCAGGCCGAAGTTGATGCGGCCGTTGTAGCTCATGATCGCGATCGCCAGCGCGTGATTCTGGGGCAGGAAGGCCACCGGGAAGACCTCCTCCAGCTCGCGACCCAGCACGTAGAGGGGTATCTGCGGACCGGGGACGTTGGTGACGATCAGGTTGAAGAGGCGGGTCGAGAAGTTGATCCGCGAGGCCTGTGCCAGCAGCGTGGGGGGCGCGAAGTCGTTGAATCGGGAGATCACCTCGGCGCCGAGCGCCTGCTTGGACTGCTTCAGCTCTCCCATCGCCTTCCGCACGACCTGCAGCCGCCGCACCGGGTCCTCGACGTAAACCGGCAGCGGGCCGCGCATCGCGGCGATCCGGTTGCCGAGCTGCCCGCGGTCGTCCTCGGCCCGGATCGAGACCGGCACCAGCGCCCGCAGCTCCAGTCCTTCGGTTCTGATGCCGCGCCGGTCCAGCCACTTGCGCAGCGCCCCCGTCACCACCGCCAGCACGACGTCGTTGACGGTTCCACCCAGGGCGTCCTTGATGCGCTTGAAGGTCGCCAGCTCGGAGCGAGCCCAGATGAAGCGGCGGTGAGTGCCTATCTCGACGTTGAGCGGCACGTCCGGAGCCGGGTTGGCGAAGTTCCAGGCCACCTCGCTCAGTGCCTCCAACCCTTCGCCGACCCGGCGGGCGGTCGCCTCCGGGTGCTGGACGGCATTTGCCAAGCGCTCCCCCGCCCTCAGGGGCACGGCCGCCACATCGGCAACCCCGCGGGCGACGAGCTGCACCGTCGAGGGCTCGGAGTTCGGGACCCACTCGCGCTCCTCCTCTGCCGGCTCGGGAACCGGCTGGACGTCGAAGAGCACCGTCGAGATGTCGACGCCGGCGACGCCGTCGACCAGCGCGTGATGGGTCTTGGAGAGAAGCGCGAAGCGATTCCGCTCCAGCCCCTGCACCAGCCACATCTCCCAGAGCGGCTTCGAGCGGTCGAGCGCCTGCGAGAAGACGCGACCGGTCAATCTGCGCAGCTGCCCTTCGGAGCCGGGGGAGGGCAACGCGGTATGGCGGACGTGGTAGGAGAGGTTGAAGGCGGGGTCGTCTGCCCACAGCGGCCTCCCGGCCTCAAACGGCGGGAAGACGAGCTTCTGGCGGAAGCGCGGCACGAGATCGAGCCGCGAGCGGACGTGGTCGAGGAAGTCCTCGTAGCGGGGCGGCGGGCCCTCGAAGATCAGCACCGCCCCCACATGCATGTGGCTGGACGAGGACTCGTTGGTGAGAAACGAGGCGTCTATTGAGCTGAGGCGGTCCAGATGCGACTGCGCGGTCATCTTGGTCCGTACCCTAGCGCCGCTGGGCAGGCCAATTGATCGATTCAGTCCCCCGCTACCCTTTGCAGCGATGTCCTCCTCGGCGACTGGGGCCGCCGCCAAGCCGGCCCCGAAGAAGGTTCTGCTCGCGGCCCCGCGCGGCTACTGCGCGGGCGTTGATCGCGCCGTGCAGGCGGTCGAGCACGCCCTCGACCTCTACGGCCCGCCGATCTATGTGCGCAAGGAGATCGTCCACAACAAGCACGTGGTGCAGGAGCTGAGCAAGCGCGGCGCGATCTTCGTCGATCAGGAGACCGAGGTCCCGGAGGGCGAGAGGGTGGTCTTCTCGGCCCACGGCGTGGCGCCCTCGGTGCACGCCAACGCGGCCCAGCGCGAGCTGCGAACGATCGATGCCACCTGCCCACTGGTCACCAAGGTCCACGTGGAGGCGCGCAAGTTCGCCGCCGAGGGCTACACGATCGTTCTCATCGGGCACGCCGGCCACGAGGAGGTCGAGGGGACGACCGGCGAGGCGCCCGACAGCATCGTCCTTGTGCAGAGCGCCGACGAGGTCGACGAGCTGGAGATCTCCGACCCCGACAAGGTCGCCTTCATCACCCAGACGACGCTGTCGGTCGACGAGACGACCCAGATCATCGAGCACTTGCGGCGTCGCTTCCCGAAGATCGTCAGCCCGAAGTCAGACGACATCTGTTACGCGACCACGAATCGCCAGATCGCCGTCAAGCAGCTTGCCCGCGAGTGCGAGCTGGTGCTGGTTATTGGGTCCACCAATTCCTCCAATTCCAATCGCCTGGTCGAGGTCGCCCGCGAGCACGGCGCCGCCTCGCACCTGATCGACAACCACCTCCAGGTCCAGGACGAGTGGCTGGAGGGCGTGGAGACCGTCGGCATCACCTCCGGCGCCAGCGCTCCCGAGGAGCTGGTCGAGCGGTTGGTCGACCTGTTCCGCGAGCGTGGGGCCGAGGACGTTTCGGAGCTGCGCACCGTCGACGAGGACGTGCGCTTCATGCTTCCGAAGGAGATCCGCGAGGAGCTGGCCGCGCGAGCCTAGACACGCGCGCCCGGCTACGGCACGCCGGGCGCGAAGCTGACCGACCAGACTGCCATCTCGCCGGCGACGAATTCGAGCGCCAACCTGTGGGGCTCGTGCCGCGGATGGAGCGCCAGCTCGTACAGCGCGGCACCTTCGATCCGAACCGGGTCGGCAGGCTCGCCGTCCACCGCTGCTGCGATCTCGCCCTTTCCGTCGATCGTCGCGTAGGCGCCGCCGGCCTCGTAGTCCACCTCGAGACCGTCGTTGCCCTCGCCCAGTGCGAGCGGCCTGCCTTCGCCGGCAGGGAACAGCTCCGGGGTAGGCGGGATCACGGCGGCGTCCGGAGCGTCGGTGGCGCGTACCGGGTCCATGAGGGTGGGCAGCTCGCGCAGGGCGTCGCCTTCGCGCAGCTCCTCCTGGATGGCCTTTTCGGTCGCCGCGTAGTCGCCCTCGCCGAAGTGGTACCAGCGCAGCGCCCCGCCGCGTCCCCACAGGAACAGGCTCGGCCAGCCCTTGCAGCCGTAGTCGAACCACATCTCGCGCTCGGCGTCGATCGCGACCGGGTGCGAGACCCCGAGATGCCGCAGGCCGGCGCCGGCGGTGTCCGGGTCGGCGCCGAACGGAAAGCGCGGCGCCTGCACTCCGATCACCGATAGCCCCGCGTCAGCGTAGCGACGGTGCCACTCGCGCAGGTATGGCATCGCCCGCACGCTGTTGAGCTGCGCGAAGTCGAAGAAGTGAACGAGCACCGGACCGCTCGCCGTCAATTGCGGCATCGAGCGCGGCGGATCTCCGACCCAGCTGATGTCGGCGGGGAGATCGGGGACGGCGATGTCGGGGCGACCGGGACGCACGCAGGTATCCTGCCGGTCCGGCACCGATCAGGAATCAGGAGGGAGACATCGTGAAGACCATCTGGCAGCGAATCGAGGACGCCCGAGCCCGCTGGGACGTGCTCCAACACCCCTTCTACCTGCGCTGGTCGGCGGGAGAGTTGAGCCGCGAGGAGCTGGCGAGCTACGCGGGCCAGTACCGGCACGCGACCGAGGCGATCGCGACGCTGTCCGAGCAGGTGGCCGAGGCGGCACAGGAGCGCGGCGAGCTGCGCCGCCACGCCGCCGAGGAGGCCGACCACGTCGCGCTGTGGGATGGCTTTGTGGAGTCGGTGGGCGGGGAGGTCGACGCCGAGCCCACCCCCGAGACCGAGGCTTGCGTCGCAACCTGGACAGCCGAGGACGACCTGCTTCCGTCGCTGGTGCGCCTCTACGCGATCGAGAGCGGCCAGCCCGCGATCTCGCGCACCAAGCGTGAGGGACTAGCCGCTTTCTACGACGTCGGCGATGGCGAGGGCAACGCCTACTTCCGTGTCCACGAGAGTCTCGACGTCGAACACTCGGACGCGGACCGGGAGCTGATCGAGCATCACCTGGAGGGGGCCGACAAGGACGCTCTCGTCGCTGCCGCGGAGTCTGCCTTCCGCGCCAACTGGCGGCTGCTGGACGGCGTCTAGGTCCAAGTGCCGCGCTCCGCAGAGGGGCAGAACGAAGCCGGCGAACCGGCCCCGTACCGTCCGAGAAAGATCGGGCCTCCCGGTCCGGGGCCGGCCAAGCGGCCATCGCGCTGGCTGGACCGGATCATCGGCGTGGTGGTCGGCTTGGTGTTCGGGATCGGGGTGATAGTCGTCTTCGTCTTCAAGGGCAGCGAAACGACCATCGACGCCCCACGCATCTCGGGCATCGACAGCGGCCAGCCGCGCCCGGGGCTGCCGCTGGGCAGCCCGCGCGTGCCTCTGGTTCGGGTGATCGGGGGCGCACCACCGTCCAGTGGTCCGGTGCGGCTCGATTTCAAGCAGGGTCGGACGGCGCGCTTCGTGGTCGGCTCCGACCAGGAGATCGGGATCGAGATCCCCGGCTACGGCGTCAGCCGCACTGTCGGGCCGGGGCGGACCCTGGTCTCGTTCAAGGCGTCGAAGCGCGGCCAGTACCCGGTCGTCGTCTCCGCTTCCCACATCGACGTGGCGACGCTGCGCGTGGCACGCCCCTGACCTCGGTCGCCGGGCGATCTCGATTGTCAAGACGACGATCTCCGAGCGCCGCGCGATGCACGAGGAGCGCGAGGGCGCGAAGAAGCAAGAGCCAAGCGCTTAACAGCTGGCTCACAACGAGGTCACGGCACCTTCAGAGGTGCGTTACCTGCCCTTCTAGGCGAGGATCTCGCCGAGGCGCCGCTCTAGCGCCCCGGAGACCTCGTCGCGCACCTTGCCCTCGGCGAGGCGCTCGACCAGAGCCTCGAGGAAGGCCTCGATGATCATCCGCTTCGCGCTCTCCTCGTCGAGGCCGCGGGCCCGCAGATAGAAGAGCTGCTCGCGGTCGATCTGCGCGACCGCCGCGGCGTGGGTGCAGCGCACGTCGTTGGCCTCGATCTCGAGGCCGGGGATCGCGTCCGCGTGGGCGTCGGTGGAGAGCAGCAGGTTGCGGCTCTCCTGGAAGGCGTCGGTCTGCTGGGCGCCGGGGTCGACCCGGATCATCCCCCGCCAAACCGCCGTCCCACTGCCGGCCAACACACCCCGGAAGGCGAGATCGGAGGTCGTGTTCGGTGCCGCATGCTCCTGGGTGGTGTCGAAGTCGAGGTGCTGGCCGCTGCCGCCAGCGTAGGCGCCGGTCACCCGCGCCTCGGCGCCCTGTCCGGCGAGCTTGGTCTCCATCCGCACCTTGCCGCGCGTCGAGCCGAACCCGAGCGCGGTCCAGTCGAGCGACCCGTCCCGCCCGACCTCGGCGCGCTGGGTGGCGAAGATCCAACTCTGCTCGGAGATGTCCTGGGTGCACACGTAGCGCAGCCGGGCTCCGCTTCCGACCCGCAGCTCGACCACGGCGTTGAGCACCGCATCGAGGTCGTCGTCCTCGGAGCGGTAGCTCTCCCAGATCTCCGCTTCGGCGTCCTCCTCGAGCACCACCAGGGTGCGCCAGTTGAGCGTCGAGCCGGCAGCGGTCTGAATCGCGGAGATCTCGATCGGCTCCGGGACCCGGACGCCGCACGGCACGTAGATCAGCGCCCCGCTGTCCCAGTTCGCGTCGTTTCGGGCGACGAACGGGTCCTCGATCGAGACCAGCGACCCGAGGTGCTCGCGCAGGATCTCCCCGCGCTCCCCCAGCGCAACCTCGAGCGGCAGCACCAGCGCCCCGGCCTCCGCGGCGCCCCCGTCCTCCAGCCCGACCGTTCCCCCGGCGGGCTCGTAGGCCTCGAGGTCGAGGCCCGCCAGGTCGGTGAACTCCCAGCCCTTTTTCTTCGCGTCCGGAAGCGGCAGCTCCAACGCTAGAGAGGCGCCCTTGCGGCGCCTCTCTGAAAGCCAGTCCGGCTCTGCGCGGGCAGCGACGGCGTTAGCCAATCGATCCTTCCATCTGCAGCTCGATCAGCCGGTTGAGCTCGACCGCGTACTCCATCGGCAGCTCCTTGGTGACCGGCTCGATGAAGCCGTTGACGATCATCTTCGAGGCCTCTTCCTCGTCGAGGCCGTGCGACTGAAGGTAGAAGACCTGCTCGTCGCCGATCTTCGAGACGGTCGCCTCGTGGCCGACGTCGGCGTCGCTCTCGTCGATGCGGATCGTCGGGTAGGTGTCGGAGCGCGAGTCCTCGTCGAGCAGCAGCGCGTCGCAGACCACCTTCGAGCGCGACTCGGTCGCGCCCTTGCCGACCTCGAGCAGGCCGCGATAGGTGCTGCGCCCGCCGTCCTTGGAGATCGACTTGGCGAAGATCGAAGAGGTCGTGCGCGGGGCGCCGTGGATGATCTTTCCGCCTGCGTCCTGGTGCTGGCCCTCGCCGGCGAAGGCGATCGAGAGGAGCTCGCCGTGGGCCTCGGGGCCGAGCAGGTAGATCGAGGGGTATTTCATCGTCAGCTTCGAGCCTAGGTTGCAGTCGACCCACTCCATCGTCGCGCCCTCCTGGGCGATCGCGCGCTTGGTGACCAGGTTGTAGACGTTCTGCGACCAGTTCTGGACCGTCGTGTAGCGGACCCGGGACCCCGGCTTGGCGATGATCTCGACCACCGCCGAGTGCAGCGAGTCGGTCGAGTAGACGGGCGCCGTGCAGCCCTCGATGTAGGTGACGTCCGAGCCCTCCTCGGCGATGATCAGGGTGCGCTCGAACTGGCCCATGTTCTCGGTGTTGATCCGGAAGTAGGCCTG
>JBBPIN010000046.1:0-13811 GCA_038040285.1 Actinomycetota bacterium
CTGCGTGACATCCACTAGATGTGGAGGCTACTGGAGCGAAGCAGATAGCCCACTCGCGTGAAAGCGGTAGGGCGGCCGCATGGAGGTGGGCCGCAGGGGTGCCGGTATTCCCGATCTGGCAACCCAGCTCAGCGATCGGTCATTCGTGCCTGGAGTTGGGCTCTGGGGCCCGAAATTTGCCCAGTTCGGGACTCAGTTTGGGACATATTTCGGGATTTCCGCATTTTGCGGGATTCCGAAAACAGGCCGATTTACAGGCAGAAGAAGCACCGCTACCGGGATTCGAACCCGGGTTTCCGGACTGAGAATCCGGCGTCCTAGTCCCCTAGACGATAGCGGCGCGGGGGCGCGATTCTAGCGGCCGAGATTGCCCGCCCGGCCGCGCGGCTGGGCGCCCAGCGCCGATAACCTTGGTTGCGATTTCGCGCGGCTGTGGCGGAACTGGTAGACGCGCACGGTTCAGGTCCGTGTGGAGGAAACTCCGTGGAGGTTCGACTCCTCTCAGCCGCATCGAGGCCGATTCGGTCTGCCTTGGGCTTGCGGCGCCCGGCCCGCGGTCGTGAGATTGCGCACAAGAATGTCCTGCCGCACCGCACCGATTCGCCCGCCGCCGTGTTTTTCGTAAGCGAAGGGCCCAGCGCTGTGTTAGGTTCGGCCCACGTGAGTCCGCAAAGTGCGGCAAGCGCAATGTCGCGCTTGGAGGCGCGAAAAGAAGGAGAGAATGCATGCGAAAGCATCTGATTTGGGTGCTGGGTTTGGCGCTGGCGCTTGCAAGCGTCGGGATTGCCTACGGGGCAGCCAATACCGAGACAATCACCGGGACAATCTCGCCCAAGAAGCTGCCGAAGAAGGGCAAGGGCGCGCCGGTGTCGCTGTTCCTCGAAGTGTCGGCGACCAACTCGGGCAACGCTTTCCAGATCCCGAACCCGGTCACGTTGGCGAAGGTGGACCTCGACAAGGACATCAAGATTCAGCAAAAGGGTCTGCCGACCTGCGATCCGACCCAGTTCACGTCCGCGACTACGACCGCACAGGCGAAGACCGCTTGCAGCGATTCGCTGGTCGGCGGCGGCAGCTCGAAGATCGCGGTGCCGTCGGCTACCGGGTCGCCGCCGATCGAAATCGCCGCGGTTGTGACGGCGTTCAACGGGGCGGGCAAGACGCTCATTCTGTTCACCTACAACACGCTGTCGGGTGCCCAGACGCTGGTTGGAAAGCTCGGTCCTTCGACCGGTGGGGCCAAGTACGGCACCACCCTGACGGTTCCCGTCCCGCCGCTGGCAGGCGGTAGCGCGGTGATCCAGGAGCTCAATACCAAGGTGAGCAAGAAGTACCACCTGCATGGCAACAAGGCGAGCTACGTGTCGTCGACCTGCAAGGACAAGAAGCTCCAGTTCCAGGACCGGTTCACGGACAACCAAGGCAACACCGCCGGGGACACGTTCACCCAGAAGTGCAAGCAGAAGTAGCACTGAGCAGGGATCGGTCCTAGACCGATTGGAGAGGGGCGGCCGACCGGTCGCCCCTCTTTCGTTTCTGACCAAGAGTCAGAAAGCTCCGCACCTAAACGATGTCCACTGTGTTAGGTTCGGCGAAGTGGTCAAGCGCGACAGGCGTGCGAGCGCTGCGCGCAGGGAATAAGGAGAGAAGAATGCGAAAGCATCTGATTTGGGTGCTGGGTTTGGCGGTGGCGCTCCTGAGCGTTGGAACCGCGTGGGCGGTCCCCAATATCCAGTCAATCAGCGGCAGAATCTCGCCGTCGAAGTTGCCGGCACACAAGCGGGCCCCGGTCTCGCTGTTCACCGACGTGTCGGCGACCAATCCGGGGAACCCATTCCAGCTTCCGAATCCGACGACGCTGTCGAAGGTCGACTTCGACAAGGACGGGGCCTTCTTCCAGAAGGGCCTGCCGACCTGTGATCCGACCCAGTTCACGGCGGCCACTACCACCGCACAGGCGAAGACCGCGTGCAGCGATTCGCTGATCGGCGGCGGCAGCGCGAAGATCGCGGTGCCGTCGGCTACCGGGTCGCCGCCGATCCAAATCGCCGCGGTCGTGACGGCGTTCAACGGGGCGAACAAGACGCTCATTCTGTTCAGCTACAACACGCTGTCGGGCGCTCAGACGCTGATCGGCAAGATCGCCAAGGCGGATCCGGGATTGCCGCCGCAGGGCGCGGGCCCGCAGTACGGGATCACTTTGACGGTTCCTGTACCCCCGCTGGCCGGTGGAAGCGCGGTGATCACCGAGTTCAACACCACGGTGAAGAAGATCTACCACTACCACGGCAAGAAGGTGAGCCTCGAGTCCTCGAGGTGCGGTCCGGACAAGAAGCTCCATTCGCAGGCCCGGTTCACGGACAACCAGGGCCAGGTGTCGGTGGGGACGGCCACCCAGAAGTGCAAGCAGAAGAGTTCGCACCACTGAGCAGGGACCAGTCCCAGATCAGATAGTGAGGGGCGGCCAGCTGGCCGCCCCTCACATTTCGGGCTTTGCGATCGCTGACAGGGTCTCGGTCCCGATCCAGCGAGTAGAGTCCGACCTCACATACGGCCGGTGGCCAAGGGAAGTCCGGTGAGAAACCGGCGCGGTCCCGCCACTGTGACCGGGCGACAGCCGTCGCGAGCCAGCTCGGCCGCATAACGCAGCCGAAGCAGGAATGGCAGCCACTGGGGTGGCCACAGCCCCCCGGGAAGGCGCGGCGGAAGCCCGGAAGCCAGGAGACCTGACCCCGGCCGAGCCATGTAATCCCTCGAGGAAAGGGTGGCTTAGATGCCATATTCGAAGTTCAATCGGCTGGCGATCGCCTGCCTGACCTGCCTCGCGTTGGCGATTTCCGCCGCGCCGGCCATGGCGGTCACCACCACCGCACACCTCCGGGTCGTCAACACCGCCGGCACGACCCTGGCCGACCAGAGCCAGGTCACCGGGGACGTGACGATCAAGACCGATCCGGGGGCCACCTGCTTCGGTCCCCCCGGCGGCAGCGGCAACAACGCCAACGTTCCGGGCCCCAGCGCGCTGGGGATCGTCAAGGACGCCTCCGACTCGAACCCGGCGCTGCGGCCGCTGTCGGTCACCGATCAGTTCCCCTTCGGCCTCGGCGTATGCGGGATCGGCGGCTTCACCTTCAATCAGGGCGACACGGCCTCCTGGTACCTGAAGGTCAACCACGTCGGCGCCACGGTGGGCGGCGATCAGTACCTCCTCAAGGCCGGCGACGACGTGCTCTGGTACCTGACCCCGGGCTACCCGTATCCGAATGAGCTGCAGCTCGTCGCACCGACCGTGGCCCGAAGCGGCAAGCCGTTCACGGTCACCGTGTTCTCCTACAACGACGCGGGGCAGCGCAGCCCGGTGGCCGGGGCGCTGGTAACCGGCGCCGATCTGCCGACGGGCGGCGGCGGGACGGCGACGGTCGACCTGAACCGCAGCGCAACTCTGCAGGCGCTGCACGGGGCAGACATCCCCTCGAACACGGCGATCGTGACCTGCGTCTCGACGGTGCAGAACGCGTGTGGATTCGCCAGCAAGACGCCGCGGCACAGGATCGTCGGCACCAACGGGCCGGACCGGATTCGAGGCACCAAGATGCCCGACCTGGTCAGGGCGCGCGCGGGCAAGGATCACATCAACACCCGCGGCGGCCTCTCGGACGTCGTCAACTGCGGCCGAGGTGTCGACAAGGTGATCGTCGACAGCACCGACATCGCCCGGCGCTGCGAGAAGGTGATCAGGAAAGGGTGACCGTGCTCCGCAGCCCCGCGGCTGCGATTGCGCTCCTCTGCGCGCTCACGGCCGCCGGCTGCGGCATCGGCCCGGGCCCTTCGGTCGGGGACGTTCAGATCACGGTGACCCGCGATTACGGCTCCAAGGTGCTCTTGCAACAGGGTGAGCGCGACGCCCCCGAGTCGGAGACCGCGATGCGGCTGCTCGATCGCAACGCCGACATCTCGACCCGCGACGGGGGCCGCTTCGTGCAGTCGATCGACGGCCTGGCGGGGGCCAGCGAGGGCAGCCGGCGCTTCGACTGGTTCTTCTACGTGGATGGGGTCGAGTCGCCGGTAGGCGCAGCCGACTACCCGCTGCACGGCGGCTACCGCGTCTGGTGGGACTACCGCGATTGGACCGCTGCGATGCGGGTTCCGGCCGTGGTCGGCTCCTACCCGGAGCCCTTCCTGCATGGCTACGAGGGCGAGCGCCATCCGGTCCAGGTGCGGTGCCTGGGTGGCGCCCTGGCCTGTGGGCTCGCGCGGGCGCGGCTTCGCGACGCCGGCGCCGATGGGGGTAAGGGCAGCGGCGATCCGATCCGGGTCCTGGTCGGACCTTGGAAGCGGGTGCGCGGCGACGCCGCCGCGAGGCTGATCGAGCGCGGCCCTGCGGATAGCGGCGTGTTCGCCGACTTCGTGCCCGCCGGGGGCGCCTGGCGGCTGCAGCCGCTCGACCTCGCCGGGCAGGGGGCCGGTGCCCCCCGCCGCGCCGGGCTGGTCGCGGCGACCCGGAGTGGCGACAACCCGCCGACCTGGGTCGTGACCGGGTCCGACGCCGCCGCCTCGGCCGCCGCGGCGCGGCTGCTCGACGCGGCCGACTTACGCGACCGCTATGCGGTCGCAACCCGTGGCGGCCATCCGATGCCTCTGCCGGTGCCATGAGGTCCCCGCTCGCCTACACGCCGCGCTCCGGACCGCTTCAGTCCGCGTCGCCGGGTGCGGCGATCGGCTACCTGGGCGCCTTCGTCCTGATCGCCTTTCTGTACTCGAACCCGATCGTGCTTGCCGCGGCCGCCCTGGGCGCCGCCATCGCCGGCCTCGCCGCTGGGGCGCGGCGGGCGGTCGCTGTCGCGTTCCGGCTCGGCGTCTCGCTGGCGGTTTTCATCACCGTGATCAACGGTCTGGTCACCGATCGCGGCGACACCGTGTTGGCGCGACTCGGCCATTTCCCGCTGCTGGACCAGGTCAACATCACGGCCGAGGCCCTGGTCGCCGGGGCCTCGATCGGCCTGCGGGCGATGGCGGCGATGATCGCCGCTGCGGTCTACTCCGCCTGCGTGGATCCCGACCGTGTGCTGCGGCTGCTGCGGCCGCTGGCCGGGCGCTCGGCGCTCACGGCCACGTTGATCTCGAGGCTTGCCCCGGTTGCGGCCCGCGACGCGACTCGGTTGCGTGAGGCCGCGCGGCTGCGGGGACCTGCGGCTGCGCCGGTCGGCCGCGGCGCCTTCGCCCGGCGGCTGCTGGCCGGTTCGCTCGACCGCTCCGTCGACGTGGCGGCGACGTTGGAGCTGCGCGGCTACGGGCTGTCGGCGCCGGGCCCCGGGCGCGAGAGGCGGCGCAACCGGCGCGATTGGCGCTTCTGGATCGCGGCGGCGCTTCTCGCCGGTACGGGGATCGCCGCTCGTCTCGCCGGCGCCGGGGGCTTCGAGGCCTATCCAAGCGTTGAGGTGGCGACCGACTGGCTGACGCTCGGCATAGCGGCGGCGACGGCGCTCGCCGGCCTGGTCCCGCTACGGCGCCGCCAGCGCCGCCGCGCGGTTGTCGCGACCACGGAGGTCGCTCGTGCCTGAGCTGGCAGTGCCCCGTCGCAGCGAGGTGCCGCTCGAGATCGAGCGGCTCGGGTACCGCTACCCGGGCTCGGATCGGGACGGTCTGCACGAGGTCAGCCTCAGCGTCGGAGCGGGTGAGCTGATCGTGCTCGCGGGGCGCTCGGCGAGCGGCAAGACGACGCTCCTGCGCGCCGCCTGCGGCCTGGTGCCGCATTTCCACGGCGGTGAAGTCAGCGGGCGCGTCGCGGTAGCCGGACACGACACCCGCGAGGCCGGGCCAGGCGAGCTGGCCGGCGCCGTGGGATACGTCGCGCAGGACCCCGAGACGCAGGTCGTCTCGACCACCGTGCGGGCCGAGATCGAGCTGCCTCTGGAGCTTCGCGGCGATCCTGCGGCGTCCCGGGCTCGCGCGGTGGAGGAGGTCGCCCTGGCGCTGGCCATTCCTCATCTGCTCTCCCGCGCCACCGACACGCTCTCGGGCGGCGAGCTTCAGCGCGTCGCGCTGGCCGCTGCCCTGGTCACCCGCCCTCAGCTCGTACTGCTTGATGAACCCACGTCTCAGCTGGACCCAGTGGCCGGGGATGAACTCATCTGGCTACTCCGTCGACTCAATGAGGAGTGGGGGGTATCGATCGTCCTTGCGGAACACCGTTTGGAGCGTTGTCTCGCAGCCGCGGATCGAGTCGTCGCGATGATCGAGGGCTCGGTCGCCTTCGACGGTGCCCCATCCGACTTCCTGGCCTGGGCCGTAGAGCACGACCCGGCCCTCGCCACGCCCGGTGCCCGCCTGTTCTCATTCGCGGGCATCGATCCGCTTCCCACCGGGGTCAAGGCGGCGCGCGAGATCCTCGCCGCCGAGGGTGGGGAGGGGGCGGCGCACCCCCTCCTCTCTCGCCACTCGCGCGAGGACCGGCTACCACCTACCGCGACCCGCTCGGCGCGCTCGGGCGCAAAACGTTCGGACGGGGCGACGCCGCCCCCCGCCACAGCTCTGGAGGCACGAGACCTCTGGGTTCAACTTGACCGTGGTGAAGAACTCCATGACGTCCTACGAGGAGTTGAATTCCGAGTTCGGGCAGGAGAACGCCTTGCATTGATGGGGCGGAACGGAGCCGGGAAGAGCACGTTGCTGCGAACGGCCGCCGGTCTCGTTGAACCCGTCCATGGCCGGATGAAGGTGCCAGGCGGTATTGCGCTGTTGGGTCAGAGTCCAGACGACTACCTCGTCAGGGAGCGGGTGGGCGAGGAGCTACCCGGCAATGAAGGGAGGAGGGCGCTGGCCGCAGTAGGGCTCGAACAGGCCTTGAACTCAGATCCGCGCGACCTGTCCGGGGGTGAGCGTCAGAGGTTGGCGCTGGCGATCGCACTGGCAGGGCGGGCAGAAGGGGGTGAGATGCCTGGCTTGGTTGCACTCGATGAGCCCACCCGGGGCATGGACCGGGCACGCAAGGACGAACTCGCGGAGCTGATCGGGCGGCTGGCCGGGCGAGGGGCGGCGGTAGTCGTCGCGACCCATGACGTCGAGTTTGCCGCCACCTTCGCCGAGCGCGTGGTGCTGCTTGGCGACGGAGTCGTGATCGCCGATGCCGACGCCTCCGAGGTGCTCTCGGGCGGCTGGTACTTCGCGACCGAGGTGGCGCGGATCCTGGGGCGTCCGGGGGTCGTGACCCCGCAGGCGGGGGCGGAGCTGATCGGAGGCTGGGAGTGAGCTGGCAGCTGGCGAGCTTCGTCGTGCTCGGCGCCGTGCTGATCGGCGGTTTCGCCTGGTATGAGCGCTCGCGCCCCCCGTCGCAGATCGTCGCCCTGGTGGCCGCGCTCGCTGCGCTCGCCGTCGCCGGCCGGGTCGTCGTCGCGGCGATTCCCAACGTCGTCGCCACCACCGACATCGTGATCTTCAGCGGCTACGCGCTCGGTGCGGCGCCGGGGTTCGTGGTCGGGGCACTGGCGGGCCTGATCTCCAACTTCTGGCTCGGCCAGGGACCGTGGACGCCATGGCAGATGGCGGGTTGGGGGCTTGCGGGGATGCTGGGCGCGGTACTGGCACGAGTGACGCGGCGGCGCGCCGGTCGCATCGAGTTGACCCTGGCCTGCGGATTCGCCGGAATCGCCTACGGCGCGCTGCTCAATTTCTCGCTGATGGTCAGCTACGGCGGCGAGTTCACGCTCGATCGCTGGCTGACGCTCGAGGCCCGCGCCGTGCCTTTCGACCTTGCGCACGCGATCGGCAACGTGACCCTGGCGCTGGTCGCCGGGCCGGCGATGGTGCGGATGCTGATGCGCTTCCGGGAGCGGTTCGAGTTTCGCTGGCAGCCGGACCCTCAGAGAGGACCGACCAGACCTGGACTCGCGGGCGCCGCGACGGCGCTGCTCGTTGTCTTGGTTCTCGTCTCCGCTGCGGCACCACGGTCGGCGAGCGCCGCCAGAGCCCCGGCACCGGCGTGGTTGGAGCGGGGCGAGAACGCGGACGGCGGGTTCCCCGCTACGCCGGGCCAGGAATCGAACACCCAGATGACCGGGTGGGCGATGCTCGGCCTGGAGGCGGCCGGAATCAACCCACTGGACGTGGGACGGGCAGGGCATTCGCCGGTCGACTACCTACGGGCAAACATCGCCGACGTCCGTACGCCGGGCGATCTGGCCCGGACGATCTTGGCGCTGAGCGGAGCCGGGGTCGATGCCCATCGCTTCGCCGGACACGACCTGGCGGCAAAGCTGGCGGGCCGCCGCCGCCCCGACGGGTCCTACCAGGGCTGGCCGAATTCGACCGCCTTCGCCGTGATGGCGTTGCGAGCCAGCAGCGCCCGCGCCGGCATCGGCCGCTCGCTCGCTTGGTTGCGCCGTGTCCAGGGCGACGACGGCGGATGGGGAGCGGTGCGCGGTGCCCCCGGCGATCCGGACTCGACCGGGGCCGTGCTTCAAGCGCTGGGCGGCGGATCGCGCGCGGCCCAAGGCGGCGTTCGCTTCCTGCGCCGCTCCCAGCAGGCGGGGGGCGGCTGGGGACTTGCGGCGTCTGGTCCGGTCAACTCTCAATCGACCGCCTGGGCGATCCAGGGCCTGCTCGCCGCCGGCGTTGATCCATCCTCGGTGCGACACGGCGGCCACTCCGGCCTCGACTATCTGTCTGGCCGCCGGGCGTCCGACGGCCACTACCGGTACTCGTCCTCGAGTGATCAGACACCTGTGTGGGTCACAGGTCAGGCACTGGTTGCTGCTCAGCTCAAGCCCTTCCCGTTGGCGGTCCCGCGTGCTGCCGGGTCCAATGGCGGCGCGAGCGCGGGTGCAGGCTCGAGCAGCGGTGGAAGTGCGAGTGGGAGCGGGCGAGGTGGTGCCGCTGGGGGAAGGGGAGGCGGTGCCGGTGCCCCTCCCGAACGTTTTGCCGGCGAGCGAGGCAAGCGGAAGGAGGGTTCGTCGGGCGGCAAGTCGAGCGAGGCCGGAGTGAGGGCGGGGTCCGGCACCGCCCCCACGCCCAAGGGCAGTGGGGCCAAGCAGCACCCCTCGACCAACACGGCGTTTGCAGCCAACGGCGACGACCGGGGCAGCTCGCCCCTGGTTCCCATCGCGATCGCTCTGGGTGCGGGGGGCCTCGTGCTCGGCGGGGCTTGGTGGGCCAGCCGACGCCCCCGCGTCTAGCTGCAGGGCAGCCACACATGACGAGACAGATACCGTTGGATCGATGGATGTCGAGACGGCGATCCGGACCCGCCGCACGCACAAGGCCTTCGAGCCCGCGCCGGTGCCGCGGGAGACGCTCGACGAGCTGCTCGAGCTGGCCCGCTGGGCGCCCAACCATCACCTCACGGGGCCTTGGCGCTTCCGCGTCCTCGGGCCGCGCTCGCTGGAGCGGCTGAAAGAAGCCGCCGGGCCGGAGTCCGCCGCCAAGCTCGACCGCTGTCCGACGCTGGTCGTCGCCTCCTGCGTCCTGAGCGGAGACCCCGAGCAGGACGAGGAGGACCTGCACGCCACCGCCGTCGCCTGCTACATCGTGCTGCTCGGCGCCCATGCCCGCGGCCTGGCCGGCTACTGGCGAACGCCCGGTGTGCTGCGCGAGCAGGTCGGTAGGCAGGCGGTCGGGTTGCCCGAGGACGAGCACTTCGTCGGCCTACTGCACATCGGCCGCCCCAAGCAGGAGCAGCGTGTGCCGGAGCGCCCGCCGCCTACCGAGACGACCGTGTACCTCGACTGATGCTGACCCGCGCCGCAGCAATCGAGGCGATCGCCGGCCAGCGGTTCGAGGTCGTCGTGATCGGCGGCGGCATCACCGGCGCCGGCGTGGCGCTCGATGCCGCCTCGCGCGGCTACTCGGTCGCCCTGCTGGAGCGAGACGACTACGCCTCCGGGACCTCCAGCCGCTCGTCGAAGATGGTCCACGGCGGTCTGCGCTACCTGCGCAACTTCGACCTCGGCCTCGTCCGCGAGGCGCTGATGGAGCGCCAGCTCATGGTCCAGCTCGCGCCGCATTTGGTTTACCCGACCCCGTTCCTGGTCCCGACCCTGGGTGAGGACCGTCGCAGCCGCAGCATCGGCATCGGGCTGAACATGTACGACGTGATGGCGACGACGCGCGTCGGCCGCAGCCGGCGCGAGATGCGGGCCTCCAAGGAGGAGGACGAGGAGTACTCCTGGTCGCCGGACCGCCACCGCACGATCGACGGTGCCGAGGCCGCGGAGCTTGCCCCGGCGCTGGCGCCTCGTGAACCGGCCTCGGCGTATCTGTTCTACGACTGCCAGACCGACGACGCGCGCCTCGTGCTGACGATCCTCGGGGAGGCGGAGCGGTTCGGCGCCGTGATGCTGAACGGCGCCGAGGTGACCGGGCTGATCGACCGCGACGGCCATGCCGCCGGCGTCGCCTTCGTCGAGGCCGAGTCCGGTCAGCAGATGGAGGTCGAGGCCGAAAACGTCGTCAATGCAACCGGCGTGTGGGCGGACCGAATCAGGCCCGAGGTGGCCGAAGAGGAGGACATGCCGAGGATCGCGCCGAGCCGGGGCACGCACGTGATCGTCGACCAGCAGGACCTGCCGACGGGCGAAGCGGCCTGCATCGTGCCGGCCGGCGAGGATCGGACGATCTTCGCCCTGCCCTGGTACGGGCACACCCTGATCGGGACCACCGACAACGACTACGACGGCGACATCTCCCACGTCGCCCCCTCGCAGGACGACGTCGAGTACCTGCTCGACGCGACGAACGCCTTCTTCGGGACCGAGCTGAGCACGTCTGACCTCAGCGGCGCCTACGCCGGGGTGCGGCCGCTGATCTCCACCGGCGACCCGCGCAAGTCGGTCGACATCTCGCGCAAGGCGGAGCTTTATGAGACGTCGTCGGGGATGCTGACGATCACCGGCGGCAAGCTCACTACCTGGCGGCGGATGGCGAAGCACACCGTCGACCGCCTGGTCGAGCGCGAAGGCCGCGAAGCGCCCTGCCGCACCTCGGAGATCCCGCTGGGGATGGAGGCGCGCCCGGAAGACCTCGAGGCGGGGGACTGGCTCAGCGAGGCCGCGCGCGATCAACTCGCATTTCGCTACGGCCATGCGTCGCGCGCCGTCCTCGACCTCGCCGAGGAGCGTGCCGAGCTGGCCGAGCCGATTGTCGAAGGATCCCCCGACCTGCTGGCCGAGGCGGTGATCGCCGCTCGCCACGAGCAGGCCCGCAGCGTCGGCGACGTGCTTCTTCGTCGCACCCGGCTCGGCATCCTCGCCGCCGCCCAGCTGCGCGAAGCCGAGTCGGTGATAGCGATCGCCGAGGCGATGGGACAGGAGCTGGGGTGGTCGGCGGACCGTGTCCGCGAGGAGGCCGAAGCCTGGGTCGCGGTGGCTCGCGCGGAGGGCGTTGATCCGGCTCGCGACGTAAGCTTGCAGTGATGAGACTCTTCATCGACACGGGCGCTGTCGCCGAGGTCGAGGAGATCGCCGCTTGGGGGATCCTCTCCGGCGCGACCACCAATCCGTCACTGCTCGCGAAGGAAGACGGCGACCCCGGGGACATCATCAAACGGATCTGCGAGCTGGTCCGCGGCCCGGTCTCGGCTGAGGTCGTCTCCCAGGACCCGCAGGGGATGATCGAGGAGGGGCGGGCGCTGCGCGAGCTGCACGAGCACGTGACCGTCAAGGTCCCGTTCTGCGAGGCGGGGCTCACGGCCACGAAGGCGCTCACCGACGAGGGCACACCGGTCAACATGACCTTGGTCTTCTCGCCCAACCAGGCGCTGCTCGCGGCGGCCTCGGGCGCCACCTACGTCTCCTGCTTCATGGGCCGCCTCGACGACATCTCGATCGACTCCGGCGCGGTGCTCGAGGAGATCGCCGAGGCGCTGCGGGCTGGCGGCATGACCTCGGAGATCATCGCCGCCTCGATCCGCCACCCCGAGCACGTGATCACTGCCGCCACGCTGGGTTGCGAGATCGCGACGCTTCCGGCGAAGGTCCTGAAGCAGATGCTCAACCATCCGCTCACCGACGCGGGCGCGGAGAAATTCCGCCAAGACTGGGAGTCGCGCCCTGAGTTCGGCGAGTGGCTGCGCGACCTCACGGAGAAGCGCCTCGCAGCCAAGGCGTAGCGTCACTCTCGCATGAAGGTTCTGGTCACCGGGGCGAGCGGCTTCCTCGGTGGCTCGGTCTGCACGGAGCTGACGCAGCGTGGACACGAGCCGGTCGCGATGGTGCGGCGCCCGGGCTCGGGCCCGGCCGACGTAGCCGAGGTGCGCGGCGACCTCGCCGACGAGGACTCGCTGCGCGACGCGCTCGCTTCGGCGAGCCCGGAGGTCGTCGTCCACCTTGCCGCCGAGATCGCTTCGCAACGCAGCGCCGCGAAGGTCCGCGAGGCCAACGTCGAGGGCACGAAGCGACTGATTGAGGCCGCCGAGGCGGCTGGCACCCGGCGACTCGTCTTCGCGTCGACGGTGGTGACCGGCGACGCGGGCGGCGAGCTTCTCGACGAAACCAGCACGCTGCCGGTCCAGACCGCCTATGGCGCCAGCAAGCAGGAGGGAGAGCGGCTTGTGCGCGACTCCGGTCTGGAGGACGTCGTGCTGCGCCCATCGCACGTCTACGGGGCGGGCGGCTGGTTCGAGGAGGAGTTCGTCAAGCGCCTGCGCCAGCCCGGTCGCTTCGCGGTGATCGGCCGCGGCGACAACTGGTGGGACGTGGTCCGTGACGTCGACGTCGTGCAGGCGTTCGTTCTGGCTGTCGAGAAGGCCGCGCCCGGCTCGACCTACCACGTCGTCGACGACGAGCCGATCCGCTTCTACGACTTCGTCGCGCTGACCGCCGAGGAGCTGGGGCTCGGCCCGCCGCGTCGAGTCCCCGCCTGGGTGGCACGCCTGGCGGCTGGTGCAGACCCGGTCACGGCGGTGACCCGGTCGGCGCGCTCGTCCAACGCCCGGGTCAAGAAGGAGCTGGGCTGGGCGCCGCGTTTCGCCACCGCCCGGGAGGGAGTTCCGGACGCAGTCGCCGCCCTTGGCGGGCGGTGAATATCCTGGCCGCCCTGTGACCCGAGCCGAACTCGACTCAAAGCACCTCGCCGAGCTGCACGCCCGGGCCGCCGAGCTGGGAGTGCCCGGCTTCCGCCGGATGCGCCGCGAGGAGCTGATCGCGGAGCTGCTGGCCAGAGACGGCGGCGAATCGGCTTCCGAGGAGGCTGAGGCCGAGCGCCCGGCCGCCGGGGAGGCCGATGTCCAACTCGGCGAGGAGGCTGAGGCACCGCTCGCTGAAGAGGCGGAGGACGCGGAGCCCCCCGCCAAGAAGGGGCGGGCCAGGGAGGAGGCCACCGAAGAGCCGGTGACCGGCGTCCTCGACGTGGTCCCGGCCGGCCATGGCTTTCTGCGGTTGCGCGGCCTGGAGCCCGACCCCGATGACGTCTACATCTCCGCTTCGCAGATCCGCCGCTGCGAGTTGCGTGCCGGCGACCAGGTCGAGGGTCCGGCTCGCCAGCCCCGTCGCGGCGAACGTCATCCGGCGCTGGTGCGGGTGGAGCGGGTAAACGGCGAGGAGCCCGGGGAGGAGCGGAGCGCCGGCTTCGAAGAGCTGACCCCGGTGACCCCGCGGCGTCGAATCCCGATCAGTCCCGACTCCGATGACGTGCTGGTGCGCGCGGTCGATCTGCTCGCCCCGCTCGCCTTCGGCCAGCGGGTCCTGGTGGTCTCCGAGCCGCACTCGGGCCGCACGACATTGCTGCGCGGCCTGGTGAAGGCGATCAGCGCCGCGGACGATCCGCCCGGGGTGATCGTGCTGCTGGTCGACGAGCGGCCCGAAGAGGTCACCGAGTGGAAG
>JBBPIN010000047.1:0-12680 GCA_038040285.1 Actinomycetota bacterium
GCCTGTGGCTTCAATCGCTGAGTCGGTCACGCTGGGCCCTTCGCGATTTGGCCGCATGGGCCGCATGTTAAGCAGCCGACCACTCGGAATCTCTCGGGTCGGACCAGCTCAAAACGGGAGTGACGGTCTCGCTCCGGGGCACCCAGGCCCCCGGGGGCCGGCGCGCTCCGCGTCGAGGGGCCTATTGAGCTCCTTCGCTGCCGTGACCCCTCATCCACGCACGACGATCGGCTCAAACAAATGACGGTAGGCCACGCCCCGGTGGCTGCAGGGACAAGGAGCACCCACTTGCCGCCCAGCAGCGAGGCCGCCCCGATCTACGATCGCTCAATGCCGCTCGGCATCGGGCGCCATCTCCTCTTCCGCCACCTCCTCCACGGAACGGGCATCGTCGTAATCGTCGCTGTGATCGCCTCGATCGTTCTCGTGCGCCTGTGGCCGCAGATCACGGCCTGGATCGAGAGACGCCGGCGGCGCTGAGCGCCGTCCGGTGCCATTGGCGGGCAGCTCTCTACTCCGACAGGCCAGCCGCGGACGGTTTATGAGTTAGCCGGGGACGCGTCCATGGAGTTCTATTGCGTACGAGGAAGGCGAATCCGGCTCGATCCTGTCCAAGGAGTTCGCTGGAGTCGGGGACAAAGTTCGGGACAAAGTTCTCGGCTGTCACAACCCAGGGAGGAATCGCGGGTTAGGATCGGGAACCCGAAATGCCTCGCTGGGGACGCACGTATGGTCGAGGTGAGGCGCTTTCTGGTGCGGTTCGGACGGGGGATGGCGATGGCGCAGTTTTGCGGTGCCTGAGTCGGAGCTGACCCTCCGGCAGGGCTTATGGCGCACCCCTGAGTGTTCGCCGAAGGGCCAGGGCGACGCGGCGCAACAGGTTGCGCTGACGCTCTGCGCTCCGCCGAAGATGGATTCCGACGACGGCTCCAGCGACGGTGGCAACCGGAGCGAAGCTCAGCGCCGTCTCCTCCACCGGCACACCAGCGATGTGGGCCAAGACCACGATCAGAGAACCTCTGCGATGGACTCCGCCGCCGTTCGGGCGCAATCCGACTCGACGTCTTTGTAGCTGACCTCGCGGCCGATCTCGTCCGCGATCGCGACAGCAATCAGCTCGGGTGTGGACTCGTCGAAGTCCATGCAGCGCCCGGCGCCGTAGCGCTGGAGCCGATGGCGAACATGAAAGTTCTGCTCGAAGTGGTGGCGCAGCGGGAAGTAGAGGAAGGGGCGCTTGTTGGCGGTCAGCTCCATCGCCGTCGTCAGCCCGCCTTGGACGACCGCGAGGTCGCAGGCCGCCAGGTGGCGGTAGAGGTCGTGGACGTAGGCGCGCACCTCAAGCCCCTCCACCTTCGGCAGCGACTCCGGATCGATGCGCGGACCGGTGACCACGATCATTCGCAGCTCTGGCACCCGGCGTTTCGCTTCTCCAAAGGACGCGATCACGCGTCGCAGCAGATGTCCGCCGACACCGGAGCCACCAACCGTGACGATGCAGACCTTCTCGTCGGACGCGTAGCCGAGCTCGGTCCGCAGCGCCTCCCGATCTGAGAACTCCGCCGGATCGAAGCCGGTGATGTAGCCGCCGGAGAAACCGTAGTGCTGCTCCGTCCAGTCACGGATCGGTGGCAACTCGGCCCCAAAGGAGTGAGGAACGATGTCATCGGGCGTGCCGACGAAGATCGCGCGGTCACGGACTTGCGGCAGGCCCTCGATGTGGCCGATCATCTCGGCGTTGTAGTCCGCCGTCAGGTACCGCTCGTGCTCGCCGCCGTCGGCCATCGGCAGCCAGCCGACGAAGTCCGTGAGCCACACGTACGGGGTGCGCTTCTCCCCCGGGTTCTCGTGAAGGTAGTAGTCGAGCTCCCAGGCCTCATCGCCGATCCAGAGGTCGTAGCGATCCTCTCGCACGATGTCGTGGAAGAGCATGAAGTTGGCGATCAGGATCTCGTCCATCCGCCGCCACGCCTGGAAGCAATGCAGGTCGTGCTCGGCGGACTCGGACTCGATGTGGTGTGACTCGTTGGCCAGGTGGACGCTTGCGGGATGGATGCGCTCGTCGTTGCCCTCCAGCACCCTGGTGACCGGGTCCTGGGCGAGCCAGTCGACCTCGAGGTCGGGGACGAGGTTGCGCAGCTCCTTGGCGATCGCCACGTCGCGTTGGGCGTGGCCGAGCCCGATCGGCGAGGAGATGTAGAGGGCGCGTCTGCGCCGATGGCCGTTGTAGGTTGTCGGATCGCGCCTCGGCGAGCTCGGCCGCAGGAACTCGCGCAGCGCAAGGTTGACCTGGACGGGCTTTCTTGCCTGCGGCAGGTGCCCACCGCCCTCGACCGTCTCAAGCCTGCCCCGTGTAGCCCGCGCGAGCGCCTTGCCGTCCCGATAGGGAGTGATCTTGTCCTTGTTGCCGTGAATGACGAGGACCGGGCAGCGCACCTGGCTCGCCAGATCCCTGAGCTCCTTGCGCTCGTAGTAGACGTCTCCAAGCCCCGATGCGACCAGCGCCTCGGCCTCGGTCTCCAGCGCCCAGCCGACCCCGTCCTCGATCTGCTTCGTCGAATGGGGATCGTTGAGGCATCTCTTGACGAACCACTCGACGAACTCCGCGTAGTTCTCGCGCCAGTGGTTTGCGTTCATCCGGCCCCAGTGGCGGTAGATCGGAAGCGGCTTTTCGAACCGGCCGGCCAGGCGGGGATTGAGCAACACGCGCCAGTGCGAGCGGCTGACCGGAAACAGCGGCCCGACGAAAACAGCGCCGATCACCCGCTCGGGGTAGTGCGCGGCGAGCCGCAGCCCCCACTGGGCGCCGCGCGAGACCCCGGCGATGAATGCCTGCTCGGTATCGGTCGCGTCCATGACCGCCAAGGCGTCGTTGGCAAACTCATCGGCCCCGTAGCGACTGGGGTCGGTCGGGTGATCCGACTTTCCGTTGCCGAGCCCGTCAAAGGTCACGACGCGGAAGTGCCGGGCGAGGTAGGGGATCTGGCACTTCCAGTGCCGGGAATGGAGCAGCGACCACGTAGGAAGCAGCAAGATCGTCGGATCGCCCTCACCGTAGAGCTCGTAGAACAGCCGCTGACCATCGCGGACGACGTATCCCTCCTGATCGGGATAGCGGGCGCGCGTCTGTTCCGGGCGGCCTTCGCCCGCCTCCGGCGTCACCATCCGGTCAGCCACCAGCTGCGCTGAGCCGTCGTTCATCGGGGCCTTGCCTTCGCTTGTGTGGCCAGCCAGCGATCGATCGAGGTCAGCAGCTGCGCGTGGCCATCTGAGATGCCGCTCAAGCGCTCGAGCTCGATTCCCTGGTTGAACGTGAAGACCAGGGCCACCACGGCCTCGAGTGGGAAGCCCCCGAGATCGATGCCCTCCTCGTCCATGGCTTTCGCAAGCGCTTCGGTAAGTACCGCTCGCCACTCGGCGTTCACCCTCGCCACGCGCTCGCGGATGTCTGGCCGGTTCCAGCCGAGCGCCTGGAGCTCCAACCAGATCTTCGGGTAACCCGCGGCCAGGTCCTCTTCGAGGAAGTGCATCGCCGTGCGCCACTTCTCGATGAATGGGGCGTCGGCGGTGTACATGGCGCGCTGTCTCGCGATCAGCCGGTCCGTGAAGCGCTCAAGCGCCCGCACGAAGAGCTCCTCCATGGAGCCGAAGTAGTAATGAACGAGTCCGTGGTTTGCGCCCGCTTCCTCAGCCAGCCGCCGCGTCGTGATCCCGGCATAGCCGACATCGATTAGGAGCCGCTCGGCGGCGTCGAGAAACGCGTCCTCGGTTTCGGCGCGGCTCGTCGCCGCCCTCGACTGCCTTGCGGTGGCCATCAGAACTCCGAGGTGGTTCGCGAAGACGATCACTGGAAGATCTCCGTCGTGCAGTCGCCTCCGGGCAGGTGGACCTCGTGTGGACGCGCTGGCCCGGTGTCGAGCTTGGTGAAGTCGACGAAGAAGTCGGGGTCGAGCGCATAGGTGCCGTCCTCCTGCCGGTCGAGCTTGGTCATCCAGCCACGGATGTCCGGATAGAACTGGTTGTCCCAGGTCGAATAGAGCGAATTCGTCACGTACACGCGCTCCCCGTCAAGCGAGCACTGGAGCATCTGCGGCCCGCCGTTGAGCGCCTCCGGGGCCTTCGGGTGGCCCTGATCGCGCCCGAGCAAGCCGCCGAGCCAAACCTGTGATTTGAGCTTGGGATTCTCGGGATCTGAGACGTCGTAGTGGCGCAGGTCCCCATGAAGCCAATTGGAAAAGAAGAGGTCCCGATCGTCCATCGACAACACGAGGTCGGTGATCAGGCCGGGCACGCCGCCCGGTAGCGGCCAGCCTTCGAGCTCCTCGTTCGCAACGTCGATCGCCCTTTCTGCCGCCCAGCTGCCGTTTTGGCGGTGGAAGCGCATCACGTTGCTCGAGAGCGTGGCCGCGACAAAGCCTTGGGTTGAGTCCGGGTCGTGCTGCCAGCGGATCTCGAGCGGGATCAACCCCTCCTCGCCAAGGTCGAGCGTCTCGATCTTTGCTCGCTTCTCAAGATCCCAGAAATGAATCCGCTGCCCGTACTTCCCAGCGGCCACATCGGCCGGGTCGAAGCCGTCCTTGAAGGTGTTGGGGGCCGCCCACTCGGATGAGATCAGGGTGTTCTGGCGCGGCTGGTACCAGAAGTCGTACATGAATTCCTGGCCGTTCTTCTCCCGCTCCCAGGAACCGAGGACCGAGAAGTCCTTGGCGTCGAGCACGGCAAAGCCACCAGGGAGGTTGCCGTCACGGTCACCCAACATCGAGATCGTGACGACGTCGCCCGGCATGCAGTGAACGGTGTGCGGAGCGCTGTAGCCGGTCTTCTGCTTGACCTCCTCCGGCTCGATCACCTTCGCCACTTCGGGCCGCCGCGGCTCCGAGATGTCGATGATGTGAATCCGCGAGGAGCGGAAGCCGGGCACGATCAGCGTGTCCCGGCTCAGTGCCGAGTGGCAGGCCGACGAGCAGACGTTCCAGCCGAAGTGGTGAAGCTCATCGCCGACGTTGGGCATCGGCGTGCGATGAATGATCTCGCCGCAGGTCTCCGACTGTGGGTTCGTATCGACCACCGCGATGAAGTCGGGCTCATCGATGCCCGTTCCGGAATAGAGGCAGGCGACGTAGACGAACTCCTCTGCGGGCTGGTTGCGCGCGTCCTCAGGGGAGGCGTAAAAGGCCGCGTTCCCTTGCTCGCTTGACTGATCCTTGTCGTTCATGACTCTCCTTCCAGCGGCCATACCGTAGTGTTTAGACAATTGACTAATGCATTTGACCAAATGCCGAGGCGCTTGTCAAGTTATCCGCAAGGGAGGCGCTGCGCCCGGAGCGAGGCCCTCCTCATGACATTCCATGCAAAGGAGCAGTACGCAGTCTGCTCGCACCGCCCGCGTCGAGGGGCCTATTGAGCTCCTTCAATGCCGTGACCTCATCCACGCACGACGATCGGCTCAAACAAATGACGGTAGCCCACGGCGCTTTCGCTGATCGTTCGGAGCTGCAGCGAGCGGGCGCTCACTGATCGACCACTGGACTCTCGCTTCCACGCGGAAGCGACACTCTCGAGGCGACCCGGTTGGCCGACCGGCCCCACAGAAGGCGAAGTCGCGACCTGACGCTACGAGCACTCCGAGGGCCCGAGCTGCGACGTGTTCCCTGGCGGGCTTGCCGGGGGGCGGCTCCTTGAGCTCGCAGTCCTGACGACGAGCTAAAGAGCAGGCTCCGGCTACCAGCCAATCACCTGCTTGATTGGATGTCCGCCTCGTCCGGCGCGCTGTGGCGCACCGAGCGGTTCGCCCAGAACACCCACACAAAGCGGCGATTCCCGCGGCCGAGGTTCTCGACGTACAGATCGTCGCGCAGGCGTCGGAGGCCATGCCCGCCTGAGGCTGTGGTTGTCGCCGCGAGTGTGCTAGTCGAGTCCAAATGCGCGTAATCGAACTCGAGTGTGGAGTAGTCGTAGCGATTCGGGTGGGTATTCCAGCTGTCGGGCACGCTGGCATAGTCCATGCAGGTGTGGAAGTTGGCACCTGAGGTGTCCTGGTGGTCCAGGCCGAATGTGTGGCCCACCTCCTGGCAGGTCACCAACGCGCGCCATATGGGGGTGTTGTAGCTGGAGCCGCTGCCAAAGTAGGTGTCGTTGAGCTTGACTGTGGCTTGCGTGATGTGGTCCCCGGAGGCCCAGATCGTCGCCAGACCGAGCCAGCCATTGTTTCCGTATCCGGCGTCGCAAACCTCGACGTGGCCACTACTCGGTGAGCACTTACGCCCGGTGGTCAGCCCAGCAACGACAGTGGCGCGCAGTGGGTTGGTCGTCGTGAATGTGCCGAAGTAATCAGTGAGTGCTCCGTAGCTCGACCAGTCCGTGGACGCGCCTGCAAGGGAGCTCGTCCACGCGCTCGTTACATCGTTGCCCAGATTGACCGTGAACGGGTTCGCTGTGCGTGCCCAGTGGTAGGGGTTTCCGGTCGAGGGGTTGATCCACGGGTTGACAGCGTGGGTGTCGAATGAGTCGTATTCGTACGGCGGGTCAGGATCTGAGCTGCTTGTCCAGTTCGAATCGCCATAGACAGTTCCTGTCCGGGTTCCGTTGATTGTGGTCCAGCCTGCCAGGCGGAAGATGTAGTGGCTGGAAGGCGTGAGTCCGCCGATGTCCTTACTCACCGGCAGAGAACAGGTTCCACTCGGATCAGAGCATCCGAGCGTCCCGAAGGCGGTGTGAGCCGTCGCGCTCCAGTTGGCTCCATTGTCTTTCGAGTACTCCCACCAAAATTCCCCAGGCCCCTCGCCGTTCTGCCAAGTCAACGTGCCATTCAGCCGTGCGCTAGTGGCCGTCACATTTGTCGCCGGGCTCGTCTCTTCCGAGCAGCCGGCGATGCTGACGGTGCCGGTCAGCGCGAGAACAATCGCTAGGAGGCGTGGAGCCGTCAACCGGCAGGCTCTGGGATCACGGCGACCTGGGCAACTGGGGACCGCCTACCGGCAGATATACCGACCGATGATCGCGGAATCCCTCTCCCGTTCCGAGGATCTGATCGGCGCATGTAGGGCTCAACCCGGTTAGTTCGCCAATGGGACCGTGCGACACGCCAAACGCTGCGACTCGACGCATGGCGGTCTCGCGACGTTGCTGCGCCTCAGCGAGCACCTCATCGGTGCTGGCCTGAAGAGCCCCGTAGTCGCTTTGAGCCCTGGTGAGAGCCGCAACCGCCTCGGGCAGGACCGGGTACTTCATGGTGTGTTGGAAAGTACCCCCTTTCCAGTGCCAGCGTCAAATCTCTGCCCGAGCCGAGCGGCATCAGGTCGCGGTTTCCGCGCGTTGCGGGGAGGCGTCCCGGAGATCGTCCATCTTGCTGCTGGAAAGCGCGAAGAACGGAGGCCCGGCACGGGTCTGCTTCTCAGTATCAGCATCCCCTCCGTGCGGCGGAGGGCAGCTCGGCCTCGGAGCTTGCCGATGGGTCCCGAAGCTCCCCACGCGCGAGCTCCGCGGGGGGAGTCAGGGATGAAGCACAGGCCGGGTTCATGTACTACGGTCGCCCTGATGTCGGGCGGCCAGCCCCCGGATCCCAAGTGGCAGCAGGTCTACGAGCGCATGGTCGAGCGCGCCAGGGACCTCCTGGACGACCCGCCCGCGCTACAGCGCGCCATCGATGCCGCTGACGTACGCGCCGAGGGATTCCGAGAGCTCCGTGACGATCTGGCGCCTCTACGCAGGCTGGTGCTCTCCTACAAGAAGGGCTCTTACCGGGACGCCTCCAAGACGGAGCTCTGTCAGGCCATTGGGGCCATCGTCTATGTGGGGTGGCCTGTCGATCTAATCCCGGACACCTGGCCCTGGGGCCTCAGGGATGACGCGAGCTTCGTCCGGTACATCAAGGGCCGGTTGAGCGAGCCCCTGGATGCCTACGCAGCATGGGAGCACTCTCTCGATCCCCTGGAGGCGGGCCAGTCGGAGGTGCTCGAGCCCCCGCTTCCGGCCTCCGCCGGCGAGATGGAGATAGCCGTTCTCGAACATGATGACTCGGTGCTCGCCGGATTGGGCTCCGCCGACACGCCTCCGCCGATCGCCGTGCAGCAGCTCGCGCAGAGCTCGAAGGCGGTCGGAGACGCCCTTCACCGCGGCAAGGTGATTCGAGTATTGGGCCCTAAACACCTGCTGAAAGGGCTCGACAACCGCTCGCTTGAACTCGTGTCGACCTCGACCGGGAAGGTGGGAACGGTCCGTGACGCCGCGAGCAAGCGCTTTGCCGGCCAGCTGCGGCTGGGGCAGGGAGGCGCGGCCAACGCGGCGAAGATGACTGTATCCGCCGGTTTCGCGGTGGCCAGCGCGGTGACGATGCAGTACTACCTGGCGAGCATCGATTCCAAACTAGGCTCGATTCGCCATGGGCTCGAGGGCCTTCAAAGCGATGTACTCGATGAGCAGCTCGGCAAGATCGACTCCGCCCATGAAGTCTGCCGCGAGCTGCAGCAGGTGTTCGAGCGGGCCGGTGGCCTGGGCTCGCAGGATCTCTCTCGGCTGGTACACGCCGACAGCAGCATCGACGATGTGTTCAAGGCAATCTCACGATCGCTCGACCGCTTTGCCTCCGATGCTGAATCAATGATGAGCGACCTCAGCGTCGTCAAAAAAGAGAAGTGCTCAGATTTCCTGAAGGCGGCGACAGCCAAGCACGTCCCGCGGGTGGGGATGCTCATCTACGCGGCTGGTGTTCGCGATCGGGTCAACGCACTCAGGGTTCTGGTGGCGACGGAGGACGGCGACGAGCGCGTACAAGTGGCCGAGGAAACGCGTGAGCGCGAGCATCGCGAGATGTACGAGGCGATCCACCGTGCGTTCGATGCGATCGAGACGGCTCACATTCCGAAGCGGCGTCTCGACGAGAACTGGCCCCACCTGGGTGGACCCGAGAAGGAGCTAGCGGCGTTCGTTGCCGCGTCGAAGCAGTTGCGCGGCCTGAACCTGACGTCCATCGCAACTCACGAGGCTAGCCCTGTACCGAGTTCGCAGACTCCGCGCGCTCTGCTGAACCCGGAGCCGATTCTCACCGAGCTCTGGATGCAGGATGGGTCATTGCAGGCTGCGCAGGTGGCCGTGCGACCGGCCACCTGAGGCCGCGGGCACTTCCGCTTCGCGCGGAGGCTGTCGCGCAAAGGCACCCCACCCGGGCCGTGGGCGGCAAGACCGGCGCAATCTGAAAACGGCAGGGCCTTTCGGCCCCGATCAGGCCGTCGCGGTGGCCACGCAGTGTCGGTGGAGCTTCAACAGGTTGTTGGTCGCGGCAATCAGGCGCCATTCCGAGCGAGCGGCCGCCCGCCCTCTTCGTTTGAAGCGCCCGATCCGTCGATTCGCCTTGATCTGGGCAAAGACGGGCTCCACCATCCACTGGCGGCGGGAGTAGAGCTCGGCCCCTTGGTCTGTGGCAAGGACCCTGCGCATGAAGTCGTAGGGCCCGCCGAGGCGCGTTTTTCGGGGACCGTCGCGGTTGTGGGCGTCGGGAGCGACGATCGGGGTCATCCCCCGTTCGCGCAGGGCGTCGATGTGGCCGTTTGACCAATAGCCGGCGTCGGCCAGCACGACCTTGGGGCGCTCGCTGACGCCGGCCCCTTCGAGCTCTCGCTCGGCGGCGGCGATCATCGGGTCGAGCTGAGCTGTGTCGAGCCCGTCGGGGGCGATCTCGGCGGCGACGATGATCTGGCGCTCGGTGGTCACCGCCTGGGCGTTGTAGCCCTGCACGTAGCCGCGGAATGCCTTCATGTTCTTGGAGTCGGGATCGGTGAGGTTGATCGTGCCCTCGGGTTGGGCGGGCGGCTCGACTGGGTTTGGCGGGCGGCCGAAGCGCCGGCCGTCCTTCATCACCCCACGCGCGCGGTAGGCCTCGTAGTCGCGGTTTGCCTGGCGCTCGGTCTGCCAGTCGGCGACCAGGCGCTGGCGGCAGAGCTCAAGGCGCTGCGAGCGGTCCCTCGGAACCGCCTCTGCCTGGGCGGCTCGCTCGCGCTCGAGCCACTCCTTCGCCTCGCGAAGCCAGGCCCGCCTGCCCTCGCGGCTTGCCAGGTGTGCGGGCAGCTCATCGCCGCGCGCGGAGCCGTGAAGCTCGTCCTCGGCGGCGTCGATGCGCCCGGCCTCGGCGAGGATCTCGGCGGCGATCTGCTCATAGCTTTTGTTGGAGTGGTTGCTGGCCGCGGCGGCGAGCTTGGTGCCGTCGACTGCGAGCACGCCGACGGAGACCAGCCCGGCGTCGGCGCAGAGCCCGAGCACCTGGCCGAAGAGATCGCTAAGCGCCGTCTCGTGGCGGACCCGAAAGCGGGCGATCGTGGCGTGATCGGGGGCCTGGTTGGCGGTGATCACCCGGAAGGCGACGTCCTCGCGACAGCGCCGCTCGACTCCCCGCGATGAGCGCTCGCCGACCGAGTAGGCGTAGGCGAGCAGGGTCAGCATCATCTTCGGCTCGTGGGCGGCACGGCCGTGGCCGTCGGCGCGATAGTCGGCGTAAAAGGCCTCGAGGTCGAGTGCCTCGATCGCCTCGATCACGAACCAGGCGAGGTGGTCCTCATCTAGCCAGTCGCGAAGATCCGGCGGCAGCAGCATCGGTTGGTCACGGTCAGAGCTGAGGAAGTTCTGGGGCATGCCTGGATCGTCCAGAAGGGGCCGGACAGCAGGGGGTTTGTGCGACAGCCTCCGCGAGAAGCGGCTGTCCAACGGCATACGGCGCCAACCTGAAACGCGATCATCGGGCACTCTCGCCCGGGGTGACATGGGCTTCGACATCGTCCAAGCTGCGCTGAGCGGCCCGCCCCGCCCCCATCGAGAGGGCAGGGCGTGACCGACTGGATCAGGCTGGAGCTCCCGCGGCGCGTGCTCCGCCTCCGCGGGCTCTCGCGGTGAGAAGGATGCTCACCACCACCACCCAGACGAGGCTGAGGGGGAACACGAAGAAACCCGCGGGGCTGTAGGAGGCCACCCCGATCACGATCGCGACCCAGCCCAGCCACTTAGGCAGGGCGCCGTGCCGTACGACCGAGATCCCGGTCGCCAGCAGGAAGGTGCTCATCCCTATCGCGAACGGGATGAAGAAGTCGTAGCTGATCGCGTTGATCGCCTGTAGAGCGATCGGGTCGATGTCGCCCGCGAGGTCCGCGAGCGCGAAGCCAATCGTCGCGACTACTCCCGCCCCCGCCACGAACACGATCGCCCCGGCGAGCGAGACGGCGGACAGCGTTCCGCCCGCGCCCTCGGCGTCGCGCAGGACCTTCCGGATCCAACCGGCGAAGAACAGGAAGAACACCGCCGCCAGGCCGAGCACGAACGAGCCAAGCATCTGCTGGTCCTTGTTGTCCTTGTAGTGGTCGACGATCTCCTGGGCGGTCTTCTGCGTCGCGTTGCTCGCGTCCCCCGCCCCGTCGGTCAGGACGAATCCCAGGATCATCAGACCAGCAAAGACGACGCCGGTGAGCGGCGCTACCCATGACTTGCTGTTGCTCATGCTTCCTCCTCAATCCTCGTGAGTACGTTCATTGCCACCGGAGGGTGGAAGATGCGGGAGTGTGTCAACCCGTCGGACGCCGTGCAGCGCGAGCTTGGGGCCTTCAGCAGGCGCCGAGCTAGGCGATGTCCGCGCCCGAGCCCATTCTCTCCCACCTTGGGCGACCGCCGGAAGCGAGGTCACCCCTCACGCGTGCAGATCCTCGCTTCCGCTTTGCGCGGGAGCGATAGCCAGTGCTTCCGCAAGTCGTCCTTAGCGGGTGTCTAGCCGACCTCGGCGGAGGCGACCGCTCCCGGAGACGGGCTAGGGTCTGGGCGTGGCAGTGAGACGTTTTTGGGCAAACCGTCACGCGCGGCGATGTCGCGGCCGACCGCCGAGGGCGTAAGCAACTGAAAGGAGCGTCCATGAAGTCCAACCACGTACGACCACGACGCGGATCCCCGCTCCGGCGGGGCGCGTTGGCGGCGCTCGCCGCTTGCGCGCTGCTCGCCTACGCCGGCTGCGGCGACGATGGCGATAAACCGTCGACGACCACCACCGCGGCGACCTTGACCAAGCATCAGGTGATCAGCCAGGGCAGCGCGATCTGCCGCGCCGCCGAGCGCGGCGTCCGCGACCTCCCGCAGCTGACCTCCGACAATCCGTTCGCCAAGGGCAGCACGCCCGCCGAGCACCGGGCGGCGCGCCGGTTCCTCGCTGGCTACGCCGACCTGCTCGAGCAGTCGCGCGACGGCCTCGCCGGCCTCGCCGCGCCGCCGGAAGACCTGGAGCTGCTCGACGGCTACATCGAGGACATCGGCGCGGTCGCCGACCAGCTCCGGGAGGCGTCGACGGCGCCAGGTCCGGAGGTCAAGCGGATCGCCGACCGGGCGTTCGCGAGATTCGAACAGGCCTCCGCTCAGACGAAGCATTACGGCTTCCCCAGGGGAGTCTGCGGCGCCGGCTGATCGCGCAGCCCGGACTGCCCGGGGCTGTCCCGTGGGCAGGGGGAGCTTTGGGCAGTTCCCGCCCTTGGGTCGGCTCAATCGGGCGCCGGCTGGACGGAGCAGGGCACGCGTGAGCAACGCGAACGTTCGCAATGGGAGCAGGAGAGCTGCGGACGGCCGACGCTGTGGATGATGAGTGCTCCTTTGCGCGAAAAGCGGTAGGGCCAGAATTCCCGCTTCCTTAGGAATTTGAGCGTCGACCCTGGGCCAACCGGGGA
>JBBPIN010000048.1:0-11692 GCA_038040285.1 Actinomycetota bacterium
GCCGCACGACGAGACGGCATCGTCGGGCTAGATGTCTGTCCAGCTCGCCTTAAGCGAACGCTCCCGTGAGATTCGCGAGAACGCGAACGCCATCGGGGCAAAAGAGGGCCGCATCATCGCGGCCATCCATCATCGTGACCCAAACACCGAGGTACCAGCCAAAGCCCCCGAGGGCGGTGCCCGGGGCCAGCATCCATGCCACACATACGCCCGATCGTCACAATCCAGGCAACCAACGCACCACCAAGAAGCACGAGCGCTAGGCCGACCGGATTAGGCCCTAGGCGAGCGCCGGTCGGCTCCGCGGCCGAGGTTATCGCAAAGACGACCCAATCGGAGCAGGCCACCTGGCATCGCGGCCGCCGCAAGCAGGCTTGACGATCACCTCGCGGCAGACGATACGAACGTCCGTCCTTGCTTGGCCGCCCTCGGCCCCAAGCTGAGTCAGCCGCCCTAGCCCCCGCCTCGGGCGCGCGTGCAGGAATCCTGTGGTGTCGGCAACTGCCCAGCGCCGCGACCCCCAATCAAGCACCCAGCAACGCCGGCCAGCGGAAGAGAGGGCCCGCGATGCGATCCCGGGCGGTGGTCGGCGCCAATCTTCAGGCCGTGCGGCGCTGAGTTGGCACGTTCCGGTGGTCACCCCGCAGTGCTGAACCGTGGTCGCACCATCAGGCCGGGCGCTGTCTTCTCGCGCAGGCGACGCCGGCCTGCACTGGCGCCAGCGGTCTAGCGCCGGGCTGTACTCGGGGTAGGATTCCGCGCGTGCGAAACGTTCTGGTCGTCAGCACGGTCGAACACGCCGAAGCGGCCCTTCGCGCCCAGGTCGGTGCCGCCGACACGATCAAGGTTGTCGTGCCCGTCGTCCGGCAGGGTGTCTTCGACTGGCTCGCTAACGACCAGCGCGCATTCGCCCACGCCGAGCGTGAGGCCGAGCGTACGGCGGAGCAACTTCCCGGCGCGACTGTGGAGGTTGTCGCTGGGGAAGCGGACGTCGAACTCGCGATCCGTGACGCGCTCGCGACCTTCGCGGCGGACGAGATCGTGGTGGCAGTGCGGCCGGAAGACGAGGAGGGGCTCGTCGAGTCGAAGGCGACCGCGGACGCACCGAAGCGCAGCGTGGACGGAGTGCCAGTTCGCTTGGTCGTGATCTCCGGCTAGGCGCTGGCCAGCGAGCTCGGCATCAGCGCCGGGCGGCTCGAGCGCGTGCTAGAGGTGGCGGCCCGGCCGCCGGCTGACCTCCTCGTCGCCGAGCGCTACGTCGTCTGCCCGCGCTGCGGGATGCTCAACCCGGCCGCCGCGCGAGAAGGGCGCGGTCGAAGCGGCGGTGCGCCACCTCAAGTCGGGCTTCTGGCCGGCGCGGCGCTTCGCGACCCTGCCCGAGCTCGACGGCCAGTACGCCGATTGGCGCGACGGGGTTTGCAACCGCAGGCTCCACGCCACCGGCCGCTTCCCCGTCTCGGAGCGGCTGGCCGAGGAGCGCCGCGACCTGACGAGCTGACGACGGACGGTGTCGCTCCCGTGACGGTGGGTTGCGCGAAAGGGGGTGATCAATTTTGGTCCAAGCAGCCGTGGCGAACATGGCAACCGCCGGACTTCGAGGTGAGAAAACCGTCGCCGTTTAGGGTGAGCGTGGGCGGGGAATCACGAGGACAGAACCACTAGGAGGAGCGATGGCACGAAGCGTTCGCGAAGTCATGACCGAAAATCCGCTCGCGATCAGCCCGATGGACCCGGTCGTCAAGGCGGCGAAGATGATGCGGGACGAGGATGTTGGCTCGCTTCCCGTCACCGAGGAGGGTCGCCTGATCGGGATGCTCACCGATCGCGACATAGCCACGCGCGCAGTCGCCGAAAACGCGAACCTCGAATCCGTATCCGTCGGCGACGTCGCCTCGACCGGCGTGATCACCGCCGAGCCTGACTCCGACCTCGATGAAGCGTTGCGGCTGATGGCGCATCACCAGGTGCGGCGGCTGCCGGTCGTCGAGGGCGACCGCCTCGTCGGCATCCTCGCGCAAGCGGACATTGCGCACGACGAGGATCACGAGAAGGTCGGCGAGACGGTCGAGGCGATCTCGGACCCATCCACGGCGGAACGCCGCTAGAAAGGAGCCAGGAGATGCCGCAGAAGAAGCACGTGCGGGGCGTCAGCGACAAGGAGCAGCGCCAGTACGAGCACATTAAGGATGAGGCGAAGAAGGAAGGCCGCTACAAGGGGCGCGAGGAGGAGGTCGCAGCCCGGACCGTGATGAAGCAGCACGACGAGAAGGGACACGAAAAGGGCGAGTAGGCGCGCGGCGGCATCTCGCTAACTTCCCGGAAATTGAAGACGATTTCTCGTCGGCTTTGACGGAAGCGAGTCAGCCGGACGCGCGCTCACACGCGCCGCCGAGCTTGCCCGTGTCTTCGGCGCGCAGCTCATCGTCGCGAGCGTGGCAACCCCGGCGATCCCTCGACCCGGGATCGAAGCGGCACTGCCCACAGCGCCTTCACAGTTTGCAGCGGCGAGCAGCGACGAACTCGAACTGGCCGAGCGGCACCTGGAGCATGCCCGGGCGATCCTGGCGGAGCGCGAGGTCGAAGCGGAATTCGTGGCGGAGGTCGGAGCACCCGCCGAGCGGATCGTCGAGATCGCCGACGAGCGGCAGGCGGACGTGATCGTGGTGGGAACGAGAGAGCCGAGCTTCATCAAGCGCCTGCTCGAGGGAAGCGTCAGCGAGGACGTCGCGAGGCGCACGCACCGCGACATCATGATCGTGCACTAGCTGCGGGGACGCCTCCTCAGTGGCGCTCGACGGTCAGACGGGTAACCGGAAGTCCGAGGCGCTCGAGGGCCTCTTTCGCGCCCACATTCTCGAGCCAGCGATTCCGAGCCGGAGCGCGTGACGACGATCAACTCGTCGGCGGGAAAGATGCGCAGGGGCATCTTCGATCGCCTGGATGGGATCGGGATCTCCCACCTCCGCGTCCACGCTCCCGGTTTCCTCGAGCGCCTGTTCCATCTCGCGAGCGTCGCCTTGGCTCGCGCCTCGTCCTCGTCGCTCGCGAGCCATCGCAGCCGCGAAAGGCGGGCGGCGGGCGCGACCACGAGGATCTCTGCTTCCTCGCTGCCCGCGTGCCGCCGTACCTCCTCGCGCAGGACGGCGTCATCGACAGGAGCGGTGGCGAGCACGAGTAGCCGGCGCACGCTCGACCCGCCCTATTCCTCGTCGGGCGGGGAGCCGACCGTTTCCTTGTCCGCCCGTTCTAGGCGCTTCTCGGCCTGCTCGAGCGTCTCGTCGGCGCGCGCCTCGGCGTCACGGAGGCGTTCCCGGCGCTCAGCCTCGCGCTTCCGGGTCTCCTCGATCTGCTCTTCGCGATCGCTCATCCACAGTGCCTCGGGCCGGGTTCAAGCTTGAACACACCCGAACACGTCCGGCAGCGTCCTTGTCACTGAATCCTGCGGGCCTTCGGGCTCACAGGACTCAGCCTTTCTTTGGCCCGACGCGGCGCCGGCTACGCTCGATCCCGCAGCTCGGAGACGCCTTCCTGGCCGGCGCAGTGCGCGCAGCAGAAGATGCGACCGTTGGCCTCGACGCCGTGTCCGATCACGCGGCAGCTGCAGTGGGCGCAGATTGGTGCCAGCGCCTGGATTGCGCACTCGAAGCTGTCGAACGTATGGGTCGAGCCCTCTGCTCGGACCTCGAACGCCTTGTCGTAGTCGTTTCCGCAAACCTCGCAGACCGGCATCCGGCTTCCTCCTTCCGTCTCGTCGGCATCACTCTAGAGACGATGCCGGCAGCTTCTCGTTTCAGAGGCCCCTGCGCAGCACGAGCGCGGCGTGCAGGGCTTCGCCCCATTCCGTCACGGGAGACCGGCGGCGACGTGTGCGGCTCGGCCTGGGCCTACCGAGCGGACGGAGGCTCGACGTCCGGCGCCGGCCGTTCGGGCTCGGGCTGCGGCGGCTCGGGCTGTGGCGGCTCAGGCTCCGGCGGCTCGGACTCCGGCGGCTCGTCCGGCGGCCTCGGCTGCTCTGGATCAGGGATCACGGACTCGCTCACTGACCTCTCCCTTACCCGCGGCCGGTCGCCAGCAAACTGGCTTTGATGCTCTCGGTCCCGCCGTGGCGGGCCGTGACCCGTTTTGGCTCCGGAACGTCGGATATCCGAAAGGCATGTCTGCGATCAGCGTGCGCTGGCTCGTGGGAGCGATGGTCGTCTTGGCCATCGTTGCTGTCGTCGTCATCTTCGCCGTCTCGGGCGGAGGCGACGGCGGGGGCGGACCCGGCTACTAGGTCCTTCGTGAAACTCCAGCGGAGCGCGCCCGAGAGTTGGCGCGTGGCGTTCCTTAGAGACCTCGGCGGAGCGTTCGCCCTGCCGGCGACACACGTATTCGGTTGGCGTGTGGGGCATCGCTTGACGGCGAGATCGCCGCGTGCCAGAGTGGTCGGGTCAAGTCCTGTGGGCCTTCGGGTCTGCGGGACTTGGCGTCTTTAGAGCACGCCGAGATCGACCCCCTCCTTCGCAGAAGGGGTCCTGCGCCGGTGGCAGCCGTCGGCAAGACCGCCGATTTACCCATGCTCCAAGCGGCAACCGGTGGCATCCGGCGGCAACCGATTTGGCTTGTTTCCGCGGTCTCGGCGGTACGTCGATTTGCCCCATTTGCCCCGATTTGTGACCCCGGGCTCCATAAGGGGCTCCATCCGGGCGGCGCGTGCGAGTGGGGGTCGGGGTCCCCTTCGGTGGAGACTGGTTCCGGTACTGGATGCGACGCCTTGCCGAGGCGCTGACCCTGATCGAGCGAGTGACGCGCCGGAAGCCGTAGGCGCCCTTCCGACGCTCCTGCTCCCCGAATCCGACGGAACGCTCGAATGGGACTCGACGACGCTGGTCGTTGTCCACGCGGAGGCCGGCGGCGAGCGCGGGTTCGGCTACACCTATGCGCACGCAGCCGCGGCGGCCGTCATCGACGATCCGTTGCGCGACCTGGTCGAAGGGCAGGACGCGTTCGCGCTCCCCGCGATCTGGGAGGCGCTCGGCCGGCGCGCGCGGAACATCGGCCGGCCGGGAATCGCCGCGACCGCGATCTCGGCGATCGACACGGCACTATGGGACCTGAAGGCCCGACTCCTCGAGCTTCCGCTCTGCACGCTGCTCGGCGCTGCCCGCGACGCCGTACCCATCTACGGCAGCGGCGGCTTTACCTCGTACTCGATCGCCCGCCTCGAGGAGCAACTGGGCGGCTGGGCGGCCGAGGGGATCCCGCGCGTGAAGATGAAGGTCGGGCGCGAGCCCGCGGACGACCTCGAGCGGGTCGAGGCGGCGCGGCGGGCGATCGACTCCGCGGAACTCTTCGTCGACGCCAACGGGGCCTATGCGCCCAAGCAGGCGCTCTCGTTCGCCGAGCTCTTCGCCGAGCACGGCGTCAGCTGGTTCGAGGAGCCCGTGAGCTCCGCAGACCTGGAGGGGTTGCGGCTCGTGCGCGAGCGCGCCCCGGCCGGAATGGAGATCGCAGCCGGAGAATATGCGTACGTCCCGGCCGACTTCCGCAACCTGATCGGCGCCGTCGATTGCCTCCAGGCCGACGCCACGCGCTGCCTCGGCATCACCGGCTTCCTCCGCGCCGCGGCGTTCGCCGACGTCCACGGCCTCGACCTTTCCGCCCACACGGCGCCGTCGCTCCACCTGCACGCGTGCCTCGCGATCCCACGGCTGCGGCACCTCGAGTGGTTCCACGACCACGTTCGGATCGAGCGGATGCTCTTCGACGGCTTCGTCGAGCCGGTCGCCGGCGAACTCCGGCCCGAACTCTCCCGGCCTGGACACGGACTCGAGCTGAGGGTGCGGAGGCTGCGGGTTTTGAGGTCTGAGCGGCGTGCCTCGGGCCGACCGCGTTTACCTGACGGCGGATGCCAGCGAAGCTGCGGTGTACGCGGCACTGCCAGCCTGGGGACGCGGCGGGGATGTGTATGAGGTCAAGCCTGCAGGCGAGCTTGAGCCGGATCCGCCCGGCGAGATCAGCACCGGGTCGTATTTGGCCCCGGTTGCGGCCGTCGTCGCAGTCGTCCGCCGCGCCATCGGTCCTGAGGAAGCCGCCCTGAGGATCAGCGCCTTCCTACTGACGCTGGCGGCGGACGATGCCGCTGTAGTGACGCCGTCTCCATCCCAGATCACGAGAGAGCTTTCGTATCGTCGCGTGCGCCTCGTTCCGATGCGTTTTCTCGCTAGCCGCACTCCGCTGCGGGTGCTCGTTGTCGAAGACGAGGACAACGCAGCGCTGCTCGTTCAGGTCATCCTGGCGTCAGAGCATGGAATCATTGTGGTCGGCAGGGCCCGCCATGGCAGAGAGGCGCTCACGATGGCCGCGGCCCTCAGTCCGGAGGTAATCCTCATGGACCTGAACATGCCCGTCATGAACGGGGTCGAGGCGATCCGGCGCCTGAGGGAGCTCGGCTCCAAGGCACGGATTGTCGTAACGACAGGCGTCGACGACGCGGCGATGCTTCAGGACGCGCGCGCAGCAGGCGCGGACGCACTGGTAGCGAAGCCGCCGACAAGAGAGGAGCTTCTCGCCGCTCTCGTCCCCGCATAGCTGCCAGGCTCGGCGAAACATGCCCGAGTTCAGAAGCGAGCCTGGGACTGCCGCCGCCTGTCGAAGCGTGCCGCGAGTTTGAGCAACGTGAGGCCGCACGGCGCGACGACATACGCCGTCAAAAGCGGCGAAGACCGCGCGAGGGCCAGCCGCGTCAGCGTGGCCCTCTCCTCAAAAGGAGTACGGCCCCGGCGGCGGCCGCGACCGCGCCCGCTCCGAGCAGGCGCCGGTGAGTCAGCGCTAGGAACTGCACGCTCCGCGAGTGCGCCTCGCTGTCGAAGATGCCGTGTGCGCCTCGGTCACACGGCACCGGCTCGGCCAGGTTGTCAGGGCGATCGCGCTCGGCCGGCGCCGCAGTCTGCTGCGCGTCATAGCCCGTCCGCCCGAGATAGCGATCAAGCAGGCCCGGCGCGACCTTGTTGCCGAGAAGCGCCCGGACGGTGGAGCCGGCGACCCAAATCTCCCGCCGCGGGTGCTCGGCGGCAAAGACGACCGCGCGCGCGGCCACCTCCGGCTGGAAGATCGGCGGCACCGGCTTTGGGTGGCGAGGCAGGCGCGTGCGCACGACGCTGAAGTGCGGCGTGTTCAGCGCCGGTAGCTGCACCATGGTGACGCGGACGTTGCTGCCGTCGTGCAGGAGCTCGCAGCGCAGCGACTCGGTGAAGCCCTCGATGGCGTGCTTGGCTGCGCAGTAAGCGGCTTGCAAGGGGATCGCCCGGTAGGCGAGCGCCGAGCCGACCTGGACGATGACGCCGCGGTTCCGCGGGCGCATCCGCCGCAGCGCCGACAGCGTCCCGTGGATGTAGCCGAGATACGTGACCTCGGTCACGCGGCGTACTTCGTCGGCGCTCAGCTCGGCAACGGGTGAAAAGACGGACAGCATCGCATTGTTGACCCAGACGTCGATCGGTCCGAGCTGCTCCTCGGTCGCCGCAGCGGCCGCCTCGACGGCCTCGGCGTCGGCGACGTCGAGCGGGAATACGAGCGCGCGGCCGCCGAGCTCTTCGACCTCGCGCTGTGCCGCCTCGAGCCCGTCCCGCCCGCGGGCGATCAGCCCCACGCGAGCGCCCCGGCGGGCAAACTCGCGCGCGCACGTGCGTCCGACGCCCGACGAGGCTCCGGTGATGACGACGACCTTGCCTTGCATCAGCTCGCGAGCGAGACGAAGCCGCCGACGATCGCGCCGTAGGCGATGTGAGCGATGATCGTCGCCAGCGGCGTCTGGCGGCCGTAGTTGAGGAGGAGGAACCCCGGCGGCTCGAGCAGCGGCGCCGAGCCGGCGGCGGTGAAGCCAGTGCCCATGCGCGGATGAACGACCGGAAGCAGGATGTTGACCAGGGCGCTACTGGCAAAGAGGGCGTGCACGAGACCGAAGAGCGCGCCCAGCAAGAAGCCGCTCTCGTCGATGACGACGAAGACGGCGTAGTAGGCGAGGGCGAAGAGCAGGCCGAAGCCAAAGTGCAGCGCGTAGCCGATCGCCTTCGCGCGAACGCGGTCGGCGGTCACGGCGGTCCCGAGCAAGAAGGGAAGGTCCATCCGCGTCAGGCCGAGCTCGCTCGCCGCCCGCAGTATCGTCGTCAACACCAGCGTGCCGGCCAGGCCGCCGACGAGCGCGCCCCAGATCACGGCCGCGCCTCCTCGATCGAGACAGCCGCGTTGATCAGCGCCAGGTGCGACAGACCCTGCGGGAAGTTGCCGAGGAACTCGCCCGTCGACGGGTCGATCTCCTCGGCGAAGAGACCGACGTCATTAGCCAGCGGAACGAGCTCGTCCATCAGCGTCGCCGCCTCGTCGAGGCGACCCTGACGAGCGTACGCGTCGACCAGCCAGAACGAACAGGCGAGGAAAGCGCCATCCTCGCCTGCGAGGCCGTCCTCGCCGAGATAGCGGTGGATGAACGGTCCGCGGCCGAGGTCCCGGCGGACGGCGTCGACGGTGTCGAGCAAGCGTGGTGCGCGCGGCTGGTCGTAGCCGGCATGGACGGCGAGGAGCAGCGAGGCATCAACCTCGTGCTCGCCGACGCTACGGACATAGCTTCGCTTGCTCTCCGAGTAGCCGCGCGTCTCGACGAACTCGCGGATGCGCTCCTGCTCGCGCCGCCACCGCTCGCTGTTCTTCGCCGGCAGGAGCCCGCGCTCGGCCAGCTCGCAGGCCCGCATCAGCGCGACAGCGCACATCATCTTCGACTGGACGAAGTGCGCTGGTTCGCTACGCGTCTCCCAGATGCCGGCGTCCGGCTGCTCCCAACTCTCGCAGACGAAGTCGGCGACTTCGGCGAGGCGACGGCCGTGGTCGCGATCGAGCCCGCCGGTGGAAGCAGCGAAGCGCGAAGCGGCCTCGAGCAGCTCGCCGTAGACGTCGAGCTGCGTCTGATCCGCGGCCCCGTTCCCGACGCGAACCGGTCGGGAGCCGCAGTAGCCAGCGAGTGGCAGTGAGTGCTCTTCGGCCTTGGCTCGCCCGTCGAGGCGGTAGAGCACCTGGAGGCGCGGGTGTGTCAGCTGCGAGGCGTGGAGGATCCAGGAGAAGAAGGCGCGCGCCTCGGGCGCGCAGCCGAGCGCGAGCAGCGCCTGGAGCGTGAAGGCGGCGTCGCGCGGCCAGGAGAATCGGTAGTCCCAGTTGCGCTCGCCGCCGATCTCCTCCGGCAGCGACGTCGTCGCGGCGGCGGCGATCGCACCCGACGGCGCATAGACGAGCAGCTTGAGCGCGAGCGCGCTTCGGATGACCGCCTCCTGCCAGGGCCCGGCGTACTCGCGCGCGCTTGCCCACGCGCGCCACGACTGCGCCGTCGCCTGAAGCCGCGATTCGGCTTCGTCCCGGGCCGGCAGGACGAGCGGTTCCTGATGAGAGGCGCTCAGCACGAGGAGGCTGACCCCGCCTTCGCCGACGCTGAAGCGACCCCTGATCGCCTGCTCGCCGTACTCCGGCGCTCCCGCCTCCCAGCTGCAGAGGGCAAGCGCATCGCGGCCGCTCAGCGCAACCGGGACGCCACCGCGCCGGTCGATCCGCGTTTTCGCCGCCCCGTAGCCGAAGCGCGGCTCGACGCGCCAGCGCAAGGGCACGATGCCCGCGAGGCCCTCGACGCGGCGGACGAGCTCGCGGTATGGGCTCAGGCCATCCGCGGGCAGCGTCAAGGCGTCGGTCAGGCGTACGCGTCCGGCGCTCGTCGCAAACGTCGTCTCGAGAACGTTCGTCTCCGGCAGGTAGCGGCGGGTCGCCTCGTACGGGACGTCTGGCTCGAGGGCGAATCGCCCGCCGCGCTCGGCATCGAGCAGAGCGCCGAGGACGCTCGGCGAGTCGAGGTCGGGCAGGCAGAGCCAGTCGATCGACCCGTCGCGGGCGATCAGGGCGACCGTTCGGCCATCGCCGATCGCGGCGTAGTCGCGGATGGGCGCGTATCCGTGGACGCGCTGCGGCCTGTGGCTCATTGCTCCGTCGCTCCGTGCGAGCTGCCGAAAGGGGTGAGACGCAGGGTCCGCCTGTGAGTCATGACTCCTCGAGCGGGAAGCTTCGCCGGATGAAGGCGTCGAACTGGGGGACGGTGAACTCGTTGAGGCCGTAGGAGGGGCTGTAGATGAGGCCTTTCTCGATCAGGCGGGCGCGCGTGGGGGCGACGCTCTCGGGGCCGGGGCGGCCGAGCTTGGCGGCGATCTCCCCGGAGCGGTAGGGGCCGGAGCCGAGGTGTGCCATCGCGGCGAGGTAGGCGAGTTCGGCCTTGGTGGCGCGGCCGATCCGGACGCGGAAGAAGCTCTCGTCGAGGTCGAGCTGAACAAGGTCGTGCGCCCGCTCGACATCCTCGGCCCTAATCGTTGGGCCGGCGGCGACGTTCCAGACATGCCTGCCGTACTCCTGCAGGAAGTAGGGGTAGCCCTCGGTGAGCTCGAGGATCCGGGTGGTCGCCGCGCGCTCATAGTCGACGCCTTCCGCTCGGGCCGGTAGCTCGAGCGCGTCGCGTGCGGCTTGGTCGGGGAGCCGGTCGATGGTGGGGAAGCGGAACAGCCGCTCGGCGTATGACTTGGCCGCGCCGGTCAGCGCCGGCAGCTGTGGGAGGCCGGCGCCGGCGAGCGTGAGCGGCAGCTCGCGCTGGGAGACCTGGTGCAGGGCGGCGATCAGGGCCTCCAGTTCGGCGCGGTCGAGGAACTGCACCTCGTCGAGCAGGAAGACGATGCCGGTCTCGTGCTCGGCGGCTGCTTCGCCGAGCGCGACGAAGAGGTCGGAGAGGTCGTCGCCGAGGTCGCCAGAGTCGGCGCGGCCGAGCAGGGCGTCGACGTCGACGCCGATCTCCAGGCCTTCGGGGGTGCGCAGGGTGAACGCCTTGAAGACGGCGGCGGCGCGGCGGGCGCGCTCCTTCATCCGCTTGGCCGGGCTGATCGCGAGCAGCGCTCGGCGGGCGAGCCGGGCGATCAGCGGCCGGAACTCGGTCTCGTGGGTGATCTCGCTCTTGGCGGTGCGGAAGCCTGCCTCCTCGGCGATCGCCTCGAACGTGTTCAGGAGCACGGTCTTGCCGACGCCGCGCAGGCCGGTGATGAGCATGCTCTTCTCTGGCCGCCCGAGCTTGAGGCGGGCGAGCAGGACGCGGAAGGCCTCGATCTCCTCGTCGCGGCCGGTCAGCGCGGGTGGGCGGGAACCGGCCCCGGGCGTATACGGGTTGCGGATAGGGTCGATGCGACGAGTGTAGCGACCTATATGGGGTTTATCCGGGTCGAGTAAACCGCCCAGAACTCGCTACAACATGGTGTTCTCGAGCGAGCGCGCGCACGAGCGGCGAGAGCCGCCGGGTCGCGAGCGGCTCTCGCTGTGAAGCCGAGCAGCTTCGGCTTCGGCTACGCGGAGGGCTTCGTCCGTTGCCGCTTCTGCGGGCGCGGCTGCGCCTCCCGCTTCTGACTCCACCCTGCTTCCGTCGGGCTGGCGGACTCGTCGGCGAGCGCGTAGGCGGCGGCGTAGCGCTCGGAGCTGTCGGCGATCGCGGCCGCGCGCGCAGCTCGTCCGTCTCAGCCGCCGCCTCCGCGTCGGGCGGCTCGGCCATTTCCCGCACGGCCGCCCACGGGATCGGCTGTCCGAACTCCTTCAGGGTGGAGTCGACGGCTCCTGAGACAGCCTCGCCGCCCCGTGTCCCGCGCCTTCG
>JBBPIN010000049.1:0-11151 GCA_038040285.1 Actinomycetota bacterium
TTCCTCCAGGACGAACTCCTGGCGTTGGGGTCTCCGTCAAACCCGGCCTGGCTCACAGAGCTAGTTCGGCTCACGGTGGGTCAGTTGCGAGCCAAGGGGTTCCGAACTTGCCAAAGCCGGGATAGTCGGGATAGATGCGGCTCGTTCCATAGCCGAACCGAGTCTCAAGGTGTTCGCGAATTGATGCCTTCGCGGCAGCCTCGATGCGCCATGTGTAGACAGGGGAGCCTTCAGCAACAACTCCTCCTCGCTTCGGGTCCAGTTTGTGGAAGCGCAGAGGCACGGAGGTCGCGCGCCGTGCATCCTCAGCGCTCAGCCAATCGTTCCGATGAGTGCTCCGCGGGAACTGCTTGACGCTTGGGGCGCCGCCGAGCAGAAATGCTCCGTGCTGTGCTGCGATGCGCCGCTCGGCTGGCGCCGGAATCCAGACTCGCGTGTTCTGGCGCCAATCCTCAGGCGTCCAACGCGTACCGCCCTTTTTCGTCCTTTCCTTTCTCCAGGGGCGCCTCAGATTGTCCTCCCAGCTCCGCTCCTCGCTGTCCTCGTTGATCAAGCGATCACGTGTTCCAATGGCGAAAATGCGCCCGTCTTCAGAGTCGGCGGCCGGATCCCCACTTGGGTCATAGTCTTGCTCAACTGCGAACCAGGCAGCGATGTACGGATTTAGCGAGACGTCAATCAATCTCGTGGGGGCGTGATTGTGTTGAAGTGCCGCTAGCTGTCGGAGGACGGAAAGCCTTCCCCGATCCGTGTCGTGCAGACCCCACCTATGGGCGTCCGCCAAAATTCTTGTCTCCGATTCATATAGCTCGCCCTCAGTTGGCGGCGGGGTGTCGTCGAGGGACTGTTTCTTGCGGCGAGCATTCGTCCACCAAACTCGCCGAAACAGCGAGCTGTTGAAGGCATGGCTCGCATCTCCCACGCCGCGCCAGACGAATGAACCCGGTTTAGCTCTGGCGATCCATTTCTCGAGCCCTTGGATAGCGTTGTAAAGATCTTCGACGTTACGGATCGTGTCGTCGAACGCTTCGTAGAGCTCACTAGGTTGCAGGGGATGGGCGCTCACATGCCCAGCGTAGCCTCGATGAGCGTGCCATTGCCGAGGCTTCGCCGCCATGGCTTCTGCCGCGGATTACCCCAAGCCATATCGCGCCTCGCGGGCGGCATGGCAGGGCTGCCGCTTAGCGCGACGACCAGTAGCCGGTCCAGCTGGCCGACGCGGCCTGCACGATGCACCGAGAGGCGGCCTCCTACCGATCAGGCGCCAGAAGGCGGAGCCATTCGCGCTGGTGGTCGGGGCGACCGGCCGCCTCCCAAACGGCGCGGAAGCGTCTGGTCAGGCCGTCCCACTCTGGATCGCTCACGACCCGCACCTCCCAGCCGACCTGATCAAGCGTGTAGTCGGCCTTGATCGCGTTGCAGCGTGGGCAAGTCGTGACGAGATTCTCCGATGAAAGCCAGTCTCCGCCGCGGCTCCCCGGCACGACGTGATCAACAGTCGAGGCAATTGCAGGAATCGCAGGGTGCGTGCGTCCGCCGCGCCAGTTCATGTGCCACGGGAAGGTGTTTGGGAACACAATCCCAATGCAGCGCATCACGCAGTCGGGGATGGTGCGAACACCGCAGTACCGGCAGCAGTAGGAGTCTCGGTGCCAGATCGACGCGCGCAACGCACGACTCAGCTGCTGACGCGCGGGGATGTCCTGCTGCGGGTACGCGATTGGTTGCAGCCGTCGCCCGGCCTCCGTTATGTCCTCGATCGCGATGGCATCGACAACGGTTGCGAGGATGCCGGGATAGTCCTCCGCCGGGGGCTGCGGATTGCCACTGGCCACGACCCAGACCCTAGCCGCACCCACTTACTCCGCCCGGCTAAACACCCTGCATGCGGGTCCTGGTTTCCATGCAGAAGGCGAAGTCGCGACTGCATGCGCTGACTGCTCCTTCGCGCGAAAAGCAGCAGCGTCTGCTCGCGCTGCCGCTTCCCATGCGAGGCAGTAGGGACCCCGCAGGGCGCAGCGAGGGGCCATGCGCAGGCGACGGCAGCAGACCGATATGGCGGCGACCTTCAGCGACTTCGAAAGTGCGGCCGATGCAGATCCTAGGCTTGCCCCAGATTGATGAACCTCACTTCGTTTACGCGGCGACGGCTCGCTTCGGTTGTCGTCTGCACAGTCGCCGCAGCGGTTCTGGCCGCTCCCGCCGAGAGCGCAGCTGCGCCATGTCCTGCTGGTACTTTCCCGGCGGTGAGTGTGTACTCGGACACGCTGATCGCGTACGGGCGAGAGGTCAGGCCCGGTATTGACCCTACTTCTTCTCAATGGAAACCTGTCGGGAGTGTGCAGCTCACCTTTGCGGCGGCTGATCCAGCAAAGCCCATTAGCCATCCCTTTACCTATGTGCACCCTTCCGTAGGCACATCTTTTGACTACGCCGGGCCGCCGATCAAGTTTGAGCGCGGCGATGGTTCTGGCCGACTTGAGGCCACATGGACTCAGCGAAATTCTCAGACCGCGGAGCAGTGCGATATGTCAGAAGCCCTCGGACTTACTCCGGTCGAGGGGGCGTTGGCTTGGGCGTGGGCATTCAAAACCAGCTCCCCTGGTCTTAATGGCTCCAACCAAAGCCTCAAGATTCGTATTCATTGTTCAAGTCTCGTAATCGACCCGATCACCCTGGAGCCGCTGGAACTGGATTCTGGCTCCGCCTCGCCCGCTCCGATCGAGGTGACCGTTCGGGGCGGCGGCGGGAAACGCACCACGGTACTGAGCGACCAGTGCGAGGGTATTTGGAACCGCCAGCGCGCGCACACACGGAGGTGGCGGATTTCAGCTCGCGGGACGGCCGTCGAAATCGGCCACCAAGGACGTTCTCGGCGCGCTCCACTGAGTTTGCGCTTTAAGGTGACGCAGGCAGGCGTATCCCTGGCTCGCGGCCGATTTCGTATGGCGACGATTTCCAGCACCGGCTACACGATTTGGGAGGGCACGGACGCGTTCGTAAACGTTTGCATCAATCGCGGTTTCACGATCTACTCCTCCGGGGGGCGGCTTTACTGTGAGACACCACGAGTTCGAAGGACTGTCATTTATGGGCTTCACTGGCGCTAAGCCATAAACGGCGGCTAACGGCGTTGCGGGCGTGCAGCTTCCGCACGTGAAGGTCCATGCGCTCGCCGCGCCGGCGCTGCCGGGGGATCATCGGACTGGGAGGGTGGCGCTCGCCGCATGGACACTCGACTTCGGGAGCGAGCGTTTTCGGGCCGGGACGCGCCGGGATGCCCACTTTCACGACGCGATCGAGGTGGTGGCAGCCGTAGGAATACATCCAGCGCTCGGGGCTCACGAGGTCCCCCGGCGGCGCCTCCATTCGCTCGAGGTGGGATCGGGCTCGTCGGCGGGCCACTCATGCTCGACCGGGATGCCTGCGCCCGGGCCGCCCTGCGGATCGGAGCGGCGTACCGCGCGGCCGCCGGTGAAGCCTGGCCGCCTGTAGCGTTCGAGGAGCACGCCCCCGCAGTCGAGGGCTTTGGCGATGCCGTCTGCCGTCCAGCCCAGGCTCATGGCGCCCTCGGGGTGCCGCCGCGGCGCCGAATCTGAAAGAGGGTGCGCTCGATTAGGTCGTCTAGGTCAGCGAGCAGCTCGTACGCGTCTTTGATGTTGGCGTCCGGCGGCGGGTCGCCGATCGTCTCCTCGACAACTTCGACCGGCACGCGATAAGCGTTCGCGATATTGGCGCGTCGATTCGCTTGATGATCCTTGATGCCGGCGCGTATTTCCGCAGCCGCGCGGCGCGACTCTGCCAGCGACTCATTCAACTGCCGCGATCTGGCCGCGCATCGTCCGGGCGGCGGCAGGGCTATTCATCGCCTACAGATTCTCCTCGGCGAGGGCGGCGAAGGTTCGGGGGCGGCCGCCGAAGGTTCCGGAAGAAGGATTGAGTGCTTCCGTGGGTGGTGGTTGGGGGTTGGGGGAGGAGGGTAGGACGAGCCTTCTGCGAAGTCTCTATCCCTCCGACCCCCAGGGGGTAAATTTGAGTCTGCAAGCGGGATCGGCGCCCCTGCCTAAAGGCGTTGCACGACTTTTCACCCCGCTCCCCAGGCATGAATTGCACGTCAAGCCTCCTCAGCCTCAGGCACGGCCGCAGAGGTTCCACGCGCGGCCTCTTCCTGCCTCAGCCGCAACAGAAGGTCGCTCAGCTCGACCTCATCCGCCAGCTCTAGCTCTGCGCAAACGCCGTCCGTGCCCAGCTCCTCCTCAAGCGCCTCGATCTCGCGCGCCGAGTACCCGCCGCCATCCGGCAAGGACTCCGGCTCGTCAAGCGGCTCGATTCCCTTAGCCGCGGCGAGCGCAGCGCCGAAGCTGCCGAACAGCTTGCGGAGGGTCCAGTCGCTCGGCACCCCCAGGGTGCTGGATAGCTCGCGTCGCGTCGGCCAGTGATCGTGTTCGCAGCAGAACGCTTGCAGCTCGGTGATAGCCGCCCCGCGCGTCCAGGGCACGCGCCGCTGCTTTAGTTGCTGGTCGATCCGCTCGCGCAGCTCTCGCAGCTCGCGCAGCGCGCCCTCAGCTCGCTGCTGCTCCTTGCCCAGCGTCGGCGCGGGCCGGCTTCGCTTCACGACGCGCTCACCATCGACCATCACTATCCGCCGACCCTCCGGCAGCGACTCGCTCTCGCCATCGCCCTCTGGAAAGTCGGCGTCCGAAACTCCCGGCTGCGCCCATCGCGCTCGCGTTCTGAGCCGGCGAGTGCCGGCGTCCAGTTCCTTACGCCAATCGAGTAGCGCCCGGCGGTGCGGCGTCCAAGGCGGTTGGTCGGGGCCGGTCGGTAGCTCCTCGAAGTGTCCGCCCACGAGGTCGTTTTTGATCGAGCGCACCAGCCCGAGCAGCTCGCTCGTGGTGCCGCGGAGCTGATAGACGCTGACGCTTCGCGGCTGATGAGGCGGCGCCTCGCTATGAGCGCCAGCTCGGTCGCGCAGTTGGCGGATCGACTCGCGCTCCTCGGCGACGCGCCGCAGCGCCTCATTCGCTCGCCGCTGCTCCGCGGTCCAGCATGGCCGCGGCCTCGTGCTGCCGAACTGACGCAGCCCCTGCGCGGGGCGTTCGAGCTGCTCATCGGCAGCCTCAAGTCTCGCGGCACGATCAGGCGCCTCCCGGCGGCGCAGGGCGGCGCGCTCCTCGGCCGAGCGGTTGATCGCCTGCGTGGCAGCCGAGAGGGCGCCGGCCAGGGTTCGCGGCTTGGCACGGGCGGGCGCTACACTGGTTTGGACTTCTGGCGGAGTCATAGCAGGACGGTCGCGGCCCCTCGGGGCCGTTTGCCGTTCTAAGCCGAAGCGGCTAGTCCGTCGTCACCCTCCTCATCGTCCTGCTCCTCGTAGTAGGCGAGTGTCTCGCGAGCCTGCTTGATCGACTTGCGCCGCACCGTCGCTTCCGCGCGCTGGCGCTGGCGCTCGCGTTCATCAGCCGCTGCGTGTTCGCAGTCGAAGGTCCGATATGGCCCGTACAGCTTGGCCTCATAAAGCAACCGCTCCCATTCGGGCATGTTTGGCTGCCGGCGTCGGCGCGCGTCGGCCTCGCGGCACTCGCGGCAGCACCAGCGCTGGTTGCCGGTTCGCGGCTCGAAGGAATCGCCGCACTGAGGGCAGGAACGCTCGATCATCGGCTCGCTCGGTCGGCCAGCTCGAAGGCTTTCCACGCCTCCTCCTCCGCTTGCGCGGCCAGCGCGAACGCCGCCTCTACCTCGCGATACGGCTCGGGAACCTGATCGTCGGGCAGGTTGGCGACCACGAGCACGCGAATCTGCTTGAATGCCTGCTCGCGCCCCTGTCGATCCAGGGCGGCCAGGTGCTTGCCGGCAGCCAGAACCTCGGGGGCGATGCCGGGCGTTTCGGATGCTTGCTTGCTCACTCAATTCCTCCGCTTTCGGGTCCCTCAATTTTACTTCCGGGTGCCGGCTCAGCGGCGAACAGCCCCGGGTCGCCGAGAGCCGCGGCGATGGCTCCCCTCTCCGCGGGGTCGGAGGGACCCGCCCCTTGGATCGCCACCATGCGACGTGGGGGCAACCCAGCACGGATGCCAATGTAGCCCGGCGTGAAACCGGACGCGGCTATCGCGGCGCGAAGCTCGCGCGCCCATCGCTCCCGAAGGTGGTAGGGGTCCGGCGCCCTGGGCGGCGGCTGGATGAGTATCTCGCGCCCGGCGGTCATTCTGTGAGCCGCCATGCGTGAGCGAAGGTAGCCTCGGCCCCAACCGATCCGGTGTAAGCGTCAGAGGGAAATAGGTCGCGGACCGACATACCCAGGTCGGCGGCGATGATGGCGCGAGCCCGGAAGCTCGACGGGCGGCCTTCAAGGATCGCGACGACCTGTCCGCGAGGTACGCCCCTAACCGATGGGACCCGCTCGTAGCGGCCAGCACACTCGAACTCGCGGCGCAGGTGTCTAGCCCATCTCTGCCGCGTCATAGCGCTCTGGGTCATCGGCCGAGCCCCCTGTCGATCTGGTCGCGGACCCGCAAAACGGCGGCATCGACCTCAGCCTTGGCTAGGAGGCGGGACCTGCGCTCCTCCTCGAAAGCTGCAACAGCTCCGCCGCCGCGGTTCCGCCGGCAGGCATCCACTATGCGCCGGGTCAGGTCAGACATCGCTAAGCCTCCCGACCCGCGGAGCCTCGACCGGCTCCCAGAAGTCCTCGTCGAAGCCGCGCTCAATAGCCGCTCGCTCACCATCGCTGGCGACGGAACCGGCCTCAATAGCCTTGATGCGATCGGCGTCGAGCTTCGAGAACTCGGCCAGGTCATCGACCGAAAACTCGACCGCCCGGCGGCGCTTCCGTAGTTCCCGCCCATAGCTCATTACGCATCCGGCCCCTCGACCTTCTGATCGGCGTCAGGCTTCGGTGAGGTCTGATGCGCCTCTTCGTCCAGCTCCTCGCGCGGGATCAGCCCGGCCGCGACCTCGTTGGGCGTGATCCAGAGCAAGCCCTGCTTCCGAATCTGCGCCGCGGTCCTCAGGACCTCGGGGAGAGCGGCGGGGTCGGCGCCGTCGATGAACCCGTCCTGAGTCACTCGCGACCCTCGGCCTGGGCGAGCGCGATGTCAAGTTGAAGGGCGTGCCCCTCGGTGGGTTCTTGTCCAGCGGCGAGCTTCTCGCAGAGAGCGAGAGGCAAATTTGCCCGCTTGCTCAAGGTATCGAGGCTCATCCCGGCATCTTCCAGTCGCCCTCGCAGATCGAAGCGCTCCGGGACCGGGCGGCCGTCTGCGTAGGTGTGCCGGGTCGTCTGCGCGGGCGGGTGCGCTGCGGCGCGATCCTGATCTTGCGGAATGGAAATCTTCTCGGCGCCCTCGGGCGTCCGGTCCCCGCCCCACGGGAGGCGAATCTTGCCCAGTTTTGGTTGGCCGTCGGTGGCCATCAGCCCGACTCCTCAGGGAAGAGGCTCGCAGGAGATACGCCCAGGGCGGCCGCGAGCTTCCCTTGAAGTTTGTAGCCAGGTCGGTATCCCGATTCGATCATGGAGACGAGCCCGATGCTGTTGATGTGAGCCCGGCGCGTTAGCTCGGCCTGCGTCCAGCCCTCCTGCTTTCGCGCCTCGCGGACGCGCTCTGCTGCTGTCAGTGTGTTCAACTTTCTGCCTCCCATATTCGTTCTAGATTTAGCGTAGCGCACGCCGTGCCAAGCGCTCTCTAGAGGCTAGGTGCAGGGGTTTTGTAGCTGACAGCTTGGCCTTGACGTACCGTCCCGGAATCGAAAAGTGCCATTTCGTGCCGCCGATGCGGACGGTAAGCACACGGTGTTGGTACTCCCGGCGCATGATCCGGCAGCCAACCCGAGTGCCGAGCCCAGCCGACCGACACCGACCCGAGAGCTGCCGCCCTGCCAGGCGTGGATGCACGAGATTCGACGGCGGCAAAGGGGTCGAAATCGTCGTCCTTTTCCTGGGCACGGACCGCACTTTCCGGACCTGCTAAAGTCGCCCTTCCCATAGAAAGGACCACTGAATGCGCTTCGATGGCGCCAACTTCACCGGCACCGACCTGATCGGCCGCCGCTTCCCGCGCGAGACACTCACCGATGCCGAGTGCCGCGACCTGCTCGACCAATGCTCCCGCCGATCGGCGACGGGCATCAGAAATCGAGCGCTGATTGTGCTCCTATGGCGGGCCGGCTTGCGAATCTCGGAGGCGCTCGATCTGCGGGCGTCTGACATCAACCCCGACGCCGGGATGGTGACGGTGCTGCGAGGGAAGGGCGGCAAGCGCCGGGACGTACCGCTTGACAGCGGGGCGATGGCTGAAGTTCTACTGTGGCGGAAGTACCGCGAGTCGCTGCCGCCGCTTCGCGGGCGTCGAGTGCTGATCTGCACACTCAAGGAGGGCAAGCCAATCTCGGCCGGCTACGTCCGCCAACTGCTCCGGCGCCTCGCCGCTGGCGCCGACATCGAGAAGCGCGTTACGCCGCACACCTTCCGGCACACCTACGCCGCCGAGCTGGCCGCCATCAATATCCCCATGCCCGAGATTCGGGACGCCCTCGGCCATGGATCGCTGGCGACCACTGACGCGTATCTCCGCGAGCTGCATCCGTCGCTGGACCGACTACGCGCCCGCGAGCCGCTGGTGCTGTCGTGAAAACCGCTCTCATCATCGCGCTGTTTTGGGCGTTCGCCCTCTCGGCGATGTTCGTCCTGGCCGTGCTGCTCGTGTGGATGTTTGCGGCGATCGTCCTGCTGCCGCTCCGCGCAATCGCCGCGATCCGCGTCGAGCGCTAGATCGCTCGGCGTCCGTTCGCATCAAGCGGCGGCGCCCAGGGGACCGGGGGTTGGTGCTGTCGCTCATCCCGATCGCCCCGGTGCCGGCGTAGGCTTAGGCCCGTGATACGGGAGAATGGCCCGCCATGAGCGGCGTCAGCAATCCGACCGACATTAGCCCTCTCGTGGACGCGACCGATGCCCTCCATCAGGTGACCAAGCGCGTCGAGACTCTGACTCGCGTTCTGATTGGAATTGCTGCGGTGCAGGCATTCATCGCCATCGCCGCGCTCATAGTCGCGTCCTAACCCCCGCCGTGCCCGTCTGGCTCATCATTGTCTTGGGCCTTGTGGCTCTCGCTGTGGTCGCAGAGCTTGTGGAGCGATTCACCGGATACGACTTCGCTGGCGCGGTGGGGGTTGCTCTGGCGGTGCTGGTCATGGCCGGGGTCTTTGGCGGCGCGGCATACGGCATCTACAAACTGGTCACGGGCGACCCCGACACCATCAGCAAGGACGAAGCCAAACCCGACCGCACCGACTGTCCACCCTTTGCGCCGGGGTCTTGCTGAGCGGTGAGCGCCGAACCGATCTACAAGCGCGTCGGCTTTCGTCGCTTCCGCTTCCGGCGTGCACCCGGACGTGCACCGAACTCAGGACTTCGAGCAGAACTGACAGCATCCGACGACGCCTGAGAGCCGGCCTCAGCGGCCGGCGCGCCTCGCTCGACTGATGATGATGTCCGAGGACGCCAAGTTCGCGCTCGGCTACTGACGCCTGATCCGAGGGTCATTGGGGGTCAGTCGGGGTCACTTTGGACCCCTTCCCGTACCCACGCCGTACCCACGAGGCTCTAGCACGCGCGCCCGCCATTGCCGGGCTCATATTCGCGTCCTCACTCCGACGTGCATCCTCCCGGCGCTGATCCAGGGCCGTTCGGCCCGAGCGGAAGCGGGCCTAGGCCGTCCTAACCCCGAGTAGCTGCAACAACTCGGGCTCATCTCACCGTCCCCATTTTGCGGGCGCCGAAGACGATATCTCCGGGCACCCGCCCCTTCGTCAGGCGCCCGTTGTGGGCGCGGTCGAAGTTGAACTCCTCCAGGTACTCGTCGAGATCCCTGCGCAGCGCCGATCACAATTGCGGCTCCGGTGCTCACGCCGTCCCACCCTATACGCCTGTGCTCCCGCCTTCCATGCGGAGCGGCACCATCCGGGTTGAGTTCGCTCGCGCCTCCCTTGCGCGACGGATGAAAATCAACCCCCCGCCACGCGTATCACCTCCAATTTGCGAGAGTTCTCCATGGGCGCCGGCTCTGACGACGAGCTAAAGCGCAGGTTCTGGGGCTGATCCCTGCCGCGCTGCTGAAGATGCGCGCCCCGGTGTCGCACCGGCGCCCTTTTTCTTCTGACCCCGCTGCCAGTCTGCGACCGTGCGCTTGTAGGCGACCTCGGCCTGCCGGGCGAGCTCGCGCTCTGCGGCACGCATCGCTGCGTTGGTCGACCAGAGCCCCGGCTCCACCTCACCCTTGGGGGCGCCGGCCAAGAGCTCCAGCCGCCGCAGCTTCTTGCGGGTGAGGGTGGGCTGAGCGTAGGCGTAGTCCTCCTCGCGGGTCAGCATGCACCAGAACAAACAGGCGAGCTTTCGCGAGGCGGCGGTGATCGCGACCTGGTGGCCGCGGCGGGCACGGATCCGCTCATAGAAGGCCCGGATCGGGCCCGGGTTTCGCACCGCGCTCCAGGAGGCCTCGACCAGTGCGTGGCGCGCCGAGGCAGAGCCCTGCTTTGAGATCCGCCCGCGGCTCGCGGCGCTCACCCCCGACTGGCGCACCTTCGGATCGAGCCCCAGGTAGCCCGCCAGCTTCTGGCGAGACGCGAATCGGTTGACGTCACCGATCGCGGCCATGAAGGTGGCGGCGGTGATCACGTTTACCCCTGGCACCGTCATCAGCCGGCGGATCTGCGGTGATTCCAGCGCCTCGCCGGCGATCACCCGCCCGATCTGGGCGATCTCTGACTCGCAGAAGTCGAGTTGGCGCAGGCAGCCGTCGACTGTCTCCCGCTCCTCTGCGGGCAGCTCGACCTGCTCGAGCCAGCGGCGGCCCTTGACGCCGAAGAGATCTGAGATCGGCGGCTTTGGGATCAGCCTTCGCATCAGAGCCGCGTGGATCTCGTTCTTGGCCTTGGTCTTTACCCGGACCAGCTGGGAGCGCCGCCCAAGCCGCCGGCGCATCGCCCGGGTCGGCTGATCGGGCACCCAGACCGAATCGAGGGTGCCCGCGGCCAGCAGCTTCGCCAGCGCCCGGGCATCGAGGCGGTCGGTCTTTGCCCGTGCGGAGCGGATCCCGGTGTCGGTGGGGGAGGCGACCACCACCCGGCCGACGTGGGGGCGGATGATCCGCGCCACCTCCCAGG
>JBBPIN010000050.1:0-11026 GCA_038040285.1 Actinomycetota bacterium
CTTGTCGCACCGGCCCGCGAAACGCCCGCCGAGGCGGACCTCGCGTTCGAGCGGCTCTACCGCTCGAGTCGCGATGACGTCTACGCATACGTCGCTGGTGTTCTGCGCGACCGCTCGGCGGCCGAAGAGGTGACCGCCGCGGCCTTCGAGCGAGCGTTCCGCAAGCGGGGACGCTTCGACGCCCGCCGTGGCAGCGCCCGCGCATGGCTTTTCGGCATCGCCCGCAACGCCGCGCTCGACGAGCTGCGCCGGCGCCGCCGACAGGCCGAGCTGGCCGCCGATCCCGCTGACGTCGCCGCTCCATCTGCCGACGCTCTCGCCGAGGGAGGCGCCCGCCGGGCCACGGTGGTTGCCGCCATTGGCGAGTTGGAGCCGCGCGAGCGCGAGCTGGTCGCGATGAAGTTCTTCGCCGGACTTTCGAACGCCGAGATCGCCGTTGTGTTGGGGATCAGCGAGTCGAACGCCGGCACGAAGCTGCACCGAGTGACCACCAAGCTGAGAGAGGCATGCCGATGAGCCGCCAGGAAATGACGATCGAAGAATTGACCACAGAGCTTCATGCGCTTCGCGAGCTGCCGTCCGAAGAGTTCGCAGCCGTACTAGATAGCCGTGCCGCCGCCGGCTTTCCCGGCCGGCGGCGTGGTGCGGCGCTACCGGCCTGGCTTCCCGGCCGTGGGGCGGCGGGGCGCCTGGCCGAGCGCTTCGGAAGCACGAACCGTCGCCGGTTGCTGCCAGCGCTCGCCGGCGCGACGACGGTGATCGTGGCCGCCACCGCGATCGTCGTTGCGACGAACGGCGACAAGGGAGGGAATGGCGGCGGCGGTCAGCAGTCGACGATCGGTGTCTCATCCGACGCCGTTAAAGCAGCTCCCTCACAAGCCGGGGGTGCAGGGACGGCAGCCGGCTCACCACGCGAGGTCGCGCCGCAAGCAGCCACCGGGACCTCGGCGATCGCTCCCCTCGCACCCGAGCCTCCCGTGCCCGGTCCGGGCACCGCGCCCGGGGTCCGAAACCGTCAGATCGAGCGCACGGCCAACCTCACCCTCGGCACCGACCCAGACCAGGTTCAGGCCGTCGCCGGCAAGGTGATCGACGTGCTCGGTCGCTACCGGGGGATCGTCCTCTCCTCCTCGGTCCGCGACGGCGGAGAAGGTGAAGCGGGAGCGACGTTCGACGTGCTGGTCCCCAGCGGCCGGCTGGGCGCAGCGCTGACCGATTTCTCGGCGATCGCCGACGTTCGCTCGCGCAGCGAGAACACGCTCGACATCACCGCTCCTTTCGTCTCCTCCCGCGAACGGCTCCGCGACGCGCGCGCCGAGGCCGAAGGCCTGCTGCGCCAGCTCGCCGCGGCCAGCACCGACAGCGAGCGGGCCAGCGTGAAAGCGCAGCTGCGCATCGTGCGCGGCCGCATCGCCGCCTTCCGCTCGCAGGTGAACAAGCTCGAGCGCCGCGCCAACTTCTCACACGTCGCGCTGGAGGTCGTCACCGGCAACACGGCGACGATCCCCGGCGCCGGGGGCGGGGATTGGACGATCGGCGACGCCCTGCATGACGCCGGTCGGGTGCTTGCCGTCGCGGCAGGTGTCGCGCTCCTGGCCCTGGCGATGGCGCTGCCCTTGGCGCTGCTGGGCGGCGGGGCCTGGGCGGCGCGGCGGATCTACCTCCGCCGAGCCAGAGAGCAGACGCTGAGCGCCTAGCTCTCCGTCAGGCCGGCGAGCTACTCCTCTTCGTAGGGCTCGAAGTCGGCCTTGCGGGCGCCGCAGACGGGGCAGAACCAGTCTGCGGGGATGTCGTCGAACGCGGTCCCGGGCGGCACGCCGCCGTCCGGATCGCCCTCGTCGGGGTCGTAAATGAACCCGCACGAGGTGCAGACCCAAAGCTGTTTTGTCGCCGCTTCCACTTCGCCGGCACCTTAGCGCCTATCTCGCTGGGGATAGGCTGGGAACGTGCCGATCGCCACCCCGCGTCCCGCCGCTTCGGTGATCCCGCTGCGGCGCGGCGGCAAGCACGCGGAGCGTGGCCTCGAGGTGTTGCTGTTGAAGCGCAGCGACCAGGCCAGCTTCATGCCGGGCGTCTGGGTCTTCCCGGGTGGAGCGGTGGACCCGGAGGACGGCGAGGGCGAGGCCGGGTTCCGGACCTGCGCGCTGCGCGAGCTGACCGAGGAAGCGGGAATCGAGCTGAAGGGGCCGGACGAGCTGGTCGCCTTCTCGCACTGGATCACCCCAGAGATCGTGCCGGTCCGCTTCGACACCTGGTTCTACCTGGCGCTCGCCCCCGCCCACTCGGCACCGGAGCCAGACGGGTTCGAGACCACCAAGGCGGCGTGGTGGGAACCGCGACTCGCCCTCGAGGCGCACCGCGATGGGGAGTTGGAACTCGTCTTTCCGACCATCAAGCAGCTCGAATCGCTGCTTGCCCACGCGACCTCCGACGAGGCGCTGGAGGCAGCGCGCGGCCGGCCGGTGGAGGCGATCCATCCAAAGGTGATCGGCGAGGGCCCACAGCGCCGCGTCGTGTTGCCCGGCGAACCCGGATACCAGGGCTGAGCGACGCGCGCGTGCGGCCGGAGGTAGGTTTCAGAAGGTGACCAGCACGCTGCCAGAGGAAGTCCAGGAGGTCTTCGACCGCTTCATCACCACCGAGTACACGACGGTCGACTCGCGCGGCCAGCCGATCGCCTGGCCGGTGACCCCGTACTACAAGCCCGGGGACGCGACGATCGACGTGACCACCGGGGTCGGCTACCCAAAGAAGGCGCAGGACGCCCGCCGCAACCCACAGGTCAGCCTGTTGTTCTCCGATCCCAACGGCTCGGGGATCGAGAGCGGCATCCGGGTGCTGGTACACGGCACGGCCGAGGTCGACGACCGCGACCTGAAGGCAAACCGCGAGCGCTACTTCGAGGAGTCGGGCGAAAAGCTGCCGGCGACCAAGGAGTTGCTGCCGCCGAAGGCGATCCGGGGGATGTTTAGCTGGTACTTCGAGCGCATCTACGTCAAGGTTCGACCGGAGCGGGTCTTCGTCTGGCCCGATGGCGACTTCGCGAAAGAGCCGACCCTCCACGACGCCCACCTCGAGGAGGTGCGCTCCGGCCACATCGAGGAGGCGACCGAGCCGCCCGCGCCCGCGGCGGGGGGTGAGGTGGCCTGGGACGGGCGGATCGAGGAGCTGGGCCGCCGTTATGACGACGCAGTGCTTGCCTGGGTGGCCCCCGACGGGTTCCCCCTCGCAGCACGGCTGCCGTCGAGCTGCGATCCATCGGGTAGGGCGGTGCGCATCGGGGTCGAGCCCGCCGGCCTGCCGCTGCTCGAGGGCCGGGCCTGCCTGACCGCGCATTCCCACGCCCCGGACTTCTCCTGGCAGGAGAACTTCCAGGTCCGCGGCGACCTGGTCCGCGACCCCGACGGCTGGGCTCTTATCCCGCACAAGCTGGTCGGCGGCTTCGAGCTGCCCGACGAGAGCATGCTTGCCCGCTACCGCCGCAACCTGCGCAAGTCGGTTCGCTTCTACCGCATCCGCCGCGATCTGCTCAAGCGGCGTGGCGAGTAGCGTTCAGGCGGGCTGGCTGCCCGACGCCGGCGCGTCGGGAAACGGCTCCATCCCGGCGTGCCAGGGGCCGGCGGGATAGGTTTGGATGCCGTGCTCGTCCATCTCGGTGCGTACGCGGCGAAACAGCTGGCCGGCGTTGTGAAGCGCCGCCTTCAGCTCCTCGGCGCTGCGATCCCTCAGTCTCCATAGGAACCAGAGCTGGCGGTCGTTGACGCCGAAGTCGATCTCGTTGGAGATCGTCGTCACCCACTCCAGAAAGCCGGGGCTGAACAGCTCGCGCAGGGCCACCGGGTCGTATTGGCTGGGAACCGTAGCTAGGAAACGCCGGTTGAAGTCGATGGACTCGAACTCGACCTTTCGGGCGGTGTGCTTGGCGACGAAGTCCGCCGGCCTGGCCTCGATCGACTCGACGTTGAAGGCCGGCATCACCTCTGCGAGATCGGGCATGTGTGCTTTCGCGAGCACGGCGCTGGGCAGCACCGCCTTGTTGAACAGGCCCCCGACCTGCTGCTCGTCGGCGTCGCATGACGAACCCCAGAACTCCTGGTCGAGCTGGCCGGTGAGGCGGTTCGTGCCCCCCACACAGAGGGCAACCGGTGTGTCCTTGGGGTTGATCCCGCCGATCGGCTCGTAGCGAAGGTCGTTCTTCTCGCCGTAGGAGCGGACCGTCTCCGCCCAGTCCTGCGCGTCTTGTGTGGCGCTCACCCCGCCGAATCCTATTGCCGAGCCGTGGACGGGCACCGCTCTGTGCCTGCCTGTGCTACGCCTGGGTTGAGTTCGCGTTAAGGCAGCCGCGCGCCGGCGGTAGGATCAGCGCTCTGGCACGAGGCGCCTATGGCGCCTCCCGCAGACTTCAGACAGCCGAACAGGAGCAGACATGGGAATCGTGATCATCGTCGTAGTAGCGCTGATCGTCCTCGCGGTGCTGATCTACATCCTCATCCGCAACAGCATGATCGGCAGCCGCAACCGGGTCGTCGAAGCGTGGAGCGGCATCGACGTGCAGCTAAAGCGACGCCACGACCTGGTCCCCAACCTGGTCGAGACGGTGAAGGGCTACGCGACGCACGAGAGCGAGGTGTTCGAGAAGGCAACCAAGGCCCGCGCCGACGCGATGTCGGCGCGCGGTGTTGGCGAGACCGCGCAGGCCGAGCAGAAGCTGAGCGGCGCGCTGACCGACCTGCGGGCGGTGGCGGAGAACTACCCGACGCTTCGCGCCACCGAGAACTTCCAGCAGCTGACGCGCAACCTGTCCGAGCTCGAGGACGAAATCCAGGCCTCGCGGCGGATCTACAACTCCAACGTCCAGGCCTACAACACGAAGATTCAGGTGTTCCCGAACTCGATCATCGCCAACCAGGGCGGCTTCCAGGCGAAGGAGTTCTTCGAGATCGAGGACGCCGCGGAGCGCGAGCCGGTCGCGGTCAGCTTCGACAAGTAGGTGCTCACATAAATTGCGGCGGCTTCGCCGCCTGACATGCCTGTGCCGGCACGCAACGCGCCGGCCCAACATCACTGCGGAGGCGTGAATGCCGCGGCCCGCTCGTACAGTTTGTAGAGCTTGAATCCGCGGGCGAAGAAGTTGGCGCAGTAGTTCTGGAACAGCTTGTAGGCCGTCTTATCGTCGAGCACGTTGCCGTGCCCCGGCTCCTGCCCCACCGGCCCGCCCGCGAAGTCGCGCAGCTCGCGCACCGTGCCGAGTCGCTGGCTCACGTCGGCCCGCTTCCAGTCGGTGCAGTCGGCGAGGCCGATCGGCACCCCAAGGTCCGGGCCCTGGGCCTGTGGGACCGCGCCCGAGTTCGATCCCCCGCAGCCCGCCGCGAACAGCGCGCAGACGAACGCCAACGCGGCGGTTGTCGCCCACCGATTCGACATCCTGCGCCTACCCTACGGCGTCGGCTTCGGGGGGGTCTTGAACCAGGTGCAGTTGGGGTCGTTCGGGTCCGGGTTGTCGATTGTTGTCAGGCAGGACAGCAGCTCGCTGATCGCAGGCCCGTATCCGGTGCCCACGCTGAGCGAAGGGTCGGTGCCGTTGTTGCAGTTCGGCAACCCGGGCGGGGGCGGGACGCTCGTGATCGGCCTGTAGCTCGTGTTCTTGAACCAGCAGTTGCCGGTGGTCCCGGGCCAGCTGCTCCACCAGAAGTCGGTGCCGTTGGGCTGGTGCGCGCCGCCCGGCGCGATGCCCATCACGTTGTCGTGGAACGAGTTGTCGTATGAAGTGTTGGTCTCGGCAGGATCGCAACCGGGGATCTGGTTGTCGGGGTTGTCGCAGATGAACGCGTCGGGGACCGCGAACAGCATCGAGCCGCGCCGCCAGTTGTTCCAGAAGCGGTTGTTGCGGAGGACGTTGTTGTTGCCGCCGGCGATCCAAAGCCCGGTCCCGACCGGGACCGGCACCGTCGGCGTCACATCCGACCCCGGCAGGTAGGGATTGAAGTTGTTCGAGTAGAAGTTGTTGTGCTCGATCAGGTCGGAGTCCTGTGGGAAGCCGGGATGCCCGGCGGCAGTGAAGACGTCGGTGGAGAAGCCGAGGGCGTTGTCGTAGAAGTTGTTGTGGTCGACCCGCACCGAGTTGCTGTCGGTGCCCGAATAACCGAGCGCGTTGTGATGGGAGTCGCAGAGGCGGAACTCCTGCGTGTAGCGGAACGGCGTGCCGGGCGGGCGCTGCTCACCCCCCTCGGCACTGGAGCCCGGGTACAGGCCGGCGTCGCCGCTGCCGGCGGCCTCGCAGTTCTGGATCAGGCCGTGGTCCCCGACGAAGGTGAGGACCCCGTACTCGCCCGCATAGTAGGTCTTGAACCGATCCAGCAGGAAGCCCTCTGCCTCCAGCACGTAGATCGCGTGCTCGTTGACGTGGCGCACGATGAGGTTGCGAAGCACGAAACCGTCGGCGCGGTCGGCGCGGATCCCGACGTCCTTGACAGCCCCGATCGGCGGGCCGTTGCCGGACGCCACGCGGCCGCCGTCGATGACAACGTCGTCGGCGCTCACGCCGGACCCCTCGATCTGGAAGTTGCAGCGGATGCAGCGGCCTAGGTTGGGGATGTTGTGGCGGTCGAGCAGCGGCGGCTGCGGGTCGGAGCCTGGTCCCAGGGCCCGCCCCAGAACCGCGATCAGGTTCTGATCGTTCGGACAGTGGAACTGGTAGGCGTAGGAGACCGCGCCCGCCTGGCTCTTGTCGTTGGTGATCTTGTACTGGGCGCAGGCCGGGTCGTTGGTCGGCTGCGCGCGCGAGGTCGGCTCGGTGTAGATGCCGGGCAGGATCACCACCCGGTCGTTGTTGCCCGACGCCGTGACAGCCGGCTGGATCTGGTGGAACTCGCAGTCCTTGTACAGCTCGCGGTTGATCTGCAGCAGGTCGCGCGCCTCCTGCTTTCCGAGGCTGCGGTGGTCGTGGGGCCGGATGTCGTACCCGTGCTGGCGAGCATGAGCGATCGAGGACGCGGCTTTGCCCAGCGAATTCGGCTGGCAGACGACGCGCGTCTGGCCCGGCGGGCTTTGCAGCAGCGCCGTGGCAAGCGAGCGGGGGTCGGGGACCTTGCCGCCGGCCGGCGGACTGACCGAGGTGTCAGGCGCCGGGTTCGGCCAGTACGAGGCACGCTCGATGTGGCCGGAGGCGACCGCGGCAACGAGGAGCGCCGCGAGCAGCGCCGCGGCGACGATCCCTCGACGCGCCGCCTTCCCTGGCGGGACTCTCCTCCGACTCCCAGACACCGGGGCCGAGTCTAGTCAATTCCCGGCGGGCTGGCCAGCCAGGCTCGAAGCAGGCCGGAGGAGAAGACAGTTATTGGGGGCGGCCGACCCCGATTTCTGTGTAATGAGATCAAACCGCGCCGCCTCTAACAAACAAAATTAAGTAGTGCGCCGGTTCGGGGTCGAAGGGGCCCGGTTTAATGCGGTGTGGTGAGCGACGGCACTCACGACTACGACTGGATCGTCATCGGCTCGGGCTTCGGCGGCAGCGTCTCGGCGCTGCGGCTGGCCGAGAAGGGCTATTCGGTCTGCGTGCTGGAGTGCGGGCGGCGATTCGAGGACGACGACTACGCGAAGTCGGCCTGGAACCTGCGCCGCTACCTGTGGAGCCCGCGGCTCGGCCTGCGCGGCGTCCTTCGGCTGACGATCTTCAAGGACGTATTCATCGGCTCCGGCTGCGGGGTCGGCGGCGGCAGCCTCGGTTACGCGAACACCCTCTACCGCGGCCGCCCGGCGTTCTTTCGCGACCCCCAGTGGTCGGAGCTGGCCGACTGGGAAGCGGAGCTGCGACCCCACTACGACGTCGCCGAGCAGATGCTCGGGGTCGTCGACTACGAGGGCATCGGCCCCGCCGACGCGCTGTTGCGCGAGTACGGCGAGCAGATCGGGGTCGGCGACACCTTCTCCAACGCGCGGGTGGGGGTCTTCTTCGACCAGCCCGGGGTGGAGGTGCCCGACCCCTACTTCGGCGATGAGGGGCCGGCGCGCGCCGGATGCCAGCGCTGCGGCAGCTGCATGGTCGGCTGCCGCTACAACGCCAAGAACACCCTGGTCAAGAACTACCTCTGGTTCGCCGAGAGGCTCGGCGTCGAGATCGTCCCCGAGCGCCAGGCCACCGAAGTGCGCCCGCTCGGCGCCGCCGACGGCTCCGGGGGCTACGCGGTGACCAGCGTCCGGCCCGGCGCCTGGGTCCGCCGCCGCCGCCGCACCCTGACCGCAAAGGGGGTTGTGGTGGCCGCCGGCCCGCTGGGAACCAACCTGCTGCTCGCCAACTGCCGCCACAGCGGCGCCCTGCCCCGCCTCTCGAACCGCATCGGGCACGTGGTGCGCACCAACTCGGAGTCGGTGCAGGCGGTGACGGCGCGCGACGACAGCCGCGACTTCACCAACTCGGTGGCGATCACGTCGAGCATCTATCCCGATCCCGACACCCACATCGAGGTCGTGACCTATGGGCGCAGAGGCGACGCGCTCAGCCGCCTGTTCACGACGATGACCGGGAACGGCACCCGCGTCACCCGTCCGCTGCGATGGATCGGCGCGATCCTGCGCCACCCGCTGCGGGCGGCGCGACTGCTGTGGCCCGGCAAGTGGTCGCGGCGAACCGTGATCCTGCTGGTGATGCAGACCACCGATACGGCGATGCGCCTGGTCCCAAAGCGGCGTCTGCTCGGCCGCGGCGTCCGCCTACAGACTCAGCAGGACCCCGAGCGGCCCAACCCGACCTGGCTTCCCGCCGCCGAGAAGGCGACCCTGTGGTTCGCGCAGCGAATCGGCGGGATTCCCCAAAGCGGCACAACCGAGTCGGTGCTCAACATCCCCGCCACCGCCCACATACTCGGCGGCGCCGTGATCGGCGCGGACCCCGAACGTGGCGTGGTCGACGCCGGGAACCGCGCCTACGGGTACGAGAACCTGCTGGTCTGCGACGGCGCCGCGATCCCGGCCAACCCCGGCGTCAATCCGAGTCTCACGATCACCGCGGTTGCCGAGCACGCGATGAGCGCGATCCCGCCCAAGGAGGGGTCGGAGCTCCGCCACCTGCCGCCGCAGGCCCGGCCCGCCGCCGAGCGGCCGGCAACCCCCGCCTGACGCTCAGTTGAGTTTGCGATGCGCGCTCGCCGGCCTAGCCGGCGTCAGCGAAGCGTTGAGCCACGAAGTCCCAGTTGACGACGTTCCACCAGGCGTCGATGTAGTCGGGGCGCTTGTTCTGGTACTTGAGGTAGTAGGCGTGCTCCCAGACGTCGCAGCCGAGCAGCGGGGTCTGGCCGTCGGAGACCGGCGAGTCCTGGTTGGCGGTCGATACAACCGCCAGCCCGGAGCCGTCGTGAACCAGCCACGCCCAGCCGGAGCCGAAGCGGTTGACACCGGCGTCCTTGACCTGGCCCTGGAAGTCGCCGAAGCCGCCGAACGTCTCCTCGATCGCCGCGGCAAGATCCCCGTCCGGCTCGCCGCCGCCGTCCGGGCTCATCATCTGCCAGAAGAGGCCGTGGTTGTAATGGCCGCCGCCGTTGTTGCGAACCGGGCCCTGCTTGTCGTCGGGCAGGTTGGAGAGGTTCTTCAGAACCTCCTCGACGTCCTGGTCGGCCCACTCGGTGCCCTCGAGCGCCGCGTTCGCCTTGTCGACGTAGGCCTGATGGTGCTTGTCGTGATGCACCTTCATCGTCGCCTCGTCGATGTGCGGCTCGAGGGCGTCGTAGTCGTAGGGAAGATCGGGAACGCTGTAGGCCATGGCTGTCTCCTCGTCGAGTTGGTCAACTCAGCCTAGCGACGCGCCGAAGCGGCCGCCTCGGGCTAGTCTCCCGCACTGTGAAAGTCCGCGCCGCGGTCTTGGAACGCTTCGGGGAACCTCTGGTCGTCCAAGAGCTCGACCTGACCGAGCCCAAGGACGGCGAGGTCCTTGTACGACTCGTTGCCTGCGGCGTCTGCCACACCGATCTGTACACCGCATCCGGCGTTGACCCATCCGGCTACGCGCCGACCGTGCTTGGGCATGAGGGCGCTGGCGTTGTCGAGCAGACCGGCCCCGGGGTCACCTCGGTCCGGCCCGGCGATCAGGTGATCACGCTGTTTTCGCCCCAGTGCGGCGAGTGCGTCCACTGTCGCGATCCGCGGACCAACCTCTGCATGGCGATCCGCGAGCAGCAGAACAAGGGCTATCTCCCGGACGGAACGACTCGCCTGTCACGCGACGGCGAGCCGATCCGCCACTTCATGGGCACCTCTGCCTTCGCCGAGTGCACGGTGTTGCCTGAGATTGCCCTCGCCAAGGTCAACCCGGAGGCCCCCCTGGATCACGCCTGCCTGTTGGCCTGCGGTCTGTCGACCGGCCTCGGTGCCGCGATCAACACGGCCCAGGTACAGCCGGGATCGACCTGCGTCGTCTTCGGTGCCGGCATGGTCGGCCTCGGCGCCGTCGCCGGGTGTCGTCTTCAGGGCGCCGAGCGGATCGTCTGCGTCGACCTCTCGGAGGATCGGCTCGAGCTTGCCAAGGGGCAGGGCGCGACCGAGACGATGCTGGGCGACGACGAAGTCGTCGCGCAGATCGTCGAAGCGACTGGCGGCTTCGGCGCCGACTACACCTTCGAGGCCACCGGCAACCTCGCCGTCATGCGCCAAGCGGTCGAGGCGGCACGCATGGGTTGGGGACTTTGCACCGTGGCCGGCGTCGCTGGCAGCGGTGAGACGCTCGACATCGTTCCCCGCCTGCTGATCACGGGGCGCCGTGTCGCCGGCTCTTCGTTCGGCGGCCTCAAGGGCCGCGATCAGGTGCCGCAGCTGGTCGATCGGTATCTCGCCGGCGATATCGACGTCGATCCCTTCATCTCCCACCACCTCCGGCTCGAGGAAGTCAACCGGGGTTTCGAGCTGATGGAGGCCCAGGCAGGCATCCGCAGCGTGATCGATTACCAGTGACCGACGGCTCCGCAGCCCAGCGGGTCGTCTGGGCGCGAGTAGCCGTCGTCTGAGCGGGAGTAATCGGGGCGCCCGGATTTGAACCGGG
>JBBPIN010000051.1:0-11016 GCA_038040285.1 Actinomycetota bacterium
CGAGAAGCGCGCGGTGGATCATCACCGGCGTGTGCTCGGCGTTGTCAGCACCGGTGTATGTGAGCCCGAACCGCTCCGGCATGAAGAAGTCGAGCTGGCAGGTACCGCACTGCCAGGAGCGGCCGAGGGCGTCGGTGATGTGAAAGTCGATCTTCGGCCCGTAGAAGGTCCCCTCCCCCGGAGCTACGTCGTACTCGCGGCCCTGGCGCTCGAGCGCCTCGCGCAGCGACGCCTCGGCGCGCTCCCACTGCTCGTCGGTGCCGATTGACTTGTCGGGCCGCGTCGACAGCTCGACCCGGACCTGGTCGAAGCCGAAGCGCGCGTAGAGCTCGTCGATCGCCTCGCAGATCGAGTCGACCTCGTCGGTGACCTGGTCGAGCGTGCAGTAGACGTGGGCGTCGTCCTGGGTGAAGGCACGCACCCGCAGCAGCCCGTGCAGCACGCCCTCGCGCTCGTAGCGGGACACGTCCCCGAACTCGGCCAGCCGCAGCGGAAGCTCGCGATACGAGTGGCGCTCGGAGCCGAACACCAGACAGGCGCCGGGGCAGTTCATCGGCTTGAGCGCGAACCGCCGTTCGTCGCCCTCCCGCTCTGACGGCTGGACGAAGAACATGTTCTCGCGGTAGTTGTCCCAGTGGCCCGAGCGGTGCCAGAGCTCCTCGTCGAGTACCCGGGGCGTCTTGATCTCGACGTAGCCGCGCTTGCGCAACTGCTCCTGCACCTCGGCCTCGATCGCGCGCAGCAGCAAGGTGCCGTTGGGAAGCCAGAACGGCATTCCCGGCGCCTCTCCGCGCAGCATGAAAAGGCCGAGCTGGGGGCCCACCCGGCGGTGATCGCGGGCCCGCGCCTCCTCGACCCGCTCCAGGTGCTGGTCGAGGTCCTTCTTGGAGAAGAAAGCGGTGCCGTAGATGCGGGTCAGCATCTGGCGAGCCTCATCACCGCGCCAGTAGGCGCCAGCCAACGAGTTGAGCTTGAAGGCCGCGACCCGGCCGGTCGAGGGGCCGTGGGGGCCGCGGCAGAGGTCCTCGAAGGGACCGTTGCGATACAGCGAGACCGTCTCCACCCCCTCGTCGCGGACCAGGTCCTCGATCAGCTCCACCTTGTAGTCCTGTCCCTCGGCGCCGAACTTCTCGATCGCATCGGCGGTCGGTACGTCGCGGCGCTCGAACGGCTCGTCGGCCTTGATATGGGCGGCCATCGCCGCCTCGATCCCCTCCAGATCGCCGTCCGAGGGATTGACCCCGTCGGGAAACTCGAAGTCGTAGTAGAAGCCGTCCTCGATTGGCGGGCCGATCGTCACCTTGGTGCCGGGCCACAGTTCCACTACAGCCTCCGCCATCACATGGGCGGCGTCGTGACGGATCAGTTGAAGCGCGTCGGGATCGCGGTCGGTGACGATCTCGATCGACTCGCCGCCCGCGAGCGGCCCCGCGAGGTCGCGCAGCTCGCCGTCGACACGCAGCGCAAGCGCCGCCTTGGCGAGACCGGGCCCGATCGCCGCGGCGGCGTCGGCGCCGGTCGCGCCGTCCGGCAGCTCCAGCTCGGACCCGTCGGGAAGCTTGACCGTCATGGCACCCATGCTACGAAGCGGCTCAGCCGCCCTGCTTCTCGCCCTGGCGCGCCGAGTGCACGGCGATCAGCGGGCAGGGGCTCGCGCCTCCCACCAAACCCGCTCGGCGCCACAGCAGGTAGGGCCCGGCGGTGCGCGCAAGCCGCAGGTCGGCGAACGGCGGACGGGCGCCGGCTTCGCTCCGCGTGACCACGAAGCGAACGCCGGCAGGTGGCGGCGACCCGCTCGGCGGGCCGGTCGAGCGGATGCAGACCCTGCCGCCGCGCAGCTCCCAGGCCACATAAGGCGCCCCGTGCTGGTCGCGCAAGAAGGAGGCGGGCGCCATCACGAGGGTCGAAGCGCTGGAGATCACGGGGCGCAGCGAGGTGAGCGCCGGCGAGTAGCTCGACGGTCCGACCGGCCCGTTGGCGAGCGCAAGCAGGCTGCATCCCCCGGCCGCGACCACGAATGCGGCGGCTGCCAGCGGCCTCACGACCTCGACCAGCGAGCCCGGCCGCAGCGCCTCTGGATCGAACGACAGCAGCGGACGCACGATCACCACCATCGCCAGCGGAGCCGCCATCTGCACCGCCTTGGCGGCCGTGTAGGGGGTGCCGCCGATCCGGGCCGCCGCGTAGGCGAGCGCAGCGGCGGCAAGCGCGGCCGGCAGCGTCGTCTCGCCGCGCCGTAACCACCAGACCAGGCCCCAGACCAGGAGCACCGCGGCGAATGCCACCCCGGCGTAGAAGCCGATCGCAGGGACCGCGCCGGCGCCCGGGGTAAGCCTGAAGTCGCCCGAGGGCCACATGCCAAGCGCCTCCGTCGGCGAGATCTGGCCGAACAGGTTGCCGAGCCCGGGGCCATTCGGATCGAATGTCTCGAAGCTGCCGAAGTCGACCATCCGGCCCAGCTCCGGAGCAACGAGCCCCACGAACACGATCAGCGCCAGCCAGCCGGGCCGCACCGCCCGGCGCACCGTCTCGATAACTGCCCCGCCCGCCTGGCGCACGAGGAGCAGCTCTGCCAGTGCCCACAACCCAAGTGCTCCGGCCAGCCAGGTCAGCCCAGGGAAGCTGTACGTGTACGCACTGCCGGCAGCCAGCAACGCCAGAGGGACTGCCGCCAGCTGAGCGTTGGGGGGCGGCGCCGGGGTGCGCCCGGTAGCCAGCCACCCCATAGCCCTACCGGTCACACCCCGCCGCCCCCCTTCCCCACTCCTATCGCGTACCGACGACAGTTGCCACACGGTTATGGCGAACGCCAAGACAAAGAGGGCTTGCATGGTCTCTTTGAAGGCACCCTGCGCCAAGTAGGAAGCGACCATGTAGGGCAAGCCCACCAGCAGTGCCGCGATCCAGCGGGCAAGCGGCCGAAGCTCGCTGAGCGCCGCTAGGGCGGTCAGGGAGGCCAGCACGGAGACTGCCAGGGTCAGGCCGCCGAAGCCGTGCACGAGGCCGACGCCCAATCCCTTGTTCAGGGCGACGACGATCGCGTGCGGGCCGAGCGGGTAGCCCTGTGCGAGCAACTGCGAGTCGGAGCCCTGCGCCAACCGGTCCGCCGCCAGCAGATGCTGCGACATGTCGGGGTTGAAGCTGGTGCCCAGGATCCCGAAACGGCCCTCGACGATGAACGGCAGCGACGCCGCCACAAGTGCCCCGATCGCGACCGGCGCGCCGTCGCGCAGCGCCGCGCCCACCCCCTCGACGCGGCCGAGCAGGAACGCCAGCGAGGTAATCGTCAGCAGGACCACGGCGATCGCGGAGATCACGCCGTCGCCGGGCAACCGCACCGTCGCCCAGCAGAGCGCCGTTACCAGCGCCAGCCCGGTCGCCGGCGCAAGCCAGGACCAGCGCCGCCACCCGCACACGGCCAGCGCCGCCTGCCCGATCGCCAGCGACGCGATGCAGACCGAGATCACCGATGCGTAGGTCGCCAGCACGGGCGGCCACGATACGCGGCGGCGTCGATGCCGCGCGCCTAAGCAGGCTCAGAGAGGATGGGCGTAACTGGGCTCGAACCAGTGACCTCCGCCTTGTCGAGGCGGCGCTCTCCCAACTGAGCTATACGCCCCAGCAGGATGCCCGGAATGTAGCAGCGGCTAGCGGGGCTGCGGCCGGGCTCGCTAGGCCACCGGAGGCCCGCTCACCGGCGCCTCGACGCCGGCCGTTCCCTCGGCGCCAAGCTGTCCACGAGCCCGCATCGTGATCTCGAACGTCTCGCGGGTGTCATACCGAGGCTCCCATCCGGTGACCGTCTTCAGCTTCTCGTTCGAGACCAGCCACGGGTAACGGATGAAGTGGATGTTGCCGGGCGGAGAGTAGGTGCGGGGGACGTGCAGGCGCCAGCTCCATTTGGCGATCCAGTAGGCGAGCCGGAACGGCATCCGCATCGTCTTGGTGCCGATCGCCTCGGCGCCCTCGCGCCAGTTCATCCTGCCGTCTCCGGCGAAGTTGAAGGCGCCGGGAGCCTTCTTGTCGAGCAGTGCGACCAGGCCGGCCACCAGATCGTCTTCGTGGATCAGCTGGAACTCGGTGTCGACTCCGTCGAGGTGGGGGAAGAACGCCTGCGACTCCCAGCTGCGGACGATGTAGTTCTTCACGTTGGGCCCGAACACGATGCAGGGGCGGACGATCGTCATCACGCGGTCGGAATGCTCGGCCGCCCACAGCTGGCAGATGCGGTCCATGTCGGCCTTGTCGCGGGCGTAGGCGAAATCGGGCTGGCCGCGCACCGGCCAGTCCTCGGCGATCGGCACCGGGTTGTCCGGGAATGCGCCGTAGGCGGTCGCCGAGGAGGTGACGAGGATCTGTCCGGTGCCAGCCTCCGAGGCAGCACTCAACACCGCGGACGTCCCGTTGACGTCGACGTCGTACATGCGCGCCTCATCGCGGATCGGGTCGAGAATGAAGGCGAGGTGGATCAGGCAGTCGATCTCCTCACGCTCGAGCAGAGCCCTGATCGACTCGGAGTCGCGAACGTCACCGCTCACGAACGAGGCCTTCGGCAGGCTCGCGGCCGGCGGGCGCACGTCGACGTTGACGATCTGTTCGGTCTCCTCGCGCTCCGACAGAAGCTCGGTCAAGCGGGTGCCGATGTAGCCGGAGCCGCCAGTGATCAGGTACCTCATCTGTCTCCTCCTGGATTGCCTGGAGCAATCCTATTGCTGGCTGGGCAGCCAGGCACCGCGAAGGTGCTCCTGCCCCTTGTCCGCAACGTCAGAATCGAACTGGAACCTTCGTCCAAATTGCACAGTATTGGCGACCCGGACGCGGGAATAGTCTTGCGCTGAGCGAAGAGGTGAAACATTGCGCAAGGCGCCGTGTTAAGTTCATACAGCAGGCGCCGATAGGCACCGTAAGACTTGACTTGAGGACCGACGAGCCAGGGGCAGGTCCGCTGGTGGTACGTCCTTCGGAAGACAAGGGCTCCCTCGCGGGGGCCCTTTTCCGTTCTCGGATCAGTCCTGCGCCGGGGCAATCTCGAGCGTCAGACCGTCGACCGCGGTCACCCGGGCCACCTCGCCCACCTGCATCGGCTGAGGGGCCCGAGCGTTCCAGAGCTCTCCCCGCACCCGGACTCTGCCCGACGGGTTGCACGCCTCCACCACCTCGACGCTCTCGCCCAGCAGCGCCTCGACACCGGTACTGACGCGATAGCGACGCAGGAATCGGCGCCAGAACACAACCTCTCCTACCTCGAATACCGCCGCCAGCACCACGAGGGCGGCGCCGATTGGAGGTGACAGCACGAAGACTGTCAGCAGGACGGCGATCGCCAGCAACACCTGTCAGATGATGCCGGGAGCGCAGTCGGGGCGGCCGCCACCCGGCTCGAGACCGAGACTCCCGACTAGAGGCGCCTACCGGAATCGAACCGGTGTAAACGGCTTTGCAGGCCGCTGCGTAACCACTCCGCCAAGGCGCCCGGAGTGCGGCCAAGCGTAGCGAGCGACCAGGAGACGCTTCAGCGCTTTTTCGACTTCTCCGGCGTTTCCGCCGGGAGGCCCATCCACTCGAGGATCGGCTTGGGATCCTTGATCCCGAACTCCTTCGTGAGGCGTTCCTGGATCACGTCGGCGTCGACGCCCGCCATCAGCTGTTGCAGGGCGAGCAATCTCGCGCCCTCGCTGATCCCGTCGGGCTCCTGGGCGGGGACCATCTTGCGGCGGCGGCCGAGCCGCGCCCGCAACTCGGCGGACTCCTCGTCACCCTCGAGAGCACCGTTGCCCGAGTCCCAGACGGCGGTTTGTTCTCCCCCGAGATCGGCGTTCATTGTCTGCAATGACTGACCGAAAGCGTTGCGCAGGGTCTCCAGATGGTCCTGTACGGCGGAGAGCTCTCCGAGCACCTGCTCGGTCATCTCCGAAACGCGGTCCATCTGCTCACCTGTCACGCTCTCGGCTCGCCGTCGGCTCTCCTCGATCAGACGCCGGGCCTCGGCCCGTGCTTCCTCGCGGATCTTCTCCGCCGCGTCCTCGGCCGCCTCGAGGACCTTCTGGACCTCCTTGTTGGTCTTCGAGATCAATGACATTGCCTCGCTGGCCTTGCCGGACTCGTCATCGCGCGCGGCCTGCGCATCCGTCTTCGCCGCCTCGCGGATCTTCTCGGCCGCGTCGTCGGCGGCCTCGACGAGCTGCTTGACCTCCTCGCTGCTCGTCTCGAGCAGCGAGGAGACCTTGCTGCTGTCGTCGAGCTGCGGGTCAGCCCCGCCCTTCTTGGCGTTGGAGGACTGCGGATCCGGCTTTCCCCGCGCCTGCTTGGAGGCCTCGTCGTCCTGCTTTCGCCGCCGCAAGACGCCGCCGCGCCGTCCAGCGCGGCTCCTCTTCCGTTGGGCTTGTTTCCGTTTCGACTCGGTCATTGCGGCCTAGAGCGGCTGATGGGATTCGAACCCACGACCTTCTGCATGGCAAGCAGACGCTCTAGCCAACTGAGCTACAGCCGCCCGGGAATTCGTCGAGTATAGCTTCGGCTTCGTGGGTCCACGCAGTACTTCAGGCGCCTGGAATCGACAAATTGACGCCGAAGCGGGTGCGATCTGGCATTGCTTAAAACTGGGTATTGGGAAGATCGCCTCGCAGGGAGGATCTCCGACGCATATCAGCCACGGACGGAGGGTTCAACAACATGCACCGAAAGCACCTTCTCGTACTTCTCGTTTCGGCTAGCGGCGGCGCTTCGGCGCCGCCGCTTTTCTTTGCCAGAGCGCAGCGCTACAGGGCGGCCAACGCCGCTTCGATCGGCGTCTCGCCGGGAAGCAGGTCGAATTCGCGACCGATCGTGTTCTCGATATCGAGGCAGGCGAGCAGGACCGCGCCGACGTCGGCGCGGCTGATCGACCCGCGCTCGAGGCGCGGCGCCACGTTGACCCGTCCGCTCCCTGGATCGTCGGTCAACATCCCTGGCCGCACGATCGTGTAGTCGAGCCCGCTCGCCATCAGTGCCTGGTCGGCCTCCGCCTTGGCGCGCAGGTACTCGCCGAATGTGCCGCCGCCCTCGGCGGGCGGATCGGCTGCACCCATCGAGCTGACGATCAGATAGCGGGAGATTCCATTCGCCTTCGCCGTCTCGATCAGCTTCAGCGCTCCACCGAGGTCCATGGTGCGCTTACGCTCCTCCCCACTCCCCGGACCGGCGCCGGCGGCGAACACGACCGCGTCGGCCCCGGCAATGGCGGTCGCGACGTCGCCGTCTCCCTCCAGGTCGCAAAGCAGCGGCTCGGCCCCCAGCTCGCGGAGGTCGTCGGCGTGATCGGGATTGCGGATCAAACCGGTCGCCGAATCGCCGCGTTTGACCAGCAGCCCCTCCAGCAAACGGGCAACCTTGCCGTGGCCCCCCGCGATCGCGACCTTCACGCGGGCTCGGCCTCCAGCTCAGCCATCAGGTCGCGAAGGTCGAGTGGGCGAGTGAATATCTCCACAGAGCCGTCGGCATGCCGCGGCCACTGGTCCTTGGGGCGATCCCAGTAGAGCTCCACCCCGATGCCGTCGGGATCGTTGAGGTACAGCGCCTCGCTGACGCCGTGGTCGGAGGCTCCGCTGAGCGGGACCCCGGCATCGCCCAGGCGGCGCAGGGCCTCGGCGAGGGCGCGGCGGGTCGGGTAACGAATCGCGAAGTGAAAGAGCCCCGTCGTACCGGGCGGGGGCGGGGTGCCGCCAGCCGAGGTCCAGGTGTTGAGTCCGATGTGGTGGTGGTAGCCGCCGGCGGATATGAACGCGGCCTCGCTCCCCATGCGCTCCTGTAGCTCGAACCCGAGCACGCCGCAGTAGAAGCCGAGCGAACGGTCGAGGTCGGCGACCTTGAGGTGGACGTGGCCAATTTCGACTCCGGGATCGATGGGATTTGCTCGAGCGTGGTCCATGGCTTTTCGTTCCTCGTTCCGCGTCATTCGAGGATAGGGATCAGCCTCAGGCGACACCCTCGAATGACGAATGACGAATGACTAGCTTCTATCTAGCTCTTCGTTCACCAGCCGGTCGGCCTCTGCGTTTTCGTCTCTTCGCACATGGCGGATCGACCACTCTTCGAAGTCGTCGAGCGCCTCGCGCACCTGGCGATGCAGCGCGCGCAGGGCCTCGTCCTTGACCTTGTACTCGCCGTTTACCTGTCGCACGATCAGCTCCGAGTCCCCGATCAGCTCCAGGCGGCGGGCGCCGAGCGCCGCCGCACGCTCGATCCCGAGCAGCAGCGCCCGGTACTCGGCGACATTGTTGGTCGCGATGCCGATCGCCTCACTTCGCTCCTCCACGACCTCGCCGTTTCCCTCCTGGACCACCGCGGCAATTGCCGCCGGGCCGGGATTTCCCCGCGCGCCCCCGTCGACGTTGACGCGCACCTCGGTAGGCGCCAACTAACTCTCCGTACCGGCGGGCTCGCCCTCCGGCTCGGCCGGGACGGTTCCGAGGCGCAGGCTGCCGCCCTCGGCCGCGTGCGCATTCCACTCGCGGGCGGAGGCGTCGATCTCGGAGATCTCATGTCCCTTGTCGATCTCGTACACCGCCCGGGACGGCTCGCCGAGGTCGACGCCCCACTGATACCAGGAGAGCTCCCAGGCGACCGTGAGACGGATCTCGTTCGGCGAGCCAGCTGCGGCGCCCACCGACACCTGAGGCTGGCCGAGGGTTCGGGTCAACCCGGCAACGGTGCGAGCGTGCTCGCTCTCGTTGAAGCGCGACACCGCCCGCTCGATCCTCGTCCCGGGCTCCGGGATTGCCCCCGCGCGCCCGACCCGGGCGCCGCGGGCGGCGGGATCTGGAGGCCCTGAGCGCGATGTCGAAACGGGCTCCTGCGAGCCGTTGCCCTGGGGCGGCGGGGTCGAGTCCCCGGCGGACTGCGCGTCGGGCTCCGCACGCCGCTTCGCACGACCCCGCAGCCAACCGGTCAGCGAGCCGCGGCGGCGAAGCGGCGAGGGGACCGGCCGATGCTCGTTGGCGACCTCCGCCCAGATCCAATGCAGCGCCTCGGCGCGATCGCGGCAGAGCTCGCAGACGATGCGGCGATCGCCGTCGGGAGTCAGATATGTCCGCGTGCGCTCGCCCTTGAGGATCGTGCGACCACACACCGAGCAGCTCGTGGAGTTGCTCACGACCTGACGGTACCAGCGCCCCGGGCGGACGCCGTCCGGCGGCTTGCCTTGAATTCAGCCTGCCTGGATGAGCTCGACCCGATAGCCGTCCGGATCGCGCACGAAGCAGATCTGGGGGCCGTTCTCGCTCACCCGATAGGGCGGCTTCTCGGGGTTTATCCCCTTCACCGCCAAGCCGGTGAGCGTCGACTCCAGATCGTCGACGGCGACGGCAATGTGGTTGTAGCCGGTTCCCAGCTCGTAAGAGTCGACGCCATGGTTGTAGGTCAGCTCGAGGCGCGGCACGTCACCGTCGCCGGGAAGGTTCATGAACACGTTGATCGCCTCGTCGCGGATCGGCATCCGCACGACCTCCTCGAAGCCGAGCTCCTCATAGAAGGCCACCGACCGCTCGATTTCGCCGATCCGGTAGCAGGTGTGCAGGTACTTGGTCGCCATCGCCGGCGGGTCTAGGCCTTGACCTCTTCCGTGTCGCGCGCGGCGGAGATCACCTTCTCGGCCAAATGCGAGGGGACCTCCTCGTAGCGCTCAAACTCCATCGTGTAGTCGGCGCGGCCGCCGCTGATCGAGCGCAGGTCGGGTGCGTAGTCGAGCACCTCGGCCATCGGGGCCTCCGCCTTCACCTCGGTGGCCGAGCCCTTCGGCTCCATGCCGAGCGGCCGCCCGCGCCGGGAGTTGAGGTCGCCGATCACGTCGCCGACCACGTCCTCTGGACAGGAGATCGTCATCTGCACGATCGGCTCCAGCAGCACCGCGCCGGCCTCCGCCATCGCCTGCTTGAAGGCCATCGAGCCGGCGATCTTGAACGCCATCTCGGAGGAGTCGACGTTGTGATGGGAGCCGTCGTAGAGGCGCACGCTGACGTCCTTGACCGGGTAGCCGGCAACCGTCCCGTGCTCCATCGCCTCCCTGACGCCCTTCTCCACCGCCGGAATGAAGCTGCCGGGAATCACGCCGCCCTTGATCGCGTTGACGAACTCCAAGCCGGTGCCGTCCTCGGCCGGCGCGATCTCGAGGTGGCAGTCGCCGAACTGCCCCCGCCCCCCGGTCTGCTTCTTGTAGCGACCGTGCGCCTTGGCCGGCTTGCGGATCGTCTCCTGGTAGGGCACCCGCGGCGGTTTCAGCGAGATCTCGGCGCCGAAGCGGCGCTTCATCCGGTCGACGATCACCTCGACATGGGCCTGGGTCAGGCCGGCGATGATCTGCTCGCCGGTCTGCTGGTCGCGGTGCACGTCGAGGGTCGGGTCCTCCTCGGAAAGACGCCGCACCGCCTGCGCGGCCTTCTCCTCGTCGCCCTTCGACTTCGCCACGTAGGCGAAGGCCATCACCGGCGCCGGCAGGTCGAGCGCCGGGAAGGAGATCTGCTGCTGCTTGGAGCACAGGACGTCGCCGGCCCGGGTCTCCTTCAGCTTCGCGACCGCCCCGATGTCGCCGGCTCCCAGCTCGTCGACGTTGGTCAGCTCCTTGCCCAGCGGGGAAACGAGCTGGCCAATGCGCTCCTTCTCTGAGCGGGTTACGTTCACGGCCTGCGAGTCCGACTTCAGCGTCCCGCGGTCGACCCGCAGCAGGTTGATCCGTCCGGTGTAAGGGTCGGCGACGGTCTTGAAAACGTAGGCGACCAGGTCGCCGGACTCGTCGGGCTCGATCTCGATCTCCTCGCCGTCGGCGCCGACCGCGGTGACCGCCCCGCGCATCGCCGGCGAGGGCAGGTCCTCGACCAGCGCGTCGAGCAGCCGGTTGGTGCCGAGGTTCTTGGTCGCGACGCCGCAGGTGACCGGGAAGATCGTGCCCTCGGTAACGCCCTGCTTGAGCACCGTGACGACCTCGTCGTGGTCGATCTCCTCGCCCTCCAGGTAGCGCTCCATCAGCTCGTCGGAGTTCTCCGC
>JBBPIN010000052.1:0-10293 GCA_038040285.1 Actinomycetota bacterium
CGAGCCGACCTCGGGGTCGGGCTTCTCGTCGACGCGGACCTCGCCCGGAGCCTGATAGGTGACGGCGCGCATCAGCCGGCGATCACCAACACGACGGTTAGGACGCCAAGCACTATGCCGGCGACGGTGAGCGCGGCCAGGAGCCGATCGGGGGCGACGGAGAACCTGCCCGCCTGGAGGGCGGCGTCAACCGATCGCGCCCGCCAGGAGCCGTAAGCGAACATCGCGACTCCGTAGATCGCGAACCCTGTGCCGACCACGGCGTAAGGCCACTTGTGGTTGGTGTGATTGAGCTGCGGTACCACTCTTCCGACTCCCAGGGCGACGGCGATCGCCGTGAGACCTGTGCGCCACCAGGCGAGCTGGGTGCGCTCGCTTGCCAGATAGGTGCGCCGGGAGGATCCATCTTCCTCGGCGATCGCATTGGGTGGGCCGGCCGGATCGGGGTTGCCGGGTGATTGCACGGGGCGCGATGATAGGTGCGTGGGCGATAGCGCGACTGCAAGCGAGCACGAAGGGAGCGAGATGACCGAGGAATCGAGGGCGGTGCTGATCACGGGGTGCTCGTCGGGGATCGGGCGGGAGACCGCCCGTCACCTGGCGGACAAGGGATGGAAGGTCTACGCGACGGCGCGCCGTCCCGAGTCGATCGAGGAGCTGAAGACCGAGGGCTGCGAGACGCTGGCCTGCGACGTCACCGACGAGGCCTCGATGAGTGCCTGCGTTCGTGCGGTCGAGCAGGCCGAGGGCGCGGTCGGTGCGCTGGTCAACAACGCGGGTTACAGCCAGAGCGGCGCGATCGAGGAGGTCCCGATCGACGCCGTGCGGCGCCAGTTCGAGACCAACGTGTTCGGGCTGATGCGGATGTGCCAGCTGGCGCTGCCCGGCATGCGGGCGCAGGGCTGGGCCAAGATCGTCAACGTCAGCTCGATGGGCGGCAAGCTGGTCTTCCCGGGCGGCGGCGTCTACCACGCGACCAAACACGCAGTCGAGGCGCTGTCGGATGCGCTGCGCTTCGAAGTGGCCGGGTTCGGCGTCGACGTGGTCGTGATCGAGCCGGGGCTGATCAAGACCAGCTTCGCCGAGGCGGCGGTCGGTTCGATGGCCAGCGAGCTGCCGACCGACGGGCCCTATGCGGAGTTCAACGCCGCCGTCAGCCGCGAGACCGCGAGCGCCTACGAGGGTCCACTGGCCCGGTTGGGCGGCGGCCCGGAGACCGTGGCGCGGAAGATCGAGCGGGCGATCTCATCGCGCCGCCCACGCACCCGCTACAAGGTGACGGCCTCGGCCGGAATGGGCCTGGGAGCACGGAGGCTGATGACCGACCGCATGTGGGACCGGTTCGTGGGGACGCAGTTCCCGAGGCCGGGGCGGTAGGCGAGCGCAGATCCGCTACGCGCCAACCGAAACGTCGCGATGGGGCTGTTTCCCGTTGCCGCCGTCCTGGTGAACACCGATGAGGAATCCAGCTCCCTGCTCCACCGCGGCAATTCGCTCTTCGAGCGCCAGCTCGAAGTCGAAGTCGGCGTCCTCGCCGTGGCGGAACCCGAGGTCCTTGCCTTCCAACACCTGCTCCACGAAAACTTTGACGAAACGCTCGTCGAGCTGGGCTCCAGCGACCCGCTGCAGCTCCTGGATCGCCTCGAAGGAGGAAACGGGCTCCTTGTAGGAATCGCGGGCGGTCATCACGTCGTAGGTATCCGCCACCGAGATGATCCGCGACATCTCGGGGATCTCGTCGCCCTTCAGACCCCGCGGGTATCCCTTGCCGTCGATCCGCTCGTGGTGGGCCATGATGATCTTCGCCACTGGGCCGTAGCCGTCGACCGATCCGACCACCTTGGCTCCCTGGGCCGGGTGCCTCTTGATCAGGTTCCAGTCATCGTCGTCAAGCGGCACGTTGGCCTTGAGGATCTTGTCGGGCAGGATGAACTTGCCGATGTCGTGCAAAAGCCCGGCGACGTGGACCAGCTCCTGGTCCTCCTTGGACAGGCCCGCCTCCTCAGCAATCGCACGGCAGTAGCGGGCGACCGACGCACTGTGGCGAGCGGTCATCTCGTCGCGCAGGTCGAGGGTGCGCATCAGTGCGCTGAGCATGCCGACCTGGAAGCTCACCAGCTGCTTCGTGCGGCTCTCCAGATCCTCGGCACGCTGCTGCGAGAGAAGCAGCTGACCAAGCAGGTGCTGGAAAGTGAGGAGGATGATGCCAAAGAGTGCGACTACGGTAATCCCGACCGCGTCGTAGAGGTACACGACGCCGACAGACATCAGCGCCGTCGCCATTTCGGACGGCAGAACTGGGACAAGTCCGGCCTGCACCTTCGGCCAGAACGGATCCCGCTCCACGTAGCTGCCGAAGCCGGCAATCATCGTGAAGTTGACCAACAGGGCCGCAAAGAACATCCCTACCACGAGAAGGTAGAAACCGGGATCCGAGGGCGTAAGACTGAAGACATCCACCAGTGCGTGGAAGCTGATCCCTCCCGCGAGCGGGAAAGTCGTGTAGGTGAGGAGGTTGTTGAGAAAGAAATGGCGAGGCTCGCGCCAGCGCAACCAAGCGACCAGGATCGTCACTGCCCCGATCAGCGCGGCGGGTGACCCGCCGAGGATGACCATCGCCAAGATAAGCGAGACTCCGCCACCCGACACCTTCACGCGGGCGGGCATCGCGATCGCAGTGAAGTCGCTCACAGCCGTGAAGGCAAAGAGAACGCCGAGCAACGGAAGATCCCAATTTGCCTGCGGTGCGTTCCACGCACCGACTGCGGCCACCGCAACCAGTGCCGCGACCTGAAGACCAACTACGAGCTTGGTGGGGCGGTTCTTGCGCATAAGGTCGACCCCACGCACTACTCATGCGCAGGAATCAATTTACTTCTCGGCAGAAACGGCGGATTCCTCTAGTGCCTTGGCGAATGCCGACGAAAGTCACTTGCTAGCCAGCCAGGCCGGAGCCCACTCTGGACGCATGTTCCGGTGGTCAGGCAAGCCCGCTTGCTGGAGGTTGCCTGTGCAGGTGCAACCGAACCGCCCAAGAAACACGAAAGGCGCCCTCTGGGCGCCCCTCGGTCCAGCTACGAAAGTGTTCTGCTCCTAGTGGCGAAAGATCATGTTCTCAACCGGCCTTTCAGAGAAAGCTGCAGCTTGTGACAGAGGTTTAGCAGAACTTGCCCAAAACTTCTAGCAGAACTTGCCCAAAACTTGTCCATCTGCAGGGAAAGTTGTGCAAAAACTAGGTAGGCGTGGGCGACACCAATAAGACAGCTGAGCGAGGGATGGAGCTTTCGGCCCCTCTGCGTCGCCCCGCCTTCCGCCGCCTCGCGTCCGCCTACGCAATCAACGAGCTCGGGGATTGGCTCGGGATCGTCGCCCTGGCCGTCCTGGTCTTCGATCGCACCGACAGTGCACTCGCGACCACCGCCCTATTCCTCGGCACGCGATTCGTGCCCGCGCTGCTGGCCCCGGCCTTCGTCGTTCGGATAGAGCGAACGCCCCCGCGATTGGCGCTCGCAGGCATCTATGCGGGTGAAGCGGCGACGTTTGCCGTTCTGGCGCTGCTGGTGGACCACTTCTCGCTCGCGGCTGTTGTAGTCGTCGCGACCGTCGACGGAACCCTCGCCCTCGCGGGTCGTTCACTGACGCGGGCAGTGGTCGCAGCGCTACTCGAGCCGGCAGGTGAGCTGCGCTCCGGCAACGCGATCATCAACATGGCCTTCACGGCCGGTGCGGCGGTCGGGCCGGCCCTTGGGGGCGTGATAGTCGGGGGAGTGGCGATCGGCGGAAGCACGCTCGGGGGCTTCGGGGTGCAAACCGCATTACTGCTTGACGCGCTGTCGTTCCTGGTCATCGCGGCCCTGATGTCCGCGGGTTCACTGCCCCAGGCCGAACCCGAAGAGGGGCGCTGGAGGGATCGCTTTCGTGGGGGACTGGCCTATGTAGCGGCCCGCGTTCCACTGCGTCGCCTGCTAATCGCGCAAGGCGCCGCATTTGTCTTCTTCACCGCCGCGATCCCAATCGAGGTCATCTATGCGAAGAGCACGCTCGAGACGGGCGACGCCGGATACGGCGCCCTTCTGGCGAGCTGGGGAATCGGGATGGTGCTGGGCAGCGTTGTATTCGCAGCAGTGCGCGGGACCAGGCTCCCGGTGCTCCTTCTGTGCAGCACGATCACGATCGGCGTGTCCTATCTCGGTCTCGCCGCCGCCCCGACGCTCCCCGTCGCGTGTGCCGTCTCGGTTGTGGGTGGCGTCGGCAATGGGATCGAGTGGGTGGCCGTTGTCAGTGCGATCCAGGAGATGACCCGCAGCTCGATGCAGGCACGGGTCATGAGCGTGCTGGAGTCGATCGGCGCGGCGATGCCGGGGCTTGGCTTTGTCATCGGCGGCCTGGTTGCCACCGGACACGATCCCCGGGCTGTGTTTCTCGTGTCGGGGGTCGGTGTCCTCCTCGTGGTGGCAATCGCGACCTACTACCTGGCAGGGACACCGTGGACAAAGGGCGAGGGTGCGATTGGCCAGGCGGACATCGACGCGGACATCGCTGACAACCCTGACAGCGGTAACGTGGAAGAAGCCCAGCGACGGAGCGTGAGCAGGGCGTCGCTGGCGGGGAAGGAGAGAATTGACTGAGGCGACCACAATGGTCGAGCCGTTTCACGCCCTGAGAGGCTGCCGTGGCTGAAGCCACAGAGCTGGGTACGCCAGTCCACGTCCCCTCCAGCGCGCTCGAGCTACCCGCTCGCTCACCCTTCGAACTCTTCTGGCGACGCTTCCGACAGGACCGCCTCGCGCTGGGATCCCTCATCTTCATCGGGTTGATCGTGGTCGTCGCGATTGCGGCCCCGCTCATCGTGGACATCGCCGGCACGTCGGGCCCCAACGTGCGCGACACCAATGCTCTCGATGCGTTCGGTACCCCGCTCGGCCCCAGCTCGGCCCATCCCTTTGGCGTCGACCAGCTGGGACGCGACGTGTTCAGCCGCACGATCTACGGAGCTCGAGTCTCGCTCATAGTCGCATTCCTCGCCACCGGTCTCGCCATGATCGTGGGAGTGATCGCGGGCCTGCTCGCCGGCTATTTGCGCGGCTGGGTGGACGTGCTCGTCTCGCGCTCGGTTGACGTCCTGCTCGCAATCCCCTACCTGCTGCTTGCCACCGGCCTCGCCGCTTCCTGCTCTCTCGGCGACGGCTGTTTCGGCGGAGCGCTGAAGCCAGGACTCGGGGTCGTCATCTTCGTCATCTCGGTCACCAGCTGGCCTCCCATCGCCCGCATCGTGCGCGGCGAAGCGCTTTCCCTGCGCGAGCGCGAGTTCGTCGAGGCGGCGCGGTCGGTGGGGGCCTCGAACACGCGGATCGTGTTCACCGAGGTGCTTCCCAACCTGGTCGCCCCGATCATCGTCTACGCCTCGATCCTGATTCCCCAGGTGATTCTCTATGAGGCGGCGCTTTCGTTCCTGGGGGTCGGTGTAGAGCCTCCCACCGCGAGTTGGGGGCAGATGCTCTCCGACGCCACCGGAATTTTCGACACGGCTTGGTGGTACATGCTCTTCCCCGGCCTCGCCCTACTATTCACCGTCCTCGCCTTCAATCTCGTCGGGGATGCACTTCAGGATGCGCTCAATCCGAAGGCGAGCCGAAAATGACCGCGGCTTTGTACTCAGGGAAACAATGAAAACCGAAAGGACGAACATGCGACGGATGTCACCGAAGGCGGTATTGCCTGCACTGCTCATTCTCCTCGCCGTTGGCCTTGCCGCCTGCGGCGACGACAGCGCAGGCGGGGGTGGGCTGACAGCGGAAGACTTCAAGCCCGTTACGGCGGCGCCTAATGACGCAAAGAAGGGCGGGACCTTGACCGTCGTCAACTCTGCTGACGTCGACTACATAGACCCTGGGGCGGGCTATTACCAGATCACCCTTGCCGTAAATATCGCCACGCAGCGGACGCTGGTGGGGTGGCCGCCCGACGTGGACGTTGCGCCCGTGCCGGATCTCGCGGATGGCCCGGCGAACATCTCCGACGACTTTAAGACGATCACCTTCAAGATCAAGAAGGGCGTCAAGTACAACCCGCCGGTAAACAGGGAGATAAAGGCGCAGGACTTCAAGTACGCGATCGAGCGCGGCATGCTGCCCGGCGTCGCAACTGGCTACCACGAGGCATACCTGGGAACCATCTCGGGGTACAAGCAAGCGCTAGCGGCGGTCGAAAAGAACAGCAGCGCCGCGCCGAACCTCAGCGGTATCACGACGCCGGATGATCGGACACTCGTGATCAAGCTGGACAAGCCGGCGGCTGCCCAGGTCGTTCAGGCGCTCTCGCTTCCGATCGGCGCCCCGGTGCCGGAGGAGTATGCGAAGAAGTTCGATGCCGAAAGCCCCTCGACCTACGGCGAGCACCTTGTCGGAACGGGTCCGTACATGATCCAGAACGACGCGGAAGGGAACCTCACGGGCTACAAGCCGGGCAAGTCGATCAGCATGGTTCGCAATCCGAACTGGGATCCGTCCACGGATTACCGCCCTGCGTACGTCGATCGAATCGAGGTCGCCGAAGGGTTCACCGACGTCAACTCTGCTGTTCGCAAGATCCTCACCGGATCGTCCCAGGTCAACGGAGACATCCTGCCAGAGCCGCAGGGCTTGAAGCTGGCCGCGACCAAGTACCCGGACCAGATGAGTCTGGTCCCCGGGACCGGCGACCGCTACATCGCCCTGAACACGCAGATACCCCCGTTCAATGACATCAACGTGCGCAAGGCGGTGCTCGCGGGCTTCGATCGCGAGGCTGTGCGCCTGGCGCGGGGTGGCCCGCTCGCGGGCGACATCCCCACGCATTTCCTCTGGCCCCTGATCCCGGGCTTCGAGGAGGCGGGTGGAGCTAAGGGACCGGGGTTTGACTTCCTCGCGAGCCCGCAGGGGAACCCGAAGCTGGCGGCGGAGTACTTCCGCAAGGCCGGGTTCAAGAGCGGCAAGTACGAAGGCGGCGAGATCCTCCAAATCGCCGAGAACGCCGGGGTGGACAAACAGGTCGCCGAGGTGGCACGGGACGAGTTCGCCAAGCTCGGGTTCAAGGTGAACCTGCGTGAATTTTCCTCGGACACGGCCTATACGAAGTTCTGCAACGTCCCGAAGAGCAACTACAACGTCTGCACGAACGTGGGGTGGATCGCCGACTTCAAGGATCCCCAGGCGGCCTTGGATGTTCCATTCAACGGCGAGGCCATCGTTCCGACCAACAACTCCAATTGGCCGCTGCTCGATGTTCCGGCGATCAACAAGGCGATGGACAAGGCGAAGTACGTCAGCGATCCGAAGCAACGGGCTGAGGCCTGGGCCAAGATCGACAAGACGATCACTGCGCAGGCGCCGGCGGTTCCCTACAACTGGGACACCCAGCCGAGTGTCTGGTCCTCGGACGTCAATGCCGTGATGAACCTGAACAACGGCATGACGGACTTCGCGTTCACCTCGCTGAAGAAGTGAGCGGGGAGGCGATCTAGAGCGGATCCGCGCCCCGCCGCCCTGAGGGCGGCGGGGCGCGCTACTGCGACAGGGGGCGAGATGCTGCGCTACATCGTCAGACGCGTCTTATGGGGGATCGGCCTGCTCTTCATCGTCAGCGCGCTTGTCTTCCTGATCTTTTATGCGCTTCCCTCAGGAGACCCAGCGGCAGCGCGGGCCGGACGGTTGGCGACACCGCAGGAGATCGACCGAATCCGGGAGACCCTCGGACTCGACAAGCCGATCTACGTCCAGTACTGGTACTACGTCCGCGACCTCATTCTGCACTTCGACTTCGGGTTCAGCTACGAGAGCAACGCCCCGGTACGGGAGCTGATCTTCGATCGACTGCCGGCGACGATGTCCCTGGTCTCGGGCGCGGTGATCCTCTGGCTGGCGGCGGCATTCCCGGTCGGAATCATCTCGGCGGTCAGGCAGCGCTCGGCGTTCGATCGCGCCACGATGATCACAACGCTGGCGCTCTACTCGGCGCCGGTCTTCTGGCTCGGCCTCGTGCTGCTCTACCTCTTTGCCGACGACATCGGCCAGTTTCCGATCTTCCCGGGCCAGGGCACCTACACGCCGATCTCATCAGGCGTGTTTCATTGGGCCAGCGCCCTGATTCTGCCCTGGATCGTGCTGGCCGGAGCCTCCGCAGCGATCTATGCCCGCTATCTGCGCTCCAGCCTGATCGACGTGATGGGGGAGGACTACATTCGCACCGCCCGCGCCAAGGGCCTGGGCGAACGCAGGGTGATCATGCGCCACGGGGTGCGAAGCGCGATCACCCCGATCGTCACCCTGCTCGGCATCGACATCGGCCTGCTGCTCGCCGGCAACGCGATCCTCACCGAGTCGGTCTTCAACATCCCCGGCGTCGGCCGGCTCGTGTTCACCGCGATCGACCGGTCTGACCTGCCCGTGATCCAGGGCGTCGTCTTGTTTGGCGCCTTTTTCATCATCACCTTCAGCCTGATTGTGGACATCGCCTACGCCTATCTCGATCCGAGGGTGAGATACGCATGAGCCTGCTCCAGGTGAGCGATCTGCAGGTTCGCTTTGAGACCGAGGACGGCACGGTGAAAGCCGTCGATGGCGTCTCGTTCGAGGTGGATGCCGGGGAGACGCTCGGCATCGTCGGCGAGTCGGGCTGCGGCAAGAGCGTCGCCAATCTGACCATACTCGGCCTCACCCGCGGTCAGAACACGACCGTGTCCGGGTCGGCGATGTTCGAGGGCGAGGACCTAATTGCGACCGACACCGAGCAGCTGCAACGGGTTCGCGGCAACGAGATCGCGATGATCTTCCAGGACCCGCTGTCTTCGCTTCACCCCTTCTACAAGGTGGGCGCGCAGCTCGTCGAGGCGATCACGGTGCATCAGGACATCGGTCGCGACAAGGCGCGTGCCCGCGCCGTCGAACTCCTGGAACTCGTTGGTGTGCCGGCGCCGGAACGGCGCGTCGATGACTACCCGCACGAGTTCTCGGGCGGGATGCGCCAGCGGGCGATGATCGCGATGGCGCTCGCCAACGACCCGAAGCTGCTGATCGCCGACGAGCCCACGACGGCGCTCGACGTCACCACCCAGGCCCAGATCCTGCAGCTTCTCGAGCGCCTTCAGGATGAGCTGGGCATGGCGGTGATCCTCGTCACCCACGATCTCGGGGTGATCGCCGAGACCGCCGACCGGGTGCTGGTCATGTACGCCGGTCGGATCGTCGAGCAGGGAACCCTGGACGAGATCTTCTACGACCCCCAGCACCCCTACACATGGGGACTGCTCGGTTCTCTCACACGGCTCGACAGGCCGCGCCCCGAGCGCCTGCCGCAGATCCGCGGCCTCCCTCCCTCGCTGCTGTTTCCACCCGAGGGATGCCACTTCCGCCCCCGCTGCCCACATGTCCACAAACAGTGTGAGAAGGTGCCGCCGCTCGAGTCGCGATTGCCCGAGGCTCCCGCCCACCTCGACCGCTGCTGGCTGGAGCCGGAGAAGAAGCGCTCGCTGCGCGTGGTCGAGGACCGGATCGGGCTCGAGGAGCCGGCCGCATGATGTCCGCCAACGAGACTCCGCTGCTCGAGGTTCGCCACCTCGTCAAGCACTTCCCGATCAAATCCGGGGTGCTGATCGACCGCGAGGTCGGTCGGGTGCGCGCCGTCGACGACGTCAGCCTGACCGTCAACGAGGGCGAGACGCTTGGCCTGGTCGGTGAATCGGGTTGCGGCAAGTCGACCCTCTGCCGCACGATCCTCCAGCTGCTCGAACCGACCTCCGGGTCGGTGCGATTTGAGGGACAGGAGATCGCCGGCGCCTCGCGACGCGAGCTGCGCCCCGTGCGGCGCCAGATGCAGATGATCTTCCAGGACCCCTACGCGTCGTTGAACCCGCGCAAGCGGGTGGGGCAGATCGTCGGCGACCCGATTCGGCTGCACGGCCTCGCCTCGGGCAACGAGCTGAAGCGCGAGGTCCAGGCGCTGCTGGAGCGGGTCGGTCTCAGCCCTGAGCACTACAACCGCTTTCCCTTCGAGTTCTCGGGCGGACAGCGCCAGCGGATCGGGATCGCCCGCGCCCTCGGGCTAAAGCCGAAGCTGATCGTCGCCGACGAGCCGGTCTCGGCCCTCGACGTCTCGATACAAGCCCAGATCATCAACCTGCTCGACGACCTTCAGCACGAGTTCGGGCTCACATACATCTTCGTTGCCCACGACCTCGGAGTAGTACGACACGTCTCCGATCGGATCGCGGTGATGTACCTCGGCAAGATCGCCGAGTCGGCCGCCGCCGCGGAGCTC
>JBBPIN010000053.1:0-10269 GCA_038040285.1 Actinomycetota bacterium
TTCTAACCGAGGCAAATCCGCTAAAGAAAGGCCCGCTTCGGCGGGCCTTTCCTTTCTCTTGGCCGCGGGAGGTCAGCAGTCGCCCCGGCCGCCGAAGACGCCCCGCAACGCGCGTCCGGGGGTGAAGTCGATGCCGACTCGCACCAAGCCGGGTCGGCCAACCCGCAGCGCTGCCCAATCGCCCGCCGCCTCGACGCAGCCCGGCCCGGACTCGATCGCCCAGAAGGGTGTGTAGTGCTCGCGCACGATCAGGCGCCCTGGCCGCAGCACCTGGACCGCGAAGGACTGGGTTCCGAGCGAGCGCATGCGGCCCGCGCTGTAGCCATCGCCAACGACCAGGGCCCCCGGGTGGCGGACCTCGTAGACGCGCCAGTGGGTCGAGCTCCAGCGGAGCCGCAGATACGGGGGGGCGCTGAGGATCAGCGCGCGCTCGGCGCGGGCCGAGTAGTCGAGCGGAGCATCCGGCAGCGCCACGTAGCGGACCGCATTTCGCTCCAGCCACTTCCTGTAGCTGCGCTGCGACAGGTGCGCGTCGTAGAAGATGTCGTCACGGGTCGTGTCGAGCTGGCGAAGCCACCCGCGGGCGAGGTCGAAGGTGGGCGCCAGGTAGGCCGCCTCCCAATGGTTGGACGTAGGTGGCACCTCGATGCGATTGGTGCGCCCGCCGTGGTCGCGTAGCCATCCGCGCAGCGGTTGGTAGTAGGCGGCGGTGATGGATTTGTCTCCGTCGGTTTGCGCGACTGCCCGGATGCCGGCCATCAGCTGCCAGTAGAGGCTGCCGAGCAGGACCAGGGCGACAAGCAATGCGTTCACGCGCGGCCCGCGGGTCAGCAGGATCGCCGCCAGCAGCGGCCCCCCGAACAGAGCACCGAGGCGGATTGCGTTTCCCCCCAACGGATTGGGCAGCAGCCAGGCGGCCGTGGAGGCGAGCAGATACGCGTAGACCACGGCGCGGAACTGGCGCTCGCCCGGCACCCCGCGAGTGATCAACAGCGCCCCCGCGCACCACAGTGGAACGCCGATGTAGGACGTAAAGGCGAACGGGAACTCGCCGCTCTCCGGGAAGGCGAGGTTGAGACCGATCACGACGCCGAGCGCTATCGCACCCACCGCGACCCCGGCCCGGCGCACGCCGCCGCCGACGGAAGCGGCCAGTACGACGCCGCCGAGGAAAACAGCCGCGACCGGGCTGGCCAGCGCGCAGCCGAGCGCGGCAAGCATTGCCTGGCCCCTCCGCCGCCGTTGCAGGCAGCGCAGCGCCAGTAGGCCGAAAGCCACCCCCATCGCGAAGGTGAGCTGGCCGCTGACCAGCAGGCTGACCGCCCCGACTCCGAACCAGAGCGTCGCCCAGTGGGCGCGCTCGCCCCAATGCTCGCGGACCAGACGGTCGAAGAGGTAGGCCGAGAGGACCACCGACAGAGCGCCGACCGTCCGGGCGCCGATCAGCGCCGCGGCCGGGGGCAGCAGGACGCTGTAGGTGAGGGTGTAATGGCCGCCGTACCAGCTGCCGTTCCAGATCGCGAAGCCGCCGTGCTCGAAGAGCTCGGTGCGGAAGGTCTGCGCCGCGAGATCGCGGACGTGCGGGTCCCAGAGCAGGACGATGGTGGTGAAGGCGAGGCTGAGGGCGACCGCCGGCAACCAGCTCAAACGACTAACGGGAACCGCTCCGGCGGGGGAAGGATGGCTGCCCTGTGGCTCGCGCATGTGGGGCATGCGGGACAAGGGCGGTGCATTATCCCTGAGCGCCCGGATTGCCATCACCACGATGTGAAGAGCATGTTTCGGGGATTGACCGCGGCGATCCCTGCGCATAGATTCGCACTGCAAATAGCGACATGGCACGCGCCCGGTGGGGGGGCCGGCCGGCGGCCAGCGCCCGATTCCCAAGGAGACTCATGCACGCACGAACAGGCAGTTTCCAGCTGTTCCCGGAGAAGCTCGACGAGGCGGTCAACGCCTTCGAGTCGAACGACCTGCCCCAGTACAAGGACCAAAACGGCTACAAGGGCTTCACCCTGTTGGTGAATCGTCAGAACGGCAAGATGATCGGAGTCTCGTTCTGGGAGAACGAGTCCGACATCGCGGCCAGCGACGAGCTCGGCAGTGCGGCGCGCGACCGCATTCAGCAGATTGCAGGGGGCGAGAGCTCCATCGATCGCGAGGATTGGGAGGTCGTCGTCGACGAGACGGCCTGATCCAAGCCGATGCACGATGGCGGTCGCGATTGAGCGAGCAGGTCGAGGGGCCGATATAGCGGTGGATGGGACTCGGCGGCGAGTTGGCAAGGTCACCGGCCCGCCGGGCCTGGTGCCCGCCGGCCTGGTCACTGCCGGGATGAAATCCTTCTACGAGTCCGCGAGCAAGCATTCGCAGCAGGGCTGAGCCGGGCGCCCACCCTCGGGTCGCGACGTCCAGGCGTGGGCACGGGCGTCGCCTGCAAGGTCCTTCCCACGTTATTGACCACCGCCACCATGCGTGCCCGCGCCTAGTTAGCCTGCCTGGTCTGCCGGTCCCGCCTTCGGGATCGCGCAGGGCAGATGCGGACCGGCTCATCCGACATCGATCGGGCGGATCGTAGGCGTACCGTCCTCCCCTTGGCGCTGCTGGTGCTTGCGTCGCTGTGCGCGTTTGCCGTGCTCGCCGGTGGCGCGCCCGCAGCGAGCCTTCAGGAGAAGTTCCAGCACAAGCAGGCGCAGCTCTCCCACGTGCAGGCCGCCCAGAGCAGCCTCTCGGCGAGCATCGCCGAGCAGAACCGTCAGGTCAACGACCTGATCGGGCAGGTGGCCGCGGTCCGCGCCCAGGCTGCGGCGGTGGCGCAGAAGCTGGTCGCCAAGCAGGCCGAGCTCGACCGGGCCAGGGTCCAACTGGCGAAGGAACGGCACCACCTGCAGGTCGTGCGCGCGAGACTGCAGCGGGCGCTCGGAGTCCTGCGGGGAGAGTTGGTCCGCATCTACGAGTCGGGCGATCCCGACACGCTGAGCGTGATCCTCAACTCGGCGAGCTGGTCCGACGTCGTCGCCCAGAGCGATTACCTCGACGCCTACCAGAACCATTTCGACTCGATCGTGGGTCGCGTGCGGACGCTGCGCGATCAGACTCGCGCCGCCGTCCAGCGCTTGCGGGCGGCGCGCGACCGCCTTACCGCGGCACGGAACGCGATCGCCGCCCAGAAGCGGGAGATCGACCGCACCCGCGCTGAGCTCGAGCAGCGTCGTAACCAGCTCGTCGCCGCACGTCGGGCCCGCCAGCGCCAGCTCGACGCCCTGGAGAGTCGCGGACAGCAGCTGGCCGACAACCTGTCCTCGATCTCCGACCAGCTTCAGACCAGCCCGAGCGGCCCGACCTCGTCGATACCCGCTCCGCTGGCCCCGGGCGACCGGGCGCAGGTGCTGCCGAACGGAGACGCGGCGGCCCCGGCGAGCGCGCCTGCGGCGGTCAAGGCGGTGATTGCGGCCGGCAACCAGATCAACGAGACCCCGTACATCTGGGGCGGCGGGCACGGGTCGTTCACTTCGTCCGGCTATGACTGCTCGGGCGCGGTCAGCTTTGTGCTCAACGCTGGAGGCTTTCTCTCCAGCCCCCTCGACTCGACCGGCCTCGAGACCTGGGGTACACCGGGCGCCGGGCACTGGATCACCGTCTACGCGAACTCCGGCCACACCTTCGCGGTGATCGCCGGCATCAGCTGGGACACGGTCGGCGACGTCTCGGGCACCGGCCCGCGTTGGCACACCACGCCCGAGTCCGGCGCCGGCATGATCGCTCGCCATCCGGACGGCTACTAGCGCCCGGAGCCTCGATCCGTGTCCGAGCGGCCCTTGCGAGCACCCGCAACCTATTGCCGTAGGTTGGGTTTGAACCGACGTCAACGACATACCTGCCGAGTCTCTCCGGGCACGCCCGGCGAGAGCGGGGGAACCACCTGGACCGAGCAACGCGAGGTCCAGAACTCAGGGGCCACGGCCCCGGGGGCGAAACGAAACCGACGGGTTTCGTAGCGCGGCTCTTTCAGCGCCAGCCCGACAGCTAACCCCGCAGGCTCCGAGAAAGAGAGACGCTTCGTTGCGCCACCGCACCGCAAGGCTGAGATTCGTCATTCTGGCTGTTGCTGCGTGCGCGAGTGCTGGCCTGATGTCGGCCTCGGCCTCAGCGGAAGGTCCGGCCGCCAGTCGCGGCGCCCAGATCTCCGGCGGCGGCGTCTCAGCGCCGGGCAATCCGGTGGTCCAGAGGGTGGTCTGCAAGACCGGATGCCTGAGCCGGCGCAAGGCCACCCCCGGCGCCGTGATCAAAGTGAAGGGCGAGTTCCTTGACTACGTCCAGCAGGTGGTCTTTCGCGGCACATCGGGGCCGATGCCGGTCTCCCTGACCTACCGCAGCGCGATCCTCGTGCGCGCGATCGTTCCCCCCGGAGCGATCAGCTCGAGGCCCTACGTGGTCGACGAACGCGGGACGCGCTCGAACCGCTCGCCGCGCAAGCTGGTCATCCGGCCGGCCCCGGTGGTCACGCCGGGGGCTGGAGTGTTCCCGGTCCTTGGCCCCCACGACTACGGTGGGCCCGGCGCCCGTTTCGGCGCCCCCCGCAACAGACACACACACCAAGGGCAGGATGTGACCGCCGCTTGCGGGACACCGCTCGTGTCGGTGATGACGGGGACCGTCCAATTCGCCGGCTACCAATCTGCGGCCGGCAACTACATCGTGCTCGACAACGACGGCACCGCCGACGACTTCGTCTACATGCATTTGGCTACACCCGCGTATGTGAAGACCGGTGGGGTGGTCGCCGCGGGTCAGCAAATCGGCGTGGTCGGCGAGACGGGCGACGCCACCGGCTGCCACCTGCACTTCGAGTACTGGCAGGGCGATTGGTACGGGGGCGGTCAGCCGATCGACCCGTTGCCCTACCTGAAGGCCTGGGACGGCACCGCCTAGCGGTCGCCGCGGAGCCGATCCGCAACAATCACCGGCCGGATGCGGTTTCAGCAAAGGCCGACTACGCCGTACAGGCGGTGTTACAGCTTGCCGCCGCCGGCGAGGCCCGGTGAAGGGCGGGACGATCGCCCAGGCCCAGGACATCCCGCTGCGGTTTCTGGAGAACATCCTCGACGTGCTCGAGGTGGTCACGCTGGCCGACGTGGTCGAGCGGGTCCTGCCCCCCTCGGTCGTCAAGCTGACCGAGGGGGAGCACTCCAGGACGTTCCCGATTCCCGGCACGAAGTACTTCTTCTCGCGCGCCCCGGGTTCGAGGACTGAGCGCTCAACGGTCACCAGGGTGCCCCCACGGCGGCGATGCGGGTGCGGATGTGATCGATTGGAGTACTCACCATGCTCCTCTAAGGGTTCGACGTCGGTCTGCGGGGTCGTGCCGTTCTCAGCCACACCCTTGAAGCGCAGCGTGGTGAGCAGCATGAGAGTCAGATGAGAACCGGACGGTCGGACAAGCGCCTCGATCACAGCTCGCTGCTTGGAATTACGATCCAGACGTCGGCGCCGCCGCCGGCCTGGTTCGCCGCTCTGGCGGTGCCGCCGTGGGCCTCGGCGATCGCCTCGACGATCGCGAGCCCGAGACCGGTGCCGGTCCCGGCACGGGCGCTGTCGGGCCGGCTGAAGCGCTCGAACGCGTGCCCCAGGAACTGGGGCGGAAAGCCGTGCCCGGCGTCGGAGACGTGGAGCTCGACTCTGGAGTCGTCGTGTCGAACCGAAAGCCCGATCGGCCCCTCGCCGTGACGGAATGCGTTGTCGATCAGGTTGCCCAATGCCTGCTCGAGCCGCGGCCGATCGGCATCGACCGCGAGATCGTCGGCCTCCTCGACGTCGAGAGGACGGCCGGCGGCGTCGGCGCGGGCCAGAAAGCGGTCACGTACCGTCTCCAGCAGCGATCTCACCGGAACCCGCTCGAGCTTGGTCGCCAGCTGACCCTTGTCGGAGCGAGCGAGGACGAGCAGGTCCTCGGTGAGCTGGGACAGTCGACCAACCTCCTCGATCGCCGAGCCGATTGCGGCGCGCAGCTCATTTGCTGTCCCCGAATAGCGAAGCGCGACCTCGAGCTCCGCCCTGTGCATGGCCAGAGGCGTTCGCAGCTCATGGCTTGCGTCGTCGACGAAGGAGCGCTCGCGCTCCAACGCCGTTTCCAGGCGGGCGAGCATCTCGTTCAGGGTCTCGCCGAGCCGGCGCAGCTCATCTTTGGCGACGGGAACGGGCAGGCGCTGCGTCCCGTCGGCCGCCGAGATTTCCGCCGCCTGGCGGCGAATCGCCTCCACCGGTCGCAGCGAAGCCGCGACCGCGGCGTAGCCGACGATCAGCGCGAGAAGCAGTGCCGCGGGGCCGCCGAGCAGGAGAAGGGTTCGAAGGCTTCTGAGGGCGTCGTCTCGCTGGTCGAGCGAGATCCCGGTGACGACGATCACGCGCCGGCCGTGAACGGTCACCGGTAACGCGTGCAGTCGCGCCGTCCCGTCCACGCTTGGAATCCCACCTCGCTCGAGGGAGACAGCGCCGATTCCGGCCTCTCGCAGGACGGAGCTGGGCAGGGCCGAGCGACCCCGGTGCACCGCGGTTGTGTCGAGAACCCGGCCCGACGGGGTGAGGATCTGCGCGTAGCGCTCCCGATCGGGCGCCAGAATGTCGTTGTAGCTGTCCGATTCCATCAGAAGGGTCGTGATGTCGGTGGTTCGCGAGCGAAGGTTTTGGTCGACGGAGCTGGTCAGCTCATCCTTGTAGCGGACGTAGATCAGAAGCCCGACCACGAGCAGGACCACCGCCATTCCTGCGGCGAAGGCGAGCGTCACCCGCAGCCTGATCGGCAGGCGGGTCAGCGTCCGCCGTCCTCCCGCAACCGATAACCGGCTCCGCGCACGGTCTCGATCGACTTCACTGCAAACGGCTGGTCGATCTTCTTGCGCAGATAGCGCACGTAGGAATCGACCACGTTGGAGCGATTCTCGTACTCGTAATCCCAGGCGTGCTCGAGAAGAGCAAACCGTGTCAGGACCTCTCCCGGGCGGCGCATGAACGTCTCGAGGATCGCGAACTCCTTCGCCGAGAGCTCGACCTCGGTGTCCTGGCGCCAGACCCGACGGGTGGCGGGGTCAAGCCTCAAATCGCCGACCCGCAGCTCGGTCGGGCGCTCTACCGGGCCGCGGCGGACCAGCGCCCGCAGGCGCGCCAGCAGCTCGGCGTAGGAGAAGGGCTTGGTGAGATAGTCGTCGGCGCCGCCGTCGAGGCCGGTGACTCGATCGCGCACCGCGTCGCGCGCGGTCAGGATCAGGATCGGTGCCCAGACTCCTGCCCCGCGCAGGCGGCGGCAGACCTCGAAGCCGTCGAGGCCGGGCAGCATCACGTCGAGGATGATCGCGTCGTACTCCGTCGCCTGGGCCCTGGAGAGCGCGTCCTCGCCCGTCGTCTCGACGTCCGCCGCCATTCCCTCCTTGCGGAGGCCGCGGCGAATCAGGGTCGCCAGCTTCAGATGGTCCTCGACGATCAGAACACGCACTGTTTGCTCCCAGCCTTTCAAGGCAGCTTCGAGGGGCAAGATGAAGAGAATATGAAAGACCACGAGCCCCGATGGCGTCGGGGCTCGTGGTCTCAGGGCAGGCGGACTAGTCGTCTGACGGCGTTGCGAGGACGTCGCCGGTGGTCGCGTCCACCTTGACGTCCTTGCTGCCAACGTCGACGTTGAACACCAGCCGACCCGAGTAGTGCTCGAGGTCGACCTCGTTCAGGTTGCCCGACGCTGCCGACTGGGCGGCGTCGATCGCCTGCTGCTCCGTGATCTTGGCCTCGGGCAGCAGCTGTACGCCGTCATCCATCCGCGAGGTCGCCCCCCCGGGGCTGGATGAGCCATTTGAGCTTGCGCCTGAGCCATTTGAGCTTGCCCCGGCAACCGCGGCGACGCCGGTCACACCGGCCGCCGCCAGGGCGGCTGCCCCAAGCGCACTGACTAACTTTGCACGCATCTGTGCTCCTCCTTTCTCGGTTCCAGTGCCGTGCACGGCTGGGTTGGTGCACTGCAGCGGCCGAGGCTAGGAAGGGCGGATGAGATGGCCGTGAAGAAGAGTGGAGGGGCGGCGAGCCACCCGCCGCAGCCCGCCGCCCCTCAGTGAGCCGCTATGGCTCTCTTCGAGCGGCTTGCGCACCGCTGAAGGTTTTAGTGCGCTCTGGCCGTACGTAGACGATCTGGCCGTGGCGCAGCTCCAGCTGCTCAGCTTCCTCGCGGGTGAGCTGTGCCCAGATCTCTCCGCCGTCGGCGAGCGCCAGCTCGACACGGACCTCGAACCCGAGGCCGACGATCCTCTCGACTATCGCCTCCTCGGTCTCGCCGTTGGGATGCACGAGCACGTCGATGTCGTGCGGGCGGACCAGGTGGTCGCCGAGCCGGTTGACCTCGCCGACGAAGCTCATCACGAACTCGTTGGCCGGCTTCTCGTACAGCTCCGATGCCGAGCCCGTCTGCTCGATGCGGCCATCGTTCATCACCACGAGCTGCTTGGCGATGTCCATCGCCTCCTCCTGGTCGTGGGTGACGAAGATCGTCGTCACGTGAACCTCGTCGTGGAGGCGTCGCAGCCATTGGCGCAGGTCCTTGCGGACCTTGGCGTCCAGCGCCCCGAACGGCTCGTCGAGCAGCAGCACCTTTGGCTCGACCGCGAGCGCCCGGGCCAGGGCCATGCGCTGGCGCTGGCCGCCGGAGAGCTGTGACGGATAGCGGTTCGCGAGGCCGTCGAGCTGAACCAGGTTCAGCAACTCGTGGACCCGCTCGCGTGTCTTCGCCTTCTGCCAGCGGCGGATCCGCAGGCCGAAGGCGACGTTCTCGAACACGGTCATGTGCTTGAAGGCGGCGTAGTGCTGGAAGACGAAGCCGACTCCGCGCTTCTGGGCGGGCTTCTCGGTCGCGTTCTCGCCGCTGATCAGCACCGTGCCGGCGTCGGGCTCCTCCAGCCCGGCGATGATCCGCAGCAGGGTCGACTTGCCGCTCCCGCTCGGTCCCAAGATCGCGGTGAGCGAGCCGTCGGGGACGGTCAGCGAGACGTCGTCGAGCGCCTGAAAATCGCCGAAGCGCTTCGATGCTCCTTCGATCACGATGCTCATCGGGCTCCCTCCTTGGGCTTGAATCGATTCATCGCGAACAGGGCCGTCAGGGCCAGAATTGCCAGCACGATCGCGGTCGTGTAGGCGCCGGTGTAGTCGTATTTCCCGTAGTAGGGCGGGACCAGAAGCGGCAGGGTTTGGGTGCTGCCGGTGAAGGATCCCGACACGATTGTCACGGCGCCGAACTCGCCCAGCACCCGCGCGGTGCTGATCACGACGCCGTAGCCGACCCCCCAGCGGATCGACGGCAGCGTCACCCGCCAGAAGGTCTGCCAGGAGTTGGCGCCCAGTGTCGAGGCTGCCTCCTCCTGCTCGGTGCCGACCTCGCGCAGGACCGGCATCACCTCACGCACCACGAACGGCAGCGAGACGAATATGCACGCCAACACGATGCCCGGTGTCGAGAAGATCACCTGGATCCCGTGTGCGTCGAGCCAGTTGCCGAACCATCCGATCTGGCTGTAGACGAGGAAAAGCGAGAGGCCGATCACGATCGGCGAGAGAACGAAAGGCAGGTCGATCACCGAGTTGAGCAGTGCCTTGCCGCGGAACTCCTGGCGCACGAGGATCAGGGCGCAGCCGACCCCGAACACCGTGTTCAGCGGTACCGCGATCGCGACGGTCAACAGGCTCAGGTAGAGGGCGTGCAGGAAGCTGTGGGTGGTGACCGTGTCGATCACTGGCCCGAGCCCGTGCTCGAAGGTTCTGTAGAAGATCAACCCAACCGGGGCCAGCAGCAGGAAGCCGAGATAGAACAGGACCAGGCCCCGGAGGCCGATCCGGCTGGCGGTGCCGCTAGCGATCATGCTTCGACCCCCAGCGCTGCAACAGGGTTAGGCAGGTCAGCATGACCAGCGAGATGAGCAGAAGGACGACCGACACCGCGGACGCTCCCGCGTAGTTGCCGTTCTCGACCTGGCTGCGGATGAAGACCGACGCGACCTGGGTGTTGAAGCTGGCAGCGATAAGGACCAGCGAGCCGTACTCGCCGAGCGCGCGAGCGAAAGCGAGCGCCACCCCGGAGAGCAGACCGGGGAGCAGGTTGGGGAAGATGATGCGCCGAAAGATCGTCACGCCGCCGGCGCCCAGCGACGCCGCGGCCTCCTCGACCTCGCGGTCGAGCTCCAACAGCACCGGCTGCACGGCGCGGACGACGAACGGGAGCGTTACGAAGCAGAGCGCCAG
>JBBPIN010000054.1:0-9581 GCA_038040285.1 Actinomycetota bacterium
AGCAGCAGGATCGCCGCCGGGGCGTTGATCGTCATCGAGGTCGAGACCCCGTCGAGGGGGATCTGATCGAAGGCGATCCGCATGTCCTCGACCGTGTCGATCGCGACCCCGGTGCGGCCCACTTCCCCGCGACACAAAGGATCATCGGAGTCCCTACCGAGCTGGGTCGGCAGATCGAAGGCCATCGAGAGACCGGTCGATCCGTGCTCGATCAGGTAGCGGTAGCGGGTGTTGGTCTCCTCGGCGGTCGCGTAGCCGGCGTACTGGCGCATCGTCCAGAGCCGGTCGCGGTACATGCCGGGGTGGATCCCGCGCGTATACGGGTACGAGCCGGGCTCGCCGAGCCGCTCCTCGAGCCCCAGCGCGACGTCGGCGTCGGTATAGACCTGCTCGATCTCGATCCCCGAGTCGGTGAAGACCCGCTCGTCGTCGGGCCCCACGATCGGGGCGATCGTGCGCTCTTCGGTCGGCTTCGTGGCCACAGCTGAAGGATATGCCGGTGCGACCCGCTCAGCGGGACGGGCGGACCAGCGCGACGCTTAGCGCGAGGCGTTAACGAACTCCGCCGGACCGGCGGCGATCAGCGACTTGGTGAGCCCCGCGAATCGCTCGCGCAGGATCACGGCGTCGGGAAACAGCTCGCGCAGCTCGTTGGCGCCCAGCAGCTCGATCGGCTCGTAGGGAGTACGCGGCATCCCGAGCCGCCAGAGCCGCCTGCGCGCGGCCTCGGGCAGGAACTGAAAGCCGGGCAGCAGCACGTGCGGTTCGATCGGGAAGTAGCGATTCGGCGTCTGCACCCAGTAGCGGCCGGCGACGCGGCGGATTTCGGCCGCGAAGCGGGTGCGGTCGGCGGGGTCGAGGTGCTCGACCAGGGAGTTTGAGTAGGCGATCTCGAATGTGTCCGGCTCGAAGGGCAGCGCCCGCGCGTCACCACGCACGAATCTGCGGCCCGGGTACGGGTAGTCAGGGCGCTCGGTGGTGTCGAGCCCGGTGATGTCGGCGTCCGGCTCGAAGCGAGCCAGCCCCTCGATGCCGCAGGCGACGTCGAGGATATGTTCGTCGGGCTGGGGCAACATCACGCTCCGGTACAGCGCGTGGCGGCGCTCCCGCGCGCGGCGCGCCAGCGGCTCCGCGATCCGTGCCAGCGCCCCACGGTGGGCTGCCGTGTAGACCTGGCCACCGTCGCGTGACTGAGGCCCGTCCATGCCGCCCACGATAACCCGATCGCCACCGCACACCGGATGTCGGACGTGAGACGGTCAGACTGCGCTGAAGGGCCGCCGCTGCGGCTCCGCCAGGTCCTCGAGGACCTGGTCGAGGACGTCCTGCTCCAAGCCGTCTTCGGCTTTGGCCGAGATCGCCACCTGGGTGCCGAAGCCCTTCTCGACCAGTTTCACCTTCACCTTCACCGTCTGAGCGCGGTCGCTGCGCCAGGCGAGCAGACGCCCGGGCTCGCGCGCGGTCACCTCAACCGCGCCGTCGCCCTCGCACAACTGTGCGGACCAGTGGCGAAGCTGGGGCTCGTCATCGAGCAGCTCCCACAGCTCGGGGGCCGACTTGACCAGGGTTCGTGTTGCCGTGATCTTCATTCGCCGCGGACTTCGGGCGCGAGCCTGAGCCTCCTTCCGTGTTTACATGCCTGGGATGAACCCTTCAGACGACCCCGAGCTGCATTTCGGGATCGAGTCGGAACTGCCTCGGGAGATCGCGGTCGGCCGCGGCAACCTGCTGACGCTGTACGGCTGGTGCTTTCACTCCCAGCGGCCGATCCGGCGGCTGGAGGTCTTGCTCGACGGCGAGGCCCAGCCGCTGATTGCGCACGGGATGCCGCGCCCCGACGTGCTGCATCGCCTCATCGGATCGTCCGGTGAGCCCACCAACGCCTACCGCAGCGGCTTCTGGGGGCTGATCACACTGCGCGAGATCAGCGAGCCCCGGGACATTGAGATCCACCTCCGCGCCAGTTTGGCGGGGGCGGACGCGGTCTCCAGGAGCGTTGGCCGCGTGCGGCTGCTGCCGGGCGAGCGGAAGGTCTGGGCCCGCGTAGACGGCGGAACGCCCCGCGTGGCGATCTGCATGGCGACATTCAACCCGCCGCCGGAGCTGTTCCGGCGCCAGATCGAGTCGATCCGAGCCCAGACCTACGAGAACTGGACCTGCCTGATCAGCGACGACGACTCGCGTCCCGATGCCTTCGCGATGATCGAGGAGATGGTCGGCGGCGATCCGCGCTTCCGGGTCGAGCGCGGGCGCCGACTCGGGTACTACCGCAACTTCGAACGCGCGCTGGCTTCCGTGCCGGCCGAGGCCGAGCTTGTGGCCCTCGCCGACCAGGACGACCACTGGCATCCCGACAAGCTGGCGGCGCTGGTCGAGCCGATCACGGACGGCGTGACGCTCGCCTACAGCGACATGCGGGTCACCGACCCCGACGGCGACACGATCTCGCCGACCTTCTGGACCGAGCGCGCCAACAACCCCAACGACCTGGGAGCGCTGCTGATCGTCAACTCGATCACCGGCGGCTCCTCGCTGTTTCGAAGCGAGCTCCTCGACTACATCCTTCCCTTCCCCACCCCGCCCGAAGGCGGGCTGCACGACCACTGGGTCGCGATGGTCGCGATGTCGCTGGGGAAGTTCGCCTACGTCGACCGCCCCCTCTACGACTACGTTCAACACGGGGGTGCGGCCCTCGGGCACGAGAGCCTGCGTCGCCCCCGGATCCTCAGGGGCCCGGGGTTTCTGCGTGCGATTCGAAGCGCCTCGGCCTTTCGCGTAGCGATCGCGCGCCGCCTCGCGAGGATGCGGCTCAACTATCCCGTCCTTCTGGGCTCCCGCGCGTCCGCCGAGCTGCTGCTGCTGCGGGGGGGAAAGGCAATGAGTCGCCGCAACCGCCGGACCCTGCGCCGCTGGGCGCGGGTCGAGCGCTCGCCGGCCCGCTGGGCGTGGCTGGTGGTCCGCGCCCGGATCAAACGCAACAAGACGCTGGGCGCCGAGCGCAGGCTGGTGGCAGGGTCGATGTGGCGGTGGACGCTGAGCGCGATGAGGATGCTGCGGCTGCCGCCGCCGCCCCCGGAGCGGGAGACTCTTGCAACGATGCTGAAGCTCCCTCTCGCCTCCGAGCCTCTCCCCGCGGCGCGCCTGCAGCAGCTGATCGAGCCGCTGCGACTCGAGGTCTCGGCCGATGCTCCGCGGCGGGTCAACATCCTGATTCCGACGGTCGACCTCGAGCGCTTCTCCGGCCGCTCGATCGCAACCTTCAACCTGGCGCGCAAGCTGACCGAAGCCGGCCTGCGGGTGCGGGTGGTGGCCGTCGACGAGCCCTTCTACCTGCCCCCGACCTGGCTCCAGGACATCCAGGGCTTCGAGGGTCTGAAGGGAATCTCGGACCTGATCGAGGTCGACCTGGCCTACGATCGCGCCGAGGCGTTGGAGGTCAACGCAGGGGATCGCTTCGTCGCCACCACCTGGTGGCCGGCGCATATCGCCCGGCGGGCGGCCCAGGAGCTCGGCGGTAAGCGCTTTCTTTACCTGATCCAGGAGTGCGAGTCGCTGGCGCTGCCGCTGGGGAGCGAGGCGGCGCTGGCACGCCAGGCCTACGACTTTCCGCACTACGCCCTCTTCTCCACCGACCTCCTGCGCGAGTACTTCCGCAGCCAGCGGCTCGGCGTGTTCGCCGGGCGGGACGGAAGCGGCGACGGCGACTCGACCTCGTTCGAGAACGCGATCACCCCGGTCCGTCCGCCCTCGCCGGAGGAGCTCCGCGCCTCCGAGCGCAAGCTGCTCTTCCATGTGCGCCCCGAGCTTCAGGCGGCGCGAAACATGTTCGAGATCGGCCTCATCGCCCTGTCGCAGGTGCGTGAGGAAGGCACGCTGGACGGGTGGGTGCTGAGCGGGATCGGTCCCCTGCAGCCCGGCGAGGTCCGATACGGCGACGGTCTGCGGGTGAAGGTGATCGAGCGCAAGAACCAGGCCCAGTACGCGGACCTGCTGCTCGGGCACGCGGTCGGCCTCTCGCTGATGCTCTCCCCCCACCCCAGCCTGGTGCCGCTCGAGATGGCCGCTGCCGGCATGCCGGTGGTCACCAACACGTTCGAGAACAAGACCCCGGAGGCGCTGGCCGAGATCTCCGGGAACCTGATCGCTGTCGAGCCTACGATCGAGGCGATCAAGGAGGGGATCCGCGAGGCGGTTGCCGTCTCCGCCGACCACGAGCGGCGGCTGCGCGGAGCGGAAGTCAGCTGGAGCCGAAGCTGGGACGACTCGTTCAGCCCGGCGCTGATCGCGCGCCTGCTGGCGTTCATGGAGCAAGCGTGAATGGCGGCGACGCCTACCCGCTGGACTGGCGGGCGCGCAGTCGCCTGCGGCGGCGCCTGCGCCGCAGCCTGGCTGGGCGCACAACCGGGCGCCTCGCAGACCTGGCGCTGAACGCCCGCCAGCGAGCCCTCGGAATCGGCCGCGAGCTGGATGCGCTGGCCGCGGAGGGTCCGCGCACGGAGGTCCTGGTGCTCGGCGTCTACGGTGGAGACGGAGCGGCGCTCGATGCGGCCCTGCGGCGGATCCGCGAGTCGGTGCACAACGTCCGCGTCGCGCTGGGCTCGATGGGGCCGGCGGCGCCGGGCCTCGCAGCCGAGACCGCGCTCACCGACCTGGATGGCGGCAAGTTCGCGAACCTCAACCGGGTCGCCGAAACCGCCGGACCGCTGGCCGCCGACTGGGTGCTGATCGTCGACGACGACATCGCGGTCGGCCGCCATTTCCTCGACCGGCTGCTGATCGTCGCGGAGCGCTTCCGGCTCACCCTTGCCCAGCCGGCACTGAGCCGCGCCAGCTACGGATGGTGGAACGTCAACCGACGCCACCCGACCCTGGCCCGCGAGACGCACTTCGTGGAGATCGGCCCCGTCGTGCTCATGCACCGCGACGCTTACAAGGCGCTCACCCCGTTCCCCGATGAGGGGATGGGCTGGGGACTGTGCCTGCACTGGGCGGCGGTCGCCGAACGCGAGGGGTGGCGGCTGGGGGTGATCGACGCGGTGCCGGTGCGCCACGAGTCGCGTCCGACCGCCTCCGCTGTCGACGTAGCGTCGGCGCGGGCGGCCGCCGAGCGGCTGCTCGCGGACCGCGAGCACGTCAGCTACGTGGAAGCCGAGGCGGAGCTGGCCCGCCACACCCGCATCGCATGAGCGGCGAAGCCGAGCTGCCGCGGGTGCTCGTGCTCCACAACCGCTACCGCTCGCAGGGTGGCGAGGAGCGCGCGGCCGCCGAGCTGGCGGCGCTGCTGCGCGATCGCGGCCACACGGTGAAGCTGCTGGAGCGCCACAGCGAGCAGCTGACCAGGGTCTCGGGGCGCCTGCGGGCCGGCGCAGCGATGCTGCGCGGCGGGCTTGCGCCAGGCGAAGTGTCCGACGCGGTGCGCGAGATCGGCGCCGACGTCGTGCACGCGCACAACACGGTGCCGCTGCTCGGGCCCCGGGCGCTGGCCGCCGCGCGGGCGGCGGGCGCACGGGTGGTGATGCACCTGCACAACTACCGGCTCGTCTGCGCGATCGGGATCGCCTACCGCGACGGCGCCCCCTGCACACGCTGCCAGGGTCGGAACACCTGGCCCGGAGCCCGACTGCGCTGCCGCGGCAACGTCCCCGAAGCGCTCACCTACGCCGCCGGGATCTCGCTCCAGCAGCGGCGGGTGCTGGACGCCGTCGATCGGTTCGTTCTCACCAGCCAGGGCTCGGAGCGCGTGCTCGCCGAGCTCGGGCTGCCGCTGACCGACTACGACGTGATCCCCAACTTCCTGCCCGACTCAGCCTTCGCCGAACGTTCGACGGCGGATTCCGGCGGGTACGCGCTCTATGCCGGGCGGCTGGCGGAGGAGAAGGGAGTCGACACGGCGATCGATGCGGCGAAGCGCGCCGGCGTGCCGCTGGCGATCGCCGGCGAGGGGCCGGACGAGCCGCGCCTGCGGCGGTTGGCGGGGGAGGCGGATGCCGACGTCCGCTTCCTCGGCCAGCTCGACGCAGCCGCGCTGGCAGCTGCTCGCGAGGGCGCCGCGGTCGCCGTCGTCCCGTCGCGCTGGCACGAGCCGCACCCCTACGCGGTCTGCGAATCGATGGCGGCGGGCCTGCCGGTGCTTGTCTCGCGGATCGGGGGGCTGCCGGAGATTGCGGGCGACGACTCGACCGTGCCGCCCGGCGATGCCGAGGCGTGGGAGAACGCCCTACGCGATCTGTGGAGCGATCCGAAGCTGCGCCGCAAACGCGGCGAGGCGGCGCTGAACCGCGCCCGCGAGCGCTTCGCCGCGGACGGCTACTACGAGCGGCTGATGGCCTGCTACCGAGCGGCGCTGGCATGAGTTCCGGCGGCGCCGACCTCGGCACCCGCGAGCTGCTCGGGCTCGACTTCGCGCTCACCGACTACGACGGCGCGCTTGCCCGCATCGAGCAGATGGTGGCGGGCGGCGAGCGCGGTTACTTCTGCTGCACGTCGGTGCACGGCCTGATGGAGAGTCGCCGCGACCCGGAGCTGGCGGCGGCGCTGAACGGCGCGACACTCAACCTGCCCGACGGGATGCCGGTGGTCTGGGCGCTCAACCTGCTCAGCGAGGGAAAGCCGCTGCGCGACCGCGTCTACGGGCCGACGCTGATGGAGCGCGCCTGCGATCGGGCGGCGGCCGCGGGAACCGGCGTCTATCTATACGGGGGCCACGACGAGGGCGCCCTGCGGGAGCTGAAGACCGGCCTCCGGCGCCGTGCCCCGGCGATCGAGATCGTCGGCGACTTCAGCCCTCCGCACCGCGACCTGACGGCGGACGAGGAGCGCGAGGTGGCGCAGCGGATCGACGAGTCCGGCGCCGGGATTGTCTGGTGCGGGATCTCAACCCCGCGCCAGGAGAAGTGGGTGTCACGGATGCGCCCCCTGCTCAGCGCCCCAGTCCTGGTCAGCGTCGGCGCCGCCTTTGACTTCCTCGCCGGCCGCGTATCGCAGGCGCCGAGCTGGATGCAGCGCCGAGGGCTCGAGTGGGCCTACCGGCTGAGCCAGGAGCCCCGCCGCCTCGCCCCCCGTTATCTGCGCAGCAATCCGGCCTTCGTGGCGGCCGTCGCACGGCAGTACGCGCGCGAGCGCCGCCTGCGTGGCTCACCACCGAGCACCGAGTAGCGACACCCGCACACGTAGTCATGGGGGCGCGGCCTGGAAGAGTCTTGCCAGCTGCCGGGAATGTAAGTCTGCGGCGGCGGTACGTGGCGCGGGTGTGGCTCAGTCGGCTAGCGTGCCCGCTTCGGTGCTCACGGCCATAGCCCAAGAAGAGGGACCCTGGTCCCCCGCCGTGCTCCTGTCCCGCGGAGTGGGCTGGCTGCGTTCGCATCAATTGCTCTTCGGCACGATTGTGGTCGGTGTAGTCGCCCGCGTTGTCTTCTGGGCGGCCACCGACCGACGTTTCGAAGACGCACTAATCACGATCAAGCATGCCAAGAACGCCGTAAACGGACACGGGCTCGTTCACCATCTTGGGGAGGACCGAGTTCAGGGGTTCACCTCAGCCCTTTCAGTGCTGGTCCCCATTCCCGGGGAGCTGATTGCGGCCGATGGAGGCCTTGTTGCCATGCGACTTGCCTCATTGGTCGCGTTTGCTGTTGCCGCGGTCTATGCGTACCGGATCGCCCAGGAACTTCAGCTCACTACCTGGCCTACCGCCTTCGTGCTCGCCTATTTAGCGCTCGACCAGAACCAGATTTTTTATGGGATGGCGGGCATGGAAACCCAGATCGCGGTCGCCGTGCTCCTAGCCGGGATCTATTACATGCTCAACGAGGATTTCGCGAGGACCGGGATCTCCCTCGGATTAGCACTGCTGGCGAGACCCGACTTCGTCCTTTGGGTGGTACCCGCCTACGTTTTTCTGCTCTTGCGTAACCCTCGAAACGCAGTGGGAGCCGGCAGCATATCCGCGGCGATCGTCGCCCCGTGGGTCCTTTTCACCACTGCCTACTACGGCTCGCCCGTACCGCACACCATCGAGGCCAAGTCACTTGTCTTTTCACCCGCCATGCCTACCGCGACCGACCTAAGTGGATGGTTGACCTTTGCTGGAGACCAGCTCCAATTCCATCGACACGACTGGTCGTTTCTGGCGCCATTCCTCGAAAAGTCATTGGTTGTCGACACGCCGCTCCCTTATAGCTTGTTAAAAGTCTTTGCCTTCCTAGTCGCTGGCCTGGCGATCATCGGTGCGTGTGCGACCTGGAGCCGCGCAGCCTGGCGGCCGGCGATTACATTCGTATTGCTTTATATCGCCTACGTAATTGCGTTCCAGAATCTCATTAGCTATTTCCTGTGGTACTACCAACCGGTACTCGCCGTCGTCATCCTGCTGGCGGCGGCGGGACTTGACCGCCTGACAGCACCCCGACCTAAGATCGCGGTTGTAATTGCGGCTTGTGGTGCGCTCCTCTACTCCATCCAACTCCCCTTCACGATCCCGCTGGATGCTGACGTCCAACATGGGATCGAGGACCGGGTTCGCATGCCGCTCGGACAGTACTTGGAGCGAGCCGTGCGGCCTGGACAAACCATTACTTCCGAACCGTCGGGTTACGTCGGCTACTACACCAATGGAACTCTGTACGACTTCCCTGGACTGACGTCGCCCACCGTTGCGGACACCCTCAAGAAAGTCTCGGCCGACTATCGTAATCCTTGGTCGATTGTCTATCTCATGCACCCTGATTGGGCTGTGATGCGGCCGGGGGAATTGGACGCGATGACGCAGACATATCCGCGGACTGCCAAGCACTATGTGACGGTGCGGCAGTTTCAGGTACCTCTGTCGCAACCGTCGCTGCATTGGATGGGGACGCGCATGTCCAACATAGACCGGGAATTCTCTGTTCTTCGGCGCATACCCCTAAGGAAGTCCGGCGGGTCAAGACCGTCGAGGTGACACGCGAAGGCACCTCAGTCCCGGCTCTGGGTTTCTCGATGGTTTGCAACCCCGCATCCCTGCTGACGTGGGCGGGCACATGCTCCAGCGAGACCAACACAGACTCGGGCAAACGCCAGTAGATGCGAGGCGAGGTGCCGCCATGAGGCGTCCGCGCTGGGTAGAGTCTCGCCCGTGGCCAGTGCCGTCCGTGAGGCGTCCGCGGGACAGGCCGACGACGTCCGGCTCAGGGTCCCTGCCGACGACGTCGCCGATCCCGAGCTCTCGATCGTCATCCCGGCCCTCGACGAGGAGCTGACGATCGGCGAGTTCGTCGTTTGGTGCCGGGAGGGCCTGCGCAAAGGTGGGGTCGTCGGCGAGATCCTGATCGTCGACAGCTCCTCCGACCGCACGGCGGAGATCGCCCTCGCCAGGGGCGCGCGGGTGCTGTCGACGCCGAAGCGCGGGCTCGGCCGCGCCTACATCGACGCGCTGCCGTTCATCCGCGGCCGCTACGTCCTGATGGGCGACGCGGACTGCACCTACGACTTCCGCGAGCTGGCGCCGTTCGTCGAGCGGATGCGCGAGGGCTACGCGTTCGTGATGGGTTCGCGCTGGAAGGGCTACATCGAGCCCGGCTCGATGCCGAAGCTGCACCGCTACC
>JBBPIN010000055.1:0-9509 GCA_038040285.1 Actinomycetota bacterium
GGAGTAGAACCCGCTCTAAGCATCCGCCGAAGACTGCGTAAGGAAGCCCCGAAGTGCCAGGGCTCCCGAAATGGCGCTGGCAGCCCGCAGGCCAGGGCGAGATACTGCGCGGGCGATGTCGCAGGAGAACGTCGAGGTCGTACGGGAAGGCGCGGAAGCGTTGGCGCGAGGGGACCTGGACGGGATGCGGGAGTTCCTCGATCCGGCCGTCGAACTCGATGTGACTCGCACGGATCTGAACCCGCGCGTCTACCACGGCCTCGAGGGATTGCTCGAACTCATGAGTGAGTGGACCTCGACTTGGGACGAGTACGAGTTCGAGGTGGCCGACCTGGTCGAGGCGGCGGAAGATCGCGTCGTGGGCATTCTGCGCGAGCGAGGCAGGATGAAAGACAGTGAGTCTTGGGTCGAACACGTGCGAGGCGTCGTTTGGACAATCCGAGCCGGCAAGGTTCTGCGGTACGACGAATATCCGACGAAATCCGAAGCCCTCGAAGCCGCCGGGCTGCGGGAGTAGCGGGCTCACCATCGGTTGCCTCGCCTCACCGCGCCAGCCGTCCCGCCGATTGCAGCTGGAGTCCTCGCGGATCCGCCTCCCCAAGAGAGGTCCTTCCCGCACTTACCCATTTCTGACATTGCCCCCACCGTCGGAGCGGGGTAGGTTTGCCTCAAAGCGAGTCAACTCCATGACGAAAGGAGTTTGTCCATGGGAAGCATGAACCGTCGCAAGAGGTGGCTCATCCCACCCGCCGTCGCAGTTGCCATGGCCCTGTTCGCGGCTGCTCCCGCGTCCGCCGGCCAGGGAGGGAATCCCACTCCGGGGAGTTGCGGACTCGGGAAGCCTGGTGCGAAAGCGGCGATCGCAGATCCGACCAGCCCCGGCGCCACCGAGAATGCCCTCATCAAGCCTCAGGAGATTGGTTGTACCGGTCAGGGCTAGTACCCGATCACGATCTGTAGCCAAAAGGACCTCCGTCGACTCCCAATGGCGGGGGTCCTTCGAACTTATCCTCCTTCGCCCGAGCCGGGACGGCGCCCTCGAAGCCGCCGGGCTGCGGGAGTAGAACCCGCTCTAAGCATCCGCCGAAGACTCATGGTGGGAGAGGGGAGTGCGCAGCGGGTCCGAAAGGGCGAAGCCGCAGTCGCGTCTTCGCAGGTGCTCCGCGACTAGGACGGACTAGAACCTGCTTGTCAATCGCGGCGACACCGAAACGGCGTTGCAGTGGGTCGACCCCGGAATCGAGGCCGAGTCCGGGGTGGCACTCGGGGCAGGGCACGTTTCGAGGGAAGGACGGCGTCCTCAAGCTCATGGCGAACTTCTGGCAGTCCTTCGACCATCCCCGCTCCGAGATCGAGGAGTGCGTTGGGGCGGGCGATCACGTCGTGATCGCCGTGCGCTACTTCGGACGGGGAAAGACCAGCGGCGTCGAAGTCGACACGCACGGCGCGCAAGTGGTGACCTTTCGGGATGGGAAGGTTGTCCGGTGGCGAATCTTCCAGGCGATGGCCGAAGCCCTCGAAGCCGCCCGGCTGCGCGAGTAGACCTCAACGCGCCCGACAGGATTCGAACCTGTCAGGCGACGTTCGCTGGTCGCGGCTTGGGACCGTCATCGCGGCGGAATGCGCGCACTTGACTGCACGGCCTCTGAGGGCATAGCGTCCCTCTTCGTGCCTTCTCTGCTCAGATGGAAGACGCTCGCCGGGCTGCTCGCTTCGGTCATTGCGGTCTCTGTATTGGTCGGCTGCACGGTGCCGCGACCGCCCGGCGCCTCGCCGCTTCGCTATCGCGACCAGGTCTTCAACTCCGTCAACGTCACCCACGATCTGCAGTACGGAAGCGCGCCGGACAACAACGGCAACCCTGTAGCCCTGAAGCTGGATCTCTACCAGCCCTCAGGAGACACCCAGACGAAGCGACCGGCCGTCGTCTGGGTCCATGGGGGCAGCTTCTGCTGTGGCGACAAGACCTCGCCCGAGATCGTCGACGAAGCGAACACCTTCGCCAAGCTCGGATACGTCGCGGTCTCGATCAATTACCGGCTGCTCGCGCCGGCGGGGAGTTGCTCAGGCTCGACCGCTGGGTCCAGTACCTGCGTAACAGCGGCGCTGGAAGCCAAACATGACGCACAAGCGGCGGTCCGCTGGCTGCGCGCCAAAGCAACGACCTATCGCATCGACCCGGGGCGAATCGGAATCGGCGGGTCGTCGGCCGGTGCGATCACCGCAACCCTGGTGGGGCTGTTCTCTGAGGACACGGGTTCGAGCGGGAACCCAGGCTTTCCGTCAACCGTCGGCGGGTTCGTGTCGCTTTCGGGTGGCCTACCGGGCGGCGTTTTCGCCGGGGCCGGCGACGCACCCGGGGTACTCTTTCATGGCACTGCCGACCCAGTCGTCCCCTACCAGTGGTCGGCCGACACCGCGGCCGCGATGCTGAACTCCGGTGTAGCGGCTTTCCTCGAGCCGCTGGATGGCGCCGGGCACGTCCCCTATGCGCAGTTCCGCGACCTCATCCTCTCCCAGTCGGACTACTTCTTCTATTCGGTGCTCGACCTCGCACATGCGCAGGGCCAGCCGCCGGCGGCGGCGCGGGCATTCGATCGCAAGGTTGCCGCCGCAGGCGTGGAGCACCCGCGCATCCTTCGCCAGGCGACGAAGCATCGCGCCGCCCAGGCCCGAATCGCGCGCTGAGCGGGCCGCTGATCACACTGACGAGACACCTCTAGCCACCAGCGAGATACTGCGCGGGCGATGTCGCAGGAGAACGTCGAGATGGTGCGGGGAGTGCGAACGCCGGTCACCGTTCCGAGCGAGAACAGGCGGCGGACCCTGGATGAACGGATCTTCGTCCTGTTTCCGGCCCTTCTCCCCATGTTGGCTTCCGCATGGTCGCGGCTGCCGCCACGCTCTCGACTGCGCCGGGCCTGGATCTCGCGCATCGTTCGCCAGGGATGCGAGGCCGCAAATCGAAGAGATTTCGAGCTTCTCTTTCTCCTCATTGAGCCGGAGATCGAGTTCCAGTACGGAGACGGAAGCCCCGTTGGGGGCTTTGTCCCCCCCGACCAGCTCGGGGTACATCGCGGCTATGAGGCCTATCGCCGGCTCTGGGGGGCGGGGGATGAGGCATGGGACGATTTGAAGCTCGAACACGAGGAAGTCATCGACTTCGGCGACCGGCTGATCGCCGCTGGTCGCCGGACGGGGCATGGCAGGTCTACCGGGATCTCCCTCAATGAACCCGTCTTTCAGGTCATCACCTTGCGGCGTGGGATGGTGATACGGCAGGAGGACTTCGCTGACCGCGATAAGGCCCTCGAAGCCGCCGGGCTGTCGGAGTAGAACCCGCTCTAAGCATCCGCCGAAGACTGCGTAAGGAAGCCCCGAAGTGCCAGGGCTCCCGAAATTGCGCTGGCGGCCCTCAGGCCAGAGCGCGATACTGCGTGTGCGATGTCGCAGGCAGATATTGAGACGCTTCGCGCCGGATACGAGGCCGGTTCTCGCGGAGACTTGGAGGGAGCGTTTCGTGACGTGCATCCTGACTTTGAGCTGCAGGCGGCGGATCGCGTGCCCAGTCCGGGCACGTATCGGGGCCCCGAGGAAGCCAGGCGGTTCATCGAGGACATGCTGGAGCCCTTCGAGGAGGTCACCGCTGAGCCCGAGGAGTTCTTCGAGAATGGCGATCGAATCGCGGTGATCCTCCACTTGCGGTATCGACCCCGGGGTAGCAGTGCGGAAATGGAGAATCGAGTCGGACACCTCTGGACGATGCGCGACGGCAAGGCCGCCCGTCTCCAGATATTTCTCGAGCGGGAGAAGGCCCTCGAAGCCGCGGGGCTGCGGGAGTAGCGGGCGTGGATAGGTACATCTCAGCCGGCTTCTTTGCCCACCCGCTCTAAGCATCCGCCGAAGACTGCGTAAGGAAGCCCCGAAGTGCCAGGGCTCCCGAAATGGCGCCGGCGGCCAGCAGGCCAGAGCGAGATACTGCGGGCGATGTCGCAGGAGAACGTTGAGGTCGTGCGCAAGGGGTTCGACGACTTCAACGCATTCATGCGGGGCGAGCTGACCCGTGAAGCGCTTGCGGAATCTCTCGATTCGCAGCACGAGTGGCACTGGCACGACGACCGGATGATGCCTGACGCCCCACAGCATCTTCGGGGCGCCCAAAAGGCCATTGAGTACTGGGCGCAATATCGAATCGCGTGGGTAGACCTGACCACGGAGCCGCTTGAGTTCATCGAGGCGCCGGACGATCGCGTCCTGACTCTCACGCGCCAAAGTGGCCGAGGGCGGGATAGCGGCCTCCCGATCGAGATCCACTACTTCAATGTCTTCTCGATCCGAGATGGAAAAGTGTGGAAGGTGGAGCTTTTCCGCCATCGCGCCGAAGCCCTCGAAGCCGCCGGGCTGTCGGAGTAGGCGACCACTCTCCCGCCTAGCGGCCGGAAATCTCCACCAGCAAGGGCGGCAGCGCCAGCCCTATGGAAAAGGGGTGGTACTCGTGGGAGCCTTGGCGCGCTGGCGACCCGTAGGCCAGGGCGAGATACTGCGCGGGCGATGTCGCAGGAGAACGTCGCCGCCGTGAACGCCGCCTTCGATGCCTTGGCGCGCCGTGGGCTCGATGGGCTTTCCGAGCACTGGACCGACGATGTACACCACCGAGCGATCGAGGGGGCGCTCGATGACCGTGGCCCGATGCATGGCAAGGACGCCGTGCGCGCCTACCTGCAGGACTGGATCGACATGTTCGACGACTTCAAGGTCGAGCCCGTGGAGCTGATCGACGCAGGAGAGGACAACGTCGTCGCGGTCTTCCGGTTTAGCGGACGTGCCAAGCTGAGCGGCGTCGAGACGGATCAGACTGCCGCCGTCGTCTACACGATCCGCGACGGGAAGATCGCGGGGGGTCTCGAGTACGCGACTCGCGGCGAGGCCCTCAAAGCCGCCGGGCTGTCGGAGTAGGCGATGTCGCAGGAAGATGAATTTGGGGTCTTTGGCGACATGTGTGAGGCCTTCAACAGCCTCGACAAGCGCCACCTCGATGACCCGTTTGAGGCCAGGCCGTTTCGATACCTGCATGAAGAAGTCGAGCTCCAGGACTATCCCGACATTCCAGGCGCGACCTGGCACGTCGGCCACACGGGAGCTCTGCAGTGGACCACCAATCTTTGGGATTCCTTCGGGGACTTTCGGTTGGAGCCCCGAGAATTCATCCCAGCGGGACCCGGCCGATTCGTGTGCGTCACCGAGACGGTGGGGCAGGGTCGCCGCAGTGGTATTGAGCTGAGCCTGACCGCCTACGCCATCGTCACCGTCGAGGGAGACAAGGTCAGGCGCATCGGCATCACCGTCGACAGGCAAGAGGCCCTCGAAGCCGCCGGGCTGCGGGAGTAGGCGATGTCGCAGGAGAACGTCGAGACCGTGCGGAAGATGTACGAGGCCTTAAACCGCGACGACGTCGATGGTTTCCTCCAACTCTGCGCCCCGGGCTTCGAGGTTCGTGACCTGCCCGAGTTGCCGGGTTCCAGCGTGGCTGTCGGCCACGAAGCCGTCCGTGCCTGGTGGGACCAGCTGTTCGATCCCTTCGAGGACTTACGTTTCGACGCCGAGGAATTCATCGACGCCGGTGATCGCGTCGTCGTACTGAACCATGCGACAGCTCGTGGCAGGGGCAGCGGAGCCAAGGTCGAGATGCACTTCGCCAGCGTCTGGACGCTGAACGACGGAAAGGCAGTCCGGTTCATCAGCTACAGCGATCACGCAGAGGCCCTAGAAGCCGCCGGGCTGTCGGAGTAGCCCAGGGCCGCTTCCGCTCGGGTCGATCGGCAGCAGCACTGCGCTAGCGCAACCCGAAGTGCCAGGGCTGTGGCGCTGGCGGCCCGTAGCCCTTGGCGGGATACTGCGCGGGCGATGGCGCGGGAGAACGTCGAGCTGGTTCGCCGGCTTTTCGGCGCCTTCAACGAGCGGGATGCCGACGCAGCGCGGTCTGGGGCACTGGGGCCGATAGGCGGCCCGCATTCATCGGTGGCGGGCGGGTGGAAGGTGCCGTGTATCACGGCCACGCAAGATGCCGTCCAGGCGCCGCTCCGCTTCGGCGGCGGCTCTCGCCCGGCTCGCGGCCGAGCGCCACTTGGCGAGCCGGTGGCATTGATGCCGGTAGTCGATGAACTCCGTGCGCAACTCGAACATCGGCCCGACACCCCATGGCTGAGCCCAGTCTTCGAGTCTCTCCCGACCGAAAGCGGGCAGCGCCTCAGGCAGCGAGGTGGCGCTTGGGCCGACCTGCCCAATCAGGTGCTCGTGCTCAAGGCGGATGAGCTTCGTGATCAGGATCAGGTCGCGGTAGCGATCGCTGCGATGCCGGTGAGCGCGGTGAAGGCGTGCCGCGAGCACCCTACGTTCACGCTCGAGGACCAGGAACGCGGCCCTGTTCGCCCGCGTGGTCCAGGAATCGCCTGGCCCACCGGTCCCCTCCTCTGGGATCCGCCCATCGATCCGCTTGGCGCGGTCGAGCTCGAAGGCGGCACGGAACTCCTTCTGGGGCTCCAGCGGCATGAGCCCCCTCGGGACCGCCCGGCGCTGAGCAGGCGGAGTCACCCTACGAAAGGTGAGGCGCCAAGCGCCAGAGCTCTTATGGCTCTCATCTCACCAACCTCATGCGAGTAGCGGAGGGCGCTCAGATGGTGCGTCGCCTGGCCTTACTGATCAGCCGGTTCAGCGTCCGTTCAGGGTCCGTCCGTCTACGTCCACGTCGATCCAACTATCGGCTGGCCCAACTCTATCCCAGTTGGCGTGACCCCGGTTAATAACTTGGAATCTTGAGGCGCCGGCAAGGGCGGTAATGGGCACAGTGGGGAAGGCATCCCGATCGACGATCACCCGCCAGCGCCGGCCGGGCGAGCATGTGAGCAGCCTTGCGCCGCCTTCGCCGCAGGACATAGGGTCGTACCTGGGGAAAGCACGGAAAGAAACGCAGCCCATGCTCAAGAGCCGCATCGCATCGTTCCTGGCAACGGTGGTCCCTACTACTTCGCCCGCGTTTCCTCGCCCGCCAACGGCGAGCGCAGCGGCAGTCAAGAAGCCAAGATGGCGATCGGATTCGCCAAGGAGTTCGGCTGGCCGGAGACCAAGGATCTGCCGCTCGCCTACGACTTCGAAACCCTCAACAAGCAGCCGGTTGCCAAGGCAGCACGGCATCTCGTCCAGTTCGTCCGCGCCTACCGCAAGGCGATGGGCCATCTTCCGGTCATCTACACGATGCCGAGTCTCTGGGCAAGTGTCGAGCGTGAGCTCAATCCCAAAGATCTCGCCTCCGCAGATGTTCGGGATCTGTTCGGAGTGCGCTGAGAGAGGCGGAGGGGCGTTACCTCCTCAAGATCTTGGATGCGGACGCGAGAAGGTACCTGCATGAGGGCAGCGCCGCGTTGCAAGCCGCATATTCGAGACGATGGCCCGCTTGGCTTGAGCGCCGACGCCAAGGACCGCGACTACGGAAACGATACGGAAACGCTACCCACACGGAGCAGTGAGAGGTTCGCACCGCAGAGCTCCAGGGATGGTCACAACGGAAATCCCCGGGGAAGGATCAACCAAAGGAGATTGGGATGAAGGTCTACAAGCGGGTCACCGGCCTGCTCGCGGTCGCGCTGGCCGCGGTCGCGCTGGCGGCCTCAGCCTCCCCGGCCGGGGCGGTTACGCAATCCCAGCTCGAGAAGGCGGGTTGGAGCTGCATCGCCCCGCTTCCCGTCACCGACGAGCAGCACTGCGCTCGGCCGGGTGGTCTCGCGCGCTTCATCAGCGGCCAGGCGAAGACGATGACGTTCCTCGTCTTCGATCCCAGCGGTGAGAAGTTCCTCGGCACCGAGTTCAACGTGCGGGGCGACATCTTCCACGGCCAGCCCTGCCCGACCGATCCGCCGACCTACGAGTACACCTACCTCGGCCCGATCTTCGGCCTCGACTACTGGGCCTGCCACCGCTTCGACAGCGACCACCTCTGACGGGCGGTCGCCTCGAAAAGCCGAGAGCAGAAGGGCCCGCTACGGCGGGCCCTTCTGCGCGCTCTACGCGGCTCCTAGCCCGGACTAACCCCAAGATCTCCCGACACCCAGGAGATCAATAAAGACGCCTTGAAGTCGGACGCCCCGGCCAGCTGGCCGGGGCGTCCGCGCGCCTTCTCAGGATCCGTCCTCGACCAAGAAAACCGGCCTCGAAGGAGGCGCGGATGACCCATGATGACGTGCTGTTCGGCTATCGCCTGCGGCTGTTTACGCTGGCCGAGGAGCTGGACTCGGTCTCAGAGGCCTGCCGACAGATGGGAGTGGCCCGCTCGACCTATTACGCCTGGAAGCCGCGCCTTGAGCGCTACGGGCTCGACGGCCTGCGGGTCAGAGAGCGCCGCCGGCCGCGGATGCCCAACCAGATCGGGCCCCATCTCGAGCACCGGATCGTCGCCTTCTCGCTCGGGCACCCCGGCTTCGGAGCGCGGCGGATCTCGGCTGAGCTTGCGCGCCCCAAGTGGGGCGGGATCGAGATCTCCGAGCACGGGATCTGGCGGGTGCTGCGGCGCTTTAACCTCAACACTCGCTCCAAGCGCCTGGCGCTGATCGCCCGCCACGCAGACCCCTACGAGCGAAAGCCTGACCCTCAGCCGCAGCAGCTGCACATCGAGGCCACAGAGCCCGGAGAGAAGGTGCAGATGGACTGCTTTTATGTCGGCCGGCTCTCGGGCTCCAAAGGGGTGATCTGGCAATACACCGCAATCGACGTCGCCTCCGCCTACACCTGGGCCTTCCTGCGCTCTGAGAAGCGCAATCCCTCGGCCCGCCGCACCGCCGAGCTCTGCCACCTGGTCGCCACAGAGCTAAAGGCGGCGGGCTGGCGCCTCGGGGAAGTCACAACCGACAATGGCTCGGAGTTTCGCTCGCGGCTGTTCGTCGACGCCGTCGAGGGCGAGGCAGCCACGCAGCGCAAGATCAAGGCCGGGCGGCCGAACTCAAACGGCTGCGCCGAGCGCGTCCAGCTGACGATCCTCGAGGAGTGCTGGCGCCAGCCTCCCGGCATGCTTCTTCGAGCGCCTCGATGCGTTCGATGAGCTCCTGCAGGTCGGGGATTACGGTCTCCGCGCTGTTCTTCGCGATCGTTTCGGCGATCACCCTTCGCTTCGCCACCGCATCCAAGGGCCCGCCAGCCTTTCTGACTTCGCTCTCGACGGCCTTCCTGATTACCTCAGATATGGATTCTTCGCGAATGCGGGCCAGGGCTTCAAGCCCTCGGCGTTCAGTCCGTTCCGAAGCGGACCTGGGTGGGGTTGTCCTTTATCTCTTTCGGCATTCGTAGCGCCTCCGCTCTACGACTATTCTAGGAGCTTAGGGTGCCCTAAGAAACGCCGATCTGGCGGCCTGCGCGTTTCCGGGCGGCGACGGCCAAGGGGAGGAGCGTGAGTTCGGGCTCCCGCTTTTCGGGGCATGAAACTCCCCCCAGAAGGCTGACGTGTCCGGCCCCCGACCTACGGT
>JBBPIN010000056.1:0-9238 GCA_038040285.1 Actinomycetota bacterium
GACCCAGGGTCGATCGTCAGGGTTACGTTTTGCGACTCGGTGCAGTCAGCACCGCCGTTTATGGTGATGCTTCCCGGCGGGCCAGCGCCGGTAGAGAATGCGTACAGCCCACCACCGTCGAGCATCGCGAAAACGACGCCGTCTGACACGACAGGTGAGGGCAGGTCGAAGCCCTGTGGATCGGCCGAGAAAGTCGGATACTCATCTAGCACCACTCCGGAGTTCCCGGTTCCGGCCGCCCCAAGCACCTTGAGCTTTTGCGACGTTCCCGCACCGATGAACACTTTGTCACCCGCTACGGTGGGCGAACTGTAGTTCCGGTCTTCGGGAGTTGCCAAAGCTACGGATGGGAACCCCCCCATGGTTGCGCCAGTAGCCTCGTCGAATGCATACGCCTTGCTGTCCCAGCCGTAGACGTAGACGACGCCGTTCGAGACCGCGGGTGAGTCGTAGTAGGTGCTGTCTCCACCATCAGCTGCCGACCAAGCCAAGGCCCCTGTGCTCGCGTCGTACGCGTAAAGCTGATCAGCCTTGTGGAAGATCCTGCCGTTTGCCACCGCAAGACCGGCTTCGCTAATGGCTGTGTCGATCGGAAAGCCTCCGGTCGTTACTTCGGCTCCAGTCGCCTTGTCGTATTTCCTGATTTGTCCTGAGTTAGTGTTTACATAGACGAAGCCGCCCAGGATCGCGGGCTGCGTGTTGTCGCCAGCGCTGGGTACCGACCACTGCTGGGTCCCGGCCGAGTCGTACTTGTACAAGTTGCCGCCTGCCTTGAGGTACACGAATCCAGCTTCGACGACCGGACCCACGTTGTAGTTGGCGCCCTCAGCTCCTACAGGCGCCGTCCATGCCGATGTCCCGTCAAGGTTGAATGCATACAGCGTTGAGCCCGCCAGCACATATACCTTTCCGTTCGCCGCATCCACTGCAGGCGCGCCGTAGTTGAAACTCGTGGTGACTGGGAATCCCGTAACGACTGCGCCCGTGGCAACATTAAATGCATAGAGTTGGCCGTCGTTGGACGACATGTAGACGATGCCGTTGGAGACCACCGCACCGTTTTCCTCTACCAATGGGGCATTTGAGTGCCATCTCTCCGAGAGGGGTAACGGCAGAGTCTCGGCTGAGCTTCCTGAGTTCGCTGCGTCGTCACGCGAGTTTGGCCAGTCCGCGGCCATCGCCGAGATTGGCGACATCAGTATCGCCGCGCTGACTACAGCAAAAGCAGAGATGCCCTTGATGGAATCCCGAAGGGCCCTAGCCGAGGTCATCACCCGCGAGGTCGCCCTTGATCCGTCCCTCGCACCCCCCGACAAGACCTACCGACAGGGCAGCCCAGCAAGGCCAGCCCCCGGCGGTCCACGCAACGGGGGATGACACGGGGCGGAAACGGAAGAGACACTTCGAGCACCTCTGTTCCTCTTCGGGCCGCCCTTGCGAGCGTCCCTCCGGGTCCTCTGTGCTGCGGGGGCTCCCGGGACTCCCAAGTCAACGCTTAGCGGCCGCCCCTCCGCGCCAAGCCTTCCCAACCTAGTGTCTTTGGGCGGGAAGTCCATCCCCAATAGTGGGTTTCTTCGCTCGGATTCTGGGGCTTCTACCAGCCGCGCACGAGAAGTCCCGGGCTTCAGCCGAGGCTTCGTGAGGGTGAGCGACCGGACTCGAACCGGCGACCACCTGGACCACAACCTAAGAGATCAGCGGGCTCTTGGCTCTCCTCCGCATTCCTTAGGCGTGCTCAGGTGCGCTGAGATTCCCTGAGTTTCGCTCCGTTTAGTACCTCGTTAGTACCAAGCTCGCGGGTTCGAAGCGGGGGCCCGCTGCGTCTCCCCGAGCATCCCACGAGGTGATGAAGGCGCCTGCCGGGGTGAACTCGACTTCGGTCCACCGCCCCGCACTCAGTCCCCCGGACCGGCTTCGCAGCCGACCGAGCGGCCGACGCCCGGCCCGCCATCGCAGAAGTCGTGTCCCCGTTCGCCGTAGAGCTTGCCAGTGCCGGTCCCTTCATAGAGCCGGTCGTCCCCGGCACCCCCGTGGCAACCGTCCTGGCCGGGGCCCATCAGGCAGATGTCGTCACCGGGCTTTCCCTGGCAGGGATCTTCGGCGCTCCCAAAGCAATCGCCCCAGCAGCCATCGCTACCTGCGCCGTGCCTGCAGTAGTCATCGCCCCCGTCGCCGACGCAGTCTGAGTTGCGCTGGCCCGTGATGCAGATGTCATCTCCTGCGCCGCCGTAGCAGCGGTTGCGCTTGGCGCCCTCCGGATAGCAGGTGTCCCGCTCGCCGTTGCCGATGAACTTGTCCGAGCCAGCGCCAAGGTGGATCGTGAGCGGGATCGGCAGCTTGTCGAGAACTTCGACCTTGTCGCCGCCCGACCCAGTGGTTATCTCGATCGAGGAAGCCTCGGCAAACGGACAAGAAACGGATCCGCGGAAATCGGTGGAGCCGCACCCATTCGATGAACTCACCGAGCTGCCGTCGACGACGATGTCGCCGTCACTTACCGTCAGCCTCAGATGGGTCGGCGAACCGCTCTTGATCACGATCTTGCTCTTCGGCGAGGCATTGGTGGAACCCAGAAGCAATGCGAGCACGGCGACTGCCCCAACGGCGAGTGCCGCCTTCCAGCGCCCGTGGCGGGTTTTGGGGTTACGACGGCCTGGCTCCCCCAATGATGAACTGGTTGTTGACACGCTGACCTCCCGGGTCTTGGACTGAGTCAGGCGGAGGTCAAATCAGTGAACGAGTCAGAGCCTGCTTAGCTGGTCGGCTGTTCAGCTCCCGTCTAACTATCCAGCTCGCCGAGCCTATGGCACCTGGGACGTGCGTCGTCAAGCGAATATTGGGGTTATTTCGCCCGGGTCGAGAGCCCTTGTGCCGCGCATGCGAAACCCTGGCCATCAGATTCCTGAGGGGTGAGCGACCGGACTCGAACCGGCGACCACCTGGACCACAACCAGGAGCTCTACCTACTGAGCTACGCTCACCGCGCGCCCTCAATCTAGCGCGACCGTGCGTGGTTGAGCGGTAGCTAGACACCGAGAAACTGGCCGGTCGGCGAGTCCTGGCGCCCGGCGATCGCGCCGGCCTCGGTCATCGAGGCGACCTCCTCGGCGCTGTAGCCGATCGCGGTCAGGACCTCCTCGGTGTGCTCGCCAAGCTCCGGCGCCGGAGCGCGCGGCGCCCGGTACCCGCCCGAGAAGCGAACCGGGAAGTCGACCTGGCGCACCGGCCCATCGGCCCCGGCGTCGTCGAGCTCGATCAGCGATTCGCGCTCTGAGAGCAGGCTCGAGGAAGCGACTTCGTCGACGGTGAGGACCGGCTCGACGCAGCACTCGTGCTCGGCGGCGAACTGCTCCCACTCGTCGCGGGTCCGCTTCGCGAACTCCTCCTTGATCGCCTGGTGCGCCTCGGAGCCATGGGGCGCGAACTGTTGGTCGATCAGGTCCGGGCGCTCCACCCCCTCACACCAGTTGACCCAGAACTTGTGCTCGAGCGCCCCGATCGTCACCCAGCCGTCCTTGCACTCGTAGGGCGAGTAACAGATCGGCCAGGTCTCGCCCCGGGTCGGCACGTTGCCGTCGCAGAGGAAGCGCCCCATCAAGCCGGAGATCATCGCCAGCACGCCGTGGGTCATCGAGACGTCGACGAACTGGCCATTCCCCGACGCCTCGCGCCCCCGCAGGGCGGCGAGGATGCTCATCGCCGCGAACAGCGAGCCGCCCGCGGTGTCGGCGACCTGGACCTCCGGCGGAACCGGCGGTCCTCCCCGCTCGCCGCTGAGGCCGAGCACGCCGACCAGAGCGATGTAGTTGAGGTCGTGCCCGACGCGACCGGCGTACTCGGGATGCTCGGTGCCGTAGCCGCTGATCGCGCAAAAGACGAGCCGCTCGTTTTCCTTGCGCAGCTCCTCGTAGCCGACCCCGAGCCGGTCCATGACCCCGGGGCGAAAAGACTCCAACAGCACATCGAACTCGCGCACCAGCCGGCGCAGTACCTCCTTGCCCTCATCGGTCTTCAGGTTGACCCGGATCGACTTCTTGTTGCGGTTAAGCGCCTGGTACATCGCCGAGCTGGCGCTGGCCGGCATGCCCTGATGATGCGGCGGCGCCCAGCGGATGTAGTCGCCGGCGCCGGTGTCCTCGAGCTTCACGACCTCGGCGCCGAGGTCGGCGAGCATCAGCGAGCAGATGCCGCCCGGAAGCAGGCGTGACAGGTCGAGGACCTTGATGCCGGCGAGGGGGGCGTCCATCGGGCTGAAGGCTATCGGCGGGTGACGCGCGACTGGGGCCGGCTAGCTGCCGTCGCGCAGCGCCACGATGCCGCCGATCACCCCGAGATAGGCGCTGCCGTTCGGGCCCAATGCCAGCCCGGCGTAGTTGTTGTTGTAGAGCAGGCCCGAGCCTGCGTAGCGATTCCACACCGTGTGGCCGGTTCGGAAGTCGATCGCCGTCCAGTAGTAGCCCTGCGAGCCGCTCAGATCGGGCGGGCGGGTGTAGGTGTAGATGAGCCCCGTCCTGGCCGAGAGCTTCGGCACGACCGTTGGGGCGCGGGCGTCGCGGTTCTCCCAGACCTTGGTGCAGCCGCTGCCGTCGGGGTTCACATCGACGCGGGCGAATCCGGGCTCGGTGACCGCGCCGCCGTTCGGCCCGAACGGGTCCTGGTAGCCGAAGTTGTTCTCGACGATCAGCGCGTTGCCGGAGCCGATCAGCGAGTTCTCAGTCGCACTGGCCCCCTTTTGGAAGACCGGCACCTCGCAGACGATCCGATGCTTTTCGTTGTGTTGCCACCCCTTCTTGGTCCGATAGACGACCACGTCCATCGGGTCGGCGTTATCGGTGATCGCCACATAGCCGCCGGTCATGATCGTCGGCGTGGTGCCCGAGCCCGCGTCCACCTGGCCCGGCTTGACGATGCCAGAGTTCGGATAGCCGGCCTGCCAGACGATCCGCGGGGCTCCGTCGTGCTTTGCTTCGAAGCGGTACATCTGCTTGTCGGAGACGATGTAGACGCCGCTGCGGTCGACCGCGAAGGAGTTCTCGATCTCCTCGCCGGTCACCTTGACGTGGATCGCTCCCGTGTTGGGATCGAGGGTGCCGACCTTGCCGTTCTTCTTGGAGACGAACCAGATCAGCCCCGAGAAGTCCGGCAGGGCGGAGGTGATGCGCTCGGTGCTGTCGTCGAGGACGCTGTTGAGGTCGTAGTCGCGGCGCAGCACGAAGCTGCTGCCATCCGCCGACTCCCCGAGGACGTAGATGTGGTCGGTCTTGGTGGGAACCCAGATCTGGTCGTGGTTGTCGAGGAAGAAGTAGCCGCCCCCGCTGAAGTTCTGGTAGGTCTTGGTGCCCGGCGGATCGGGCGCGTTGGGAAGGTCGTAGGTGGCGATCGTCGCCAGCGTGTTGGGATCGATGATCCGCACCTGCGGTCCGACGCCGGCCGACGGGCAGACGCTGACGATCCGGCCCCGGGAATCGAAGGTGAGCGACCCGCACACAGCGGGCGGCTTCGCCTCCGAGGTCGCCACGAGCGAGTTACCCAGCGGGCCGCTGCGGGTCGGATATGCGTCGGTCATCCAGGTGTCGTTGTGGATGTTGCTGTTCGGGTTCGACGCCATGAATGGGTTCTGGGGTGCGAACGTGGTCTTGCTCGGCGGCAGCGGATTTGCGGTCGCCGCGGCTCCCTGGAAGGCGGGCAAAGACGGAGGCGGGAGCGGGGCCGAGACGATCGGGAGCGCCGAGGCGGTCCCCGGCAGTGCCAGCCCAATGCTCACCGCACCGACCGCGGCGGCCACTCGTCTTCGAGAAAGGGCGAGCATCGGCACGCCTGAATATCACAATTCGACCCCGGGGTGCCCCACTTCCGACGACCGAAGTCGTCATGTGTCCGTCCAATTGAGGCGCGTGCGCGGTCGGGCTGCGTAGGATCGTGCCATGGCCAGTGACGATTGGGTCCTTCGCCTGGTGCGGGGCCGACAGCAGTTGAGCCGCGAGCAGGACGTCACTTCGGCGCGAGTCCAGTTGCTCGACGGGCTGGCCAGAGCTATGGCCGAGAACGGGTATGCCCGCACGTCGGTCGCCGACATCGCGGCGCGTGCCGGATTTACCAGCGACGAGTTCTACGCCCAGTTCGCGGACATCGAGAGCTGCTTCCTAGCCGCCTACGACCTTGGCATCGAGGTGCTAGCGACAACCGTCCAGGACAGTCTCGGCTCAGCGGATCGACCGCCACTCGTTCGGCTCGATCGCTTGCTGGCGAGTTACCTAGACGTACTCGCCACAGAACCCGCCTTTGCGCGCACCTTCTTGATCGAGGTCTACGCGGCAGGGCCGCGGGCGCTAGAGCGTCGCATGGAGGCGCTTCGCCGCTTCGCAGCCTTGTTCGCAGAGATCCTAGCCCCGACAGAGACGTCGGATGGCACCCTCGACCCGTTCATTTGCGAGGCGATTGTCGGAGCGATCAGCTCGGTGGTCACGACGCGCGTCGCAGAAGGCAAGTTCGACCAGCTTCCCGCCCTGCGCGAGCCGATCATGGGATTCGTCAGGCGCTTGCTGGAGACGGCGCCCCCGGCGGGTTTCGAGCCTGCGACAACGGCCTAGAAGATCGCCGCGCTCAGTGGCCCGGGCCGGCCTCGCAGGTGTGGGAGCGGCCGACGCCCGGGCCGCCGTCGCAATAGTCAAAACCGGGCCCGCCGTAGAGCTGATCGCTGCTCGCTCCTCCGAACAGCCGGTCGTCGCCTCCGCCGCCGTGACAGCCATCGTGTCCCGGTCCCATGTAGCAGACGTCTTGTCCGGGACCTCCCCAGCAGCCATCGCTCCCGGTGCTGTGTTGGCAGAAGTCGTTGCCCGGGCCTCCGACGCAGTCGCTGTTTCTCGGGCCGGTGATGCAGACGTCGTCTCCGGCCCCGCCGATACAGCGGTTGCGCCTCGTGCCCTCCGGATAGCAGGTGTCGGGCTCGCCGTTGCCGATCAGCTTGTCGGACCCGCGGCCCAGGTACGTGGTGAGAGGAATTGGCAGCGGATCGAGCACCTCGACCTTGTCGCCCGCGGGACCCATGTCGACCTCGATCGAGCCGACCCCAGCGAGGGGACAGACGGCCGCGGTGCGAGGCTCGGTGAATCGGCATCCAACCGGCTGGCCAGGGGCCATGTAGCCGTCGACCACGATGTCGTTGCCGCTCACCGTCAGCCTCAGGTGCGAGCCCGAGTCGGCGCCCTCGATGACGATCTGGCCTTCTCCTGTGGCGGAGGTGTGGCCGGCGGAAAACGCGAGCGTCGCGAGCGCAACAAGGGCCAGCACCGCCGTGCGAGGCCTGATCCTGCTTGCCTTGGCTGCGGAAATCATCGAGGTCGCCCAGTTCTACATCGGTCCCTCTTACCCCCTTGACAACCTCAACGAACCAGAAACGGTGTGGAGGAGGACGAACGTTCGGCCAATCAGGCACGGCGGAACGCGCCCCGGCTGGATTCGAACCTGCGACCCGCGGCTTAGAAGGCCAATAGCCAATGGCTTGCCCAAGCGGTTTGTGGCCCAGATGAGACCGGTATGTGACCGGGATTGAGGGTGATTCCGACGAAGAGCCTCATTCCAGACCTCTTCGCCTTGCGGATTTCCGCGCTTTGCCGTAGTTCGCGGTCCGTGAGCCTCAAGCGAAGGGGCTCGGCATCGTGATTCCGCGGCTCATCACTTGGCTCGCTGACGCCCGGGAGGCGCTATTTCTGACCGCCAAGTCCGACACCGAATTTGAATCCCCATAGGGTCGATTGTCGACCCGCGTTGCCTGCGATCTATCGAACGCTTGGCCACCTCAGCAATTCTTCCGCTGCGAGAGCGTTGATCATTTAGGAGCGATGTTTCGCCCAGGGAGGCCATGAGAGTGCCGGCGTCGCGAGCCCGCCCAGCGCACGACGCTCTAGGAGATCGTCGGACCTACTGAGTTGTCAGACCTACTGAGGTGCCGCCGAGGGCGGAGGCGGCGCCGCGGGCGCCGGCCCTCCGCTGTCAACCTGGCGCACCAGCACGATGCTGGTCGCCAGTACCCACAGCAGAAAGCCCAGGAACACGAGCAGCCCGAGGACACCGTCGGTGGGCGAGAACGCGCCAGTTTCCTTGAAGCTGCCGACCACGGTTACGACAAGCGTGTACACGGTGAACGCCGCCCCGTAGCCGGCAAGCCAACTCGGGAAGATTCCCTCTCGCAGGGCGACGACGGAGCTCGCGCCGATCAGCACGGCGACGCCGATGCCGACCAGCAGGAACGCCCCGCTGCCGACGTCATAGAGCCCTCTGACGAGGGTCGGGTCGAGGTCGGTGTGGTAGCTGGCCGCCCACTGCGCGGCTTGCCCGGTGGCGGCCAGGGCCGCCGTCGTTATCCCGCCGGCGAACGCGACCGCCCCGAGGCGCCCGGGCCCCTGGCCCTCGGCGAGGCGCAATGCCCGCGCCAGGCTGCCCAGGAACCAGAGGAAGAAGAAGATGCCGATCGTGAACAGCGCCGTCGCCGCCTGGAACTCGTCGCGATTGTCGTGGACGTAGTTGGAGACCCGCTGGGCGGTGTCATCGAAGCCAGGCGGCTTGTCCGGCCCGAATACGAATGCCGCCAGCAGTGCCAGGACGAACAGAATCCCTGTCGCGGCGCCGATGCGCTCGCGCTGTGACTCGTCCATGAAACCTCCTTCGGTCCGATTGGGGTCCCGCGATCCTCTCGGAGCAGGGCTCGGCGTGGCTAGGGGCGTTCGAATGAAGGTGCGCAATTTGCGTCGTTTTCGGGTGCGCGTGGTGGTCCCCGCGCCGGCCAGGTCGGGGGAATGCTCATTGCTAGCGGACCGATGAGTGACCAGCAGACATTCCTGTATGTGCCTGCCGACGCCGACGAGGCGATCACCTACGGGCCTGGCTACACGTGCCGCGGCGTGCAAATGAGCGGCTTCAGGGAAGGACCACCGGAGGCCTTCTGAGCCGAAGTACGCTCCGATCGCCTCCAAAAGAGCCCTCGTTCCCGCTGTCCATGCAAAGGAGTAGCTGATCGCGACGGAGCAACGGTCGCCGCGCCGTAGGACATCCCACCGACGCTGCCAGCCCTGGTCGCGACTATTCCCACCTTTCCCCAGTGTCGTGGTCGCATCCTGGTCGCATCTCACCGCGCAAGGCCCGGCGAGAACCTCAAATCAGGCACGAATTGAGCGCCCCCGGCAGGATTCGAACCTGCGACCCGCGGCTTAGAAGGCCGCCGCTCTGTCCACTGAGCTAC
>JBBPIN010000057.1:0-8341 GCA_038040285.1 Actinomycetota bacterium
TTCGGCGACGGCAGCCAGACGCGCTCCTTCTGTTACGTCGAGGACGAGATCCGCGGGCTGATCGCGCTCGCCGAGTCCGACGTGCACATGCCGGTCAACATCGGCAACCCCGACGAGTACACGCTGCTCGATATGGCCAAGGTCGTGATCGAGGTCTCAGGCTCGCGCTCGGAGATCATCTTCGAGGCGCTGCCCGTCGACGATCCCAAGGTGCGCCAGCCCGACATCGCCCGCGCCCGCGACCTTCTGGGCTGGGAGCCGGTGGTTGGGCTGAACGACGGCCTGCGGCGCACGATCGAGCTGGCGGGCGTCGAGCGCCTGGTCGGCGCCTCGGATTAGCGGACTTACCGGGCTTTTTTGGGCGGTTTCGTCCGCCCTTCCCCACTAGACTTGCCGAGATTGGGGTGGTGGCGCTCCGTCATCTGTTGAGGCTGTCGGTGCGCAGATTCATTTGGCATTCACGAAGCAAGCGCAACTATCTGGCTTTCTGCGACCCTTGAGTCAGCGCTAGGGGTACCTGTGCCAAGCAGCCCCGTAAAAACTGCACCCGAGGCGACAAGCGGCAGTCGGGAGGCCTCCCATAAGGGCCCGGACCTGATGGCGCTGCTCGAAGGCGGCCGCGACATCCGCGCCCGCAAGCCCTGGTTCGTGCAGACGCTCACCGCCGCCGCCACCTACCGCAAGGTGGGCCGCGTCGCCGGGCTTCTGCTGCTCGACCTGCTCGGCATCTTCGGGGCGATCTGGACGGCGCTCGCGGTCAAGGCCGTGATCCTCGGCCACTACCAGGCCCACGCGGTGTTCACCGACGCCACCGAGTTCCTCGCCTTCGCCTACCTGATCGCCGTGCTGCTGTTCGCGCGCACGGGGCTCTACGGCTCGCGCGAGACACGGCCGGGGCTGGCGCGGGTGATCGCGACGCTGTTCCAGGCGACGGTGATCAGCCTGATCTTCGCTTTGGTCACGGGGACCAAGTTCAACAGCTACTGGATCTTCTACGGCAGCCTCTTCTTCGGCGCCGTCTACATCAGCAGCCTGCGCTACCTCTACGAGGTCACCACCGGCCGGATTCTGGACCGGCTGGGCTACCAGCGGCGCGCGGTGCTGGTCGGCACCGGCCATCGCATCGTCGAGGTCGCCCACGCGATTCGGGACTCCCACGATCGCCTCGAGCCGATCGGCTTCTTCTCTCTTGACTCCGGAAGCCACGAGGAGCTGGCCGACCTCGGCGAGCTGTCGGACCTGCGCGAGCGCATCGACCAGCACGCGATCGAGGAGCTGATCATCGTCGACCCCGACTTCCCCCAGGACCGCGCGGTGGAGCTGGTCGACCGCTGCCGCACCCAGGGGGTGCGGGTCTGGGTCGCGCCGACCACGATGGAGGTGCTGACCCGGCGCACCGAGCTGGTGCCGGGCGAAGGCGTTCCGCTGCTGGAGGTAAAGCCGCCGGTCTTCGAGGGCTTCGACTTCGCGGTCAAGCGGTCCTTCGACTTCGTGATCGCCGTTCTGCTGCTGATCTTCGCGGCGCCCGCGATGGCGCTGATCGCGCTCGTGATCAAGCTGACCAGCCGCGGGCCGGTCCTGCACCGCAGCCCGCGCCCGGGGATCGGCGGCGTTGCATTCGACTGCCTGAAGTTCCGCACCATGTACGAGGACGCCGAGCACCGCCAGGACGAGCTGGAGGGGCTGAACGAGAAGACGGGGGCGCTGTTCAAGATCCGCGACGACCCGCGCGTCACCCCGTTCGGCAGGTTCCTGCGCCGCTTCTCGCTCGACGAGCTTCCGCAGCTGATCAACGTGCTGCGCGGCGAGATGAGCCTCGTCGGCCCGCGCCCGCTGCCGCTGCGCGACGACGAGCTGCTTCAGGACTGGCACCGGCGACGCTACCTGGTGCTGCCCGGGATCACCGGGCTGTGGCAGGTCTCGGGGCGCTCCGAGCTCGACTTCGACGACATGGTGCGCCTCGACTTCCTCTACCTGGAGCGCTGGTCGGTGCTGCTCGACCTGGTGATCCTGCTGAAGACGGTGCCGGCGGTGCTGCGCCGGCGCGGGGCCTACTGATCCGCGCGCGACAGGTACTGCTCGAGGTCGCGCAGGCCTTCGGGTGAGCCCCCCTCGTAGAAGCGCTCTGAGACCTCGAAGCCGGCCAGCTTTCCCTCCACGCTCAGCTCGCGCATCAGATCGGCGAGGTCGGTGACACCGTTGGGGGGAACGCGCTCGGCGACGACCTCGCGACTCAGGATCGAGAGCCCGTAGTCGATCCAGTGCATCTCCTCGACCCGGTCGGCGGGACGGTCCTTGTCGTAGAGGACGACGCGGCCGTCGTCGTAGATCGCGTTGCTGCGGTCCCACTGACCGTCGTTTCGAAACACGGTCATCAGCGCCGGCAGCGGGGTCTGCTCCCAGGCGCGCTCGACGGCCCCGAAGTCAACCGGCAGATAGGAATCGCCGTAGAGCACGAAGAAGGCCTCTTCCAGCTCGCCGAGGTCGAGCGCAAGGCGCAACGCGCCGCCGGTCCCGCGAAGATGCTGTCCCTCGTCGACGTAGCCGACCTCGAGCCCGAAGCGCCCGCCGTCACCGACGTGCTCGCGAATCATCTCGCCGCGGTAGCCGACGCTGTAGAGGACGCGCTCGACGCCCCGCTCGGCCACCAGCTCCAGCTGCCAGTCCGCGAACGGCTTTCCCAGAACCGGGACCAACGCCTTCGGCATCTCCTCGGTGAGCGGGCGCATGCGAGTGCCCGCGCCGCCCGCCAGGACCACGCACTGGAGCATCAGTCGCGAACGACGAGGCGCGATCCGTCGTGGTCGAAGGAGAAGCGCACCTCGCGCAACCCCTCCGCCGCCATCGCCTCGCGCAGCGGCGCTTGGTCCTCGGCATAGAAGAGCAGAAAGCCTCCGGCGCCGGCGCCGACCAGCTTCCCGCCCACGGCCCCGGCCTCGCGGCCGACGTCGTACCAACGATCGACGGAGTCGCTGGACATTCCCTTGGTGCGCTTGCGCTTGTTCTGCCAGTGCTCGTCCATCAGCTCTCCGAAGCGGTGGGTGTCGCCGGCCTCCAGGGCCTCCTTGGTCTCCTCGCCGATGCGGGCCACGACGTCGAGGTTGGCGAGCATCTCCTCGTCGCCCTTCTCTGAGCGCTGCTTTTGGTCCTCCAGCATCGTTTCGGCGTCGCGCGCGTAGCCGGTGAAGAACAAGAGCAGGCGCTCCTCGAGGTCGAGCATCGTCTCCTGGCCGATCAGCAGTGGTTCCACATGCACGCGCCCGTCCGTCTCGATCTTGAAGTTGGTCAACCCGCCGAAGGCGGCGATGTACTGGTCCTGCTTTCCGACCGAGCGCTGGAGGCGGTCGATCTCGATGTGGCACGCCTCCTCGGCGAGCGAGCCCGCCGCGACGTGCTCGCGCTTCAGCGAGTAGAGGGTGCGCAGGAGCCCGACCGTGAATGCGCCCGAGGAGCCCAGCCCAGTGCCCGATGGGATGTCGGCGAGGCTGACCAGCTCGATCGCCGGCCCGACCGGGTGCAGCTTCAGCGCCTCGCGGATGATCGGATGCTGGATCTCGTCGACGCCCTTGGTGCGCTCCAGCTCCGAGTACTTGATGAAGTAGTCGTCGGTGAAGGTCTGGTTGACCGCGATGTAGATGTACTTGTTGATCGCCGCCGAGAGCACGGCGCCGCCGCGCCGGCTGTAGTAGGAGGGCAGGTCGGTTCCGCCGCCGCCGAGGGTGATCCGAAGCGGGGTGCGGGTGATGATCACGGCGACTTGGCGGCCGCGGCAGGTTGGCGAGCCTGTGTCCTGGGGATGCCCACGGCGCGCCTGACCCTAGCCGAAAGGTGGCAGCTTCACGGTCACCGGGCGGGCGGCGCCCAGCGGATCAGCCGGACCGCCGAAATATCCTGCCGGCCGTCGAAATTAAGAAAGAGCCAGCGTCCCCGGTAGCCGTGCCACTGCGCGCAGCTTCCCACCGGGACCACGTAGCGTCGAGGTGAGCGGTCGAGCGTCTCAAATGAGATCTCGCGCTCGGCCGAGGGGCGGTTCTGGCGATCGTAGAGGGTTAACGTGCCGGTTCTGAAGCCGTGGGCGTCGGCGTCGACCTCCAGCCATCGGTAGTCGGTCCAGTCCGAGCCGGGGCGCAGCTGGATCTGCAACGCCTGTGCCTTGGTGGTGCTGTTGATCTGTCCGTAGACGGCGTTGGGCTCGAGGCGGACGTCACGCCCGCCCACCCTGATCGTTCCCTTGGCCGGATGCCCGCCCTGGCGGACGATCTGGGTCAGCTCCCCGTCTCGGGAGACGCCGAAGATGCGCAGCGTGTCTCCGGGCACGACCGGGACCTGCATCTGAAAGCCCGCGCGCTGAAACCCCTTCGGCAGCCCGAATGCCACGAGGTCCGGGCGGTCGAGCTTCGGCTTCGCGCGCCCGACGATCCTGCCGTCCACGGTCGCGATCACCTCGCGGACTGGCAGCTTTGCCTCGGGGTCGCCGGCCCAGCCGACGATCGCGATCTGGTCGGGTGCCGGATGCGCACGAGCGCCCACCGCCGTCGCACCCGGCGGGGGCTCGGCGGCCCCGGAGAGGAAGTTCGGCGCGTATCCCCACGTGCACGGCTGGACCGAGAAGGCGACGTTTCGGGTCACGGGCTTGTCTGCCAGATGCAGGTCGAGCTGCGAAACCGGTGGCTGATCTGGGCGCGCATAGATCGTGAAGCCGTGGGTCCAGAGCAGAGGGCGGTAGTGATCGAGGATCCACTGGCTGGTGTCGTAGAGGTGAACGCTGGTCGGCATCCCGTCGAAGTTGGATAGCCCGATGAAGGGGGTGCTGTCGTTGTCGAAGACGATCAGCTTCGGTCGGGCTTGCTTCAGCCGATCGATCAGGTCGGCCTGAAGCTCGGCGGGATAGGCGAGGCTGACATGGAAGTAGCGAGTGCTCGGGTCGCGGTCCATGAAGTAGAAGAAGAGCTCCGGCGTGTTCGAGAAGTCGAAGAGCCGGCCGTCGGGCCCGAGATACGCGTCGACGATCCGCTTCAGGTCCCGGTACGCGACGTTGTCGAAGGACTGGGTGTAGCCGACGCGCGGGGGGTTCGGCGCACCCGACACCGCCGGGCGGTAGAAGCTGGGGGCCTTCTCCACACGCTCGCTCAAGGTTCCCCATGACAGCGCCGCCGTCAGCACCACCAGGGCGAGGCTGACGGGGTGCGCCGTCACGCGGGCGACGAGGTTTTCGGGCCAGCGGTCGCGAATTGCCCGCTCGACCACCGCCACGGCCCGGTAGACGATGTAGAGGACCAGCGGCAGCGCGGCGACGAAGGGCTGATAGACGTGACCCGTGTCCATGCGGGCGAGGAACTTCGGGTAGTAGAGGAGGACGAAGATCGCCGTCGCGGCCATCACCCAGTCCTCGGTCGAAAACCCTCGGCGCAGTCGCACACGGACCACGGCGTAGGCGAACGAGATCAGCAGCGCGATGGGCGGCGCCAGCGCGAGGACTCCGAACTGCAGGTCGGAGATCGAGCCCGGGCTCGGCGCCGGGGGCATGCCGCCGGACAGCGCGTGTCCGTGCACGAGGTTGGTGGAGATGTGGACGTAGTCGTCCAGCGCTCCATTCGCGCCCAGATATCCGGCAAAGGCGGCGGCGAATGCGACGCCCGACACGCCGACCCAGAGGGTCCGCGGGAAGGCGGAGACGAGGCTGGTGCCGGGCTCGCGCCGGTACCACTCGTAGAGGACCAGGACCGCCGCGACCGCCGGGATGCCCGGCGCGGCCTCCGGCGTGAGGATCGTCTGGATGACGACCAGGAACGCGAGCCCGATTGACTTTAGCGCCGCCGGGCGGTCCAGATCGCTGGCCAGCAGCAGCAGGACCAGCGGCCAGAGAATCAAGCGGAACTGCTCCGGCGCCAGCGTCGTGCCGACCAGGATCAGTGCGGCGAACAGCAACAACAGCCAGTTGCGTCCGACCAGATAGACGAACAGATAGAAGACCGAGAGCAGGTAGAGGGGCTTCATGATCATCGCGATTCCGGCCGCGCTGCCCCAATGGGTGTTCCCGAAGATCTCCCGTCCCCAGGTGTAGACGACGTCCTGGAAGATCCCGTGCGTCAGGACGACCTCGCTCCAGGGGAAGTTTCCGTCGCCCACCAATCGGGCGCCGCCCAATTGCTCCCCGCCGTGGAACATGTCGATGAGGCCGGACTCGCCGGGCACCAGAGCGAGCATCAGGAACAGGTAGGCCGGCGCCGCGACCAGCAGCAGCACCCTCCGCTCGATCTCCAACGCCCGGGCGGCGCAGTCGGCACGGCGTAGGGCGAGCGTCACCCCGGTCGCGAGAGCCACGGCGACCGGCAGTCCCAGCCAGGCCGGCAGCCAGCGATAGTGGTCGACCGATCCATCGCCGACGACCAGCACCTCGGTGTTCAGCGAAACCACGACCAGCCCGGCGACGCTGAGCACCGCTCCCAGCGAGTTGACCGCGCCCAGACGCTCTTCGAGCGACCACCCCGGCCGCCACCTCTGGCCCAGGATCTGGGCCGCGAGCACGGCCGCCAGCCCGTAGGCCGCGATCCCAGCCGCCAGGCAGGCCCAAATCGCGTCGGCGGCGATCCCAGCCTCGAGGCCCAGCAACGCGCCCACGAACCCGACCCTCCCGGCGCAAATAGCTCGCCGCCGGGTCTCGGATTCTTCGGCCAGAGGTGGATCGCTTGCCAGTGGCGACCCCTCATCGGGCGCCGACGGGACGGGGCGCAGGCGCTCCCGCTGTGGGGGAGCCGCTAGCCCGAACCTCGGCGCCAGCCGGGTGAGGCCGAGAAAGAGAGCCAGCGCCGCCAGCGGGAAGAACCCGATCACCAAGTAGTACGCGGTGAAGTAGTTGAAGACGTTGAAGTCCTTGAAGACCGGATAGCCGACGACGTCGGTGTGTACGTCCAGGGGGCCCCAGGAAACGACGATCCCGATCGTGGTCAGGCCGGCGGCCACGAGCACCGCCACGAGCACGCGAAGCGCGGTGCTTTTTCGAAGCTGTGCGGCGCTGGACTCCATCGCTGTGAGGCCTTCGCCGCTCAGCGGCTGCCGGAGGGCTCTTGCGCGGGACGGCGCGCGACCGCGACGGTTTGCCATCCCAAGCGCCCGAGGGGCAGGTTGAGCCGGAACGCAAGCCGGAAGACGGACATCACCGCCGCGGCAAGGCGTGAGTCCGAACCTCCCTCAGCCGCGGTGACGTCGTCGACCAGCTTGCGGCCGCGCAGAATCACGACCAGCCGGTAGAGATTGAAGAACGGAAACCCGGCCCCGCCCGCCTTCTCGACTTCGAACCCCGCCCCCTCCAGAAGTCCGCGCAGCGCGGAGGGGCTGAAGTGGCGGCGGTGGCCGATGTGGCGGTCGAACGCCGACATCGGACCGCCCGGAACGGTGACGACGAGCCGGCACCCGGGCGCCATGTAGCCGGCCGCGTTTGCGATCAGCTCGGCAGGCTGATCGACGTGCTCGAGCACCTCCGAGCAGACGGCGTGTGTTGCCCATCCACGCTGCTGCGCTTCGGGCTCGCCGGGCTGGGTCAGATCGCGCTGCACGAACTCGGCGCCGGCTGCCTTTCGCCGGGCGATATCGATCCCGGCCTCGCTCACCTCCAGGCCGAGCAGCTCGGCGTGCGGGTGGCGCCGCAGAAGCTCGGCGGCGAAGTCGCCCTGACCGCTTCCCACGTCGAGGACCCGCGCCGGCCCCTCACCCAGCGCCAACAGATCGAAGACGATCCGCCGCCGGTAACGCTGTGCCGGGTTCAGTTCGGCCGCGTCGGAGTAGTCCAGCCAGTGGCGGTCCCAGTCGTCCCGCTGGGCGGCCTCGTCCGCGGGGGCCAAGGAGCTCAGAGCGTGAAGGCGGCGGATTTCGCTGAGTCGTGGAACATCTTCACGGTGTCGAGCGAGAACTCGTCCAGGTCCTTGCCGAGCGTGGGGAGCTTGGCCAGGACGTCGTGAGTGACCGTGATGATGTGACAATCGACCTCGTCGGCCTGAACCACGTTGAGCAGCTCGCGCGGGCTCGCCCACAGAAGCTCGACATTAGGGTACGACGACACGGCTTCCAGCGCCTCGGTCATCAGCGGCACCGGGTCGCGACCGGTGTCGGCGACCCGTCCCGCGAACACCGAGATGATGCTCGGTGGGCCGCCCTCAAGGCAGGCGGCGACCTCGGCAGTCTGCGCGGGAGTCATCAGCGCGGTGACGTTAAGCTGCACGCCGTCGGCGGCGAGCCTGCGGATCAACTCATCCGAGCTCTGCCCGCGGGTGTTTGTGACAGGCACCTTGGTGTAGACGTTGTCGGCCCAGCTGGAGATCAGCCTCGCCTGGCGCTCCATGTC
>JBBPIN010000058.1:0-8289 GCA_038040285.1 Actinomycetota bacterium
CGCTGCCGTAGACGAACTGCCAGGCGCAGACCTTCAGCCCGCCGGCGTGCAGGGCCGAGACCAGCGAGCTGGTGAACTGGCTCCAGCCAGTGGAGCCGTCGCCCGCCTTCACGTACACGGTCCCGATCCTGGCGCGGTGGGCGCGGGCGATGATCTGCGGCACGTTGCCGCCGTTGGAGCGGCTGATGTACCAGATCCACATGCCCTGGGCGTCGAAGCCGCTGGCATTGGCGGTGCCGCTGCCCGGCGCCGGCACGGTGTCGGCGGCGGCAATTTGTGCAATCCCGGCCGCCGTCGCCAATGCGAGCACCAGGGCGATCGCGCAGCGGGCGACCACCGCGCGGCGCCGAGGCTGCCGGCCGGCCGGCCATTGGGGGGCTGCGGTCACGTCTGCTCCAACACGGAGATGCGGACAGCGCTGCGGTCGGGCCCTGGCCCGTGCGCGCGCCACCCTGCTGAGCAATTGTGGCGGTTTGCGGCAAGTTTGCGTTATCGAACCGCCACCGGGCGTCCGCCGTAAGATCCCTTTCAGGCAGTCTGCAGGCGTCAGCAGGTGAGGTGAAATGCGCCGGCGGTTCGAGCCGGGTCAAGCTGGCCGTAGCGCCGAACCGCCTCGCCGGTCGGTAGCGCCTCGACCTCGATCCCGCGGCGGCGCAGCGCCTCGATCACGGCGGGGTCGGGTTTCAGCTGCCCGTGGGCCCCGCAGCCCAGGACCAATCGCTCGGGCAGCTCCTCGATCACCTCGTCGAGGTCCTCCATGGCCAGCGAATGGCCGTCCTTGCGCCACCAGTTAGGCACCACGCGGTCGGGCGTCACGATCAGGTCACGCCGATGCTCGGTCCCGTCGACGACGATCCGACCGAAGCTGTATTGCTCGAGCGAGGCCACGCCTGGCCATTATTGCCGTGCGCTCCTAAAAACGACGGCTACGGTCAGCTTTGCCAGCCGTGCCGTTTTTCGCTGCAAGTGCATCATTTTGGGGATGGGGAAGTACAGAAAAGCCAGGCGAATGGCCAGATATCCGGCAGGAATGATCGCGGGTCTGTGGCAGACTCGACCGTGGACTTTGGCGACGCGATGATCTCAGGGACGATCCTCATCGAGGCTGTGACGGGCGCGTCAATGCGGGCGTTCTTCACCGACTGGTATCCGGTCTTCGGCGTCTTCTTCATGGCCGCGTTGCTGGGCATCTTCATCCTGATCTACAAGGGGACGCTGGGCGCGACGCGGCCCGAAACGGTGAAGGCAACCCACGCGGCGCCGGTCCTCTGGGAGGATGTTCAGGGAGTTGACGCGGCCAAGGCGGAGCTTCTCGACGTGACCGAGTGGCTGAAGGACCCCGACCGCTTCGAGGCGCTCGGCGCCAGGGCGCCGCGGGGCGTTCTGCTCTACGGCCCACCGGGCACCGGCAAGACGATGCTCGCTCGTGCGGTGGCCGCCCAGGCGGGGGTGGACTTCTTCTCCGCCTCAGGGTCAAGCTTCGTGGAGATGTTCGTGGGCCGCGGCGCAGCCCGCATTCGCCGTTTGTTCAGGGAGGCGCGCAAGGCTGGACGCGCGGTGATCTTCATCGACGAGCTTGACGCGGTGGGAGGCCACCGCGGCTCGGGCGGTGGTGACGGCGGAACCAGCGAGCGCGAGCAGGCGCTCAACCAGTTGCTGGTCGAGCTCGACGGCTTCGAGCGTGACCCCGGCACGGTGATCGTTATCGCAGCCTCCAACAACGTCGAAAAGCTCGATCCGGCCCTACTGCGACCGGGACGGTTCGACCGTCAGGTCCTGGTCGCCGCCCCCGATCGCGACGGCCGCGAGGCGATTCTCCATGCGCACGCTCGCAACAAGCCGCTCGGGCCAGATCTCGACCTGACCGACGTTGCCCGCAAGACGACCGGGATGACCGGGGCGCAGCTCGCGAACGCGCTAAACGAGGCGGCGATCATCGCCGGCCGCCTGGGGCGTGAGGCAATCGCGCGCGACGATCTCGACGAGGCGCTGCTGCGCCAGTCGGTGGGCTCGCAGCAGGCGCGTCGGCTGACCGAAAAGGAGCGCCGCATCGTCGCCTACCACGAGGCTGGCCACGCGCTCTGCCGGCGCCTGGTCGGGCTCGACCCGCCCGAGATAATGAGCATCGTGCCGCGCGGTCCGGCGCTCGGCTTCGTCGCCAGCGCGCCCAGCGAAGACCGCTATCTGAACTCCCGCAAGCAGCTTCTGTCCGAGGTGGTCACAGCGCTGGGTGGGCGCGCCGCCGAGGAGGAGGTCTTCGGCGAAGCCTATTCGGGGGCCGCCGACGACCTCGCCCGCGTGCACAAGATCTGCGTGCAAATGGTCACCGAGTTCGGGATGACGGTGGCGACCGAGCCGCTGGAGGGAACGCCGCTGGCGCTGCCAACCGGCGACTACGCGCTCTCCGACCAGACCCGCCGCGACGTGGACCTCAACGCACAGGCGCTCGCCGAGATGGCCTTCAGCCGCGCCCGCCAGCTGCTGGCGCTGAACCGGGACTGCCTCGTGCACCTGGCGACCAACGTGCTCGAGCGGGAGACGCTGACCCGCGAGGACCTCGACGCCATCTTCGACGCGCACGAGCTGAGCACCACCCTTCTCCCCCAGGAGGCCGGATTCGTCGAGTTCGGGGGCGAGGCGGAAGTGCCCGCTCCGCACCTCTCGTCGAAGCCAGCCGAGCCCGAGGACCCTCAGAGCAAGCAGTAGACCGGCAAGCGAGGATCCCGCCCCTGACCTGCGGCGGGGGCATAATGCCGCGTCAGGGAAGGATTCTTCCCGCTTGCCCGGTGCACAAGGAGGAGATCGGATGGAGGTTGGAAGCACAGGCGCACCGAGGGGTGCTGGCTACGTGCTGTTCGCGGCGACGCTCCTGACGGTCTACGGCGAGCATTTCGACTGAGGCGAGAGATGCCGACGAGGGCGCAGGCCGGGGCAGTCGAGAATCAATTAGCGTTCCCGGGCAAGGAGCCCTCGCCCATGCGCCTCAGGATCATCTCTGCCCTTCTGGTTGGCGCATTGGTGCTCGCCGCGGCGGCGCTGGCCGCGGGGTCACGCAACGCCGTGGGCAGCTTGTCGACGTCGATCCCCGAGCGCTACGTCGCGATCAAAGGTGCGCGTGGCGCCGGCCCGGAGGTCTTCGACCGCGTCTTCGTCAACGAGATCGGCCCGCCCGGGGCAAGCCGCGTGCTCGTGCTCGTCCCCGGCTTTATCGGTGGTGCCGGAGACTTTAGGCTGATCGGCCGAGACATCGTCGCGCGGGTGCCGGATCTTCAGGTTTGGGCCGTCGACCGGCGCTCCAACGCCTTGGAGGACACCTCAGTGTTCGCCACGGGCGATCCCGACAAGGCCTTCGCCTACTACCTGAACTTCAAGCGCGTCGACGGCAGGACGTTCCAGCCGCTCAGCGGCCAGGACTTTCCCTACGTCCGCGAGTGGGGGCTCGACCTCGCCCTACGCGACCTCCGACGCGTCATCCTGACGGCTCGCGCGGGCGGTGCGCGCAAGGTGATCCTCGGTGGCCACTCGCTCGGCGCCTCGACCGCCGTCGCCTACTCCACCTGGGACTTCAACGGCCGGCCCGGCTACAAGAACATCGACGGCCTCGTCCTGATTGATGGCGGCCTGAAGGGAACTTTCACCAGCCCCACGTTTGAGCAGGTCAAGCAGCGCTTCAACGATCTTCAGACCGGCGATCCCTTCGTCGACCTCGTCGGTCTTGGCCTCCCCTGGGCGGCTGGGGTTTTTGCCGAAGATGCGGCGCTGTATGCGTTAAAGAAGCCGAACGAACCGTCGGTGCTCCAGCAGTACCCGCCAATCCCGTCCGAGTTCAAGGCTCCGGTGCGAACCACGAACGAGGCGGCCTTGGGCTATGCCTTCGACCAGAGCACCTCTCCGCCGGGATTTGAGCTGATTCGGGTAAGGGCCGGACAGTTGGCGCCCAGCGGTGACCCCCGCCCGTGGCAGAACGGCGAGGTCACGCCGATCCAGCGGCTGGCCCAGACATTCGGAACCGAGCCTGGCAACGGAATCGAGTGGTATTTCCCGAAGCGGCTGACGCTCGACGTCGATGGCGCCGACGAGCTCGAGCGCAACCGGATCACGGACTTCCTCGGCCTGCGACCCTGGCATACGCGCAAGGTGAAGCTACCGCTGTATGCCTTCGAGACTGACCTCACGGGCGGCACGGTGCTGCGAGGCGCGAAGCGCTTCATCGAAGCGTCGAAGATCAAGCGGGCCACCCTTGTGGCCGACAACAACATGTCTCACCTCGATCCACTTACGGCGGCTCCGGACCGGAACACCTTCTTGCAAACCGTTCTGCCCTTCCTGAGGGGCGTCCTCGACAAGGGCGGTGGCCATGCTCAGCCGCGGCACAAGAAGGCGTCTGTCTAACGCCGCTCGCGCGCGTTCCCGGACGTGGCGGCGCATGTGACGCAGCCCACCGCTGATCGTGCCGAGGGACCGGTTGAAGTAGGACCGAGATACCGTCTCATGCGCCCCAGAGTGCCCGACGGCAACGTCGTGACCACGTTGGTCCTGCGCCCTACGCCCGACGTTCTTCACTAGTGGGCGAACGGGAGCGCCTTCAGGGGCTCGTTGAGGGCTCTGATTGGACACTATTGGGCACTAGCGCTGATTTGCAGGCCCCCGAACCCGGCGAGCAGCTCTCGCTAGATGCTCTCGAATACCTCGCCGATGCAGCAGATTCAGAGAGTGGGCGGTGCCGGGCTCGAACCAGCGACCTCCTGCTTGTAAGGCGGTCGGGGCCGCCTCATCCTCGATGGGCAGCATTCGGCTTGACGAAGCCGAATCATGGACATCGAGGTTCGGCTCACGGCCGGTGCCGATAGCCGGCGATGTCCGCGGATCGCTGCGGATGACGGGCAAATGCGCAGTCCTTTGCCCGTTGAGGAGCGGTTCCGGACTCCTTGACGGCCACTGATGGAGGATTTAGGGTCGTTCAGGATGAAACAGGACGCTTCGCCGCAAGTTCTCAGCACGGACGACATGCGGGACCACGCTCGGGTGGAAAGTTCACACAGCGCCGTGGTTGGCGGGAGACGGCTCAGGATGCCGCAACCTGCCATGAGAAAACTCAGTGCCGTGGCCGCCGGGCTCGTGGCGCTGGCGGTCCTGGTCGGATGCACCGTCCCGAGGCCGCCCGGCAATGCGCCGTTGCGCTACCGCGACCAGATCTTCAACAACGTCACGGTCAACCGCGACCTCACTTACGGCAGCGCGCCTGACAACTCTGGCAACCCGGTGGCGTTGAAGCTGGACCTGTACCAGCCCGCCGGCGACACGCAGACCAAGCGTCCCGCCGTCGTCTGGGTCCATGGCGGCGGTTACTGCTGCGGCGACAAGAGCTCCGGTCTCGAGGTCGATCTCTCCAACACCTTCGCCAAGCTCGGCTACGTGGCGGTATCGATCAACTACCGCCTCCTGGCTCCTCAGGGATGCACCGGCTCGGGGCTCAGCAGTACCTGTGTCAACGCAGCACTCGGCGCCCAGCATGACGCGCAGGCGGCAGTCCGCTGGCTGCGAGCCAACGCGGCGACCTACCGCATCGATGCCAGCCGCATCGGAATCGGCGGCGACTCGGCCGGCGCGATCACAGCGACCCTGGTCGGCGTGCACTCCGATGACCCTGGCGACAGCGGCAACCCCGGCCTTCCCTCCACGGTCGGCGGTTTCATGTCTCTCTCCGGCGGTTTGCCCGGCGGGATTTTCGTCGGTACGGGCGACGCGCCGGGTCTCCTATTCCACGGCACCGCCGACGGGCTCGTGCCCTACCAGTGGTCCGTCGACACCGCGGTGGCCCTTCTCAACGCCGGCATCCCCGCCTTCCTGGAGACCTTTGAAGGAGCCGGCCACGTCCCCTACGTGCAGTTCCACGACCAGATTGTCAGCCAGTCCGACTACTTCTTCTATGACTTCCTCGACCTCGCTCATGCGCAGGGGCAACCTCCCAGCGCCGCACGGAAGTTCGACCGGCGGCTTCGCACGCTGCGAAAGAAGCACCCGCTGCTCTCTGCGCAATTCGCCAAGTCGCGGGAGAGCCACTGAGAGAACCCCGGAGAGGCCGCACCCGGTCGATCGGGCGCGACCTCTCCGGATCATGCTCGCGCCGTTGGTGTCCTAGGCGCAGCTAACAAGCCCGACCCCGCCGTTTGCCTCCGTGATCACGCCGGTGCCCCGCGCGTAGGTCTTGAACTCGATTTCCGCCGGCTTCGGCGTCGTCGCATGTTCACGGATCTTGATCACGTGACGGTAGAGGTGGCCCCTGACTAGTTTCGTCTTGCCGGTGGCGACGACACGATCCTTCTCCACTGCGATGCCGGGGACAGCCTCGCTCTTGAACGTGTTGCCCAACTTGGGATGGGCCGGCATGAGCAGGCCCGGCGTCTGGGTATCGCGACCGAGACGCCACTGACCCTCGTGGCTGACGGGCTGGCCGGGTTTGAACTCACGAGGCGACGGAGGAGGAACGCTACTGGACCTGTACGTCCTTGCCGGGGCCGCCGTTGAGCTTGTCGCGATCGGGACCGCCGATCAGAACGTCCTTGCCCTTGCCGCCCTTCAGCTTGTCCTTGCCCTTGCCGCCGAACAGCTTGTCCTTGCCAGCTTCGCCGTTTAGGCGGTCCTTGCCCTTGCCGCCGAAGACCTTGTCCTTTCCACCGCCGGCGCACACGCGGTCGTTTCCTGCCCGACCGACGATCTTGTCCTTGCCGCCCAAACCGACGATCACGTCTGCCTTCTTGGTGCCCTTCAGCTTGTCGCTGCCGCCGGTCCCCACGATCGTCGCCTGCTTGCCCTGGCACTTCAGCGCGGCGCTCGCCGCGCCACCACAGGGCGGCAGCGCCGTGCCGGGCTGGCCGAAGCGCTGCACGCGGTTATTGGCCGTGTCGGCCACCCAGACCGCGTCGCGGCAGTCGGTCGTCACCCCGAACGCGTCGTTGAGCTGCCCGGTTCCGGCTCCCGCGACGCCCGCCTTGCAGCTGCTGGCCAGGGTGCAGACCTCGAAGCCGGTGCTGGCGTTGCCCGGGATCACGTCGAAGCCGAAAGCCCTCTGGAAATTCGAGCTCGCCACGCTGAAGTCGCTTATCCGGTTGTTGGTGTGCTCGGCGACATGCAGGTCGCCGATTCCATCCAGGGCCACGGCGGCCGGGTGGTAAAGCTGCCCGGCGCCGCCGCCTGCGACTCCGGCCTTGCAGGTGGTCGCCGTGGTGCAGACCTCGAAACCGGTGCCACCGCCCGGGATCACGTCGTAGCCGAAGGCGCGTACGAATGTGCCGGCGGCGTCGAACTGGTCGATCCGGTTGTTGGTGTCGTCGCCGACGGACAGCTGTCCGGCGCCGCTCACCGCAACGCCGATCGGGGTGCTGAGCTGGCCGGCCGCAGACCCGACCGAGCCGATGTTTCGCACGAACGCCGGGCCGGCGGTGTTGAACTGGACGATCCTGTTGTTGAACTGGTCGGCCACGAAGAGGCTCGAACCGCTCAGGGCGACCTCGAACGGGTTGTTCAGCTGCCCGTTCCCGGCGCCCGGGACGCCCGACTTGCAGCCGGTCGCCGTCGTGCAGGCCTCCAGGCCGGTATTGCCGTTCCCCGGGACCACGTCGTAGCCGAAGGCGCGGATGAAGCTGCCGTTGGCCGCGAACTCGCTGATCCGATGGTTGACCTGCTCGGACACATAGAGGTTGTTCGCGGAGTCGAAGGCGAGCCCGCGCGGGTTGAAGAGCTGCCCGGCGCCGGCGCCGGCGACGCCCGCCTTGCAGCCGGTCGCCGCGGTGCAGACCTCGAAACCCGTGTTGCCGTTGCCCGGGATCAAGTCGTAGCCAAAGGCGCGGATGAAGGTGCCCGAGGCGGTTAACTCGCTCACCCGGTAGTTGAGCTGATCCGGCACGTAGACGTTCCCCTGCCCCGAGACGCCGATCGCGGCGGGCGTCCTCAGCTGCCCGGCGGCGCTGCCGAGGCTGCCGAACTTGAGAAGCGGCGTCACGGCCGCGGACGCTGAGGCGGACAGCAGGCCGCTCGCGGCCAAACAGAGCGTTCCGAGCAGCACGATGCGCCGAAGGAGACTCGCCGGTGATGTCGGGCTAGAGCCGCGCAAGGGACCAAGATCGATCCTTTCATCGCGAGTGGGGTCCTGTCAATACCGAAAATCGAAAAAGGGACCCAGCGCAAAGAGGCTCCGCAGACGAAAGTCACTCGCCTGTTGAGGCAAGCGTAGCGCTACATCATCCCGCCCATGTCGGGCATGCCGCCACCGCCGGCCATCGCTGGCTC
>JBBPIN010000059.1:0-8253 GCA_038040285.1 Actinomycetota bacterium
AGCCGATCGACCTAACCTTCCGGAACATCGAGCAACCCTCCACCAAGGAGTACATGATTAGCGAGTGCGCCGTGGCCTACCGTCATTTGTTTGAACCGATTTCCGTGCCTGAGAGTCCTCGGTTAGCCTAGGGTCGACGCTCAAATTCCTAAGGAAGCGGGAATTCTGGCGCTACCGCTTTTCGCGCAGAGCGGGAGCGCAGATCGGCGTCTTAAACGCTCGCGTTTCGTTCAGGGCGAGGCGGGCGGCGAGCCAGGGGGATCCCGGTCCGGGACGACCATCCACGCTGGCTAAGGCGGTCAGCGACGGGCCGGACTCCTCAGCCGATCTGCTCCGCCAGCTCGACGATGATCCCCTCCGGGCCGCGGACATAGCAGAGCCGGTAGCTGTCTTCGTAGCGCTCCAGCTCGCCAACGAGCTCCACGCCGCGGGCTCGCAGGTTGGCGACGACGGCGTCGATGTCGTCGACGGCGAATGCGACGTGGCGGATGCCCGGGGTGTTCGCCGGCGCGTGCCGGTCGCCGCCCTGGTCCGACGGCGCGTGGAACTTCGTGAGCTCGAGTCGTCCGTGTCCGTCCGGGGTCTCCAGCATCGCAATCTCCGCCCGGACGCCGTCGAGTCCCACCACGCGGTCTACCCAACCGCCCTCGACCGACCCCTCGCCCTGGAGCTTGAGTCCGAGTTCGATGAAGAACGCCGTCGCGCCCGCGAGGTCATCGACGACGATGCCGACATGATCCATCCGGTAGACCGTCATGTGCGCGATTGTAGGAACTCCAACAGTCTGGCCCCGCCGAACCCTCCCAATAGGCTCTCGCTGCGGGACGACGGCGCCGTCTTGCGCCCCACAGCCATCGCTCCCGCAATTCGCGCGTTGCGGGAGCGCCGTGGAGTCAGCCCAGCGCTTCCGCTCGTCGTCCCGAGCGGGAGCGAGCTCGCCTGATCTTGAAAGTGTCGCTTCCATGGGATTGCAGCACTCTTGTTGGTCGCGCTTGTAGCGGCAGCGCTAGCGCTCGTCGAGCGAAGCCGAAGCGATCGCAGGCGGCTTGAGCATGGAGAGCCGTCGGCAGCTGGGAGGTTGACCCGGCGAACCAGCAGGCCGTGGCCCTACGCGGTCCCCCGTCGTTAGTGCGACGTCGACATCGCTGCTGGCTCAAAGGACATCGGAAGGCTGAGTGGACGTCCCGCCTCTGGGCAACCAGTGTGTGGGGAAAACATGGCGGATCCGGCCGGGGAAGCTCGGCACGACACGCTTGGCGAACTCACGCGCGGGCCGACCCTCAAACAGTGCTCGCAAGTCGTCGAGGCACATCAGCAGGCGTACGCTCGTCGCGATCTGGAAGTCAGCAGCATTCGGCGCCGCGCCGCCGATCGTGCCCTGCTCGATGAAGTTGTTGATCTTCTCGAGCGTGCCGGGCAGCTTTCGCAGATCCTCCCGCACCACCTCGTCCGTGGCCCCGTGCGTCCGCAGCTCCCACCAGATGATCGGCCCGGCCGTCCTCGCTGCGAGGCTCACGGGGACGTGGAGCTTCGCGCCCTCCGCGAAGGTTCGCAGCGCCGATCTGTCGCGACGGATTCCCCACCAGGCGAGGCGTCGGGGGACCGGCTGAAACACGCCTTCTCCCCAGCGCTCGGCCTCCTCTACATCGGCGCGCTTTTCCGCGGCGGTGGGAAACAGGGGCGGCTCTGGCTGGAGCCTGTCGAGCTCGCGAGAGACGTCTAGGGAGCCCTGCACTCGCCTTCCGTCGATCCTCATGGCGGGGACGGTGGCGCGCCGGAAGCCGGCGGCACGGAGGAACGCCATGTGCACCGTCGGGATCAAGTCCACCCGCCGGTAGGGGAGTCGCTTGTACTCGAGCATGAGGCGGGCCGCCATCGACGGGTTGGAGCCGGGAACCACGTAGAGCCGGATGCTCATGCGGTACTCCTACCAGGCGAGGGACGGTGGGGGCCAGCTTCTTGGCCTCGAGGTCGCATAATGCGATCGATGACGAAGAGGTGGACCGACGTCGTCCGCGAGAGATATGCGGCGTTCAACCGGGGCGATTGGGACACCGCCTTTCGGGTTTTCGACGACTCGTTCGAGGTGCACGACCACACGCTTCCTGACGCCCCGGTATTTCGCGGCAGGGATGCGATGCGCAAGAACCTCGCGGAGATGACCGATGCGTTCGAGGACATGAGTTACGAGCCGGACAGGGTCCTCGAGCTGGGAGACCGCGTGCTGGTTCAGGTCCGGGCTTCCGGACGCGGGAAAGAGAGTGGCATAGAGGTGGGCGGGATCGTCGGACACCTCTGGACCGTCAAGGAGTCGCGGATTCTTCGCCTCGACATTTATCAGGGCTGGACCGAGGCCCTCGAAGCAGTGGGGAGGCGGGAGTAGGGACGGCTTACCCTTCGACCGCCTCAGCTGCTCGGTCGGACTAATCAAGCGAGAAGGCGGGTCCTGCCAGCCCGTAGCGCACAACATCGCTGTGTCGCGTAAGGGACACCTGCGAGAGGGAGCGACCACGACCGTCCCAGAGTGTCGTCTCCCCATGAAAGGAGTAGTGCGACGGACGCCCGCGCAGACGCCCGCCTTGGACGAAGAGCAGCAGCGACGGCTCACGCTGACCTGACGCCTCCTCCCGCGTGAAAGCGGAAGTCGGTCCACGTCGCGTGATGAGCCACAGCCCGGTGGCCTACCGTCATTTGTTTGAGCCGATCGTCGTGCGTGGATGAGGGTCACGGCAGTGAAGGAGCCTGAACAGGCCCTTCGGCTAAGGGCACTGCGGACAGACGATGCAGCTCCTTTGCATGGGACGCGCAAGCGAGGACGCCCCGACGGAAGGCGGGGCGTCACGAAGAGGGAAGGAGGCGTGGCCACAAGGCTGCCCAAATCGACAGCTTGCGACCAAGCCAGCGGCGGGTTGCCTAGTGGGCGACCTCGACCTCGAACTCGGTTTGCTTCGGTGGGCCCGGAAAGCCGGAGTCGCCGAGGCCTCCCAGGCCGGGTAGCAAGGTCTCGTCGCGGAATTTGTCCCAGGTCTCCTTCGAGTCCCAAACCGCGACGACGACCCAACCGTTTGGACTTGGCCCGGCGTAGTGGTTTGTCTGACCAGGTGGTAGCCCGTCGGGCGGGTGCACCACCTTGACCGCGGCGTCGTATTGCTCTCTCGTACCACCTTCGAATTCGTTGACGATCACGTATGTCATCTCTTCTCCTGAGTCGCGACTGGCAGCAGAGCGAATTGCCCCTGACAAGCCGCAACGCTAGTCCATCAGAGACTTGATCGGCAGGTGCTGCCGTCCGCCGCCCCTGTCTCATGCAGCGGAGGCAAGCAACGGAAATGCCGGGAATCGAACAGGATCCCGCCGGCCCTTCTTCATAGAGACGATTAGCTAAAGCGCCGTGGGCTAACAGTTAATGCGGCCAGAGCACGCGAGGTCGAGCGGTCCGCGTTGCCCCATCCGCGTGAGCCTGGCGAGCGACTCGGATAGCTGATCCCTCCTCCATTAACCGACACGACATACCAGCCACTCGATCTCACCGAGTCAGTCGTCGTCGCATGTTCGAAGAACCGCCATAGCCAACTCTGACGCACCCGCGCGCTGCCACCCAGAAGCCCCCTCTACAACCAACCATCCAACCCCTCACGCACTATCACCTGCGATGAAGCCAACCCGTGTGAGTTCGACGCACAGTTCGACGCGCGGTCTGCGATCGGCCGGATTCGCGAACCGACCCGACCACAAACGACCGGAGCGAACTCAGCCGACCTCAGCCAACAAATCGCACCAACACGCGGATTCATGATGCGGACCCAGAATCCGCGTGTTTTGAGCTTTCAAAAAGTGGCTATTTGCAGGTACTTCATGCCGGAGGAGGGACTCGAACCCACGGCCTTCGGATTATGATGCCGGCGAGGAGGGGTCATCTGAGGCTCAATAGGCACGGCTCGGGTGCCGTGAGGTGCCCTCAGTTCTGGTCGAAGTCGGGAGTTGGACGCACAGTTGGACGCACGGTTTGGATTGAGTCAGCCTCGATCATTGCTCTATCTCCAATGCTGGATGTAGTTGACTCGAGTCCTCGACGGACCGCTTCTGACCTAGCCGGGCGCGATCGCTAGCCCCGCGGCGTCCGCGCTCTCTCTGCGTCGTCGCGCCCGCCGGTAGCGGCGTCGATGCCAAGTCATCGCGGTGGTGGCGATTCGGCAGGCGGAGGCGATGCGGAGAAACATGGCGGATGGGCTTCTGGGTCGTGATGGGTTAGGCGATCAGGGTTTGGCGGGATGTGTCTGCCGCGGCGAGGAAGTCGCGCGCGGCGGCGTGGGCATCGTTGATGAGTCGGTCGGCGTGGTCGAAGTCGGTGGGCTGGACATGAAGCGAGTTCGCCGCTGGCAGGACGATGAGGTCCGCCTCCCGGCGGTAGCGTGCGAGGTCGGCTTGCTGGCGACTGTCGACGAGAAAGGTGAGGCCGCGGATGGCGGCGTCGAGCGCGCCGTGCGGTCGGGTCGGCAGGGCGCGCGAGCCGTGCTGAGTGGGGAGCACATAGATGCGCTCGGCTCCCAGCGCGACCGCGTGCGAGATCGGCGTGTTGTTGACAACCCCTCCGTCGACGACGAGTCCATCGCCCCAACTGACGGGCGGCAGCAGTCCGGGAATGGCGGTTGCGGCCAACACGGCATCGATCGCGGGGCCGCGTGAGAGGCGGACCTCCTCTCCGCTGAGCAGGTCCAGGGCGACGACGTGTAGCGGGATCCGAGCTTGCTCGAGTCGTTCTATCTCGATGTGACGTCGCACGAGCCTGGTCAGCCCTCGATCGGGAAAGAGGTGGTCGCGTTGGCTCGCGACGCCGCCGAGCAATGCCCGCAAGCTAATCGGGAAGACGTCCTCGCGGTGTAGGTCGCGCCAGACGCGGGCGAGCTCGTTGGCTGTGGCCGCGGTTTGGGGGCGCGAGGCGATAAACGCCGCGTTGAGAGCGCCCGCGGAGGTGCCGACCAGGAAGTCGGGCTCGACGCCGCGCTCGTAGAGCGCTCGCAGCATTCCCACCTGCAGCGCGCCAAGGCTGGCTCCTCCCGAAAGGACGAACGCCGTCCGGGGTCCCCGGGCGGATTGCCGAGCGCGAGGCGCGCTGCGTGGAGGCAACTCGGGGAGACTCTGTACGTTCACGTTCACGGTCTGCTCCGGGGCTGCGCCTCGCTCATGCGCCGACCCCGACCGGGTCGGCGGCGTTGATGTTGGCCACGTGGTGCCGGCGCAGCATCACTGCGAGCACGGCGATCCCGACGATCATCAATCCCCCGCCGGCGAGCAATGCGGCCTGGAAGCCATCGACCAGTGCGGAGGCCCGTTGCCCGGCCGACGGCGCCTTCCCGAGTCCGCTGAGCGCACTGCTGGTTCGGTCGGACGCCAGCGTGGAGAGGACTGCGAGGCCGAGTGCGCCGCCCAGCTGCTGGGCGGTCGTCAGCAGGCCCGATGCCAGGCCGGCGTCGCCGGGTTCGACGTTGGTGGTTGCGATCAACGTAAGTGGCGCAAACGCAAGCCCCAGACCGAGGGACGCGACGACCAGACCGGGGAGCAGATCGGACGTGTAGCTGCCCGCCACGGCGATCTGACTGAGCAGTAACAAGCCGACCGCTGCCAGCGACATGCCGGTGAGCGCGACCGCGCGCACACCGATGCGCTTGATGAGTTGCTGGGCCACGCCGGCGCCGATCACGATCCCGCCGGTGAGTGGCAGGAATGCCAGACCGGCCCGCAACGGGTCGTAGCCGAGGATCTCCTGCGCATAGATCGAGGAGAAGAAGAACATCGCGAACATGCCGGAGGCGACGAGCAGCATTACCGTGTCGGCTGCGGCCAGTGAGCGGGAGCGGAAGATGCCGAGGCGGATCAGTGGAGTCTTGGCCCGATGTTCAATGGCGACGAAGGTCGCCAGCAGGGCGACCGCCAGCGCGGCGAGGCTCAGCGTGCGCACCGATCCCCAGCCCCAGGCCTGCGCCTTGACGATGGCGTAGACCAGGACCACCAGTCCTCCGGTGACCGAGATCGCGCCGGGCAGGTCGATGCCGTGTCGGACTTCCGCTCGGGTATTCGACAGGTACCGGCCGCCCAGGATCAGAGCGATGACTCCGACGGGCAGGTTGACGAAGAAGATCCAGGGCCAAGACAGCGACTGGGTCAGCGCGCCGCCGGCAAGGAGGCCGACGGCGCCGCCGCCGGCAGCGATGGCGCCCCACACGCCGAGGGCCTTGGTCCGCTCGGAGCCTTCTTCGAAGGTGGTGGTGATGATCGACAGCGCCGCCGGCGAAACCAGTGCCGCGCCCACGCCCTGCAGCGCCCGGCCGGCGATGAGCATCGTCGAGGAGGCGGCCAACCCGTTGATCAGCGAGGCGATCGAGAAGACAGCGACGCCTGCCAGGAACAGGCGCTTGCGCCCGAACAGGTCCGCCGCGCGGCCGCCGAGCAGCAGCAGCCCGCCGAAGACGAGCGTGTAGCTGTTGATCACCCATTGCAGGTTTGCGGCGGAGAAATGCAGCCCGCGTTGGATCGAGGGCAAAGCGACGTTCACGATCGTCGCGTCGAGGACGACCATGAACTGGGCCACGCACACGAGTCCGAGGACCAGCCATTTATTGGTGGCGCGAGACGCTTCTGCGCGAGGAGCCCGAGTTTGAGCCAGCGCTGTCATTCTTCGTCTGATCGCCGAGCGACGATCACGAGTCGGAGTGTCGCGTTGCGACCCACGGTGAGCCTCATGGGCAGGGGCGGATTGATGCCGAAGTCGCGGCGGTCGATGACCCCTTCCCCGGACAGGCGGACAGTGCCATCGTTGTCGTTGAATTCCGGCGGCTGGGGGCGGGCGCTCAGCGCCACTTGGCGGCTGATGCCGTTGATCGTCAGCGTGCCTTCTACATCGAAGGCTTCGCCGCCCGTGTGATTGGCGACGCGCGTGACGCGCTCGGAGCGGAAGTGGACCGCCGGGTGCTCCTCGAGGTCGAAGAAGTGCGCTGTGCGCAGGTGCGCGTCGCGCATGGAAATCCCGGTATCGATGCTGCCCACGTCCACACTCGCGGAGACAAGCGGCAACTGATCGTCGCTCTCGAGGGTGATCACACCGCCGACGCTCTCGAAGTGACCGGTCACAGTCATGAGTCCGAAGTTCTTGAGACTGTGGCGGTCGACATGGGCTTCTCATCTTGTGGTTGCTGGCTATGCATCGTTGACGCGCGCAGCGCCAGCTTGCCCTGGACGTGGGTGGTGCCGAGCGCCTGCAGCGCGTCGGGCGCTTGGGCGAGGTCGTAGGTCTGATGGACGGGCACCTTTAGCGTTCCGTCGGCGAGGTGCTGCGCAATGCGGCCGAGGATGTCCTGGAATGGCGCCGCGATGACGTTCGTGCGCCCGGGGCCCTCGCCGGCGGCATTGGTGGACGAGGAGACGCGGCCGCCGTCCTTGAGTGCGGCGTCGTAGGTTCCGGGCGCGAAGTTGACGAGATCGACGATCGCGTCGACGCCGTCGGGGTGGCGCTCGCGGACGGCGGCGACCAGGTCGGCATCGCGCGGCAGGACCTCCGTGACGCCGAGCCCGCGCAGGTAGTCCTCATCTTCGGGCAGTGCGGGGGCGATCACAGTCGCACCGGCCGCGGCGGCAAGCTGGACGACGAAGCTGCCGACGCCGCCGGTGGCGCCGGCGATCAGCACCGTGTCGCCTTGGGACAGGTCGAGCGCGTCGACGCACATTGTGGCGGTGACGGCGGCCAGCGGGGCGGCGCCAGCCGCGGCTGTGTCGACGCCGTCGGGCTTGCGGCTGAGGGCGGCCTCGGGGACGACGATCAACTCGGCCCAGCTACCGACATGAACGGTCGGGCCCATCGCCGGCACGAACCCAAAGACCTCATCTCCGGCTGAGACGCCGGTCACGCCGTCGCCGACCTGCTCGACGATGCCGGCGAAGTCGCGGCCGAGGGTGACGGGGAACTCGTGGGGAACCATGTCCTTGACCGACCCGGCCGCGATCCCGTTGTCCACGGGGTTGACCGAGGAGGCGTGCACGCGCACGAGCACCTCGCCGGCGCCGGGCGTCGGCTCGGGCAGATCGTCGCGGAGCGCGGGTTGGGCGCCGAGTTCGTTCCAGGTGACGGCCCTCATCGGACGCCCTCCGCGCGGACGAGGCGTCCGCGGACGATCAGCTTGCTCGGGGCGCGCAGGACACCGAGGGGGCTCCAGGTCATGCCCAGCTCGCGGTGATCGGCGAGCGCGGTGGCCTCGATCT
>JBBPIN010000060.1:0-7915 GCA_038040285.1 Actinomycetota bacterium
TGATGCGCAAGCGCCTGACCCAGGTCCTGATCGCGATCTTCGTGATCGTGGCCGCGATCGTCGGTGCGATCGCCGCCAGCCCCGCCGTGGCCCTGATCGCCGCCGGGGGCGCCGTGCTGATCTCGGTGATCGTCGTCTTCTTCCTCGCCGACGCCGCCTCCGAGGACGCCTTCTTCGATATCTACGCGCGGCAGCGCGGCATGACACGCACCGAGGGTGACTCGCTGCCGCCGGTGACGCCCCTGCTGCGCAAGGGGGACGAGCGGGAGGCAAACGAGGTGCTCACGGGTTCGCTCGCCGACGGCGTCGACGGGACCCTCGCCCTCTACACCTACACCGACGTCTACTACGACAAGAACGGCCGTCGGGAGACCGACTATCACTTCACCATCGCGATGGTCGACCTTCCCGAGTCGGTGCAATTCGTGCCGGGGCTGTACTGCAACCGCAAGTCCGGCTTTCGCTTCACGGAGAAGATCGAGGACGTGTTCCGCACCAAGGAGCGCGTGCACCTGGAGAGCGAAGCGCTCGAGGAGCACTACGAGATCTTCGTCGACAAGGGCCAGGACCAGAACTGGCTGCGCCAGCTCTTCTCCCCCACCTTCATCGTCTGGCTCACCGACTCGGCGCCGGAGAAGTTCGCATTCGAGCTGGAGTCGGGGGAGCTGTGCTGCAACGTGAGCGGCCACAAGAAGGACGCCAGCCACCTCGATGGGATGCGCGAGGCCGCCGCGTCGGTGGCGCAGCGGCTGCGCGAGGAGTGCGGCGAGGAGCGGAGCTCCTCGGCCCCAGCCGGCTAGAAGCCGCCGAGCAGCACGTCGGCGTTGGCGATCAACCCGGCAGCGATCATCAGTAGCACCGAGGGGACCAGGACCAGCGCCACCACCAGCTGGATCTTCGGCGCCGCACGCGCCGCCCGCTCCTGCACCGCGCGGCGCTGGGCGATGCGCAGCGCGCTCGCCTGATGGCGGAGCTGGTCGGCGAGCGGGGAGCCGTAGCGTCGCGAGCGCTCGATCGCCGCGACCAATGCGGCCAGCTCGGACCCGCTGACCCGCTCGCGCAGCGACGCGAGCGCCCGCTCCTGCGGCGTCCCTGCCGAGATCTCGGCCAGGGCGATCGCCAGCTCCACCGCGAGAGGCCCCTCGCCGCTGGCGGCGATCTCGGCGAAGCCCGCGGCGGTGCTGCGGCCGGTCGCCGCGCTGACCGCCATCAGGTCGAGGGCGTCGGGCAGCGCGGCGACAAGGCGATCGCGCCGCAGACGGGCGGCGCGCTCCAGCAGCGCATCGGGAGCCAGGAAGCCGGCGGCGGGCATTCCCACCAGGACCAGCCAGGAGAGCCTCCCCGGCGCCGCCGGCGCCGCGACCATCGCAACGAGCAAGCCGAGTGTCGCGCCCAGCCCACGCGCGATCAGCACGCCGGCCGGAGAGACGCGGCTTCGCAGGCCGGCCCTCGCCAAACGCTCCCGGACGCCGAGCAGAGTCGCGCCCTGCGCCGCCCATAGCCCGCGCCGACGCATCCGGGCACCAAGCCGCGCAGCAACCATGGGCTGGGAAGCCGCGAGCTCGCGAACCGCGCAAACGGCAAGCAATACCGAGCAGGCGGCGAGCAGGCCAAGCCCGCTCACGGTGTGACTCGTGAGAAGCGGCGGATCGCGGCGAAGCCGGCGAGCTGAAGCGCCGCGGCGAGGGCGAGCATCGCGGCGGCGGCTGGCGAGGCCAGCATGCGGCCGAGAAAGCCGGGCTGAACCAGCTCTGCGAACAGCGCCGCGCCGCTCGGCATCGCGACCACCAGCAACCCGGTGAAACGCGCCTGCGCAGTCGCCGAGCGGGCGTCCTCGGCAGCACGGTCCTGCTCGGCGGCGCCCTCGGCGAAGCGTCGCAATAACCCCGCCAGATCGCCGCCGGCGAGCTGCTGGCTGAGCACCGCACCGGCGAAGGCGTCGACGCGCGCCGAGCGCAGCCGATCTCGAAGCCCGGCCAGCGCCTCGGCGGTTGGGGTTCCAAGCTCCAACTCGGCTCCGAGGCGGGCCAGCTCGACCGCCGCGGGCCCGTCGAGCGAGGCGGTGGCGGCGGTCAGCGAAGCGCGCAGCGAGCGACCGGCGCTGAGCGAGTCGGCGACCGCGGACGCGATCTCGGGCAGCGCCCGCTCGACATTGCGCCGGTATCGCGAGCGTCCTCGGCTCACGGCCCAGGCTGCCAGCGCCGGCCCAGCGACCGCCAGCGGCAGGCCAAACCCCGGTCCCGCGATCAACAGACCGAGCAGCAGAGCCCCACCAGTCCCCAGCGCGGCGAGACGGCGGCGCTCGATCGCCGACGGCGCATAGCCCTCGCGGCGTGCCCGCGCCAGCGGCTCGAGCGCGTCGCGGAACCAGGCGGCGAGGGCAGGCGTCCCCAATATCGCCTCGCGCACCGCCAGGGCGACCAGCGCTCCGGCGCCCGCGCCGAGCAGGAGAGTCGGACCACCGCTCACGACACAACCTCACGTTCGCGCTCGGCCCAGCACATAGCTCCTTGTCTGAGCCTCGCGCTCACAACACCTCCCTGACGACCAACGCGCGGGTCGCGGGACCGCCGGCGGCCCGCACCACCTCGGCGATCTCGGCGACGACGCGTCGCCCGTCGGCCAGTCGCTCGAGGTGGACGACCAGCTCGAAGCCGCGCCCCAGCTGCTCGCGAATCGCCGCGTGCGGCAGCCCGACGCCGGCCATCAGTGCAAGCGTCTCCAATCTGCGCAGCGCGTCGGCGGGCGAGTTCGCGTGCACGGTCGACAGCGCCCCGCGGTGACCGGTGTTGAGCGCCGTGAGCAGGTCAAGCGCCTCCGGGCCCCGTACTTCGCCGATCACGATTCGATCGGGGCGCATGCGCAGGGCGTTGCGCAGCAGGTCGCGGACCGTCACCTCGCCGCGGCCCTCGACGCTGGCCGGCCGGCTCTCCAGCCGCACGACGTGGGGTTGCTGGAGGCGCAGCTCGGCCGCGTCCTCGATCGTCACCACCCGCTCCTCGGCGGCGACGAAGCTGGACAAGGCGTTGAGCAAAGTCGTCTTGCCCGAGCCGGTGCCGCCGCTGACCAGCAGGCTGCGACGCTCGCGCACCGCGACCTCGAGCAGGCCGCGCATCTGCGGCGTGAGCGTCCCCAGCTCAACCAGATCCGCGGGACCCGGGCGGGCAGCCGCGAAGCGGCGGATCGAGAGCGCCGGACCGTCCACGGCGAGCGGTGGGATCACGACGTTGACCCGCGACCCATCGGCGAGTCGGGCGTCGACCATCGGGCTCAGTTCGTCCACGCGGCGCCCGATCGGCGCCAGGATGCGCTCGATCGAGTTGCGAAGCTCGGACTCGTCGGCAAAGTGGACCTCGGTCGACTCGATCCGCCCGCGGCGCTCGACGTAGACGCGGTCGGGCCCGTTGACCATCACCTCCTCGACCTCGGGGTCGGCGAGAAGCTCCTCCAGCGGCCCGAGGCCGACGGTGTCGCGAAGAATGCGAGCGACGATCTCCTCGCGCTCGCGAATCGGCAGGATCGCCGCCTCGCGCCCGACCAGCTCCCCCACTGCCTCGGGAAGGTCTCCCTGCGGGCGCCGGCCCGCCGCTGCGTCGGCCCGCCGGCGCTCGATAAGCGCCTCCCGCAGCCGCGCCGCAAGCTCGTCGCGCTGGCGCTCGATCGCGCCCATGCCCCGTCAAGCAAGCACCGAGCCCGACTCGCCCCCGGGCGAAGCTCAGGGGACCCGATGGACCTCGAAGAGGTTGGTCCCGAGCTGCTGTTCGGGCAGGCCGGCGGTGATCGCGATCCGGTCGCCCGACTTCGCGACCCCGTGACGGGCGGCAAGCGTGGCGCAGTAGTCGAGCAGCTCGCGGATGTCATCGACCGGCTCGCTGAGCACCGCCTGCACGCCGAACAGCAGGTTGAGTCGGCGGACGGTCTCGATGCGCGGGGAGATCGCCAGCACCGGGACCTTGGGGCGGTGGGCGGAGACGAGGCGGGCGGTACGGCCGCTCGTGGTTGGCACGACCAGCGCTGCCAGGTTGAGCCGGTAGACCGCCCCGACCGCTCCCTGGGCCACCGAGTCGCCGACGTCCTGGCCGGTCTGGTCGGTGCGCCCGAACAGCCAGTCGCCGTAGGGCAGGTCGGGCTCGGTCTCGCAGGCGATGCGTTCCATCACCCGCACAGCCTCGACCGGGTAGTGGCCGATCGCGGTCTCCTCGGAGAGCATCACCGCGTCGGTGCCGTCGAAGATCGCGTTGGCGACGTCTGTGACCTCGGCTCGGGTTGGCCGCCGCGCGGTCACCATCGAGGCGAGCATCTGGGTGGCTGTGATCGCGGCCTTGGACTGAAGACCGGCGGCGCGGATCAGTCTCTTCTGCACCACCGGCACCCGGGAGAGCGGCAGCTCGATGCCGAGGTCCCCGCGGGCAACCATGATCCCGGCGCCAGCGGCGTCGATGATCTCCTCAGCGTGCTCTGCAGCCTCGGGCTTCTCGATCTTCGCGATAAGCGGGATGTCGGAGTCCAAGGAGTCCAGCCGCTCAATCACCGGCTTCAGATCGGAGGCCTCGCGGACGAAGGAGATGGCCAGAAGGTCGATCCCGTGCTCGACAGCGAAGTCGACCCACTCGAGGTCGTCGGAATCAACCGATGGCAGGCCGGTGTCGGCACCGGGGAGGTTGAGGCCCTGGTGTGACGCAAGCGGGCCACCAACCTCGACCTCGGTGTCAACGGAACCGTCCAGCGGCGCGACGACGCGAAGCTGGATCGAGCCGTCCGCCAGATACACCCGATCGTCGGTGTGCAGCGCGCCCGAGATCCCAGGCCAGGAGACCGGGATTCTTTTCTCATTCCCCTCGCCGGCCTCGGTGGTGAGCAGGACGTGACTGCCGGTCTCCAGCTCGACCACATCGTCCTTGAACTCGCCCACCCGCAGCTTCGGTCCCGGCAGGTCGCCGAGCAGCGCCACCTCGCGCCCCACCTCCTTGGCCGCCGCCCGCGCGAGCTCGATCGTCTTCGCGTGCCGGTCGCGATCGGAGTGCGAGAAGTTGAGCCGCAGGACGTCGGCACCGGCTGCGATCAGCTCGCGAAGCGTCTCCGGCTCCCAGCAGGCCGGCCCAACAGTGGCGACGATCTTGGTGCGGCGTGTGGACGCATTGCTCATGTTGGGAACCTCGCTTCAGCCTGACCCGGGAAGACGAGCCGGATGGTAGCCCCCACCTCGGTCTAGGCTGCACGGGCAGTCGACCGGGAGGAGCGGTGGCGGAGATCGAGGTACAGCAGGCGGACATCACCAAGCTCGAGGTCGACGCGATCGCGAACGCCGCCAACACCGCGCTTCAGCACGGCGGCGGCGTCGCCGGGGCGATCTCGCGGGCCGGCGGGCCCGAGGTGCAACGCGAGAGCGACGAACGGGCTCCGATCGAACTCGGCGAGGCGGTGGCCACGACGGCCGGCGAGATGCCGTCGAAGTGGGTGATCCATGCCGCAACCATGGAGCTCGGCGGCCCCACATCGGCAGAGATCATCCGCCGCGCCACTGCGAGCACACTCTCCGTCGCAGAAGAGCTGGGCGCGAAGTCACTCGCCCTGGTCGCCTTCGGCACCGGGGTCGGCGCCTTTCCGCTCGACGAGGCGGCGCGGATCGAGGTCGGAGAGGTCGAGCGCCACTTCGCCGAGGGCAGCGAGCTGGAGCGGGTTGTCTTCGCGGTGTTCGGCGAGCAGGCGCGGCTGGCGTTCGAGGAGGCCCTGGCGGCCGGCTGAGCTAATCCGATTCGTGGCGCTCGCCGGCCGGGATAGCGAAGCCGAGGCGATTGGGCGGCGGCGCCAAAGGGCAGACCCAGGCGGGGTCGTATGAGCACGATGGGTTAGGCGAAGTTGAAGTCCAGCACCAGCCCACTGTCCTCGGTGCCAAGGTCGGCGCCCTTGACCGTGTCGAAGAGGTAGCGGCCGGCGCCGCATGTCTCGCTTCCGCTTGTCGCGTCGGCAAAGGGCAGAAACACACCTCCCCCGTATCCCTCCAGCCAGTAGAGCTCCAGCTCGCCGGGCTCGCCGCGCAACTCGAACGCACAGAGGCGAAGCGATCGAAGGCGAAGCTGCCGCCGCCACTGGCTCCGATTTCGTAGTGCTTGGGCTCGGCGTTCGAGACGGCGCCGATCACCCGGTAGGCCGGGTCATAGTCGAAGTAGTCGAGATTCTGAAAGCCCTTTCGCACATGCTCCGGCAGTGGGCTCTGCGCGTGCCTGGCGAATAGCTCATCCCGCAGCTCGCGCCAGCGCCGCCAACCTTCGGCGGGGTCCGGCGTCGCCCGGATCTCCGCGTAGATGCCGAACACCTGCCGCTTCCAGTCGAGCAGGGAGAGCTGGTCGAGCATCGCCCCAGGCTAATCGCCTCAGCTTCCCGGGAGCGGCAGTAGCCGTACGCCGCGCGCGAAACTCTCCGCCTCGATCAGGCGCAGCGCCTCGCTGCGGGTCAGTGCGAGGGTGGCGGACCAGCCTGCGGCGGGGCCCGGGCCGGCCGGGTCCTGCTGGGTGAGCGCGAGCAGCCTCACCCCCGCTGCGGCCACGTAGGTGCGGCCAGGACCGGGCCCGCCCGGCTCGGTGGTGACGACGACGTCGACCGTCGAGCCCTGCGGCGATCCACCGCTCGCCAGCAGCGCCTCGCCGCCGCTGACCGCGATCTCGACCGGACGGCGACCGTTCGCCAGACGGGGACCGCGCGCCCTCTTCGCCCGCGGCACCCGCAGCTGGGCGGCGAGCACATACGAGCCGGCCGGGAGCAGCGCCGACGGCTCCCGGCCCAGGGCCTGCTGGGGAGCCGAGAGCGCGCCGGGCGGGACGAAGCGGGCCGGGACTCGGCGCAGCTGAAGCGAGTGCGAGAGCTGGGCCGGGCCGATCGGCTCCCCAGCCGGCAGATCGCGACCGGCAACTACAACCTCGCGCAGCGGTCCGAAACTCTGGGCGAGGCTGGAGCCGTAGCCGTTCGCCACCGCAGCGGCCAAGGCGGCGCATCCGGCCGCCAGAACCAGGAATGCCGCGGCGCGGGCGCGCCGGCTCATGCCGCCAGTGCGCCTCCCGCTCCGGCCAACGGCAACTCCAGCACCGCCACCGAGCCGCGCTCGGAGCGCTGCAGGGCGAAGCGCCCCCGGTGCGCCGCGGCCACCGAACGCACCACCTCGAGGCCGTGGCCGTGGCGGCGGCGGCCGGTGAGACGCCCGATCACCTCCGCTGGTGCGCCGGTCCTCGACGCCGGTCGCGCCGCATACCCGTCATCGGTGACCGAGATCCGCAGCCGGTCCCCCGCAGCCCGCGCCTCGACGACCACGTTCGGCCCGCCATGCTCCAGCGCGTTGACGATCAGGTTGTCGAGCGCCTGCGAGAGGCGCACCGGATCGGCGATCACCGGCGCCCCACCCGCTCGCCAGCGCAGCACAATCGAGCCACCACAGACCTTGGCCCGAGCCCGCCAGCGGCCCACTGCCCCGCCTACAAGCTCGTGACAGGAGACCAGGCGCCGCGCCTCGCCGGCGCCACCATTGATCTCGCGATCGAGCTGCGCGAGCGCGGCGATCGCCAGCTCCAGCGGCGCCGACGATCCGGCGGCAAGCGGCGCCCGTGGTGCGAACGACAACAGCTGGAGCGGTCGACGAAGCTCGTGTAGAGCACGATTCAGTGCCTCGCGCCTTCGCCCGGCCCGCAGGCGCTCGCCGACCAGGACCATCGCCAGGGCGCCCGCGAACGGCAAACCCGCCACGAGCGTGTCGGCCACCGGGCTCATCCGTCGATCAGCCGGTAACCGACGGCGCACTCGCTAATCGTCCTGAGCAGCAGCGACTTGGCCTGTTGGCTCCGGCTGCATGAGCTGTCGCTTTCACGCGAATGGGCTATCTGCTTCGCTCCAGTAGCCTCCACATCTAGTGGATGTCACGCAGGGA
>JBBPIN010000061.1:0-7787 GCA_038040285.1 Actinomycetota bacterium
ACCCGCGACCTTCGGGTTATGAGCCCGACGAGCTACCTGACTGCTCCACCCCGCGGCGGTAGGCCAATGCTAGCGCGATCGGGCCGAGATCTGGCAGGCGCAATTGCCGGGGTATTTTGTTGATGAATTTGGTCAACAAATGTGAAAGGGCGCGGCGATGGAGAAACGGGAGATCCTCACCTCACACGGCGCCCTGGCAGCCCTTGCCAGCAAACGCATCATCGTCGGACGCTTCATAACCCTCGCCGACGCCGCGCGCGACCACGAAGGTCGCACCGCCGCCGTGCCCCTCGGCCGCCGACCCCACGACGAGGCGCTGAACGACCGCCTTCGCAAGGTGGACGCCGAGCGGACCTCGTAAGGAAGTAGCCATGCCGATTCTCGACGAACCCACCCCGACCGAGGAGCTGCAGCTCCCCCGCCTCCCGGGTGACGCGACGCTGCACGTGCCGCCCGGCGAAGCCGGGCTGTGAGAGGCGCTCCAGCGCCTCGAGGCGCTGGAGGAGGCGATCCGGCTGCACGAGCAGGCGACCAGCCACCCCGCGGTGCCGCGGCGACCGGGCGACCACGACCTCTACCGGCGGCTGCGCGAGGACGAGCAACGCCCCGGCTCCAACGGCAGCGCCTAGGCGATCATCGATTCGCAACCCCGGGCAGGCTCCCGGGATACATAGAGTCCCAGAACGATGCCGGGGGGCGGAGCCGAAAGAGAGCCTGGGCAGGGCGCGGCAAGCCGCGTAGCCGTCATCGACATCGGCACCAATTCGACCCGCTTGCTGGTCGCCGACGTCACCGACGGACACGTGCAGGAGCTGGACCGACGCACCCGCGTGACCCGCCTCGGACGCGGGGTCGACCTGTCGGGGAACCTCGCCACGGAGGCGATCGAGGGGGTCTGCGAGGTGATCGCCGAGTACGTGGCCGCCTACGAGCAGCTGGATGTCACGGCGGTTACCGCGATCGCCACCAGCGCGGTCCGCGACGCATCGAATGGCGAGGCGTTCATCGCCGAGCTTCGCGAGCGCTTCGCGCTCACCGCCCGCATCCTCGACGGCGAAGAGGAGGCGCTGCTCACCTACCGCGGGGCGACCGCCGAGGACCCGCCTCCCCAGCCGGTCGTCGTGATCGACATCGGCGGGGGATCCACCGAGCTGATCGTCGGCACCGGAGCGGAAGTCGAATTCCATACCTCCCTTCAGGCCGGCGTCGTGCGCCAGACAGAGCGCCACCTGGCCAGCGATCCGCCGACTCCCTCCGAGCTCGAGGAATTGGCGGGTGACGTGCTGGGCCTGATTTCGGCCGCGCTGGCCAGTAACCCGGCCGTCTACGCCGAGTCGGGGATCGCGGTGGCCGGCACCCCCACCTCGCTGGCGGCGATCGATCAGCGACTCGATCCCTATGACCCGCAGCGGGTGCACGGCTACCGGCTCTCACTGGACTCGATCCAGCACATGCTGTCCCAGCTCGCCTCGCTGCCATTGGCCGAACGCCGCGAGGTCACCGGCCTGGACCCGGACCGGGCGCCGACGATCGTCGCCGGGGTGGTGATCCTGATCGAGGCGATGCGCGCATTTGAGCTCACCGAGGTGACGGCCTCCGAGCACGACATCCTCCACGGGGCGGCGATCGAGGTATCCCAGGCGAGGAACCCCAAATAGTTGGTAGACAGTTCCTACTAAATTCTTGGTAGGCGACGTGGCCAAACGCTGGACAGGCGCGGGCCCTAGCGGGATGATCGTGCCGACTGGTGATGAGTCGGGCGGGATGCCCACCTCTGAGCCGGTTGCAGAGGATTCAGGCGATTGCCGCATCATGGCGCCTCCCGCCGCCTGAATCCACCGAATACCCCAATCGGTCCCTGAAGACGTACCCCTGCCCGTCCTGAGGGGCCAGCTTGGACCGGCTGTCATTGACGACAGCCGGTCTTTGCGTTGAGGGTGGATAGGCTGGCGGCCGTGAGTGGAGAGGACCGCGGGGCGGTGCTGATCAGCGGCAGTTCGACCGGGATCGGCAGGGCCTGTGCGCTGCGTCTCGACCGCGCCGGCTTCCGCGTTTTCGCCGGAGTTCGGAATCGAGGTGACGCAGAATCGCTCGACGCCGAGGGATCCGAGCGGTTGGAGCCGGTGATCCTCGACGTCACCGACCGAGGAACTATCGGCGCGACCCGCGAGCGCATCGAACAAATCACCGGTGGGCGGCTTGCGGGGCTGGTCAACAACGCTGGGATCGTGGTCGCCGGGCCGATCGAGACGCTCGACCTCGACGCGCTTCGCCGCCAGCTGGAGGTAAACGTGACCGGCCAGGTGGCGGTGACCCAGGCCTTCTTGCCGCAGATCCGCTCGGCGCGAGGCCGCATCGTCCTGATGGCGTCGATCGGCGGGCGGATGTCGCTCCCCTATCTTTCGCCCTACCACGCCTCCAAGTTCGCGCTCGAAGGCGTCGGCGACTCGCTGCGGCAGGAGATGCGCCCGTTCGGGGTCAACGTCTCGATTATCGAGCCGGGGGCGATCGCGACACCCTTCTGGGGCAAGGGAACCGAGCAGGTCGACCAAGTGCTGGAGACGATGAACCCTCAGCAGCGCGAGCTGTACGAGGGATCCGCACGGGCGGCGGCTGCGGCGGCCGGAAAAGCGGGCGAGCGGGGGATCGCACCGGACCGCGTGGCGAAGGCGGTCGAGCAGGCGCTCACCGCGTCGCGGCCAAAGACCCGCTACCTGGTCGGCGTCGATGCGCGCGTGCAGGCAACGGTGCGCAAGTTGCTCCCCGATCGGCTGCTCGACCGCTTGGTCGCCAGCCAGATGTAGGACGATTGCGGCGGCTTCGCCGCCTGACGGTCGCTCTTGGCCGGTGCCGTAGGCGCCGGCACATGCATGTCAGGCTGCGCAGCAGCCGCAAGTGATGTGCCGCGGCGCAGCGCCGCGGCCAGAATCCACTAGGCCAGGTTGGCCTTGCGCGGGTAGGCGACCTCGGGGTCGGTCAGCACGTTGACCAGCGAGGGCCGCCCGGACGAGAACGCCTGCTCGAGCGCAGGGCGCAGCTCGGCGGGCTCGCGGACCAGATAGCCGTCGCAGCCGAGCGCTTCGACCATCTTCTCGTAGGGGGTCTCGGGCTGCAGCTCAGCCGCCATCGAGTACTGGTAGAGGAACTTCATCGGGTGGTGCTCGAGCGCCCAGATCCCGTTGTTTCCCATCACACCGACGACGCCGAGCCCGTGGCGGGCCATGGTGTCGAACTCGATCCCCGAGAAGCCGAAGGCCCCGTCCCCGAGCAGCAGGCAGACCTGGCGGTCGGGGTGGGCGAGCTTTGCCCCGATCGCCTGGCCGGGCCCGGCGCCGAGGCAGCCAAAGGGGCCCGGGTCCATCCAGCATCCGGGTTTGTAGGTGTCGATCAGGCGTCCCGCGTAGGAGACGAAGTCGCCGCCGTCGCCGATCACGATCGCGTCGCGGTCGAGCACCTCGCGCAGGTCCTTGTAGACGCGCACCGGGTGAAGAGGCGCCCGCTCGTCGTTCAGCTCCTCGACCTCGGCGGCGCGCTTTTCCTCCTCGACCTCTCGAAGCTCCCCGACCCAGGCCGAGGTCTTGGCCGGATCGCCGCCCGCACCCTCGCGCAGAGCAGCGAGCGTCGCCGCGATGTCGCCGACCATGTCGATGTCGGGGGCGCGATTGGCGGTCAGCTCGTTGGGCGCGACATCCAGTCGCACGATCTTGGTGTCATCGCCGAACGAGCCGCCAAAGCCAAGCCGGAAGTCGAGCGGGACGCCGACGACCAGGGCCACGTCGGCACCTTTGAGGCCGGCGCCGCGGGCGCGGCTGAGGGCCAGCTCGTGGTCGGCGGGGACGCAGCCACGCCCCATCCCGTTCAGAAACACGGGGCAGCCCAGCGCCTCGGCGAGAGCCTGCAGCTCCTCCTCGCCGTGGGCCCAGTAGACCCCGGTGCCGGCCATGATCGCCGGCCGCTGGGCGCCGGCGAGCAGCGCCGCCGCCTCCTCGACGCCATCGGCGGGTTCGCCGTCCGTCGGGGCAGTTGGCTCGGGAACCTCGGCCTCGGCCTCCATGAAGACGACGTCGAGCGGGTAATCGATGAAGGTCGGGCCGCTGGGTAGCTCCAAGGCTGTGTCGAGGGCGACCGCGGTCAGCTCCGGGATTCGCGCCGCGTCCTTGACCGTCTGCGCCGACTTGACCAGCGGGCTCACGAACGGAAGGTGGTCTATCTCCTGCAGCGAGCCCGATCCCCAGCGCATCTCCGGCGCCCGTCCGCCCAGGACGCAGATCGGGGAGCCGTTGAAGCGGGCGCCGGCGATCGCGCTCATCCCGTTGGTCACCCCCGGCCCCGCCGTCAGCGCGCAAACGCCGACCCGGCGCGTCGCCTTCGCGAAGCCGTCGGCCGCGAACGCCGCCGACTGCTCGTGGCGCACGTCGACGACCGCGATCCCCTCCTCCTTACAGCCGTCGTAGATCGAGAAGAGGTGGCCGCCGGAGAGCGTGAACAGGTGGCTGACGCCGCGCGAGGCGAGGGTTTGGGCGACCAGGCGCCCGCCGTGGACCGCAGTCTTCTGGTCGGTCCGTTGCTCGGCCGTGGCCATGGCCGCGAGCCTACCGTGCGCTATGGGTCTAGGGCGCGAGGGGGCTGGCGCTCGCCCGCCATCACCGCGGCCTTCTCGGCCTCGAACTCCTCGTCGCTGAGCGCTCCGCGCTCGTGCAGCGACGCGAGTCTCTCCAGCCGTTCAAGCTTGCGGTCCTGCGGCTCGGGCCGGGCCCGCTGGCGCCCTCGCCACATCGACGACGCCCGGACCCGGACCCGTTCTGGCATCTCTCCGAGCGTGGCGTCGGGGAAGTCGGCGATCGACACGCGGCGCAGCTGGTACACCCCCACCCCCGCCAGCGCGAGCAGCACCAGGCGGGTGAGGATGGCGCGCGTACTGTCGACGCCTGAAAGCAGCCAGATCAACCCGACGACGCCGAGCACCGCCCCCACCGCGACCGGGTAGTCGCGCAGCACCGGCGTCAGCGCCCGGCGCGTCGCCACCGCGCTGCGGTGCGGGGAGGCAAGCCACGCGGCGAGCACGAAGAAGCCGCCGAAAACGATGATGTTGCGGGCGATCGAGGCGAGCAACGAAGTCCCGATCGACCAGGCCGCGTCGGCGGCCGGCCTGGCTTCCTCGGAGGCGAGGTCCTGGACCAGCACGTTGCCCGCCACGTCGCGCAGGATCAGGACCACGATGCCGACCAGGATCAGACCGATGCCGACCCCTAGGACGGTGATCCAGCGGTAGGCGCGCGCGAGATAGATCGCGAGGGCGAAGAGGGCGAGCGCCAGGAGGGTGGTGATCAGGGCGAGGCCGCGGATCAGCTTCGCGATCGTCTGCGCGAGGCCGAGTTGGTCGGAGCGCAGGATCTTCAGGTTCCCCGCGTCGGGGGGCAGCTTGTCGGCGATGTTGCCGCCCAACCCGAGCTGGTCAGAAACCTGGATGATCAAGGGCCGCAGCTTCAAGTCGACCTCGCCGCCGCTGGTCGAGACTGCATTGCCCTTGTCCTCGATGATGTTGATCAGCGTCTCGTGGGCCGCTCGGTTGGCATTGCGCCACAGCTGCAGGAACCGGGAAGTGGCGAGCACCTTCTGGGCGCCAGTAGTGGCTAGCGAGCGCAAACCGGTGGAGGCCGGGCCTGAGAGTTGCTTGAAGTCCTTCGGCAACGCCTTTTCGAGCTCCGCGTTGACGTCGACGTTGGCGTAGAGCTCGTCGACCGAGTAGGTAGCGAGGGCGTTGCGGATCTGCTCGTTCTCCAGCAGCCTGCCGCTGGTGTTGACCCAGTCGTCGGTGGTGAGCGCCTGGCGCTCGGCCCAGGTGGCGAAGCAGGCGACTACCGCAAGCAGCGAGCCGACAACGACCAGGGTCTTGACGAGACCCTTGTGACGCAGGCCGGTGGGCGATCCAGCGTCGGCCACGTGTGCAGCCTACCCGGCCGCGCCTAGCCCCCTCCGCCTCGGTATGCGCCACCAGCCGAAGTGCCCGGGGCGGGATTCGAACCCGCAACGCCCCCGAGGGGGGCAGCCGATTTTAAGTCGGCGGACTTTGCCAGTTTGTCTACCCGGGCCTCGAGAACGCTAGCGCCCCCCGGACGCCCAATACCCGCATGGACACGCTCGGCTTCGGGTAACGATCGTCCACGCCTGCCCTCAAAGGCAACCTGGGCGCAACCTGCGGGTTGTTACCGTGTTCTTGAAGCAGGGAGCGTTCCTGGCCACTTGGAGGCCTCAGCACTAACACACGCTGGCCGTCGCGGGCTGCTCGCCCGGCGGTCGCCCTTGCTGCGACTGCAGGGAGACGAGCGTCTGGTGGCGATGCTTCGCGGCGGCAACGATCACGCCTTCGAGGTGATCGTCGACCGCTACGAGGCGCGACTGCTCGGCTTCTGCCGCCAGATGCTCGGCTCCACCGAGGACGCCGAGGACGTCCTCCAGGAGGTGTTCGTAAACGCCTACCGCGCGATCCTCGCCGACAAGCGCGAGATCAAGCTGCGGCCCTGGCTCTACCGGATCGCCCGCAACCGCTGCCTCAACCATCTGCGCAAGCCGGTCGCCGAGGGAAGGGACTCGATGGACGCGCATCCGATCGTCGAGGCGGCCTCGACCCACGAGCGGGTCCAGAATCGTGAGGAGTTCCGCCAGCTGCTGACCGACGTCGGCAAGCTTCCCGAGACACAGCGAACGGCGCTGCTGCTTCGCGAGATGGACGCGATGTCCTACGAGGAGATCGCCCATGCGATGCAAACCACCGTGCCCAGCGTGAAGTCGCTGCTCGTCCGGGCGCGAATCGCGCTCGCGGAGGCAGCCCAGGCGCGGGTCCTGACCTGCGGCGAGGTGCGGCTCGAGCTCGCCGAGGCCGCGGAGGGCCTGGGAAAGGCCTCTGGGCCAGTGCGCCGCCACGTGCGCGAGTGCGAGGGCTGCCGCGAGTTCCGCGATCAGCTGCGCTCCGATTCCAAGGTGCTCGCATCGCTGTTCCCGGTCGGCCCGATCTTCCTGCTCAAGGGCCTGTTGCTTTCGAAGCTCGGCATCGGCGGTGCCGGCGCTTCCGGCGGCGCAGGAGCCGCCGGGGCGAGCGGAGCGGGCGCCGGCGCCGGTGGCGCCGCGATCGGCGGCGGGGCCGCAGGTGGAGCTGGCAGCATCGGGGCAGTCGGTGGCGCGATCGGCGCCAAGGCGGTGGCAGGAGTGATCACCGCAGCGGTGATCACCGCCGGCGCCGCGGTCGAGGTCAAGAAGGTTTCCCACCCGCAACCGGCCCCAACCGAGACTTCGTCAGTCGTAACCGGCGGCACGACGGCTCCGGTGGCCGTCACCCACTTCGCGCCCGCCCCGGCGCCAGCGAAGCACCACAACAAGGCGGCGTCAAAGCCCGATCCAAAGAAGGACCCGGCGACCGACGCTACCGCTCAGGATCCCGCGCTGGCCGCGGACTCGACGGTGCCCCCCACCACGACGGGGAAGCACAAGCATTCGACGGGCAACGGAGAGGCCGGTGCCAGCACCACCCAGCCCACCGTCGCGGTCGTGGTCAGCGAAAGCCCGAACGCGACAACGACCGTGACAACCGGGCCGCCTCCGGGCGACTCCGGCTCCGAACACGCGCCGCCCCCACCGCCTCCCCCGCCTCCGCCGTCGGATCCGGTGCCCCCGCCCCCGACTGACGGGCAGCCACCTCCGCCTCCGCCGCCTTCGCCCTAGCTACCAGCGGAGTTCTTCAGCGTCTGCTCTGGGCGGCACACACAATTGCGGCGGCTTCGCCGCCTGAC
>JBBPIN010000062.1:0-7787 GCA_038040285.1 Actinomycetota bacterium
GTCGCCCACAACGAAGCAGCAGGCGGCGAACATCCCGACCGGGAAGACGGACGACCAGCGGCGCACGTCGTAGCGCACGCGACGGTCGAGCGCCACGGCCACCAGGAGGACCGGCAGCCACAGGAACGTCAGGACCCACAGGGCGAGCGCGGCGCCCCGGAGCACGCCGACGGCCCCGCCCAGGAGGTCGAGGTGGTCCGCGGCCAACGTGATCCGCCCCGCCGCCACGGTGGAGATCGCCAGCGCCCCGCCCGTCACCCAGTGGTCGCCACGACCGATGGCGAGCTGGCGCCGGTCAAAGCGTGACAGGACGAAGGCGTAGAAGCACAGCCCGAGCACGAACGGCACGAGCGCCGCCTCGAGCAGCCAGCCGGCGCGGTACTCGAACGCCAGCACCGCGGCGAGCAGGGCGAGCGACTCGGTGCCCACCGTGAGGACGAAGGAGGCGCCGACCGTCGGAGCCGTCCAGTTGCGCAGCACCGGTGCCAGCAGCCCCAGCCACAGGATCAGTGCAATGGCAAGCAGGGCAGCGCCCACCCGATGCCAACCCAGCAGCGTCAGCCGCGTACCGAGAACCGCCGTTCCCGCGACCGCGGTGAAGGCGGCGGGCAAGCGCACGTCGCGGCGAAACTGCGCGTGATCGCGCAGGGCCCGGGCAGCCAGCAGCACCCCCAGCGTGAGCCAGATGGCCGCAGCGAGGACCAGCAGGAGGCGCGACAGCCACTCCTGGCCATCCTGCGACAGAGCCACCGAGACGATGCCGGTGCCCATCACGATCGCGCCGGACGCTGGCGGCACCGCACCGAGGAGCCGATCGAGCCCTACACCCTCCCCGCCCGTCCGGGGCATCAGCGCAGCGCGCGATACCGTCGCCGGTCGGCGGCGGTCACTGGATCGTCGCGGACCCGTCTTCGGAGGCGGGCGAAGCGGTGATCAGGTGGCTCGCTCCGCATGCGGCGCAGCTGATCTCGGCGCTGAGCCGGTCGAGCTCGACGTCGCGGAGCTCGACCCGGCAGTCACCGAGGCGGTCGCCGCAGGCGGGGCAGGGCTGGTCGCGAGCGCCGTCGCGGATGACGGCGACCGCCAGCTCGAGCCCCGGGTTGGCGGCCCGCTCGCCGCTCATCCTCCTCCTGTGCGCGCGGGCGCGTAGCGGCGGCGGTAGAGGATGTAGGGGCGTCCGAGGTACTGGATCGGGTAGCTCCAGGCGTGCACGAGCCGCGTGAACGGCCAGACCGCGTAGAGCAGCCAGGCCGAGAGCGCGTGGATCTGGTAGATCAGCGGCGGCTCGGTCATCAGCTCGGGGTTCGGGTCGAGCAGGAAGATTCCGCGGAACCACGGCGCGACCGTCTCGCGGTAGTCGTAGCCGCTGACGAACAGGTTCCAGCCGCTTGTGGCGATGACGCCGGTGACGAGCGCGACGGTGAGCGCGCCGTACGCGACGAGGTCGGTGCGCGTGGTGGTGGCGGCGACGCGCGGGAAGCGGAGCCGCCGGTAGAGCAGGATGACGAAGCCGGCGAGCACGAGCACGCCGGCCAGCGTTCCCGCGGAGACCGAGATCAGGTGGTAGCCCTCCTCGTCGATTCCGAACGCGTCGGGGACGGCGGCCGGGATGGCGATGCCGATCACGTGGCCCCCGATCGCCATGAAGGTGCCGTAGTGGAAGAGGGTGCTGCCCCAGCGCAGCCATCGGCTCTCGAGCATCTGCGTCGAGCGGCTGGTCCACATGAACTGGTCCCGGCGGTAGCGCCAGACGTGGCCGACGACGAAGATCGTGAGCGCGACGTAGGGGATCACCACCCACAGCAGGAGCGTGCCCGCGCTCACCGGCGCGGCGCGGTGCTCGGCATGACCTCGGGCGGGGCGAACGGCTCGAGCCCGACCTGCTCGGTCGGCGGGCCCTCGCGCACGAGCTCGGTGACGCCGGCGCGTTCGGCCGCCGAGAGCTCCGGCAGCCCGGCGCAGACGGCGTCGAGCAGGTGCGCGTAGGGGCTTTCCTGGTCGCGGAGGCTCATGCGGACGAGCTCGATCGCCGACCTGTGCTCGAGCAGCAAGGTCTCTCCCTGCTCGGGCGACGCGAGGGCTGCGAACTCGAGCATCACCGGCAGGTAGTCGGAGAGCTCGCGGCCCTCAAGCGGAAAGCCGGCCGCCCGGTAGAGCTTCTTCAGCCGCAGTAGTGCCATGCCGCGCTGGCGCTTGTCGCCGTGGCCGTAGAAGGTCAGGTAGAGGCCGGCGCGCTTCTGCAGGTCGAAGACCTCGACGTAGCTCTGGGCGAGCTCGATCGGCGAGCCGGCGGCCCAGTAGGCGCAGAAGCGCTCGATCGACTCCTTCTGGCGCGACGGCGGCAGCCCGGCGACCGCGGCGAGGATTTCGTCACGTGCGCCCAGCAGCCGCTCGTCGGGGTACTGCAGCAGCAGCGATATGACCTTGTAGACAGTCGGGGACGGCGCCGGGGCGCGGCCCTGCCGAAGCCGCGGCATCAGGCCTCCGTTTCGGGTGCCGCCCGCGAGCCGCGCTCGAGCATCTCGACGATGTTGAGTCGCAACGTCCGGTCGTCGGGCTCGTCGTGGTCGGCTGCCTCCGCAGGCATGCGGCCCTCCGCCATCTCGGTGAGCATGAAGCTCTCGTTGGTCGCGGGCTCGCTCGCCGGCACCGCCCCGCAGTTGCCGGGACCGCCCTCGAAGTCGAGCCCGCAGGTGCCCTGCTGCTCCATCAGCCGGCCGGCCAGCTCAGTATGGGCCTGGGGGATCACGTAGCGATCCTCGTACTTGGCGATCGCGAGCAGCCGGTACATCGCCTCGACGTCGGCCGGCTCCATCCCGGCCGCCTCGGCCAGGCCGGCGTCCGGTCCCTTGCCGACCTCCTTGCGGCGCATGTAGGAGCGCATCGCGGCGAGCCGTTTGAGAACGCCGCGGATCACCTCCGCGTCGCCGGCCGAGAGCAGGTTGGCCAGGTAGTCGACCGGTATCCGCAGCGCGTCGATGGCGGGGAACACGTCGTCCGGGTCGCCGGGCTCGGCGTGCTCGAAGGCGTTCGCGACCGGCGACAGCGGCGGCACGTACCAGACCATCGGCATCGTGCGGAACTCCGGATGCAGCGGCAGCGCGACGCGATAGCGCAGCGCCAGGGCGTGCACCGGCGAGCGGCGCGCGGCCTCGATCCAGTCGTCGGGGATGCCGTCGCGCGATGCTTGGGCGCGCACCTCGGGATCCTCCGGGTCGAGGAAGACGCCGAGCTGTGCGTCGAGCAGATCCTTCTCGTCCGGTGTCGAGGCGGCCTCCTCGACCCGATCCGCGTCGTAGAGGACGAGGCCGAGGTAGCGCAGGCGCCCGACGCAGGTCTCTGAGCAGATCGTCGGCTGCCCCGCCTCGATGCGCGGGTAGCAGAGCGTGCACTTCTCGGCCTTGCCGGTCTTGTGGTTGAAGTAGACCTTCTTGTAGGGGCAGCCCGACACGCAGAAGCGCCAACCCCGGCACTTCTCCTGATCGACCAGCACGATCCCGTCCTCCTCGCGCTTGTACATCGCCCCCGACGGGCACGAGGCGACGCAGGAGGGGTTCAGGCAGTGCTCGCAGATCCGCGGCAGGTAGAACATGAACGCCTGCTCGTACTCGAGCTTGACCTGCTCGCCGAGGCCCTCGAGGTCGGGGTCGCCGAGGGCGTGCTCCGGCGCTCCGGCGAGGTCGTCATCCCAGTTCGGGCCCCACTTGATGCTCATGTCCTTGCCGGTGAGCTGCGACTTCGGGCGCGCCACCGGGTCGTGCTCGGAGAGCGGCGCCGTGATCAGCTTCTCGTAGTCGTAGGTCCAGGGCTCGTAGTAGTCGTCGATTTCGGGCAGGTCGGGGTTCCAGAAGATCTGCAGCAGCTTCTTCAGCCGCCCACCGGCCTTGAGGCGAAGGCGACCCTTGCGGTCGAGCTCCCAGCCGCCCTGCCACTCCTCCTGGTCCTCCCAGCGCTTCGGGTAGCCGAGCCCGGGCTTCGTCTCGACGTTGTTGAACCACATGTACTCGGCGCCGTGGCGGTTGGTCCAGACCTGCTTGCAGGTCACGCTGCAGGTGTGACAGCCGATGCACTTGTCGAGGTTCATGACCATCCCGACCTGGGCCTTGACGTGCATCAGTAGACGACCTCCTGGGAGCGCTTGCGGATGACCGTGACCTCGTCGCGCTGCGAGCCGGTCGGCCCGTAGTAGTTGAAGCCGAAGCACAGCTGGGCGTAGCCGCCGATGAAGTGGCTGGGCTTCATCACGATGCGGGTGAGCGAGTTGTTCGTGCCGCCGCGCTTGTCGTTCAGCTCGGTGCGCGGGACGTTCACGTGGCGGTCCTTGGCGTGGTACATGAGACACGTGCCCTCGGGCACCCGATGCGTGACCACGGCCCGGCAGGCAATCACGCCGTTGCGGTTATATGCCTCGATCCACTCGTTGTCGCGCACGCCGATCCGCTCGGCGTCCTCGCGGCTCATCCAGATCACCGGTCCGCCGCGGAACAGGGTGAGCATGTGCAGGTTGTCCTGGTACTCGGAGTGGATCGACCACTTCGAGTGTGGCGTCAGGTAGCGCAGCGTGACCTCGAGCCGCCCCTCCTCGCGCAGCCCCTGCTCGCCGAAGTGGCGGCGGTAGTGAAGCGGCGGATGGAACGTCGGCAGGCCGTCGCCGAGCTCCTGGATCCAGGCGTGGTCGAGGTAGAAGTGCTGGCGCCCGCTGAGCGTGTGCCAGGGCTTGAGGCGCTCGACGTTGATCGTGAACGGCGCGTAGCGGCGGCCGTGCGCCTCGATTCCCGACCACTCGGGAGAGGTGAGCACCGTGCGCGGCTGGGTCTGGGTGTCCTGAAACGTGATCCGGTCCCCGGCGCGCGGCTCGGCGAGGTCGGCCAGCGGCAGGCCCACGCGCTTCTCCAGCGAGCGGAAGCCCTCGACGGCGATGCGTCCGTTGGTCGTCCCTGAGAGCGCCAGGATCGCCTCGCACGCCTGCTCGGCGAGCTCGAGCGAGGGCTGGCCGTCACCGGCGCCGCCGCGCACGACGCCGTTCTTGCGGCGCAGGTAGTCGACCTCCTCGACCGGCTTCCAGCTCGCGCCCTTGACGGCGTTGCCCTGCTCCTCGAGCAGCGGGCCGAGCGCCGCCATCTTCTCGGCCACCGCGCCATAGTCGCGCTCGACCTCGATCAGCTTCGGCATCGTCCGCCCCGGGACCGGCTCGCACTCGCCGGCCTTCCAGTCGCGCACCTCGCCGTACGGCTGGGCGATCTCGTCCTGCGTGTCGTGGAGGAGCGGAGCGGCGATCAGGTCACGGCGCACCCCGAGGTGCTTCGCCGCCAGTCGCGAGAACGACGCCCCGATGCGCTGGAACGCATCCCAGTCGGTCTTCGCCTCCCAGGGCGGCGGGATCGCCTGGCTGAAGGCGTGTACGAACGGGTGCATGTCGGTCGAGGAGAGGTCGTACTTCTCGTACCAGGTCGCCGCCGGCAGCACGACGTCGGAGAACAGGCAGTTGCCCGTCATCCGGAAGTCGATCGTCGTCAGCAGGTCGAGCTTGCCCTCTGGGGCCTCGTCGCGCCAGACGACCTCGGCGGGCCGCAGCTCGGGCGGGGTCTCGTCCGCGCTCTGGGCCGACTCGGTCGTGCCGAGCAGGTGCTTGAGGATGTACTCGTGGCCCTTGCCCGAGGACCCGAGCACGTTCGCCCGCCAGACGGTGAGCACGCGCGGGAAGTTCTCGGGGGCGTCCGGGTCCTCCGCGGCAAAGTGCAGCCGCCCCTCGCGAAGCTCGCGCACTACGTGCTCGGCCGCCGGCACGCCGGCGCGCTTCGCCTCGTCGGTCAGGTCGAGGGGGTTGCGGTCAAAGCTCGGGAACGACGGCATCCAGCCCAGCCGCGCCGCGAGCGCGTTGCAGTCGGCGAACTGGCGACCGGTGAAGAGGCCGCGGCCGAGCGGGGAGGCGAGCTCCTCGGCCGAGAAGCCCTCGTAGCGCCACTGGTCGGACGCCATGTACCAGAACGGCGTAGCGGCCTGCTGGCGCGGCGGACGCGTCCAGTCGAGCGCGAACGCCAGCGACTGCCAGCCCGTGAACGGGCGCACCTTCTCCTGCCCCACGTAGTGGGCCCAGCCGCCGCCGTTCACCCCCTCGCAGCCGCACAGCACCAGCAGGCTGAGAAACGTCCGGTAGGTCTGGTCGGAGTGATACCAGTGGTTGGTGCCCGCGCCCATGCAGATCATCGAGCGGCCATTCGTCTGCTCGGCGTTGCGCGCGAACTCCCGCGCGATGCGGATGGCGAGCCTGGCGTCGACGGAGGTGATCTCCTCCTGCCACGCGGGCGTGTACGGCTGCTCGGGATCGTCGTAGCCGGCCGGCCAGTCGCCCGGCAGGCCCTCGCGCTCGACGCCGTACTGCGCGAGCATCAGGTCGAAGACCGTCGTCACCAGACATCCCGCGACGCGGATCGCCGGCACACCGCGGCGCAGCACGCTGCCGCCCTCCGTCGCCCCGACGTCGAACCGCGGCAGGTCGACCGCCACCGACTCCTCGTGCCGGCCGTGGAGGGTGAGCGCCGGCTCGAGCTCGCCGAGGTCGAGGTTCCAGCGGCCCTCGTCTTCGGCCGCGTAGCGGGCGCCGATCGAGCCGTTTGGAACGGCCGGCTCGCCGGTGACCTCGTCCAGCACGACGGTCTTCCACTCGGCGTGCTCGCCGCCGTGGCCGTCGAGGTCGGCGGCGCGCAGGAAGCGATCCGGCACGTGGGCGTCCTCTCGCTCGCGCAGCGTCACGAGCATCGACAGGTCGGTGAAGCGGCGCGCGTAGGTCTGGAAGTACGGGACCTGCCGGTCGACGTAGAACTCCTTGAGGATCACATGGCCCATGGCCATCGCCAGCGCGGCGTCGGTGCCGGGCTGCGCCGGAAGCCACTGGTCGGCGAACTTCGTGTGGTCTGAGTAATCCGGCGAGACCACCACGACCTTCTGCCCCCGGTAGCGCGCCTCGGTCATGAAGTGCGCATCTGGCGTGCGGGTGATCGGCAGGTTGGTGCCCCAGATGATCAGGTAGCTCGCGTTCCACCAGTCAGCAGACTCCGGCACGTCGGTCTGGTCGCCCCACATCTGCGGTGAGGCCGGCGGCAGGTCCGCGTACCAGTCGTAGAAGGAGAGGATCACGCCGCCGATCAGCGACAGAAAGCGGGTACCGGCGGCGTAGGAGGCCATTGACATCGCCGGGATCGGCGAGAAGCCGACGACGCGGTCCGGCCCGTAGCGCTTGATCGTGTGGACGTGCGCAGCGGCGACCAGGTCGGCGACCTCGTCCCAGGATGAGCGGACGAAGCCGCCCTTGCCACGGTGCGACTTGTATCGGCGTGCCTTCTCGGGATCCTCGACGATCTCCGCCCAGGCTTCGACCGGGTCGCCGTGCCGAGCCAGCGCCTCGCGGTACATCTCCAGCAGGCTGCCGCGGACGTACGGGTATTTCACGCGCAGCGGCGAGTACGTGTACCAGGAGAACGACGCGCCGCGGGGACAGCCGCGCGGCTCGTACTCGGGCATGTCCGGGCCCACCGACGGGTAGTCCACCGCCTGGGTCTCCCACGTGATGATTCCGTCCTTGACGAACACCTGCCACGAGCACGAGCCCGTGCAGTTCACCCCGTGGGTCGAACGGACGATCTTGTCATGCTGCCAGCGGCCGCGGTAGGAGGCCTCCCACTCGCGCCCCTTCGCCACGAGCTGGCTCCACCCCTCCTCGGAGACTGGCCCCCGGCGGAGGAACTGGTGCGCGCGGAGCAGCGAGGTCTCAGCGCGTCCCATTCAGC
>JBBPIN010000063.1:0-7667 GCA_038040285.1 Actinomycetota bacterium
GAGCCCGGGGTACGCGGCCTCGGTCTCTGAGCACGACGCGCTCCCGCAATGCGCAGGAGCAGGAGTCCGGCCAAGGCTCGTCCTCTCTAGGTGGAGCAGAGCGCGACCGCGTTAATCGAGCGCCTGGCGCACGACCGGCTGGCGGTTCGCCTTCACCTCGTCGAGACGGCGCACCGGGGTCGTGTAGGGGGCCTGCTTGGCGATCTCGGGATCGCTCTCGGCCTCCTCGAGGATGCGATCGATCGCGTCAGCGAAGGCGTCGAGGTTCTCGCGTGGCTCGGTCTCGGTCGGCTCGACCATCAGCGCCTCGTCGACCAGCAGCGGGAAGTAGACGGTCGGCGGGTGAAAGCCGAAGTCGAGTAGCCGCTTGGCGATGTCGAGGGTCTGCACGCCCAGCTCCACCTTCGCCGGCTTACCCGAGAGAACGAACTCGTGCATCGGCAGGCGATCGAAGGCGACCGGCAGGTAGCGGCCGGCACGTCCCTTGCGCAGGCGCGCCAGCAGGTAGTTGGCGTTCAGCACCGCGGTCTCCGAGGCCTCGGCGAGGCCGTCGCCGCCGAGGCTGAGCATGTAGGCGTAGGAGCGCACGAAGACGCCGAAGTTGCCTTGGAATCCGCGCAGACGCCCGATCGACTTCGAACGCTCGAAGTCGAGGTCGAAGGTGGGCTCGGCGCCGTTCGCCCCGTCACGCCTCATCACCTGCGGGCGCGGCAGGAAGGGCTCGATGCGGTCCGAGACCGCGATCGGTCCCCCGCCCGGGCCGCCTCCGCCGTGCGGCTGCGAGAACGACTTGTGCAGGTTGACGTGGACGATGTCGAAGCCCATGTCGCCAGGGCGCGAATGGCCCATGATCGCGTTCAGGTTTGCGCCGTCGTAGTAGAGGGTGCCGCCGACCCCGTGCACAATCTCGGCCATCTCGGTGATGTTCTCGTCGAAGACGCCGAGCGTGTTGGGGTTGGTCAGCATCAGGCAGGCGACATCTTCCGAGGCCTTGGCGCGCAGATCGTCGATCTCCACCCCGCCGCGCTCGTTGGTCGCCACCTTGACCGCTTCGTAGCCGGCCATCGTCACCGAGGCCGGGTTGGTCCCGTGGGAGGTGTCGGGGGTCAGCACCTTGCTGCGCTGCTCACCGCCGTCGGCGTGGTAGGCGCGGGTCAGCAGCAGCCCCGCCAGCTCGCCGTGCGAGCCCGCCGAGGGCTGAAGGCTGACGTGGGGCAGGCCGCAGATCTCGGCCAGCGCCTGCTGCAGCAGCCACATCAGCTCCAGCGCCCCCTGGGCGCGCTTCGGGTCCTGGGCGGGGTGAAGCCGGGCGTGGCCGGACAGCGCCGCCACCCGCTCGTTGAGCCGCGGGTTGTGCTTCATCGTGCAGGAGCCGAGCGGGTAGAAGCCGGTGTCGAGGTCGAAGTTGCGCCGCGAGATGCGGTTGTAGTGGCGGACGATTTCCGGCTCGGAGATCTCCGGCAGCCACGGCGGCTCGGTGCGCAGCAGCCGCTCCGGGATCAGCTCCTCCAGAGGGCGCTCGGGGACCCCGGCGTCGGGGAGAACGGCGGCGCGGCGACCCTCCTTGGACTTCTCGAAGATCGTCACAGCCCGGTCGGCCTGCATGGGAGTCTCGGTGATGGTTGGGAGGGTCATGCGGGGACTCGTCGCTGGTCGCTAGTCGCTAGTTGCTGGACTGTTTCTTCAAGCGTTTCGGCGAGCTGGTCGATCTGCTCCTTGCTGCGACGCTCGGTGATCGCGACCAGCAGCCCGTCCTCGTATTCGGGGTACTCGTGCCCCAGCGGATAGCCGGCGGCGATGCCCCGCTCGGCGCAGCGGTCGAGCACCTCGGCGACGGGCGCGTCGAGGCGCAGCGCGAACTCGCGCGCCACCGGCGCCTCGTGGAGTAGCTCGACCCCGCCCACGGCCCCAAGACGCTCGCGCGCGTAGGCGGTGCGGCGCAGCAGCAGTTCGCCCAGCTCGCGGTAGCCCTGCCGCCCAAGCCAGGCGAGGTGGATGACGCCGCCGAGCGCGTTCAGCGCCTGCGCGGTGCAGATGTTGTGGGTCGCCTTCTCGCGCCGGATGTGCTGCTCGCGGGTCTGCAACGTGAGCACGAACCCCCGCCTTTCGTCTGCGTCGACGGTCTCGCCTGCGATCCGCCCCGGCATGCGGCGGATGTGCTCCTCGGTCGCGCAGAAGAATCCGAACGATGGGCCGCCGAAGTCGAGCCGGTTGCCTAGCGGCTGGCCCTCACCGACGGCAACGTCGGCGCCGCACTCGCCGGGTGGCTTCAGGACCCCAAGCGTCATCGGGTCGCAGGCGACGATCAATAGCGCCCCGTGCTCCTTCGCCGCCGCGCCCAGGGCCTCGACGTCCTCGACCGCGCCGAGGAAGTTGGGGCTCTGAAGGAACACGGCGGCGGTCTCGCCGTCGACCGCATCGGCCAGCGCCGCCGCGTCGGTGAGGCCATCCTCGATCCCGACCTCGACCAGCTCGGCCCCGTAACCGGCCGCGTAGGTGGCCAGGGTCTCGCGGCTGTGCGGGTGCACGCCGCGCGAGACCACGAAGCGCGAGCGCCCGGTGGCGCCGATCGCCAGATAGCCCGCCGAGGCCACCGTCGAGGGCCCCTCGTAGAGGCCGGCGCTGGAGACCGGCAGCGCGGTCAGCTCCGACATCGCGGTCTGAAACTCGAACATCACCTGCAGGCCGCCCTGGGAGATCTCGGGCTGGTAGGGCGTGTAGGGGGTCAGGAACTCGGAGCGCTGGGTGATCGCGTCGACGATCGCCGGCACGTAGTGGTCGTACATCCCCGCCCCCAGAAAGCAGATCTCGCGTTCGGCATCGGCGTTGCGCTCCGCCAGCGCCGCCAGCCGCCCGAACACCTCGTTCTCGCCGAGGCCGTCGGCAAGCTCGAGCGGGCGGCCGAGGCGAAGCGGCTCGGGGATCTGCTCGAACAGCTCGTCGACCGAGCCAACGCCGATCTCGGCCAGCATCTCGGCCCGGTCGGCGTCTGTGGCGGACGTGTAGCGAGTCACGGTCCGATCAAGGGTAGGGAAGGCGGCGGGGCGGCCCCTAACCCTCCTCGATCATCTTCTGGTAGGCAGCGGCGTCCATCAGGCCCTCGGTCTCCGCCGGGTCCGACAGCTTCACCTTGACCAGCCAGCCGGCGCCGTAGGGATCTGAGTTGATCGTCTCCGGGCTCTCGCCGATTGCCGCGTTTGCCTCCGTGATCTCCCCCGAGAGCGGCGCGAATACGTCGGAGACCGCCTTCACCGACTCGATCTCTGCGTAGGACTGGTCCTTGCTCACCTGAGTGCCGGCCTCGGGCGGGTCGTAGAAGACCACCTCGCCGAGAGCATCCTGCGCATACCAGGTGATCCCGAAGGTCGCGGTGTCGCCGTCAAGCTTGGCCCAGTCGTGCTCGGGGTGGTACAGGAGGCCGTCTGGGTACTGATCGCTCACGCTTTCTCCTTTTTGTATAGGGGCTTGGAGCCGACCTTGGCGGGGCGGCGCCGGCCGCGCACGTCGATCTCCAGCTCGGTGCCGGGCTCGGTCAGCTCCGCGGCAACGTATGCCATCCCGATCCCAACCTCCAGCGAAGGCGAGAAGGTCCCGCTGGTCACAACCCCGACCCGCTCGCCGTCTTTCAGCACCTCGTTGCCGGGTCGCGGTATGCCGCGGCCCTCGATCGTGAACGGGACCAGCTTCTCGGCCGGCCCCGCGTCGCGCACCGCGGCGATCGGGTCGGAGCCGACGAAGCCGGTTTCCTCCTTGCAGCACCAGCCGAGCCCAGCCTCGATCGGGTTGCGGTCCGGGGTCAGGTCCTGTCCATGGAGGTGGAAGCAGACCTCGAGCCGCAGCGTGTCGCGGGCGCCGAGCCCACAGGGCACGACGCCGGCGTCGACCAGCTCGGTCCAGATCGCGGGCGCGATCTCTGGGTCGATCAGCAGCTCGACTCCGTCCTCGCCGGTGTAGCCGGTGCCGCAGACCAGCGCCGGGCGGTCGCCGATCCGAACGGGCTGCACGTGCATGCGCTTGGGCAGCTCGATGTTCAGCGTCTCGGCGACGATCCGGCGGGCGTTGGGGCCCTGCACGGCGAGCATCGCGTAGCGGTCGGCAACGTCGCGCACCGCGATGTCGAAGCCCTGCGTATGGCGCCCCAGCCAATCCAGGTCCGTGCCATGGTTGGCGGCGTTGGTGACCGTCAGGTAGCGGTCATCGCCGAGCCGGTAGGTGAAGAGGTCGTCGACCACCCCACCCTGCTCGTTGGTCAGGCAGGAGTACTGGGCGCCGCCGATCTCGATCGCGGCGACGTCGTTGGATAGCACGTGCTGGAGGAAGGCGAGCGCGCCCGGCCCCTCGGTCTCCACCTCTCCCATGTGGGAGACGTCGAATATCCCGGCGTGGGTGCGCACCGCAAGGTGCTCCGGCCGAATCCCGTCGTACTCGACCGGCATCTCGAACCCAGCGAAGGGCACGAGCCTCGCGCCCGCCTCGACGTGTCGGTCGTAGAGAGGAGTGCGCTTGAGCGTCTCGGTAGCCACGCAACCGCAGGCTAGTCAAAGTCGCTAGCCACTAGTCACTGGTCACTGGTCACTGGCCTCGCTAGTGGCTAGTGGCCGGTGGCTACCGTCATTTGTTTGAGCCGATCGTCGTGCGTGGATGAAGGTGCCGGACCGCGCGTGACGAGCTAACGCTGGGCCGATCGCAAGCCCCTGATCTGAGACTCGCGCGCGTAGCGCGCTGGGAGGGAGCCCATAGTAGACGTCCCTACCGGGCCGCCGGCTCCGAGTCACGCGCCGCATCTTCGATGGCGGCCTGGGCGGCGGCGACCCGGGCGACGGGCACTCGGTAAGGCGAGCAGCTTACGTAGTCGAGTCCGGCCGCGTGGAAGAAATGGATCGAGTCGGGATCCCCGCCGTGCTCGCCGCAAATGCCCAGCATGATCCGCGGGTTCGCGCGGCGGCCTTTCGAGGCGGCGAGGCGCACAAGCTCTCCGACCCCGTCGACGTCGATCGTCTCGAACGGGCTTCGCTCGACGATCCGGTCGCTGATGTATGTGGCGAGGAACTTCGCCTCGACGTCGTCGCGCGAGAACCCGAGCGTCGTCTGGGTGAGGTCGTTGGTGCCGAAGGAGAAGAAGTCGGCGACATCGGCGATCCGGTCGGCCACGAAGCACGCTCGCGGCAGCTCGATCATCGTGCCCACGTGAAACTCGAGCCCGTTGCCCTCTTCGCCGGCCACTCGCTCGACCAGCTCACGCATGCGCTCGAGCTCCTTCTCGTAGGCAACCAGCGGGATCATGATCTCGAGCTCCGGCGCCTCGCTGAGGCGGTCGCGGACGGCGCGAGTGGCTCGCATGATCGCTCGCGCCTGCATCTCGTAGATCTCGGGGTGGACGATGCCCAATCGCACGCCACGCGTGCCCAGCATCGGGTTCGTCTCGAGGAGCCCGTGCAACCGCTGAAGCATCCCCTCCAAAGCGTCTAGGTCGTCGGTTTGCTCAAGCCGCGCGCGTTCCACGCCCTGAGCGAGCTCCTCCACGCTCGGCAGGAATTCGTGAAGCGGCGGGTCGAGCAGGCGGATCGTCACCGGTAGGCCGCGCATCTCCTCGAACAGACCCTCGAAGTCCCGCTGCTGCAGCGGCATGAGCTCATCGAGCGCCCGACGACGCTCCGGCTCGCTCTCGGCCATGACCATCGCGCGCATGCTCTCCTGCCGATCTGGCGCCATGAACATGTGCTCGGTCCGGCAGAGCCCGATCCCCTGCGCACCAAACCCTCTCGCCTTGCGGGCGTCGGTCGGGGTGTCGGCGTTGGCCCGCACGCTCAGGCGGCGCAGCTCGTCGGCCCACTCGAGCACCCGCTCGAAATTCTCTTCGAGGGAGGGCTCGACGAGCGGCACGTCGTCCGCGGTAACGACCCCCGTCGAGCCATCGATGGTAACCAGGTCGCCCTCGTGCAGCGTGACGCCGTCGGCGCGCATCTCGCCCGCATCCAGGTCGATCTCGAGTGCCGACGCTCCCGCCACGCATGGTCTGCCCATTCCGCGCGCCACCAGGGCCGCATGGCTCGCCTTCCCACCCTCGGAGGTGACGATGCCCCGCGCCGCGAAGAATCCGGCAACGTCGTCGGCCTCCGTGAACTGTCGCACGAGGATGGCGTCACGGCCCTCCTGCGCCGCGGACTGCGCCGCGGAGACGCTGAAGGCGATCTCGCCCTTTGCGGCCCCCGGGGACGCGGCGACGCCACGGGCCAGGACCTTGTAGTCGGCATCGCGGTCGAAAGTGGGGTGGAGGAGGGCGTCGAGGCCGTCCGCATCGATCGTCATCAGTGCGTGCCGGTGGTCAAAAAGCTCCTCCGCCACCGCATCCACGGCGAACCTGACCGCGGCTTGCGCCGGCCGTTTTGCAACGCGCGTCTGGAGCATGTAGAGGTGGCCTTCCTCGACCGTGAACTCGACGTCCTGCATGTCCCCGTAGTGGCGCTCGAGCGTGCGCAGGATCTCCATCAACTCGGCGTGGGCCTCCGGCATCACCTGCTCCATCTCCGATAGGTCCCGCGGCGTGCGGACGCCGGAGACAACATCCTCGCCCTGGGCATTTACGAGGAAGTCCCCGGACGGATCGGGCGCGCCGGTGATCTCGTCGCGCGAGAAGGCCACTCCGGTGGCCGAGCGCTCCCCCCTGTTGCCGAAGACCATCTGCTGGACGTTGACGGCTGTGCCCCACTCGTCCGGGATCCGGTTGATTCGCCGGTATTCCACGGCTCGCTCCCCCGTCCAGGAGTCGAAGACCGCCTGGATCGCGTGGCGAAGTTGCGGCTCGGGGTCCTGCGGGAACTCCTCCCCCGTCCGCTCGCGGTGGAGGCCCTTGAAGGCGCCGACAAGCGCGACCAGGTCCTCGACGGTGAGCTCGGTGTCGAGCTCGACGCCGGAGGCCCGCTTGCGCTCGGCGATCGCATCCTCGAGGTCCTCAGAGGGAACTCCCGTGCACACGTTTCCGAACATCTGTACGAAGCGGCGGTAGGAGTCCCACGCGAAGCGCGGGTCATCGGTCACGTCTGCGAGTCCCTCCACGGAGCGGTCGTTTAGGCCGAGGTTGAGGACGGTGTCGAGCATGCCCGGCATCGACTCGCGGGCCCCGGAGCGCACCGACACCAGCAACGGGTCATCCGGGTCGCCGAGGCGCTTGCCCGCCTGCTCCTCCAGGTCCCGCAGCGCGTTCGCAACCTGCTCCCAGAGGCCCTCGGGGAACTCCCCGCTGCCTTGCATGTAGAGCGTGCAGGCCTCCGTCGTGACCGTGAAGCCCGCAGGGACCCGGTCGGTGCCGAGGATCCGCGTCATCTCCGCCAAGCCGGCGCCCTTCCCACCCAACAAGTCGCGCTGCTCGCGGGAGCCCTCCGAGAATCGATAGACGAGCTTCGCTGGGGCCTGATCAGCCTCCACGTAGGAACCGTAGCCGATGGGCGGCGGTCGATCAGCCGGCGCTCGGCAGAGGGCGTCCTTGTGTGACCTATCGCCAGAAGGTAGGGTGGGCAAGATGGAGGGAGACCGCTCGGGCCGTGCGTGGTACTGGCTTCTCCTGGTGCCTCTCGTGGGACTGCTGATCCCGCCGATCTACAACCACGCTGAACCGGAGCTCATCGGACTGCCGTTCTTTTACTGGTACCAGCTGGCGTGGGTGCCGA
>JBBPIN010000064.1:0-7552 GCA_038040285.1 Actinomycetota bacterium
CCTGGGAGGTCAATCTGGGTCAATCTAGGCCCAAAGAGTGCAATCGAGTGCAATCTGGTGCAGTTGAGTGCGGGGGAGTCGGGGACATATTTCGGGACACGTTTTTCGCGCCACTTCGCATGAAATCCGACAGGTGTGGAGGCCTCGGTGGGTTTCCGGACCCATATTTCCCAGAACGGAGATTCGAATCTTGCCCGGCCCATAAACTCCCTGGAAGCAACCGCCTTTTCAGGTGATCTCTGGCGGTTGCGACCGACGGACCGCAGTCCGTAAGTCGCTGGTTCGATACCCGCCACCAATCGAATAATTTGGGCGACGCACGAGGCCCGCCGCATCGCTGCACTCATCGGCTCAGCCAGCGGCTGCGCCAATCAACCTCCTAGGGATTGGAAGTCGGCAGGAAGAGAGCCACCGCCGGACGGCACTGTCCTCTCCCCTGATCGAAACTTGACTCGAGCGATTCGCATCGGCAGGGGAGAGTTCACCGGTGAGGAGCCGAAGCAAGGTGGACGTGTCGCATTCAACGGTTACGGCTGGTGACCCTGCCAGCCCCTGTCCCGCATCAATCGTGGAGCCGGAAACTTGTAGATGAAAGACCTCGTCCTCGATCCGGAACTCATAGGTCTCCTCCGGCGCAGCCTCACTGGGTCGGAAGTTCGCCTGCATCGCCAGCGCGTACCAGGCTGGGCGAGTGCTGTCCTCGTCGCTTGGCGGCTCGATTGGATCGGTCCCCCACCGCGCTAGCTCTAAGAGCGCGGGCTTGAGGCCGCGTCCGCGCTCGGTCAGCGAATAGGCTCCGCCACTCGCCGGGGGAGGCAGCTCCATTCTTTCGATCAGCTGCGCTGCCTCCAGTTCCCGAAGTCGCCGAGCCAGGAGATTTGTGCCGATTCCTGGCAAACCTCGAAGAAGATCCGTATAGCGCCGTGGACCTAGGAGCAGCTCTCGGACGAGGAGAAGTGTCCACCGCTCACCGATCAGGTCGAGGGCCCGGGCCAATGCGCAGAACTGTGCGTAGCTTCGGGGCATGCTTCACTTTCATATAGTAGCTGCTATACCTTTTGGCAGTGAAGCCAACTACGACGATCTCTTCAGCCGGGATCAGCAGCTTCGCCTCGAGCCGAGGCGAGTTAGCTGTATACGAACGAGGCCAGGGACCACCAGTTCTTCTACTGCATGGGATTCCGGGCTCGGCAAGCGTCTGGGACCCGATTGCCGAGCGACTCGCCATGGGCCATCGGGTCCTGGCCGTTGACCTACTCGGTTTCGGCGGAAGCGCGAGATCTCGCGACCCTGAGCAACTCTGGGCCGATTCGCAAGCCGCCGCAATTGCGGAGCTGCTGGAGAACCTTGCACCGGAAGGTGCCGGGGTGGTGGGACATGACTTCGGCGGGCCGGTGGCGCTGGCCCTGATCGCACAACGAGCGGATCTCGTCAGCCATCTGGCCCTCTGCGCCAGCAACGCTTGGAGCGATACGCCGATCCCATTGCCGATAGCCGCAGTCACTTGGCCCGGAATCGGTCATCTCGCCGAGCACTTGCTTTTCGCTCGCCCCTCACTTCGGCTCATGCTCAAGCAGGGGACAGGGCACGGCGAGCAGCTGGACGCCGACCGCTATCTCGGCGACGGCGAGCAGCAACATGCCATCCGCATCATCTTCGCCACGGCGTTGCGTGAGATCCGCAAGCGCTATGCGCCGATGGAGGCGACACTGAGGCAGGTCGATGTGCCGACACTTGTTGCATGGGGTGATGCCGACCCCTTCTTCGCGGTCGAGCAAGGAGAGAAGACGGCGGCCGCTATTCCAGGAGCGCGATTCGCTCTTTACCGTGGATGTGGTCACTTCATTCCAGAGGAGCGGCCATCCGAGCTTGGCGCTGATCTGGAGCGCCTGCTGGCAAACCAATAGCAATGTCGCTGCTGTTCCCGTGCCTAGGGAGGAGCGACGGGCTATTCGACGCGGTCTGTCACCGGATCGGGGTGCTCCCCGAGGTACTCAACCCAATGGGTCTTAACGCATGGGTAGTGCTTCGAGGCTTCGACTAGGTCCATGAAGGCGACGATGCTGCTGTCGAAACGCTCTTGCAGCTGCGGGTTGGAGATCCGCCCCTCGGCGTCGAAGGCCTGGTGCGCCTGGGCCAGGGAGAACATGTCGGGGTACACCCGCGCGCCCAGGTGCTCGAAAGGAACGCGCAGGGCCCACAGACCTCGGTTGCCGCCTGCCATTGATGGCGAGGCCGATACGAGAAGTCCGTGCTTCTCGTTGAACGGCTGTGGGCTGAAGCGCGATACCCAGTCGATCGAATTCTTCAGCGCCCCCGGTATCGAGAAGTTGTATTCGGGGGCGCTGATCACAAAGGCGTCGTTGGTCTGTATGCGCTCGCGGAAGGTCTCCGCGCCGGGCGGGAAGCCATCCTCGGCCTGCAGGTCGGCGTCGTAGAAGGGGGTGTCGAAGTCGTGCATCGCCGCGAGATCGACGGTCCCGCTATTGGCCTCGATCGTGGCCGCGGCCAAGCGGGCCAACCGCCCGTTGAGCGAATCAGATCTCAACGAAGCCGAGAAGACCAAGAAGCGAACCGGTTCGCGCCCTTGAGCGCTGCGCGAGTCCGTGTCAGGCAAGGTGATCGAACCTCCGTAGTGGAGTGAAGGACATCGACGTTTAGCGTCTCATGCTCAGGCCCCGGCTGCTCGCTTCGAGCAGGTCCTCTGAGCTGAGTTTGGAGGCCGAGGAGAGAGGAGAGACACCCCCCCCGGCGCCGGGGTTCAGCCCTGGTCGGCCGGCGCTCCAACCCCCGCCCTGGCGCGCGCCAGGTCCCCGTAGCCGACGGGTGCGCAGCGCGCCTCCCGCCCGGGGCGCAGAGGGGTGCCGGCGACAGCGCAGCTGAAGTCCGTCGCGGCGCGGTCCGGGGTGCCTCCGTCGGTGGCCGGCGCGACCTCGAGGACCTCGCTCGAGATCGTCAACCAAGCCAAGACGCCGCCGAGGGCGGCAAGCACGGCGCAGGCCACCATCGCGACGCGGAAACCGTCGGCCATCGCCGAGGGGTCGTAGAAGCTGTCGCCGGTGAGGCCTGCGATCAAAGGTAGGACGGCCACAGCGAGCAGTCCGGCGACGCGGGAAACGGCGTTGTTGATCCCCGAGGCGATCCCGGAGTGCCGTGCGTCGGCGGCGGCGAGCACGGTCGCCGTCACCGGCGCCACCACCAAGGTCAGCCCGAGTCCGAAGACGATCACCGCCGGCAGCACGGTTGAGACGTAGCTGTCGCCAGGGTCGATCCGCGTCATCAGCAGCAGCCCCACTGCGATCACGAGCGGACCGGCGGTGAGCGGGATCCTCGCCCCGATCCGCTGGGCGAGGGCGCCCGACCGGGCCGAGAGCAAGAGCATCAGGACCGTGACCGGCAGCGACGCGGCGCCGGCGGCGATCGGCGAGTAGCCGAGCGAGATCTGCAAGAAGGCGACAAGCAAGAAGAAGACGCCGCCAAGCGCCGCATAGACCACGAAGGTGACCAAGTTGGCGGCGCTGAACTGTCGCGAGCCGAATATCTCGAGGGGCATCATCGGGTTCGCGTTTCGACGCTCGCCTAGCAGGAAGGCGACCAGGGCGACCACGCCCCCGATCCCGGCCAGCAGAATCAGCGGCGAGGCGCCCTTGCCGGGAGCCTCGATCAGGGCGTAGGTGGTGCCCGCGAGGCCGAGCCCCGCCAGGGTTGCTCCGGCGAAATCGAGGTGTCCGCTCGTGGTCGGATCACGAGTCTCGGGGACGTGGCGGCTGGCCATCGCGATGACGAAAATGCCGAGCGGAAGGTTGATCAGGAAGATCGCTCGCCACGAGACGGCATCCACCAGATAGCCGCCCAGTAGCGGTCCGAGTGCGGTCGCGACGCCTCCCAGCCCCGACCAGGCGCCGATCGCGCGGGCGCGGTCGGCGGGGCGAAAGCTGGACTCGATCATCGCCAGGCTGCCGGGCGTTAGAAGTGCTCCGCCGATTCCCTGCAAGAGCCTGGCGACGACAAGCAGCTCGACGTTGGGCGCTATCGCGCAGAGCATCGAGGCCGCGGTGAACAAGCCGGTCCCGAGTACGAAGACGCGGCGGCGCCCGTAGCGGTCGCCCAGGGATCCGCCGAGCAAGATCAGCGAGGCGAGCGTCAGGAGGTAGCCGTTGAGAATCCACTGCAGGGAACTGGTCGATGCGTCGAGGTCGCGGCCGATGTCGGGCAGGGCCACGTTGACGACGGTTCCGTCGAGGAAGGCCATGCCCGAGCCCAAGACAGCGACGGCGAGCACCCAGCGACCGACTGTGCTGTCAAACGCAACCTCCTCAGTCACTCATAGCCCGCTCCCAACGGGGAGGGTGGGATGCGCGTCGTGCCTTGCACTTGGGGGATCACCATTGCGGTCTCGTCGACGAAGCACCACGACCAATCCTCGCCTGGCTCGAGCGAGCGAATGATCGGATGCCCCGCGCTGTTGGCGTGGGCGGTGGCGTGGCGGTTGGGGGAGTCATCACAGCAGGCGACGTGCCCGCATTCGAGGCAGATGCGCAGGTGAAGCCACTTCTGGCCCCTAGCCAGGCAGTCCTCGCATCCATCGACTGAGTCGGGTAGCTGGGTGATCTGGACGTGGTCGAGGTGGGCGCAGGTGCTCATGGCGGCCCGGCCGTCAGCGCTCTGAGCCCACGGGCTCCGCACTGGGTGCGGACCGCTCGAGGTCACCAGCGCTGGGATTGGTGGCGCAGTCGAGGGCGTATTCGGCGACCCCCTCCCAGCCGGGCACTCCCGGGAAGTGCGGGCGCCTGGGGGACTCCTTGAAGGCGGTGTGCTGCGATGACATCGGAGCCTCAGGACCCGATGAAGTCCAGCAGGTCCGAGTTGAAATCATCCTTGAACGCGCCGACCAGCCCGTGCGGGGCGCCCGGGTACACTTTCAGGGTCGCGTCCGTGACGAGCTTCGACGACAGTTGCGCCGAGGCGCCGATGGGCACGATCTGGTCGTCGTCGCCATGGGTGATCAGGGTCGGAACGTCGATCTTCTTGAGGTCTTCAGTGAAGTCCGTCTCGGAGAACGCCTTGATGCAGTCAAGCGCTCCCTTCAGACCGACCTGCATGCTCATGAGCCAGAACGAATCGCGAACTCCCTGCGAGACCGTGGAGCCCGACCTGTTGGCGCCGTAGAAGGGCGCGGTCAGATCCTTGTAGAACTGCGAGCGATCGGCGCTGACGCCGGCGCGGATCTCGTCGAAGGCTTCGATTGGCTGCCCGCCGGGATTGGCCTCCGTCTTCAGCATCAGCGGCGGGACCGCGCCTAGGAGCACTGCCTTGGCGACGCGGGAGGTGCCATGGCGACCGATGTAACGGGTCACCTCGCCCCCGCCGGTGGAATGGCCGACCAGGATCGCGTCTTTGAGATCCAGGCTTTCGATCAGCTCTGCGAGGTCGTCGGCATAGGTGTCCATCTCGTTGCCGTCCCAGGGCTGGCTGGAACGGCCGTGGCCGCGACGGTCATGGGCGATGGCGCGAAAGCCATTGGACGCCACCAGGAACGACTGGTCGTCCCAGGCATCGCCATTGAGCGGCCAGCCGTGGCTGAAGACCACCGGCTGCCCAGTGCCCCAGTCCTTGTAGAAGATCTCGGTGCCGTCCTTGGTGGTGATCGTGCCCATCGGGCTTCTCCTTGTGTTGTGGTCCGCTACAAGGGTCTCAGGCGGCCAGCGCCGGGAGCCCGACAAGCGTCCCTCAGGCCTCGGGTCATGTCAACCACAGGCCAGCTCCTGCCCGGGCCGCGGCAGTGCTAACAATGCTCTCGTGGCGCGGTTCCCGGGTCGGATTGGCTACGGCTTTCACTGAGTCACTGAAAAACGGAGGAGGCTTCGCATGGCGACGATCACGGAACGCGAGACCCAGCAGATCGACGAGGCGAACGCCTCGGGGCGCACACCGGTGGTGTTCATCCACGGTCTCTGGCTGCTGCCGAGCAGCTGGGACCGCTGGGCGCAGGTCTTCGAGGAGGCCGGGTACGCGACGCTGGCGCCCTCGTGGCCTGACGACCCCGAAACCATCGAGCAGGCGAGGGCAAACCCCGAAGTCTTCGCCAAAAAGACCGTTGGGCAGGTCGCCGACCACGTCGGCGAGGTGATCGCAAAGCTGACCCGCAAGCCGGCCGTGGTCGGTCACTCCTTCGGCGGGCTGCTGACGCAGATCGTCGCGGGGCGCGGACTGTCCGCGGCATCGGTCGCCATCGATCCTGCGCCCTTCCGCGGCGTGCTGCCGCTTCCGATTTCCTCGCTGCGCTCGGCGATGCCGGTGCTCGCAAATGCCGCCAACCGGGGCCGCGCTGTGACACTCACCTTCGATCAGTTTCGGTATGGGTGGGCCAACGCCGTCAGCGAAGAGGAGGCCAAGCAGCTCTACGAGACTTTCCACGTGGCCGGCCCGGGCGCGCCGCTGTTCCAGGCGGCGACAGCAAACCTCAATCCGTGGACCGAGGCGAAGGTCGACACCAAGAACCCCGACCGGGGGCCGCTGCTGATCATCGACGGAGGGAAGGACCACACGGTCCCCTGGGCGATCGCGAACGCGTCCTTCAAGAAGCAGCGGCGCAACGAGGGCGTGACCGAGATCGAGAAGATCCCCAACCGCGGCCACGCGCTCACAATCGACAGCGGCTGGCGCGAGGTCGCCGACACGGCGCTTGCGTTCATCAGGCGATTCGTCTAGCGGATGCGATGGATCTCGAGCTGACCGACAAGGTGGCGGTCGTCACCGGAGCAGGCAAGGGCATCGGGATGGCTGTGACAAAAGCCCTGGTCCAAGAGGGGGCTCATGTCGTCGCTGGCTCGCGCACCACCGACAGCCTCGACGGCCTCGATGGAGTCACCGCTGTGGCGCTAGACCTGGCTTCGCCGGAGGGCCCGGCGCAGCTGATCCAACGCGCAACCGAGAGACACGGCCCGATCGACGTACTCGTCAACAACGTCGGCGCGGTGCGCATGCGCCTCGAGGGCTTCTTCGGCACCAGCGACGAGGACTTCGAGTGGGCGATGCAGATGAACTTCTTCATCGCCCTGCGGGCCAGCCGTGCTGCGCTGGCCCTGATGGTGGAGAGGGGCGCCGGAGCCATCGTCAACGTCGCTTCGGTCAACGCCTTCTTTCAGCCCGACGCCGCGACGATCGATTACGGCGCCGCGAAGGCTGCGCTGGTGAACCTGACCAAGACGCTGGCGCAGGAGTTCGGCCCGCGGGGTGTCCGGGTAAATGCCGTTTCTCCAGGGCCCGTCGGCACCGACCTCTGGCTCGGCGAGCACGGGGTCGCCGAGACGGTCGCAAAGTCCACTGGGGTTAGCGCCGACGAGGCCCGCAAGTCGATCATTGCCGGCATCGGCGGGTTTGCCACCGGCCGCTTTACGACGCCCAAGGAGGTCGCCGCCCTGATCACGTTCCTGGCTTCTGAGCGCAGCGCCAACATCACCGGCGCGAACTACGTCATTGATGGCGGCCTCATCAAGACGACGTAGGTCCGACTTCGCCGCGCCCAGGTCGGCTTCCGCTTTCGCGTGAG
>JBBPIN010000065.1:0-7442 GCA_038040285.1 Actinomycetota bacterium
TCGGCTACTCGGCCTGCCACTGGTGCCACGTGATGGAGCGCGAGTCCTTCGAGGACACCGAGACGGCGGCGTTCATGAACGAGCACTTCGTCAACGTCAAGGTCGACCGCGAGGAGCGCCCCGACGTCGACTCCCTCTATATGGAGGCCACCCAGGCGATGACCGGCCACGGGGGCTGGCCGATGACCGTCTTCTGCGATCCGGAGGGCGTGCCGTTCTACGCCGGGACCTACTTCCCCCCCGAGCCGCGCCAGGGCATGCCCAGCTTCCGCCAGGTGATGGACGCTGTGGTGGAAGCGTTCCGCGAGCGCCGCGACGAGATCCGCGAGCGAGCGCCGCGGACCCGGTCGCAGCTGGGCGCGATCGCGGAGGTGAGGCCGCCCGAGGGGCCGCTGAAGCCGGAGGCGCTGGATGAGGCGGTCGCAGGGCTGCGCCGCGACGCCGACGTCGCCTACGGGGGTTTCGGCGGCGCGCCGAAGTTCCCGCCCGCCTCGGCGCTGGGGTTCCTGCTCACCCGCGGGGAGACCGAGTTCCCGGAGCGAACCCTCGACGCGATGGCCGGCGGGGGGATCTATGACCAGATCGGCGGCGGCTTCGCCCGCTACTCGGTCGACGCCACCTGGCTGGTGCCGCACTTCGAGAAGATGCTCTACGACAACGCGCTGCTGGCCCGCGCCTACCTGCACGGCTGGCAGGCGCTCGGGCATGAGCGCTACCGACGCGTCTGCACCGAGACCCTCGACTGGGCGCTGCGCGAGATGCGGGGGCCCGAGGGAGGCTTCTACTCGGCCCTCGACGCTGATTCTGAGGGCGAGGAGGGGCGCTTCTACGTCTGGGAGATGGAGGAGATCCGCGACGTTCTCGGCGATCGCGCCGACGACGTGATCGCCTACTACGGGGTCAGCGGGCAGGGCAATTTCGAGGGTCGAAACGTGCTCCATCTGCCAGGTGGTCCGGATGCTCCTGAGCCGGAGAGCCTCGCGGAAGCTCGCCAGGCGCTCTATGAGGCGCGCTCGAAGCGCGTCCGACCCGGTCTTGACGACAAGCGCCTCGCATCCTGGAACGCACTGATGATCGCCGCCCTGGCCGAGGCGGGGGCGGTGCTCGCGCGGCCCGACTACCTCGGCGCCGCCCGCTCCTGCGCCGCATTCGTGCTCGACCAGATGCGCGACCCACAGGGGCATCTGCTTCGCACCTACAACGACGGGCGTGCCCACCTCAACGCCTACCTCGAGGACCACGCCTACTTGCTCGAGGCGCTGCTGACCCTCTACGAGTCGAGCTTCGAGACCCGCTGGTTCGACGCCGCTCGTGAGATCGCCGATTCGATGATCGAGCGATTCGGCGATCGGGAGCGCGGAGGCTTCTTTTCCACCTCGACGGACCACGAGGAGCTGATCGCGCGTCGCAAGGACGTCGGCGACCACCCGATACCGGCCGGCAACTCCTCGGCGGCGCTTGGGCTGCTGCGGCTCGCCGCGCTGACCGGTGAGCACGACTACGAGAAGTGGGCGGTCGGCGTGCTGCGGTTGATGTATCCGGCGGCGGTCCGCCACCCGGAGGGCTTCGGCCACCTGCTCCAGGCGCTCGACTTCCACCTCGAGCCGACCCGGGAGGTGGCGCTGGTGGCGCCGGCGAGCGGGGGGACCGATGAGCTGGCGGAGCTGGCGGCGGTGGTCCGCGCCGCCTACAGTCCCCGCGTGGTGTTGGCCGGCGGCCCGGAGGGAACCAAGCGGCCGGAGCTGATGCTCGAGCGCCACGCCGTTGATGGAAGGCCCGCCGCCTACGTGTGCGAGAACTTCGCCTGCCAGGCGCCGGTCACCGAGCCCGAGCAGCTGAGCGCGGCCCTGCAATGATGGGATTGTGAGCACGAAGACGAAGTCGGCAGGCACCCGGACAGCCGAGGTCGCGAGGAGCTATTTCGAGGCGGTCGGCCGGCGGGACCTCGACGCCATGGAGGCTCATTACGAGCCCGGTGGGGGTGGCCCGATTCACGGCTTGGTGGAGCTGCGGGTCGGCGACAACTATCGCCAATGGTTCGGCAACCTGTTCCGGGCCTTTCCCGACTGGAAGTTCGAGATCCTCGACATCGTCGCCGAGGGCGACCGGGCGGCGGTCGAGTGGCACGCCACCGGCACTTTCAGCGGTGACGCGCGCTTCGAGGGCATGGAGCCGAACGGAGCGTCGGTCGACGTCCAGGGCTGCGACGTGGTGACGATTCGCGGCGGCCGTCTCGTCGACAACCAGGCCTACACGAGCGGCACCGAGATCGCCCGTCAGCTCGGGGCGCTGCCGCCCCAGGGCTCGGCGGCCGAGCGAGCGATGACCGCGGCGCTGAACCTGAAGACGCGGGCCACCAAAGCCCTGCGCCGGTGATGTTGGGCCGGCGCGTTGCGCGCCGGCACATACTCTTGCGGCTGCTGCGCAGCCTGACATGCATGTGCCGGCGCCTTACGGCACCGGCTGAACACAAATGTCAGGCGGCGAAGCCGCCGCAATTGTCACGCGAACTCGCGGACTTCGTCGAGCGCAACCTGGCCGCCCACCTCGGCCGTTCCATCTCCAAGTGGCCGGGCGACCAGCACCGACCCCTGGCCCTGATTGATTGTCACCGCACGCCCGAGTCGCGCGCACAGCGCAAGCGCCGCCGAGCCGGTGGCCTCGTCCTCTGGTATCCCGAACCCCGAAGCGAAGCCCCGCGCCCTGATCGTCCCGGCGTCGTCGTCGATCCAGGCCCAGGCGTAGGTCTCGTCGGCGTCGGTCGGCGGCCCGTCGAGGTCGCGAACCGCAGCGGGATCTGAGAGCTGCAGCGGCTGGAAACCCGGCGCGGCGCAGCAGCCAGGCGGTCCCGACCAGTGGATGCCCGGCGAACGGCAGCTCGGTCGCCGGCGTGAAGATCCGCAACTCCCCGCCCCTGCGATCGTCGACGAAGACCGTCTCGCTGTAGCCGAGCTCAGCTGCGATCTGCTGGCGCCGGGCGGCTGGGATCCCGGCAGCGTCGAGGAAGACACCGAGGGGGTTTCCCCACTCGCCATCCTCGTTGATGAAGACGCGGAGGACGTGGAGCCGCGTCACCCCCGCTCCCCGCCTAGAGAATCGGCAGGAAGTTGTCGATCTCGTACGGCGTCACCTGGACGCGGTAGTCCTCCCACTCCTGGCGCTTGATCTCGATGAAACGTTGGAAGGTGTGCTCGCCGAGCGTCCGCAGCACCAGCTCCGACTCCGCCGCGATCTCGATCGCCTCCCCGAGCGTCTCCGGAAGCTGCTCGATACCGCGCTGCGACCGCTCCTCGGGCGACAGGTGGTAGAGGTTCTGCTCCATCGGCTCGGGCAGCTCATAGCCGTGCTCGATCCCCTCCAGCCCGGCGTGCAGCATGCCGGCGAAGCACAGGTAGGGATTCGAGGCCGGGTCCGGGCAGCGCAGCTCGGCGCGTGTGGCGCTCTCCTTGCCGGGGTGGTAGAGCGGGACGCGGATCAGCGCCGAGCGATTGCGGCGCGACCAGGACAGATAGACCGGCGCCTCGAAGCCGGGCACCAACCGCTTGTAGGAGTTGACCCACTGCGCGAACAGCGGCGCGATCTCGCGTGCGTGCTTAAGCTGGCCGGCGATGAATGCCTTGGCGATGTCGGAGAGGAAGTACTGGTCGTCGGGGTCGAAGAAAGCGTTTGAATCTCCCTTGCTGAGCGATTGGTGGACGTGCATGCCGGAGCCGTTCTCGCCGAACAGCGGCTTCGGCATGAAGGTCGCGTACCAGCCGTACTTCATCGCGTACTCCTTGACCACGATCCGGTAGGTCATGCAGTCGTCGGCCATCTTCAGCGCGTTCGCGTAGCGCATGTCCACCTCGTGCTGGGATGGACCGACCTCATGGTGCGTGTACTCGACGTGGATCCCCATCTTCTCCAGCGCCAGCACGGTCTCGCGGCGAACGTCGGAGCCCGCGTCCAGGGTCGTGAGGTCGAAGTAGCCGCCGTCGTCGAGCACCTCCGGGGTGCCGGTCTCCGGCTTGGCGGACCGAAAGTAGAAGTACTCCAGCTCCGGCCCCACGTTGTAGGCGTCGAATCCGAGCTCCTTGGCCCGGTCCACGGCACGGCGCAGGATCCAGCGCGGGTCGCCCTCGTAGGGGTCGCCGCCGGGCACCCGGATGTCACAGAACATCCGCGCCACCGCGTTCTCCTCCTCCGGCCGCCAGGGGATGAGCGCGAAGGTCTCCGGGTCCGGCATCGCGATCATGTCGGACTCCTCGATCGGGTTGAACCCGGTGATCGAGGAGCCGTCGAAGCCCATGCCGCCCTCAAAGGCGTCGTCGAGGTCCTGGGCATTGATCGAGAAGCTCTTCAGCTGGCCGAGCACGTCGGTGAACCAGAGCCGCACGAAACGGACGTTGCGCTCCTTGGCGATCTCGAGGACGTCGCTGGCGGTCTTCGGCTGATCGGCCATCGCTGCTTCTCTCCTTGCGTTGGTGACAGGGCCCCGGAAGGGGCGGAAGAGGCGAAACATAGCCGTACGCGCCAGTGCCCGGGCAGCGGGTCGCCCCTGTGAACCGCTGGGCGACTCTTCACGTATTTAATCGTGCCCAGAAAGGCCCGGCAACCGGGCTTGCAAGGCACCCGTGAACGCGGTATAACTTACTCCCCGTAAGTTACCGGCTAAAAGTGAAGTAACGGGCGAGTAAAGACTCTGTAAAGCCAAAACCCGCCCCCGGCAGAGACAAGGATGACCGTGACAGTAAAGACAGAAGTCAGCCGTTTCCACATCCACGACGAGCTCACCGCCCCCGACGAGAGCGCCCCGATCCTGAAGAGCATCCAGGCCGGCGGCGCGGCCGTCTCCAAGTTCGTCGGCGTGCTCGCCGGCGCTCCGGCGGTGCTGCGTGCCTACACCCGAATGCGCACCGAGCTTCGCCACGGCGTGCTACCGCAGACGACCCGCGAGCGGATCGCGCTGGCGGTTGCCGAGCGCCGCGACGATGCCTACAGCATCGCCCAGCACGCCAAGTCGGCCCGGGCCTCCGGGCTCGGCCTCGACGAGGTCTCGCGGGCCCGCAGCTTCACCTCGGCCGACCCGCACGAGGCGGCGCTGCTCGACTACCTGAAGGCGACGCTGGACAGCGACGGTTATCCGCCGGCGCATCTCCATGAGGAAGCACGGGAGGCTGGCTGGAGCGACGAGGAGATCCTCGAGGCGGTCGCCCACCTGGCGCTGAACGAGTTCCAGAGCCTGATCGCAAGCGCCGCGGCGCTGCCCAAGGACCAGGCGACCCCTCGGGTCTTGCCCTCGGCCGCCTAAATGGGTGTTGGCCGGCGCGTTGCGCGCCGGCACAGGCATGTCAGGCGGCGTAGCCGCCGCAATATCTAGAGCCCGCGCTGGTCGCTGCCGCGCTGGGCGACCGCGTAGCGGAGCGTTGTGGAGGTCGTTACGCCGAGCGCCTGCGCGGTGGCGCTTGTGAGGTCGAACGTGTAGCCAGCCGCGTACGGCCCGCGATCGATAACACGGGCGACGATGGAATGCCCGTGATAGGCGAGCGTCACCTTGGTCCCGCAGGGCAAGGACTTGTGCGCGACGCCGAGCGTCGTCTGGCGGAGCACCTTCCCGCAGGCCGTCTGGTTGCCGTAAAAGCCAGGCCCGTACCAGGTGGCGCCGGCCCGGTCCATCGAGTGGACCAGCGCCGAACTGGTCGACTTGTTGACGACGCCGGTGGTCGGCAGGCCCGCCTCGCCCTGGAACTCCTTCACGGCTCCCTTTGTCGGCGCCTCGAAGACGGTGCTGAGGTGGACGCCCGACGCATAGCTCTTCGACTTCACGATCCCGTTCAGGACCTGGACGTCGTCGCCCTCCATGCCGACGTTCAGCACCCGCGAACCGAACCCCGTCATCGCGTCCGGGGGCGCCGGCGGCGTCAGCGTCGGGGAGGTGTCGCCGCTTCCGGAGGCAGTGCCGCCGCCGGTCCCAACGCCTCCGCTGGCCGCGTGGGCCGACGCCGCCGCCACGACCAGCGTGAAGACCGCGAGCAGCAGCGCCCACAGCGCATGACGATCTGGGCGCCGCCCGCGCGCACTGCTCTCCCGATTGAAGTTGTCACCCGCTCGCCAACGGCGGGGCATGCGTTCGTTCATAGCCTCTTTCTGAGCGCTTACGGGGTTAGCTGACGGGCTCGCGCTGAAAGAGCTGCGCTACGCGGCAGATGCCGGCGATTCGCCCCAACCAGGTGGGTCCCCCGCTCCCCGCGGTATGTGGCGGGGACTCAGCGGATGAAAGTCGCGGCATCCTAGCAAAGGTACTTACGCCTAATACGCAGTACTTAGTACTCCGCCACAAACGCCACGAACTTCTCCCCCGCCCCTTCTGGGGGTGCCGCGAATATCCTGCCGCGGCGATGGCGACCGCCGTGATCACAGGCGCAGGTCGCGGCCTCGGTCGCGCGGTGGCGCAGGCCCTCGCCGCCCGGGGCCTCATCCTGCACGTGACCGACGTGGACGCCGACGCGGCTGAGCAGGTTGCAGCAGAGCTCGGCGGCGGCGCGTTCTACTCGCCGCTCGACGTTCGTGACGAGAAGGCCTGCCGCAAGGTCGCCGGGGCGACGGTCGAGCGGGCGGGGTCGCTGGACGTCTGGGTCAACAACGCAGGCATCCTGGTCACCGGCCTCGCCTGGGAGCAGGACGAGGAGGTCCGCCGCACGATGCTGGAGATCAACGCCGCCGGGACGATGAACGGCACCGTGGCGGCGCTCGAGCAGATGCTGGCAACGGGCAACGGCCATGTGATCAACGTGATCTCCCTGGCCGGCCTGATCGCGGCGCCCGGCGAGGTCAACTACTCGGCGAGCAAGCACGCGGCGATCGCCTTCACGCTCGGCACGTTGCTCGACCTGCGCCGCGCCGGCATCAAGGGGATCCACCTCTCGGCGGTTTGCCCGGACGGGATCTGGACCCCAATGCTCGCCGACAAGCTCGACGATCCCGACGCGGCCGGGTCGTTCTCCGGCACCCTGCTGACGGCCGAGCAAGTGGCGCCGCGGATCGCCGCGCTGCTCGATCGCCCGCGCCCGGTGCTGACGATCCCCCGTTGGCGCGGCGCGGTGCTGAGGATCTTCGACGCGTTCCCGTCGCTGGCATTGCGGCTTACGCCGTGGCTGATGCGCGACGCGCAACGCCGCCAGCGCCGCTACAAGAAGCGCATCGAATCGGGGCGCTGGCCGAAGCGCCAAACGAAATAGAAGGAGCCCCGAGGGGCTCCTTCCTTAGCGGGCCTGTAAGCCGGATCCTGTCGGAGGCGACCATCTATCTCGCCGGGGGTTGATTCCCGACCGGGCCGCCGGAGCGGCCCTGCGGCCTACCTGGACCTACCCGGGCCGGGTCGTCGGTCCTGCTTGGCCTTGCACCGGGCGGGGTTTGCCTGGCCGCCGCGTCACCGCGGCGCCGGTGCGCTCTTACCGCACCAT
>JBBPIN010000066.1:0-7296 GCA_038040285.1 Actinomycetota bacterium
CGGTTGCGGCGAGCCGACCAAGCGCGGCGCGACCTACAAGTCGCTCGGCGGCCGCGGCGACATCAGCCTCTGCGACGAGCACCAGACGCTCGAGATCGCCCGCGAGCTCGTCCCGCGGATCACCTCCGCGATCCACTCCTGAGCAAGGCGCCGATAGGCGGAGGCGGCTCCCACTGAGCTAACCCAGCGACTTGAACCCGCGAGGAAGGGCCGCCGCAAGGCGGCCTTTCTTTTGCCGATAGGCGGCGCGACATGGACGAGGAGTTGGAGCAGGCGCGGAAGGCGCTCGGGGCGACACGCGGTGTCGTGAAGGCCTCGCAGCGGAGCTTGCGGACCTGCTCGCAGTTCCTCGCCGACCTAGACGGGCGCCTGGCGGCGCTCGATCGCACAGCCGAGGAGGCACAGCGAAATGACCAAGACAGCAGAAAAATCAGTAGCACGGCCTAAGCCGCCGAAGGTGACCGGGAAGGATGCGTGGGAGGCGCTTGGCGTTCACACGGTCACGTTGCCGAGCGGCGCGGTCGTGAAGATCCGCATCCCCGACCTGTCGCTTCTGATCGCGGGGGACGCGTTGCCGGAGCAGCTGCGTGGCGCGGCGTTGGAGGAGCTTTTGGGGTCGCTTTCGCAGGTCGACGTGAGCGACGACGCGGCGGCGGCGCAGGTGATCCAGAAGGTGGCTTCGGACGCTTCGGGGCTGAACACGCTTGTCGACCTCTACCGCTGGCTGGTGACCGAGACGGTGATCGAGCCGGAGTTGACCGAGGAGGACCTGAAGGACCGGAAGCTGCCGACCGAGGACTTGACGATGCTGGTCGAGTTCGCGGGCCGCCGCAGGAACGTGGATGCGCGCGGGGTGACGCTCGGGATCGAGCCGATCGAGCGGTGGGACACGTTCCGGCAGATGCACGGCTGCGCGGAGGAGTGCGAGGCGTGCACCGCGGTGATCGGTGAGTTCTCGACCACGCAGCTTCTCTGAGCGGGCTGATCGGGAGCTGATCGCGGCTTTCGCGCGTGCGCACGGCTGCCCGGCCGGCTGCGAGGCGTGCGAGCGGACCCGGGGCCTGTATGGGGTGCCGGCGCTTCTGCGTGACTGGGAGGGGTTTGTGCGTGGCCGTGACGGGCTGCGGGTGGCGGTGGTGGCGAAGCGGACCGGCCGGCCGTTCCCGCAGATGACGAACGACCCGGTCGTCCAGTTCTGCATCGAGGAGGCGTTGTTCGACCGGCTGTCGGTGCAGGAGCGCAGGACGAGCATGGCGACTGCGGATCTCCTCGGCGGCATCGACGACGAGGGCGGCGGCGGCGGCGGGGGCGGGGAGATGGACGCGGCACGGCATTTCGCGCGGACGGGTGAGGTGATGACGCCGTGATGGGCGTGGGCGGCGCGGTCGTCGCGACCGCGGGCGTCGTCCTCGGGATCGACACGGACAGGTTCCACAAGGGGCTGAGCAAGGCGGAGCGGGACTTCCGCGACGGCGTCAGCGGGATGAAGTTGCAGCTGACGAAGCTGCAGGAGGCCGAGCTGAAGGCCGAGCAGGCGTCGCAGAGGTACGCGCGCGCGGTCGCCCACTCGGGTCAGGAGAGCGACGAGGCGCGCCGTGCGCTGGTGAGGCTGTCGGCTGCGAACCGGCAGGTGGCGGACTCGACCGAGCATGTGTCGCTGCGGCAGCGCGCGTTCGGGCATCACACGAAGACCGCGAACCACGAGCTCGGCGCGCTGACCCGCGGCGGCATCGCCGGGTCGGGGATGTTCCGCAGCCTGGGCCGGTCGGTCGCGTTCGCCTCGGGCGCGTTCCTGGGCGGTGTCGGCCTGATCGCCGTGCTGAGGGGCTCGGTTTCCGGCGCGTCTGACCTGGCGGAGCAGGTCGACAAGACCCGGATCGTGTTCGGCCGCAGCCAGAAGGCGGTTCTTGAGTGGTCGAAGGACAGCGCGATGGCGATGGGCGTCTCGCGGGAGGCGGCGCTCAAGTTCGCCGGCTCGTTCGGCGCGCTGCTGCGGCCGATGGGGTTGGCGGAGAAGGCGGCGGCGGACTTCTCGGTGGAGATGGTCCAGACCGGCGTCGACCTGGCCGCGTTCTACAACGTCGACGACCCGCAGGATGCGCTGCACGCGTTGCAGTCGGGGCTGATCGGGATGGCACGGCCGCTGCGGCAGTTCGGGATCCTGCTGACCGCCGACCGTGTGAAAGCGGTCGCGTTCGCGGAGGGGATCGCGAAGGCCGACGTCGACGTGAGCAAGGTCGCCCAGGCGCAGCTTGGTCTCGCGATCGCGAACGCGAAGCTGAACAAGGCGCGGAAGGAGTACGCGGCCGGCACCACCCAGGTCGCGAGCGCGGAGAAGGCGGTGATGGCGGCGCAGGACCGGGTGACCGCGTCGCTGGCCGGGTCGAGGAAGGAGCTGACCGCCGGCGAGAAGGTGCTCGCACGGCGGAGCATCATCCTCCACGACGCGGCGTTGGCGCACGACAACTTCGCGCTGACGAGCGGCCGGCTCGCGCAGCAGCAGAAGATCCTGCACGCCCAGATCGACGAGGTGCAGGTCGTCCTCGGGCAGGCGTTGCTGCCGACGATTTTGCGGTTGATGAAGCAGCTGACCGCGTGGATCGACCATGCGCACAAGACCGGTCAGATCCAACGGTCGCTGAACGACGCGGTGCACAAGGGCGGCCAGGTGGTGCACGTGTTGACCGGTGTGGTGCGGGCGTTGTGGCCGGTGCTGAAGACGGCGGCGCACTGGGCGGGCGGCTTCAAGGAGATGCTGTTCCTGCTCGCCGGCGCCGGGCTCGCGTTGAAGCTCGCACGGCTCGGTGACATCTTCAAGGTGATCCGGGCGGAGATGGTCCGCACCGCAGTCCAGGCGCGCGTGCAGATCGCCGCGACCGAAGCGTCCGCGGTCACGGGGATGGGGGTGGTCGGCACGAGCGCGGTCGCGTTGTCGGCGACGATCAAGGCCGCCCTGATCTCCACCGGGATCGGCCTGGTCGTGGTCGCGTTCGGCGTCGCGGTCGCCTACATCGTCACGCACCTGAACCAGGTCAAGGGCTGGTTCGTCAGCTTCGCCGGCTTCCTGAAGCGGCACATGGTTTTGATCGCGACGCTGATCGGCGGGCCGTTCGGGTTCGTGGCCGCGGAGGTGATCCGGCACTGGCGGGACGTGAAGGGTTTCTTCGTCGGCTTCGCCAAGTTCTTCGGCACCGTCTTCACCCATCCGGTCCGGGCGATCAGAGACGCGTTCGGAGGCTTGTGGCGGTGGCTGAAGCGGACGGCGCTCGAGGTGTACCTGGCGATCCTGGAGCCGTTCAGCCATCTGCCGTTCGGGATGGGCAAGTGGGCGCAGAAGGCGAAGGACCGCGTCCACGCGCAGCTCGACGCACTCGCCGTGCAGGCCGGCAAGGACGGCGCGAACGCCGGCAACCGGTGGGGGCAGGGGTTCCTCGGCCCGGTCCTGCGGGCGGTCGCGCGGGCCCGGTCGGCGGCGACCGAGAAGGCGATCAGCGCGGGTGTCGCGTCGATCGGCGGCGGGCCGCAGAAGGGTGTCACCGTCGCGACCGCGGCGACGGCGGAGATCGGGGTCCCGTACTCGTGGGGCGGCGGCGGCGCGTCAGGGCCGACGAAGGGGATCGCGCAGGGCGCGAATACGGTCGGGTTCGACTGTTCCGGCCTCGTCGTGTTTGCGATGGCGCAGATCGGGATCAAGGTGCCGCGTACCTCGCAGGCGCAGATCTCGCAGGCGCCGTACCACCCCTCGATCGGGGAGCTTCTGCCGGGCGACCTCGTCGGCTACCACACCGGTCACAGCCACATCGCGATCTACATCGGCAACGGCAAAATCGTCCACGCGCCGCATACCGGTACCACCGTGCAGGTGACGACCCTGAACGGCCCCGGGAGGCCGACTGGCACCGCCCGCTGGTGGGGCGGCAAGACGGTATCCGGCGGCGGAGGCACGACTGGCGGCGGCGATACGACCGTCAACCTAGGCGCCGGCGGCGGCGGCGGCCTGGTGGTCGGGACGAAGAAGAAGCCGCCGAAGACGATCAAGGAGCTGTTCAGCCTGGTGCCGACGACGCTGCGGGCGGCGCTGATCAAGGCTGAGGCGACGGCGCGGTTCGACGACGACATCAAGGTGCTGCTGCTGATCGAGAAGCACCTTGTGAACGTGATCAAGCACACGAAGAACATCAACACCAGGCATAAGGCTGTGATCGAGCTCGCACGGACCCGGGCGAAGCTGGCGAAGGCGAAGGCGAAGGCTGAGAAGGAGGCCTACGACGCGGAGATCAAGGCGATCGACGCGGCGAACGCGAAGGAGAAGGAGAAGATCGACAAGCTGATGCGCTCCGGCGGCAGCAACTGGGGGCCTGACCCGGGCGTGATCGCCGACATGGAGATGGCGGTCGCGGTCGCGGAGGGCAAGCTCGCGAAGGCACGGCTGAAGTACGCGGAGAACACGACCCAGGTCGCGAGCGCGGTGCTGGCCGTTAACCGGGCGAAGGCGAAGCTCGCGGCCGCGCTCGCCGGCGGCGGCGCACCGTCGGTGGGCGGGGTGACGTTGGGGGAGCCGACGGTCGTGTTCGACCCGAAGACCGGCACCTACATCGTCACGCAGGTCGCGCCGGACCTGATCGCGCTGAAGGCGGAGCTGAAGTACAACCTCGAGGTCGTCCTGCCGACGTTGGACAAGCGGATCAGGGCGGTCAAGGCGGCGATCCAGCGGCTCGCGAAGCATCCGAAGAAGAACAAGGTCGGGCTCGCCCGGCTGCGGAACAAGCTGAAGCACCTGAAGGATGAGCGCACCGGCCTGATCGCGCTGCTGTCCGACCTGGCGGTGTCGATCAAGGAGATCGAGGAGGCGCTGAAGGAAGCCCCTGATGCGGAGACCGACACGGGTTCGGCGATCCCGGTCGGCGAGATCCCCGACACCTCGAGCGAGTCAGCCGCGAGCGACAGCTCCTCGAGCTCAGGCGCGGAGTCGCAGGCGCCGACGCAGGCGGAGATCGACGCGTTGGTGGAGCAGAACTTCGTCGGGTTCCTGAGCGCGCAGCGGGACCTGACCCACTCGTTCTCGTCGAACGTGCTCGCGGCCGCGTTCGCCGGCAGGCTCGGCGGCGGCACACTCGACCCGGGCGGCGGTGGGTCGACGATCCACGTGGAGAACTACTTCGCGACCGGCCCATCCGACCCGCACCTGTTCTCGGCGGCGCTCGAGTTCGAGCTGAAAGCGCTGATCGGCTAGGGCGAGAGCCGGGTCGCGACGTCCCGGCTCATGCTGGTTGGGTACCGCCCTTGCTCTACCGTGGACGGAGCGCCGTCCCTGAGCTACGCAGCCTCCGTCGAGGCTCCGGCGGGGATCGAACCCGCGACAGGGCGCTGGCGGGGCTCGAACCCGCGACCTCCAGGTTATGGGCCTGGCGAGCTACCAGCTGCTCCACAGCGCTGGGTCGGATTGTACGCCGCGGGCGCGATAGGCGGGGTGTGTACGAGTACGGGGCTGTTTTCACGTTGGTGGGGCCGGACGGGACGACCGTGATCTTCAACGACGGCCTGTCGGGGTTGTGGTTGGAGGAAGTGACGGGGTTCGACTCGCCGAACATCCGGATGAACATCGAGGAGCTGCCGGAGACCGATGGGGCGATCGCGGGGGACGCGTGGATGGGGCAGCGGCCGGTGACGTTGAAGGGGAAGATCGCCGGTTTGTCTCCGACCGACCGGAACGCGGTGCTGGTCAGCTTGCAGCGCGCGCTCAGGGCGCTCCGGTCGGATTTGACGTTGATGTCGCAGCCCTCAGGGTTGCCGGCGATGCAGGTGACCGCCCGGCTCGACAACTTCCGCTACAGCGGCCTGTTCGCGAAGGACTTTCTGATTTCGGTCGTGTGCCCGGACCCGGGGATCTACTCGCAGACGGTGAACACGGCGGCGGCGACGCAGGCGGGGACGCCGGCGACACCTGGGGCGGAGTTCCCGCTCGCGTTTCCGATCAACTTCGGCGGCGGCGGCGGCGCCTATGCGGTGCTTGTGTCGGTGACGAACGGCGGCAACTTCACCGCGCCCGCGGTGTTCCGTGTGTTCGGGCCGATCAAGAACCCGCAGCTGACGAACGCCGACACCGGCGAGTCGCTGTATGTCGACTCGATCGAGCTCGCCTCCGGTGAGTGGCTGGACATCGACATGGGCGCGCGCACAGCGGTGAAGAGCGACGGCACGAGCTGGTACGCGAACGTGCGGTTCCCCGCGTCGACATGGTGGCTGCTTCCGCCCGGGTCGACGACGGTGCAGCTGTGGGGTTCTGGGACGACGGTCGAGACGGAGCTCGGCGTCTACTGGCGCGACACCTGGTGCTAACGGAACTCCCAGACGCGAATGATTCCAGCAGCGCCTGGTCCGCCAGTGTTAACGCCCACATTTCCGTTAGATTGACCGCCGCTTCCTCCGCCCCCGTAGAGGCTTCCCGCATTACCGGTAAGGGTGCTAGAGCTTGGTGTCGCAGATTGCTCAGCGCCAAATCCGAGATAAGAGCTTCCGCCTGCGCCGTTACCAAGCACGTTTATTGCCGCTGTACCTCGCCCGCCAGGGGAAGTAACTTGGCCCGTTCCAGCAATGCCGCCCGCCCCCCCAAAAACGGCCGTGTTCAGCACGCCTGCTGCGCCTCCAGCGCCGCTCTTGGCGACGATGGTTGTAGCGTTCCAAGTCGTATCACTACCGGCGTTGCCTGCGCCCGCTGATACGCCCGTGCCGCCCGCGCCGATCACGTATGAGACGCCCGAGAATCCCGAGGTAAGTAGCGAGGCCGCATATCCGCCGCCGCCTCCACCGCCACCGGCAGCAGAACCAGACCCAATTGCAGGACAACCGCCTCCGGCGCCTCCACCAGCAACCAGCTCGACGTAGACGCGCGTCGTGCCGGTCGTGGGCGTGTACGTGCCGGATGAGGTGAGTATTTGTACGCCGATTAGACTGGAGCCGCTGGCGCCGCTGGCGCCGACCGCGGGTCGGACGAGCGGGTTGTTGTTGCTGGCGCCGGTGGTGTCGATCTTGGCGGTGACGATCGAGCTGGCTGCGGCGTCGACGAGGACGTTGGCGATCAGGAGGCTGCTGCCGGGGACGGCGCCGGCGCCGGTGCAGTTGGTGAGGGTGGCGCCGCCGGTGGGGGTGCCGGCGACGACGAAGATGTCGATCTCGTTGGTGACGTCGCCGAGGAAGGCGTCGCGGACACGGACGACGACCCGGTCGACACGCGGGTTGGACGGGTCGGCGGCCGCGATGGTGACGTTCTCGGTCGCGTCGAGGGTGTGCAGCGTC
>JBBPIN010000067.1:0-7257 GCA_038040285.1 Actinomycetota bacterium
GGTTGGGATCGGCGAGCGCCTTCTCCTTGATCATCGAGTCGTACTGGTCGATCGAATCCTCGAGCGTGTTCGAGTTGAGGATCACCTCGCGCCCGAAGAACTCCGCCGTCTTTCGCACGCCGGGGATCTTCGAGAGGTGCGGATGCCAGGAGTCGGCGGCAACCCCGTTCTCGGAGGAGACCCATACCCCGTCGTCGGTGTTGATGCACAGCGAGTGGTTGCCGTCGGTGTGGCCCGGCGTCCAGACCAGCGCCACGCCCTTCCCGAGCTCTACGTCGCCGTCCAGCAGCACGACGTTGTCCTCGTTTACGCCCTCGATCCCGTCTTCGACGTACCACGCCCACTGCATCGGGTGCAGCGACGCGAACGTGTCCCACTCCTTGCGCTGAGTGAGCAGCTTGGCGTTCGGGAACAGCGGCTTGACTGCCTCCGGATGTCCGGGCGGCGGCGTCTCGGAGCCGAGGATGAAACGCACGTCCTGGACGTGGAGGTGGTCGAAGCTGACGAAGTCGACGTCCTCGGGGCGCAGTCCGGTCTCGGCGAGGGCGCTCTCGACCGTATGCCAGATCTTCGACAGCAGGTTGTAGGCGACGTAGTCGCCGGCGCCACCGGGCAGCTTCTGGAGCTGCTCGAGCTGCTGCCGGTAGAAGGGGGCCTCCTGCGGGCCGTCGGTGACCGTCGGCTCGTAGGCGAGCGTTCGCAGGTTGCCGTCGAAGTCCTCGTACTGGATCACCTGCAGGCGGTTGATGATGTTGATGTAGGGGTTGGCGCCCTTCGCGGCGCCGCCGAAGGCGAACTTGAGCGGATATCCGGCTGAGGCGATCGGCACGGTGCGCACGGCTCGCACGCGGTTCTCGGCGGTGGCGAAGCGAGCGCGGAACTCGGCTGCCGCCTCGCGGATCGCCGCCGGGCGATCGCCCCGCGGCCAGGTCTCGTTCGCCTCGTCGAACTCGTGAAACGGCTTCAGCCCGACCTTCTCGGGGCTCTCGATCGCCGCCATCTGATCCTCCTCGTCCCTCGCTCGCTCGGTCGAGGTGCACTCTAGCTTCGGCGAACGTTCTAGGGAGCTAAGGCGTGGGCGGCGCGATCTCGACCGGCTCGCCGCCCGGCATCCAGTGGGCCTCCGGCATCGGCGGCGTGTCGCGCAGGTACCACTCGGCGTCGAGCGCCCCCATGCAGCCGGTGCCGGCGGCGGTCACCGCCTGCCGGTAGATGTGGTCGACCAGGTCGCCGACCGCGAAGACGCCGGCCAGGTTGGTCTTCGTGGAGCCGTTCTGGGTCACGAGGTAGCCCGCCTCATCGGTATCCACCTGATCCTTGACGAGGTCCGACTGCGGCGTGTGACCGATCGCCACGAAGGCGCCACCGATCTCGAGCTCCTCGGGCTCGCCGGTGTCGGCGTGGCGCAGCCTGACCTTGGCGAGCTTGCCGTCCTCGCCGGCGACGAACTCCTCGGGGATGTACGGGGTCTTGAAGTCGATGTTGTCGACTGCCTGCGCCCGCTCGAGCATGATCTTCGAGGCGCGGAACTCGTCGCGGCGATGGACGATCGTCAGCTGGCTCGCGTACTTGGCGATGAAGATCGCGTCCTCCATCGCCGAGTCGCCGCCGCCGACCACGATCACCCGCTCCCCCTTGAAGAACGCCCCGTCGCAGACTCCGCAGGTCGAGACACCTCGGCCGGACAGCTCGCGCTCGCCCGGGATCCCAAGCCGGCGCGGCTCGGCGCCCATCGAGAGGATCACCGTCTTCGCCCGGTATTCCTCATCGCCGAGCCAGACCCGCTGGGTCTCCCCGTCGGAGAGCTCGACCCGGTCCGCGTTGTCGGTGATGAAACGGGTCCCGAAGCGCTCCGCCTGGGCGCGGAACTCCTGCATCATCTCCGGCCCCATGATCCCCTCGGGATAGCCGGGGTAGTTCTCGACGTCGGTGGTGTTCTGAAGCTGTCCGCCCCACTCGAAGCCCTCGATGACCAGCGGCTCGAGGTTGGCGCGGGAGGCATACAGGGCGGCCGTATAGCCGGCCGGCCCACCGCCGATGATGATCAGCTCTTCGGTCTTCGGCTCGTTCATTTCCTCACTCCGTAGCCTATTCATATGTTACTTCACTTTCTGAAGTATTGGAAATCACGAGCCGGCCAGACGGCCTTTGGTCAGCGTCGGGGCCTTGAGACGCTCGATCGGGCGTCCCTCCTCCTCCCAGCGATGGACCGTGCCCCGGAGCTGGAAGAAAGCGACGATGCCCGGCGGCAGCGGCATCCAGAAGGCGACCAGCCTGTAGATCAGGACGGCTGCGAAACAGGTCGCTTCGGGCAGCCCAAAGAGGACGTAGGCACCGATCAGCCCGGCGTCGACGGCACCGACGCCGCCGGGGACGAAGGGGATCAGGTTGGCGACCATGCCGAGGAAGAATCCCATCACCAGCACCGCGATCGGCACGCTGACCCCGAATGCCCTGAAGGTGGCCCAGAGAATCGCGATCTGCGTCGCCCAGAACCCAGTCGCGCCTAGAAGCGCAAGGGCTCCCCGTTTGGGGTGCCGTATGAGGTCGAATGACTTTCGCAAGCCGTCGGCCAACGTCTCTGGGCCCCGGGCGATTCTGCGGGCCAGCGCGGCTCGCCTGTGACCCTCCGCCCATTTCGCGATCCGGCGCTCGAGATCGCGCGGGATCAGCGCCACCAGCAGGCCCAGCAGCATCACGACGCCCGCGATCGCCGCGGGAATGATCGTCAGCTCGACCGAGCTCTTCCCCGAGACCACCCCGGTGCGGAGCAGGATTCCGCAGACGATGATCGCGAGCGGATAGAAGGTGTACTGAAGGGCGAGGAAGACGACCATCCGCTGGGTCGAGCGCCGCGCGTCCATCCCCGCCTTGCGCAGGGCCCAGTAGGTGAGCGCGATCCCGCCCGCTCCGCCGGCCGAGAACACCCGCGAAGCCGCCAGCGCGGCCATGTTGATCTCGTATGCCTCCTTCCAGGTCAGCGGCAGCTCGTCGCCGCCGACCACGCCGCGAAAGAGGGTGATGTAGGTGCCGAACATCGCGACGCCGAAGCCGCCGGCGACCAGCACCCATCCGAGCTCCGCGTCGTCGATCTTCCCGATCGCGTCCTCGAGTCCGACGAGCGAGGGGAAGAGGAAATAAATGGCGACGATGAGCAGCCCGACGACGACCAGCGTCTGCAGGATGCGCCGGCGACTGAAAAAGCTGATCTCGTCGGTCGAGGGCTCTTCGTCGACGTCCCCCCCGTCGACACCGGTGGAGAACTCCTCTTCCTCCGCCTTCTGATCGAGGAATCTGGCCTCGCTCATCTGCTCCTGTGAACGCATGCTACCCAGGCAATAGCGTCGGAACCAGGCTTGCCGATCATTCCCGCTGCGCCACGGCTGTGCGCTCAAGTCGCTGCAAAGCGCGATTGACCTTCAGCACCAGCGGCTCCACGAACGGCTCCCCGCGCCGTACCGCCGCGACCAGCAAGGCGCCCGCCGCCAGGTCGGTGACGTAATGCTCGCCCAGGTAGACCAGCGCGAAGCCCAGGGTCAGCGCGTAGCCCCAGCCGACCGCGCCCTCGACCGGACCTGCCTCGCTGAGCTGGATCGCGACCATCAGCGAGGTGGCGAAGTGAAGCGACGGCATCGCCGCCCACGGGTTGCCGCCCAGTGAGTCGTACATCCGCTCCCACGCCCGCCCCCAGGTCTGCTCGCCGACCTCGACCATGATCCGGCGCAGGTCGCCCTCGATCAGCCCCTGCTCGGACGACCACCACGGAGGTGCAGTGGGGACCAGGAAGTAAAAGACGCACCCAATGTCGTAGGTGGCGGCGAGCTGGCGCGCGGCGCGCGGGAAACGATCGTTGTGACGGACGAGGATCCAGATCATCGCCAGGTGCGGCTCCAGGAACCACAGCCAGTGGGCCCAGGTCAGGGCGCGGTCGAGGAGGTTGCTGCGGCCCAGACCGGCCAGAGCCCGTTGTAGACGCAGGGTGGGCAGCTCGCCACCGCCCAGCACCCGGTCGGCGGCGATCGGATAGTGGCTGCGCAGACGATCGCGCAGGCGCTGCGGGTTGTCGTAGGGCAGCTCGTGCACCATCACGAAGCCCCACATCTGCTGCGTGAAGAGGACCGCGTCGCGCATCTTGGAGCGCGGCCAGAGCACGGTCATCGCCAGCGGCCCGGCGGCGGTGGCGGCGATCGTCACCGAGGCGGGGATGTGCCGGCGGCGGCGAATCAGCGGCACCGCGACGGAGGCGACGACCGTCGCCGCGGCGGCGGCGCGGACCAGCGCGCGCGTCCCCGGACTCGACCTTTTGCTGCTGCCTGATCTAGCCAAGTAGCGGAATCTAACGGCGAGCGCTCAGGCGGTCTGCGAGACCACCACCGGCTCGATGTCGACCGGCTGCGAGATCGGGCCGGCCTCCAGCCCGCGCGGGTCGACCGGGCCGGGCATCAGCTCCTCGGCGGGCGGGATCTCGACCCCGATCACGTCCATGCGGCGCCGCAGCGCGTTGTAGGCGAACCCAAAGACCTGCGAGGAGTGATTGTCGTAGCTGACGAACTCGGTCGTGTTCGGGTCCTCGTAGGGGGGTATGAAGACCCTCGCCGCCTCAGGCAGCAACCGGGTCAGGGTGCGCAGGATCACCTCGCGCATCTCGGGGCGCTCCTCGCAGACATCGCGCAGAAAGCGCACGCCGAAGGCGATGTGGCGGTGCTCGTCCTGCTCGACCAGCGAGAAGCCCTTGTGGAAGCCGGGATAGAGGGAGTGGTCCTCCATGTACTGCAGGATCACCCGCTGCCCGGTCATCGCCAGCACCCCCTCGGTGACCATGTGGTAGATGACGATCCCCTCGACGAACAGCTCGAGGTCGTCGGGACTTTTCAGCAGCCGCTGGGCGACGTCGCGCAGCGAGTCGTCGAACAGGAAGTGCCAGGGGCCGATCATCGTCTCCTCGGCCTCCCGAAGGCGCGAGCGCATGTCGTCGGCCGAGAGCGCCATCACCTCCGACGCCCAGCGGTCGAAGAACACGGCGTGCCGCGTCTCGTCGACGAGTTGGGTGGCCAGGAAGGCCTCGGCCTCGCCGCTCGGAGCGGCGAGCACGAAGGGCGCAAGGTCCGCCGCCACCCGCTCCTCGCCGACATAGAAGCTCGACATCGTCCAGGCGGTATCGCGCTGGGCCTCGGTCGGCGTCGCAAGCCACTGCTCGCGGTCGATCGAGAAGTCCAGCTCGTGCGAGCGCCAGTTGCGCTTTTCCCATAGCGCGTAGAGCTGCTCGTAGCTGAGCAGGTTGTCGCGCTTCGCCGCCGCGCCGCCCTGGGCGGGGTCGATGGTGCGCGGCGCGGCGCCGTTTGAGCTCGAGCCCCATGAGCCGATGCGGTTTGCCTGCACGACGCGCTGGCGCTCCTCGCGCTCCAACTCCGGCCCGTCGACGCCGTCGGCGCGGTCGGCCCAACGGCCGAACAGGGTGACCGGGTGAAGGGCGCCCTCGGCCCGGGTCAGCCCATTCTGCATCGCCTTTGTCGGGCTGAGGTCTCCGCGCAGCAGCGCCATCCACGTGTCGAACGAGAGCCGGACCGTCGCGTCCGGCGCCGCGGCTCCGTCCTGCGAGCCCGCATGCACCCTGACCTCCCCGTCGTCGACCTCGACCACCCAGCGGCCACCGCCATCGCCGAGAACCTCGAACGCGACAGTGAAGCGGTGGCCTCGCGTCCACTCGGGATCGATCGCGTAGGGCAGGGAGCGGTAGATCAGGTCTGGGTCGACCTCGACGCCGAACTTGGCCATCTTGCGCGGGCCGGCCTCGGGGTCGAGGTGGCGCAGCTTCAGGGCCTTGCGGCGCTTGCCGCGCAGCCGCAGGCGGCGGCGCAACATCAGCCCCAACGGGCTGGAGCCCGCAGCGAGTCGCGCGAGTCCCAGCGAATCGGTTTCGATCGCGAAGTCCTCGCCGGCGTCGCCGTTGGAGGGCTCGACCGTGGCCGGGCCACCGTCCCCGGAGCCGCGCACGGTCCAGTCCCCAAGTCCTTCGACGCTGAGGCGCCAGCTGAGGTTGGAGGGCATCGTGGCAGCCGCCGCGGGCAGCGAGTGGACGATCAGCCTCACGGCCAGCTCGGGGTCGGCCTTTGCCATCCGCTGCAGCGCTGCCTCCATGGTGCCGTTCGAGGAGCTCGCCCCGAATCCGTTGGAGAGATTTGCGTCGATCGCCGACTCAGCGCTGCCTTCCATCGTTCCTCCTTGAGTTTGGCTGACTGGCCAATTCTTCCACTCTCGCCCGTCGCTGCCAAGCAGGGGGCGCTGCGGATTAGAATGGCCGCGCTTTGGCGCTGCCGCGGACACGTGCCCGCCGCCTCCTCCTCTCAATGGGGGCGGTGCTGCTCACCCTCGCCCTTGCCGCCGCGCCGGCGGGCGCCAACGTGATCTCGCCCGAGCCGCCCCACTCGCCCAACGCCGACGACCTCAACACCCTCTACTGGATCACGCTGATCGTGGTCGTAGCGCTGATCGTGGTGGTCAACGTGGCGTTGCTCTCCGCGATCGTGCGCTACCGCGAGCGCCGCGGCCGCGAGCCGCGACGGGTGCGCAGCGGCCGTCGCGTCCAGGTGCGAGCCGCCGGCGTGCTTGCGGCCCTTGCCGCCGCGACCTTCGTGGTCAGCATCGTCTTCACGCAGAAGGCCCGCGACAGGGCGCCGACCGGCCCGCAGGGGCTACAAGCGTCGGCGACGGTCACGGGCAGCGGCGCGGCGCCGATCGGCACCTCGACCCCGCCGGCAAGCCAGAGCGCCAACCCGCTCGAGATCACCGCGACGGGGCAGCAATGGCTGTGGCGCTACACCTACCCGAACGGCGCCTTCTCCTACTACCAGCTGGTCGTCCCGGTCGACACCTCGGTGCAGCTCAACCTCGTCACCACCGACGAGGTGCACGGCTGGTTCGTGCCGGAGCTGGGCGGCAAGTTCAACGCCGTGCCGGGCAAGATCAACCACGCCTGGTTCCGCGCCGATCAGACCGGCACCTACACCGGCCGCAGCTCGACCTTCTCGGGGGCCGCCTACGCCGCCGACCGGATCGAGGTCTCGGTGGTGACTCCGCAGCAATACCAGGACTTCATCGCAAGGCAGAAGCGCGACATCCAGGACGCTCAGGACATCGTCGTCCAGCAGATCCAAAGCGGGCAGACGCCATGACGCCTCCTCCGGCCACAACGCTCTCACCCGGCCGGCCCGAGCTGGTCACCAGCGAGTACCCGCAGCGCCGTCCGCGCTGGATCGA
>JBBPIN010000068.1:0-6941 GCA_038040285.1 Actinomycetota bacterium
CCGTCGCCGCGCTCCAGCAGGTGGGGAAGGGTGGCGCGAATCGTCAGCGCCACGCCGTAGACGTTGGTCAGCACCATCGAGCGCCAGTGCTTCGGCGTCTCCTCCAGAAATCCGCGCGTGGCCCCGAACCCGGCGTTTGCGAACACGGCGTCGATGCGGCCGAAGCGCTCCAGCGCTTCCGCCGCCATGGCCTCGACCTGGTCCCACTCGGTGACGTCGCAGCGCACGGCCAGGGCGCGCTCGTCGCCGCCCAGTTCATTAGCCAGCTTCTCGACCGCTTCGACCCGTCGTGCCGCCAGCACGAGGCGGCGCGAGCCGGCGGCCGCTCGCGCTGTCGCCGCGCCGATGCCGCTGCTGGCGCCGGTGATCAGCAGTACCGGATCCTCTGCCACAAGCGCATTCTTAGCATGGCGGCGACCCGCCCCTTGCCATAATCAGCCTCTCCCTGGATGGACCCGCAGCGCAAACGGAAGATCCGCCTGGTGGTGGCGCTCGGGGCCGCGGTCCTGCTCGCCGCCGCCCTCGTCTACACGTCGTTCAGCGCCGCGACCGAGGCCAAGGAGCCGTCGCAGCTGCTCAACGCGGCGCCGGGCAAGTCCTACGACCTGACCGGCAAGGTGGTCGATGGCTCGGTCCGCCACGAAGGAGAGACGATTCGCTTTCGGGTCGCCGATCGCGACAACCCTTCGGCGAGCATCCCGGTCACCTACACCGGCACCGTCCCCGACCCGTTCCGCGCCGGGCGCGAGATCGTGCTCACCGGCAGCGTCCGCAACGGCACCTTCGTCGGCCAGCGCGACACGCTGATCACGAAATGCCCCTCCAAGTTCACGGAGCAGCACAATTCCTAGCCACCGCGACCCGCGCGGCTCTGGCGTTCGGGGGGTGACGCGGTGATCGAGCTGGGGCGCGCCGCGCTTGCACTCGCACTGCTGACGGCGCTCTACGCGGCGGTCGCGGCGCTGATCGGACGCAACGGCGACCGCCGCTGGGTCAACTCATCGCGCCGCGCCGTCTACGCGCTCTGCGCGCTGCTCAGCGTCTGCGTCTTGGTGCTGGAGGCGGCCTTCCTGCGCAACGACTTCTCCTTCCAGCTGGTCGCCGACCATTCCTCGACCACAACGCCCCTCTACTACCGACTCACCTCGATGTGGTCGAGTCAGGCGGGGTCGCTGCTGCTCTGGGCCTGGGTGCTGTCGATCGCCTCCAGCGGGGTGCTTTTCGCGACCCGAAATCGCCTCCGCGAGCTGGTGCCCTACGCGACCGCGGTGCTGATGGGCGTCGGTGCCTTCTTCGTCGGGCTGGCGGTGTTCGCCTCCAATCCCTTCGAGCATTTGAGCCCGGCGCCGGTCGAGGGGGCTGGGCTCAACCCGTTGCTGCGCCATCCCAGCATGCTCATGCACCCGCCGATGCTGTACTCGGGCTACGTCTTCTTCACGGTGCCGTTCGCGTTCGCGATCGGCGCCCTGATCACCCGCCGCCTCGACGCGAGCTGGATCCGCGCCACCCGCCGCTTCGCGCTGATCGCCTGGACCTTCCTCTCGATCGGCATCGTGCTGGGCGCAAGCTGGTCGTATTCGGAACTGGGCTGGGGCGGCTACTGGGCCTGGGACCCGGTCGAGAACGCCTCGCTGATGCCCTGGCTGATGGGCACCGCCTTTCTGCACTCGATCATGGTCCAGGAAAAGCGCGGGATACTGAAGGTCTGGAACGCGTCGCTGATCGTCGGCACCTTCACGTTGGCGCTGCTCGGCACCTTCCTGGTCCGCTCCGGTGTACTGCAGTCGATCCACGCCTTCGGCGCCTCGACGGTGGGGGCGCCGATTCTGGTCCTGATCGCGGTGGTGCTGATCGGCTCCACGGCACTGATCGTCTCCCGCCTCGACGACCTGCGCTCGGAGAAGCGGATCGATTCATTGTTCTCGCGCGAGTCGATCTTCCTCGTCAACAACTTCCTGCTCGTGTCGCTCTGCGCGGTGATCTTCTGGGGAACGATGTTTCCGCTGATCTCGGAGCTGTTCACCGGCGACAAGGCCTCGCTGGCGGCGCCCTGGTTTGACCGCTACACAACCCCGCTGGCGATCCTGCTGGTGCTGTTCACCGGGATCGGCCCGCTGCTCGCATGGCGCCGGGTCACCTGGGAGTCGGCGCGCCGCGTCTTCGTGGCACCGGCGGCGGTCGCACTGGGAGTCGGAATCGGGGCGGCGACCCTCTTCGACGCCGGCCGGCGGCCCTGGGCGCTTCTGCTGTTCGCCTTCGCCGCCTTCGCGCTCACCGCGCTGGCCCAGGAGCTGTGGCGGGGCGGGTCGGCGAGGCGGGCGCTTTCCGGAGGGTCGATTCCCGGGGCGATGTTCGCCGTCGCGGCTCGCAACCGCCGCCGCTACGGCGGCTACGTGGTGCACGCGGGAATTGCGGTGCTGCTGATCGGCGTCGCCGCCTCCTCGAGCTTCCAGACCAACCGCGAGCTCAATTTGCGGCCGGGAGACAGCACCACGGTCGACGGCTACAAGGTCGACTACAAGCGGCCCACGGTCAGCGTCGACAATGAGCGCATCGCCTTCGGCGCCGTACTCGACGTCTCCAAGGACAGCCAGCGGTTCATGATCCATCCCACCCGCGGCTACTTCCGACCCGGGAGCTGCCCGCCGCAACGGCTGATCAGCTGCTATTTCGACGGCGAGTCGACCAGCGAGGTGGGGCTGCGGCGAGGGATCCGCAGGGACTTCTGGACCGCCGTGCAGCCCAGCATCGGTCCGGTGCTGCGCAACGCTCGCCGGGCGGACCGAAAGTTCCAGCTCCTTGCCCGGGGCCGGATGCGATTAGCCGCGGCGTCGCCGAACCCGCGGGCGATCTCCCAGCAGGCGGCCCTGCTGCAGGATGTGCGGGGCCTGGCGATCCGCAAGATCGCGAACGGCTATTTGCGCGACACGCCGCCCGCCGTCTTCCACGTGATCGTCAACCCGCTGGTCACCTGGATGTGGATCGGGGCCGTGGTGGCGCTCGGCGGAGCGCTGATCGCGGTCTGGCCGGCGCCCGGCGCGCGCCGGCGCCGCGTCACCTCCTTGCAGGCGGCACGGCTCAGCCACCAGCCGTCGCGCGCACGCGCCTGATCGGGCCAGGTTGACCGAGATCCTGCTCGGCGCTCTGCTGTTCGTCCTCGTGGCCGCCTTCGTGCTCGTGCCGCTGCGCCGCGAACGGTCGGAGGGCGGGGAGGACCCGCGCATCGCCGATCTCGAGTCTCGCAAGGAGGCCAAGTACCGCGAGATTCGCGACACCGAGCTCGATCACGCCGCCGGGAAGCTCTCCGACGAGGACTTCCGTCGTCAGGACGCCGAGCTTCGCCGCGAGGCGGTCGAGATCCTCAATCAGCTCGACGAGGCCAAGGGCGACGATGCGGGCTGAAGGAATGCTGTTAAGCGTCGGGGGTTGGTGCCGATGTCGGATAGGGGCGCGAGTGTCGACCTGCGCCGAGCCATGCCGAAGATCGTGAATCAGGTCAAGGAGAGCGCCGCGTACAGTGTCGTGCGGGCATCAAAGAACCGCCTCGCGCGGCTCGTCTTTGAGCGCGGCCTGGCCGACACCGGCGGGACTGTCGAGGTCGAAGAGCTGGGGCTCGGGGATCCGGACCACAAGCGCTACGAGGCGTCTTCGTGAACCTGGGTGCGAAGAGCGCTGCGCCGCTGCGAGGTTCGCCCAACCGACGTCTTCGTCGACTTCGGCTCCGGGAAGGGCCGCGTCGTCTGGCAGGCCGCTCAGTACCCCTTCGCGCGGGTCGTGGGCGTCGAGATCTCCCCGCAGCTCAACGCGGTGGCGCGGCGCAACATCGAGGTCAACCTCGACCGCCTCATCTGTCACAACGTCGAGCTGATCACGGCCGATGCGGCCGATTTCGAGGTTCCCGACGACATGACGTTCGCCTACTTCTACTCTCCGTTCGAGGGCAAGGTCTTCCAGGGGGTGATCCGGCGCATCATCGAGTCGGTGGACTCGCAACCCGCGGTCGCTCACCCTCATTTACGCCAACCCGGTCCTGGACGACGAGGTGCGGGGGACCGGCAGGTTCGAGTTCGTCGACGTGGTCAAGGGGCTTAGCCGGACACCGACGAGACCAGCTGGCTGAAGATCTACTCGGTGCGAGCGTCGGCGATGGAGCAGTAGCGCCGGAAGCGTTGGGTTGATGGGGGCGAGGAGGCGGTTGACAACGCCAGCGGCGAAGAGCCGTAGAATTCGCTGCTGTGTACACGCTGCTAGGAGTAGTGCAGGTGATCATCTCGGTCGTCCTCGTGTTCCTCGTGCTTCTGCACTCGGGCAAGGACACCGGCCTTTCGGGCGCCTTCGGGGTCGGGGGCGGCGGCAGCTCGGCCGGCGGCGGGTCTATGGTCGAGAAGAACCTCGACCGGGCGACGATTTTCTTCGGGATCCTGTTCGTCGTCAACACGCTGGTCATCCTCAAGATCTAGGGGCGGTCCGGTGTGGTCCCGGCTCCGCGGCGCGCTGGTCGGCGCCCTCGCGGTTGCCGCCACGCTCGCCTCCGGATGTGGGGCTGGGGCGACCCGCTTCCCGGCCGCGGAAAGCCCTCCCCGCGCCGGAGGCAACGGTGAGCTTGTCTACGCGATTCCCGCCCCGGCGGGCGGGCTCGACCCGCTGGCGGCGCACACGATCTCCGAGCAGACGGTGGCGCGGCAGATCTTCGAACCGCTGACCGCCAGCCTCGACGGACCCTATGGGCGGCGGCGCAACGTGCCCGGGGTCGCGCTCTCCAGCCGCCATTCGGGCGACTTTCGGGTCTGGAGCCTTCGACTGCGTCCCGGTGTCCGCTTCCAGGACGGCAGGCTGCTGGACGCCTCCGCGGTGGTGGTCAACGCCGAGCGCTGGCGGACGTCGGCGGTGGGGAGGAGGCTGCCGAGTCTGATCGCCGCCGACGCGCCGCGCCCCGACCTCGTCCGCTTCGTTTTCGATGCCCCGGTGCGCGACCTTCCGGCCCGCCTCGGCGACCCCCGCCTCGGACTTGTCTCTCCCGCCGCGCTCCTGCCCCAGAGTGGCACCGATGCCTCTCTGTTTAGGGTCCGCCAGGCCGGCAGCGGTCCCTTCCAGCTCTCCGCTCGTCCCAGCGGGGGAGTGGTGCTGGAGCGCAACCGGGGCTGGTGGGGTAGCCGCCGCGGCCTCGGGCCGGCCCTCGACGAGGTCGCCTTTCGCGCCGTCGGCAGCCGGGTCGGCAGGCTGGTGCTGCTGCGCAGCGCGGCGGTGCGGGTCGCGGGGGACGTGGGGCGCGCGGCCGCGCAGCGCCTGCGGACCGACCCGCTGCTCACCTCCATTGCCGTCGCGAGTCCCTACCCGATCGGCCTCGAGCGCTCGGTTCGCGGCATCGTAGGCTGGCGCCCGGTCTCGCTCTCAGGAGTCTGGCTCAGCGTCGTCAACCGCGGATGAGGGCCGCGACTGCATGTCCTATGCGCCTGAGAGGAGTCGAACCTCCACGGGCCGTGAGGCCCACAAGGCCCTCAACCTTGCGCGTCTACCAGTTCCGCCACAGGCGCTCGTCTTGCAGCGATTCTAGATGCCCTTGAAAGCATCCGTGGGGGGCGCTACAGTACGAACATGTGTTCGGATCAGTCAATGACCGCAAGTCGCTGACCGGGAGCGAAAGGTGGACCTGACAAAGCGCCAGAAAGAGATCTTCGACTTCATCCGTCGCTACGCCAGCAAATACGGCTATCCCCCCACGGTGCGCGAGATCGGCAAGGCGGTGGGGTTGCATTCTTCCTCGACGGTGCACGCACACCTCGCCAACCTCGAGAAGTCGGGCCTGCTGCGCCGCGACCCCTCGAAGCCGCGAGCGATCGAGCTGCTCGTCGACAAGGCCAAGAAGGCGATCCGCCCGCCGGGCCTGCCGCTGGTAGGCCAGGTCGCCGCCGGCCAGCCGATCCTCGCGGAGGAGAACATCGAGGATTACCTCGACGTTCCGGACATGATCGGCGGCGAGGACGGCGACTACGTGCTCCGGGTGCGCGGCGACAGCATGAAGGACGCCGGCATTCTCGAGGACGACTACGTGGTCGTGCGGCCCTCAGACGACGCCGACGACGGCGAGATCGTCGTCGCGCTGATCGGTGAGGAGGCGACGGTGAAGCGCTACTTCCGCGAGTCCGACCACGTTCGGCTTCAGCCCGAGAACGATGCGATGGAGCCGATCCGGACCACGGAAGCGAAGCTGCTCGGCACGGTGGTTGGAGTCTTCAGGAAGGTCTGATGGTGAGTTCCGCGACCCCGCACCTCCGGATGACGCGCGTCGCACGTCGCATGTCTTCGTCATCGGGCTTGCCTTTGCCCCGAGCAAAGGCTGCACCCTGCTTCCTCGACCTGCTCGGCGACACGCGCCCCCAGAGGCACGTGGCCGCGGAGCACACCATCTCGTGAGCGACACGGCGACAGCTACCCGGTCGCCCGAGCTCGCGGTTGACGCCCCGACGGAGCATTCGGCGATGAGGCTGTTCGAGCCCCACGGTTTGACGCTGGAGGACATCGTCCTCGGCGCCTGGGAGGACCTGGTGACCGGCGGCCCAGCCGAATGCCCCGTCTGCGGCGGCTCGATGCGTGCCGCGGGCGGCTGTCGCTCCTGCGGTTCGGACCTCAGCTAGCCCAAACCGCCGTCAGTTCTACGCGCTCCGCGCCCTGCAGGAATCCAGCTATGCGGTTGGCCGGACGAGGACTACCATTGACTTTGCGGGCTGGGCGATCGCGGGGGGAGAGAAAACCCCTCGAGGAAAGTCCGGACACCACAGGGCGAGGCGGTGGGTAACGCCCACCCGGGGAAACCCGCGGGAAAGTGCCACAGAAACATACGGCCGATGGCGCGGCCACAGCTGAGTCGCGCACAGGCAAAGGTGAAATGGTGCGGTAAGAGCGCACCGGCGCCGCGGTGACGCGGCGGCCAGGCAAACCCC
>JBBPIN010000069.1:0-6901 GCA_038040285.1 Actinomycetota bacterium
GGCAACGAACGGCGACGACGCGGCGCTGGCCAGCGCCAAGAGCGAGGTTGCCTCGGCCAAATCGCGGTTCGCAAGCGCTGCCAGCGCCTACGGGTTAAAGGTATGCGGCCAGGAGCCGACCACTCCATAGGGGGCGGCACCGGCGCCTCGGGCGGCTCGGGCGGGGTCGGGCCCGGCTAAAAGTCGGCGCAGCGCGCCTCAGGCGGCGGCCGATTCCTCCCAGGCTCCGTACAAGCGGGCGTAAGAGCCACCCGCAGCGATCAGCTCCTCGTGGGTGCCGGACTCGGCGATCCGCCCGCCGTCCAGGACGACGATCTTCCCCGCCCTCCGGATCGTCGACAGCCGGTGCGCGATCACGATCGCGGTGCGGTTCGCGAGCAGCCGCTCCAGCCCCCGCTCGATCACCTTCTCGGTCCGCACGTCGACGTTCGACGTCGCCTCGTCGAGGATCAGGATGCTCGGCTCGGCGAGCAGCGCGCGCGCGAAGGCGACCAGCTGTCGCTGACCCGCCGACAGCTGGATCCCGCGCTCGCCCACCTCGGTGTCGAGCCCGTCAGGAAGCGCGGCGATGAAGTCGGTGGCGCCGACCGTGGCGGCCGCCGCCTCGATCTCTTCCTCGCTGGCATCCGGGCGGCCGAAGGCGATGTTCTCGCGCACCGTGCCCGAGAACAGGAACCCCTCCTGGGGAACGATCCCGAGGTGGCGGCGCAGCGCCCGCTGCGAGAGGTCACGCAGGTCGTGGCCGTCGATCCGCACGGTTCCGATCTGCGGGTCGTAGAAGCGCGACACGAGCTTGGCAAAGGTGGACTTGCCCGCCCCCGTCGCGCCGACCAGGGCCAGGGTCTGGCCGGGCGGCACGACCAGGTCGACGTCGCGCATCGCCCACTCGATTGCCTCCTGGCCTTCGCGCTCGACCGCGTCGTCGGCATAGGAAAAGGACACGCCCTCCATCCGAATCTCGCCACGCAGCGGACCCGGGTCCAGGGCGTCTTCCTTGTCGGTCATGCCGGGCTCGGTGTCCAGCAGGTCGAAGATCTTGTCCAGGGCAGCCATGCCCTGCTGGTAGGTCGTGTAGAGCTGCGAGAGCTGCTGGATCGGGTCAAAGAAGGTCTGCAGGTAGGCGACGAAGGCAACAATGGTGCCGATCGTGATCGCCCCATCGATCGCCTGGCTTCCGCCGTAGAGGAGGATCACCGCCGTACCGACCGCCGACAGCAGCTCGACTGCCGGGAAGTAGGCGGCGTTGAGGTAGACGGTCTTCATGTTGGCCTGGCGGTTCTCCTCGTTGAGCCGCGTCATCTCTGCCACGTGATGCGGCTCCTGGCCGAAGCTGCGCACCACCCGCACACCGCTCAACGTCTCCTGCAGGTAGGCGGTTATCGCGGCGATCGTCTCGCGGGTCGCCCGGTAGGCGCCGGCGGAGACGATCCGGAAGATCAGGCTCGCGATCGCCAGCAGCGGGAAGGTGAGAAAGACGACGAGCGCGAGCTTGACGTTGAGCACCAGAAGGATCACAACCACTCCCAGCAGGGTGAGGGTGCTCGAGAAGAGGGTCACGACGCCGTCGCTTACGAGCTGGTTGAGAGCCTCGATGTCATTGGTCATCCGCGAGATCAGGACCCCGGGACGGTTGCGGGTGAAAAAGCCGATCGACATCGCCTGCAGGTGTTCGAAGACCCGTTCGCGGAGGTCCTGGAGGGCCCGGGTCCCGACCCAGCCGACGAGGTAGGTCTGGGCGTAGGTCGCCAACGCGTAGACGACGGCGGCACCGACGAACACGGCGACGATCCAATTGAGCTCTGAGAAGTCATGCGTGTTGGCCCCCGAGGTGATCGCGTTGATCGCCTTTCCCGCCAGGTAGGGGGGAGCGAGACCGGCGCCGGTGGCCGCCAACAGTGCGACGAACATCAGCGCCACCCGCCCCCGGTAGGGGCGCAGCAGGCCGATCAGCCAGCGGACCTTGCGCCCCCGCTGGTCCTCACCGCGGATCAGGCGCCAGAGGGCGGCGAAGAGCAGGAAGACCTCGCGGAGCCGGTTGCGCTCCGGCGAGTAGGTCGCCTCCTCGCGCTCAACCTCTTCTTCAGCGGCAATCTCTCGCTGTTCTTCCTCGCGCTCTGAGTCTGGGCGCTTGCCGTCTTCGCTCATAGCTTCGCCACCTCCTCGCGCTCCTCGAGGTCGCGTTGCAGGAACACCGAGTCGGCGAGCCCGAACTCGGCGATCTCGGCGTAGAACGAGCAGCCCTTCATCAGCTCCTCGTGGGTGCCGCGGTCGACGATCCGACCCGCGTCGATGACGATGATCTCGTCGGCGAGCGAGATCGTCGAGAGGCGGTGGGCGATGATGAAGGTCGTTCGCCCCTCCATCACCTCGCGCAGGCCGCGCTTGATCGCCCGTTCGGTACGGGCGTCGACCGAGGACGTGGCGTCGTCGAGGATCAGAATGCGCGGGTCGGCGAGCAGGGCGCGGGCGATCGCGACTCGCTGGCGCTGGCCGCCCGACAGGGTGAAGCCGCGCTCGCCGACCAGCGTCTCGTAGCCGTCCGGAAGCTCACGGATGAAGACGTCGGCCTGGGCGCGCCGCGCAGCTTCTTCGATCTCATCGCGCGGAGCCTCAGGATGCGCGTATGCGATGTTGTCGGCGATGGTGGCGGAGAAGAGGAAGCTGTCGTCGGCGACGAAGGCGATCTCCGAGCGCAGCGATCCGACATCGACCGAGCGCACGTCGGCGTCGTCGACGAGCACCGCGCCTTCCGAGGGGTCATAGAGCCTCGCGATCAATGCCACGAGGCTCGTCTTGCCCGAGCCGCTCGGCCCCACCAGGGCAACGGTCCGTCCAGGCGCCACCTCCATGTCGATGCCTGTGAGGACGGGTCCCGCGCCGTCGTAGCGCAGGGTGACGCCGCGCATCTCCACCTTGCCGCCACCGGCTGGAAGCGACGGCGCGTCCGGTGGGCTCTGGATCTGCGGCTCGCGGTCGAGGATCTCGAAGAGCCGGTTGCCGGATGCAATCGCCCGTTGCGACATCCCCAACGCGATCCCCAGCATCCGCATCGGCGAGGCGAGCATCGTCAGGTAGACGTAGAAGGCGGTCAGCTCGCCGGGGCTGAGGCTGCCATTGATCGCCTGCCGGCCGCCGACCAGCAGCACCAGCGCGATTCCGAGCTGTGGCAGGAAGCCGATCAGCGGCGAGAAGAACGCCTGCAGCTTCGTCGAGTAGATGGTCTGGTCGAAGACCCGGGCGACCGCGCGCCGGAAGCGGTGCAGCTGATGCTCTTCGCGCGCGAACGCCTTCACGATCCGGATCCCGGAGACGTTCTCCTCCGCCTCCGCGGTCAGCTCGGCGATCCGCTGCTGCACCTCCTGAACGGCCGGTCGCGAGAGCCGGTTGTAGCGAGCGGCGGTCAAGACGACGAACGGCGCCGGCGCCAGCGCGATCAGCGTCAGCCAGGGGTTGAGAACGATCATCACCGCCGCCGCCAGTGTGATCGTGAGCAGGTTCTGGGTGATGAAGATCAATCCATAGCCGAGGAAGAAGCGGATCGACTGCAGGTCCACCGTCGCCCGCGACATCAGCTGCCCGGTCTGCTGGGAGTCGAAGAAGCCCAGCTCCAGCGATTGAAGGTGCGAGTAGAAGCGCTGGCGGAGGTCGAACTCGACCGCCAGCGAGACCCTGCCGGCGACCAGCCGCCTGACGAGGGTGAGGCCGAGGCGCAGGATCGCGGCAACGACGATCGCCGCAGCCAGCGGCCATAGCACCGAGCTGTCGCCGCTTGCACCGGGCTTGCTCGCGTCGTTGATCTCGTTGACGGTGTGCCCGATTAGCAGCGGGATCAGCACGGTCATCCCCATCGCCAGCCAGGCAAAGACCAGCGACCCCCAGAGTTGCTTTCGATAGGGGCGCAGGAAGCCCATCAGGCGGCGAAGAGTCTGCATCGGCGCTTCTACTTTACAAAGTGAAGTAGGGGCCGGGTCCGGCGCACGCCCCCGGAGCGATACTTGCTGCCATGGAAAGGCCGCCCGCGGGCCTCTGCGACAGCTGCCGCCACCAGCGGATCGTCAGCAACACGCGCGGCTCGAGCTTCTCGCTCTGCGAGCGTTCGCGCACCGATCCCGACTTCCCCCGCTACCCACGCCTGCCGGTCAAGCAGTGCTCCGGCTATGAACGCCGGGGCGCCTGAGCGGGCTCCTACTCGATCCGGAAGTGGGTGACGGAGTGGTACGGCGTCGGGGTGCCGTCGTTCTGGCCCAGCGTGATGATCAGTCGGAACAGCCCCGTGGGGAGGTCGTGGTAGTAGATCTGCGGAAGGGTTGCCGGTGAGTACTGACCTTCCGCGTGCAGCCGGGCGGCGAGGATGCCGTTCGGTCCCGCGAAGTGCGGGAAGTCGAACGAGCGCCCGATCACGCGTCCGCTGCCAAGCGGGCTCTTGGCTCTCTCGGCCTGGCTCTCGTCGACGGTGTCCGGCACCTTGTTGAGCGAGAAGCGGAGGATTCCTTCGCCGAGCTGTGGCGTCTTGCCGAATTGCGCCGGCGCCAGGGTGAAGTTGTGCACCTTGACCTTGACCACGACGGCGTTTGAGTGCGGCTTGGAGCCGTCGCGCGGCGAGATCACGTCGATGTAGGGGGTGCCGGGGATGTCGGGCTTGACGACGTGGCGCTCGGCGCCCTTGACGAGCACGGCAGCCGCGACGCTGCCGCCGATCAGCAGCATCGCCCCCAGGACGGCGAGGATTCGCATCCGCATGGGCGAGAAGGTTACGGGGGTACTGCCATTGCCGGATCGGATAGGTTGCGCCAAGCGCGGTCTGCCAGGCAGAGAAGAGGAGCGATGGACGCCACCCAGCTGAAGAGAATCCCGATCTTCGAGGACGTGCCCGACGAGGACCTGACGGTGATCACCACGTTTGCCACCTCCGACGAGGTGCCGGAAGGCGCGGTGATCGTCAAGGAAGGCGATTACGCCAACGCGTTCATGGCGATCGAGGAGGGCACGGCGAGGGTCACGCGCGACGGCGAGCATGTCGGTGACCTCGGTCCCGGCGACATCTTCGGCGAGGTCGGCTTGATCGAGAGGGAGCAGCGCACTGCCACTGTCGAGGCAACCTCACGGGTGAAGCTGATCAAGATCGAGCACTGGGAGCTTCAGCGCATGAAGAAGAAGCTCCCCGAGGCATACCAGAAGATCGCCCACCTGGCAGAGGAGCGCGCGGCGAGCGACGAATAGCCGCCGCCCCGAGGTAGAGCCCACCTGGGCGGCGCTGCGCCCGGTCCTGGTCGCATTCCTGCTGGTCGCCGACGCTTTCACGGTCGCATCGCTGGCGTTCGCCAGGCCATCCGGCTGGTTCCCGCCCTTCGTCGCCTTCTCGATCGCGCTGGTCGGGCTGATCGGTCTAGAGGCATGGGCAATCTCGCACCGGCGCGACGATGAGCGTCGCCCGCCGCGCTAGTCACGCGCTCGTGCCTGGCTCGTGTGGTTCCCTTTACAAAATCCGGATCATTACTTAATTTTGGGGGGTTCGGGTCACCCGGCAGGGACGCCGGTTGTGACTCCGCAAGTGGCGGCCAGACCGCACGAAGCCAGGTCGAACACTTACGCTGACACCCCTGCCTTTGAGCTGACTCCGATAAGGCCGGGAAACGCGAAACCCCGCCGCAGCGGGCTTTCGGGAGTGCCGGAGGAGGGACTCGAACCCCCGACACGCGGATTATGATGCCGGCGAGGCGGGGTCATCTGAGGCTGGTTAGGCACGGCTCGGGTGCGGTGAGGTGCCCTCAGTTCGTTCCGAAGTCGGGAGTTGGACGCACCGTTGGACGCATGGTTTGGCGATCAACGGGTCGGCGCCTGAACGTCATTGCTCTGGGCGATCGTGTCGCCAGTAGGAGGAGCGGATTGGGGTGGGGATCGAAAGGTCGCTGGTTCAAATCCAGTCGCCCCGACTCGCAGGCATTTAGGATCGCGCCCGTGGATCACGACGATCGCGGTTACCGCGTCCTGTCGATCACGGAGGAGGAGCCTGTCCCGCTGAAGGGGGGCGCCACGCAGTGGCTGCCCTTGCGCCGGCGACTCGGGATCCAGGCATTCGGCACCAACCTCTATCGCGCCCCGCTCAAGGGCGGCGCCGTGATCGAGGAGCACGTCGAATCCACTGGACAGCAGGAGATGTACGTAGTCATCTCCGGCCGGGTGAGGTTTGCCCTCGGCGAGGATGAGCTGGAAGCGCCTGAGGGGACCGTGGTATTCGTGCTCGAGCCGGACCTGCGCCGAAGCGCCACTGCGCTCGAGGACGACTCGGCGGTCCTCGCGGTCGGTGGCTGGACCGATCAGCCCTACCACTCGCTGCCCTGGGAGCCGATTTACCTCGCTCAGGATTCGATGCGCCAAGGGGATTGGGCCGCCGCCGCGGCGACCCTTGAAAGCGAGGCGGGGGAGCACCGAGACAACGCATTCGTGCAGTTCCGGCTCGCCTGCTGCCACGCCCAGCTCGGGGAGCACGAGACGGCACTCGAGGAGCTGCGGCGCGCAATCGAGCTCAGCCCGGGCATGCGCGAGCGCGCCACCAGCGAGGAGCACCTTGCCCCGCTGCGCGGGCTCGAGGGCTGGCCCACGGCGATCGGCTAACGCCCTAAAGCGCGCTAGCTGGAAGCATCAACACCTGAATCCGCTCGGCTGGGCACCGAAAGGTCGCTGGTTCAAATCCAGTCGCCCCGACTTCTTTTTCGGTCGGCCGTCAGACCCGCTCAAAAGAGAGGGTCCAGCGGCCCGCATATGGCCCCTAGGGCCGGCGGCCTCAGCCAGCGGACCGCGAGGCGGTCGTCCCGTCCCTCGCGGTGCTCGGTGCCAACCCCACCGGCACGAGATCCGAGATGCCGTAAGTCTGCCCCTTCCGCGCCAGCGCCGCGAAGCG
>JBBPIN010000070.1:0-6871 GCA_038040285.1 Actinomycetota bacterium
CGCGCCCCATGGGGACATCGACTGGCAGGCCATCGAGGCCTCGCCCGAGTTCCAGGAGCTCGTGCGCAGGCGGCGCTCGTTCGTTCTGCCCGCGACGATCTTCTTCCTCGCCTGGTACATGGGCTTCATCCTGCTCACGGCGTATTCCCAGGACTTCATGTCGAAGCGGGTCTACGAGGGGCTGACCGTGGGGTACTGCCTCGCGCTGACGCAGTTCGTCATGGTGCTCGTGCTCGGGCTCATGTACCTCAGCCGCTCCAACAAGGTCTATGACCCGCTCGCCGAGAAGGCGATCGAGCGCTGGGCGCACCTGGACACCGATGCGGCGCGCGCCGGCCGCGCCGAGGACAGCCGCGCCGCGACCACCACGACCGAGGAGCCTGCCCGATGATCGTCTTCGCCGAGATCAACACCACGGCGGTCGTCGTCTTCTCGATCATCCTCGCCATTACGCTCGTCATCACCTACTGGGCGTCCAAGCGAGCGCGCAGCACGGCGGAGTTCTACGCCGCCGGGCGCGGGATCACCGGCTTCCAGAACGGTCTCGCGATCTCCGGCGACTATCTGTCGGCGGCGTCGTTCCTCGGTATCGCGGGCCTGATCTACCTCTACGGCTTCGACGGGTTCCTGTACTCGATCGGCTTCCTCGTGGCGTTCCTCACCGTGATGTTCCTGCTGGCGGAGCGGATGCGCAACGCGGGCAAGTACACGATCGCCGACGTGCTGTCCTTCCGCCTGCGCGAGCGCCCCGCGCGCGTCGCCGCTGCCCTGGGCACCCTCAACGTCGCGGCCTTCTACCTGATCGCCCAGATGGTGGGCGCCGGCGTGCTGATCGAGAAGCTGGTCGGCATCGACTTCACGCTCTCCGTGCTGATCACCGGCACCTTCATGCTCTGCTACGTCGTCTTCGGCGGCATGCTCGCCACGACCTGGGTGCAGATCATCAAGGCCGTGATGCTGATGGCCGGCATCGTGGTCATGTCGGTCTTCGTGCTCAACAAGGTCGGCTTCAACCCGATCGAGCTGTTCAACCGAGCCGAGACGGCGGGCAAGGCCAAGGACAGCACGTTCTCGCTCGGGCCGGGCACCTTCCTGAAGAACCCGATCGACACCGTGTCGCTCGGCCTCGCGCTCGTGCTCGGCACGGCCGGGCTCCCGCACATCCTGATGCGGTTCTTCACCGTGCCGGACGCCAAGGCGGCCCGCTCGTCGGTGGTGACCGCGATGTTCATCATCGGCTTCTTCTACCTGCTGACCACGACCATCGGCTTCGGCGCTCGCGCGATCCTCGGCCAGGAGGGCGTGGAGGCCGCCGGCAAGGGCGGCAACCTCGCCGCGCCGAACCTGGCCGAGAACCTCGGGGGCGGCGCAGGAACGACGGGCGGCGACCTGTTCCTCGCGATCATCGCCGGCGTCGCGTTCGCGACGATCCTCGCCGTGGTGGCCGGGCTCGTGCTCTCCGCGTCGAGCGCCGTGGCGCACGACATCTGGTCGAGCATCATCCGCAAGGGCCGCAACTCCGACCGCGAGGAGGTCCTGGCCGCCAAGGTCGCTGCCCTGACCATCGGCGCCATCGCGATGGCGATCGCCATCATCGGCGGCGAGGCCCTGAACGTCTCGTTCATGGTCGGGCTCGCCTTCGCGATCGCGGCGAGCGCCAACTTCCCGGCGCTGCTGCTCGCGCTCACGTGGCGCCGCTTCAACACGACCGGCGCGGTGACGGGGGTGCTGTTCGGCGTCGTCTCCGCGATCGGGCTCATCATCATCAGCCCGATCGTGTGGGGCGGCGCTCCCGGGGCCCCCGACACCGGCGCGTTCACCTGGTACGACCTCAACAACCCCGGCCTGATCTCGATCCCGCTCGGCTTCATCGGCTGCGTCGTCGGGACGCTGCTGTCGAAGGAGCGCGAGACGGAGCGCAGCTTCCACGAGCTGTATGTCCGGTCCGAGACCGGCCTGGGTGCCGAGAGGCCCCTGGCCGAGCAGTAGTCACCGGCGGGGGCTCACCCGTCGGCCCGCGGGTGCTGCGCTCCGGGCGCCCGCGGGATCGGCCGGTGCGGCGTGCGACGATGTCGGGCGCCATGGCATCGATCGGGGAGACGGAAGGCGGCGCTTGAGGGCGTGCCGGGCCTCGACAGCACACGCGTAGGCGGCGACCTGGCCACGCCGGTGGAGGCGCTCATCAGCCGGCCGCCGCTGTTCGTGAAGCCGGACGCGACGGTGGCCGAGACCGCCAGGGCGATGCGCGACGCCGGCGTGAGCTCGGTGTTGATCGCCGGCGAGCCGCTCGGCATCGTCACCGACCGCGATCTGCGCAGCCGCGTCCTGGCCGCCGACCTGGACCCGGATACTCCGGTGCGCGCGGTCATGAGCCGACCGCTGCGCTCGCTGCCGGCCGACACCACGGTGTTCGGAGCGCTGCTCTGGCGGCTCGAGCAGGGTTTCCACCACCTGCCGCTGACGCGCGGCGGCCGGATTGCCGGGGTGGTGACCGACACCGACTTGCTCCGCCACCAGGCGACGAGCCCGCTCGCGCTGCTGCGGCGGATCGAGGCGCTCGACAGCGCCACCGACGCCCTCGCCGGCTACGCGGGCGAGGTGGCGGCGGTGGCCGAGGCGCTGCTCAAGGGCGGGCTCGACGTACTGCAGATCGCACGCGTCATCGCGTCGCTCAACGACGCGCTGACCGTGCGGCTGCTGCGGCGGGCCGAAGACGCGCTCGGCACGCCGCCGTGCCCGTACGCGTGGCTGACGCTCGGCTCGGGCGGGCGGATGGAGCAGGTGCTCCTGAGCGACCAGGACAACGCGCTCGCCTATCTGGAGGACACGGAGAACTCGCGCGCCTACTTCGACGCGCTGGCCGCTCGCGTGGTAGCCGGTCTCATCGCGGCCGGCTTCCCGCGCTGTCCCGGCGGCTACATGGCGACCAACTGGCGCCGGTCGCTGGCGGAGTGGAAGGCGCTCTTCCGCCGCTGGGTGGAAGTGCCGGAGCCGCAGGCGCTGCTGGAGGCAGAGGTCTTCATGGACTTCCGCTCGGTGCACGGCGAACTCGCGCTCGAGCCGCTCGACGCGATCCTGGCCTCGGCCGGCAGGCGCGGCCTGTTCCTCCATCAGCTCGCACGCGCGGCGCTGAGCTTCCACCCGCCGCTGGGTACGTTCGGACGCCTGCGCCGGGACCGCGGGACGATCGACCTGAAGGCCGGCGGGATCGCGGCGATCGTGATGCTCGCACGCCTGCACGCGCTCGCGGCCGGAGCGACCCCACGGCCGACGCTCGAGCGCCTCGACGCCGCGGCGGACGCCGGGACGCTGAGCCGCGGCGGCTCGGAGGCACTCGCCGACACGTTCCGCTTCCTCACGCGCTTGCGCCTGCGCGAGCAGCTCCGCAGCCTGCGTGCCGGGGCGACACCGGGCAACCGCATCGACCCCGACGCGCTGTCCGCGTTCGAGCGCCGCCGCCTGAAGGAGGCGCTGCGCGCCGTCCGCCGCCAGCAGGAGGCGACCGGGCTGCGCTTCCGGGCGACGGAGGCCGTATGAGAGGACGCGCATGAGCAACGGTCGCAAGAGCGAGCGCCTTGTTGCCCTGGCGCTCCTCGGGCTGCTGCTCTTCGACTATCCACTGCTGTCGCTGTTCAGCAGTGAAGGCCGCGTGCTCGGCATACCGGTGCTGTACGCCTACCTGTTCGCCGCCTGGACGACGGTGATCGCGTTGATAGCGCTGATCGTGCGGCGGTCCTAGCCGATGCTCGAGCCCGCGTTCGTCCTCGTCGCCTCGTTCGCCTACCTCGGCCTGCTGTTCGCGATCGCCCACTGGGGCGACCGGCGCGCCGCCGCCGGTCGCAGCGTCATCGCCAGGCCCTCGGTCTACGCGCTGTCGCTCGCCGTCTACGCGACCTCGTGGACGTTCTACGGCAGCGTCGGGCGCGCGGCGAGCACCGGCGTCGGCTTCCTGCCGATCTACCTCGGCCCGACGCTGATGGCGGCGCTGTGGTGGGTCGTGCTGCGCAAGATCATCCGCATCTCGAAGGCCAACCGGATCACGTCCATCGCCGACTTCGTCGCCTCCCGTTACGGCAAGAGCACCCTGCTCGGCGGGCTCGTCGCGGTCATCGCCGTGGTCGGGATCGTCCCCTACATCGCGCTGCAGCTCAAGGCGATCTCCAACAGCTTCAACCTGCTGCTGCAGCACCCCGACGTAGCCTCGCCGTTGCGCGAGCCAACGTCGCTGCTGACCGACAAGGCGCTGTACGTCGCGCTCGTGCTGGCGGCGTTCACGATCCTGTTCGGGACGCGCAAGCTCGACGCGACCGAGCGCCACGAGGGGATGGTCGCGGCGATCGCGTTCGAGTCGCTCGTCAAGCTCGTGGCTTTCGTGGCCGTCGGCTGCTTCGTGACGTTCGGCCTGTTCGGCGGCTTCGGCGACGTGTTCGACCGCGCGGCGGCGCTGCCCGAGGCCGAGCGTCTGTTCACCCTCGGCGGCCCCGAAGCCGGCTACGGGAGCTGGCTGTGGCTGACGCTGCTGTCGATGCTGGCGATCATCCTGCTGCCGCGGCAGTTCCAGGTCGCGGTCGTCGAGAACGTCGATGAGCGCCACCTCGACAAGGCCATGTGGCTGTTCCCGCTGTACCTGCTGGCGATCAACGTGTTCGTGCTGCCGATCGCGCTCGGCGGGCTGGTCCGCTTCGAGGGTGCCGGCGTCGACGCCGACTTCTTCGTGCTCGCCATGCCGATCGCCGAGGGCCAGGACGCGCTGGCGCTGCTCGCGTTCCTGGGCGGGCTGTCGGCCGCCACCGGGATGGTGATCGTCGAGGCGATCGCGCTCTCGACGATGGTCTCCAACGACCTCGTCATGCCGGCGCTGCTGCGCGCGCGCGTGGCGCGCGTGACCGAGGGCCGCAACCTGCGGGGGCTCGTGCTGGGGATCCGCCGCGGCACGATCGTCGCCCTCCTGCTGCTCGGCTACGCCTACTTCCGCATCGCCGGCGAGACGCTGGCGCTGGTCGCGATCGGGCTCATGTCGTTCGCCGCGGTAGCGCAGTTCGCCCCCGCCATCCTCGGTGGGATCTTCTGGCGGGGCGGTACCCGCAACGGCGCGCTGGCGGGGCTGGCGGCGGGCTTCGCCGTCTGGGCCTACACGCTGCTGCTGCCCTCGTTCGCCCGCTCGGGATGGCTGCCCGAGAGCTTCCTCGAGCAGGGGCCGCTCGGGATCGAGTCGCTCCGGCCCGAGCACCTGTTCGGCCTGGAGGGCATGGACGGGATCTCGCACGGCATGTTCTGGAGCACGCTGGTGAACGTCGGGTTCTACGTCGGCGTCTCGCTGTTCTCGCGCCAGAGCGCGGCCGAGCACAGCCAGGCCGCGCTGTTCGTCGACGCGTTCCGCGAGCCGCGCGCGAGCGCCAGCTTCTGGCGCGGCAGCGCCTCGGTGGCCGACCTGCGGGCGCTGCTCGCCCGCTTCGGCGACGAGCGCCGCGCAGCCGAGGCGCTCGCCGGCTACGAGCACGGCCCGGGGCGGGCGAGCGGCGACCGCGCCGATGCCGAGCTGGTGCACCATGTCGAGCGCCTGCTTGCGGGCTCGATCGGCGCGGCGTCGGCGCGCGTGATGATCGCCTCGGTCGTGGACGAGGAGCCGCTCGGCATCGACGAGGTGATGGACATCCTCGATGAGACGTCGCAGGTGATCGCCCACAGCCGCGAGCTCGAGGAGAAGTCGCGTGAGCTCGAGGCGGCGACGACAGAGCTCCGGGCGGCCAACGCCCGGCTGCAGGAGCTCGACCGGCTCAAGGACGACTTCGTCTCGACCGTCACGCACGAGCTGCGCACGCCCCTGACGTCGATGCGCGCGTTCGCCGAGATCCTGCTCGACAACCCCGAGCTGCCGGCGGACGAGCGCGAGCGCTTCCTGCGGATCGTGATCGACGAGATCGAGCGCCTGTCGCGCCTGATCAATCAGGTGCTCGACCTGTCCAAGATCGAGTCCGGGCGGGCCGACTGGAACATGGCCGAGGTCGACCTCAAGGAGGTCATCGAGGACTCGGCCGTGGCGACCGCGCAGCTCTTCGCCGAGCGCGACGCCGAGCTGACCGTGCGCGCGCCGGATGGCGTTCCGCCCGTCGCCGCAGACCGCGACCGCGTCAAGCAGGTCGTGCTCAACCTGCTCTCCAACGCGGCCAAGTTCTGCGCCGCGGAGCGCGGGGAGGTGGCCGTCGAGCTGAGCCTGTCCGGCGGCGTGGCGCGCGTGGACGTGCGCGACAACGGGCCGGGCCTCGCCGCCGACGACCAGCGGGTCATCTTCGAGAAGTTCCGCCAGAGAGGCGACGCCATGACCGACCGCCCGCAGGGGACGGGGCTCGGGCTGCCCATAAGCCGCCAGATCGTCGCGCACCTCGGCGGCGAGCTCTGGGTCTCGAGCGCGCCGGGGCGCGGCGCAACGTTCTCGTTCACGCTGCCGCTGGCGCGGGCCGGCGACCCCGTGGGCGTCGATTCGGGAGGGGGCTGATGGCCGTCCGGATCCTGATCGTCGACGACGAACCGAACATCGTCGTGTCCCTCGAGTTCCTGATGCGTCAGAAGGGCTACGAGACGCAGGTGGCGCGCGATGGCGAGGAGGCGCTCGCCGCGGTCGAGAGCTTCCGGCCGGACCTCGTCCTCCTGGACGTGAACGTGCCGCGCCGCGACGGCTTCGAGGTCTGCCAGAAGCTCCGTGCGGACGGCTGGACCGAGCTGAAGATCGTCATGCTCACCGCGAAGGGTCGCGACATCGAGATCGAGAAGGGGCTCGCCCTCGGCGCCGACGCCTACGTGACCAAGCCGTTCTCGACCCGCGAGCTGGTGGCGCGCGTCGCGGCCATGCTCGGAGACGGCGCGTGAGCGT
>JBBPIN010000071.1:0-6400 GCA_038040285.1 Actinomycetota bacterium
GCCGAGGAGGCGCGGATGATCAACGCCGCGGCGATTGTGATCGGGCTGCGCTTCCGCAACGGCCACCCGATGTATGACGAAACGCTTCAGACCGTGCTCGGCGAGCGCCCGACCCGGGTGATCGTCGTCTCCGATCCGGAAGCCGATGGTGTGCCACGGGGCCAACCCGCGCTGGCGCCTGCCTGATCCGAGCGTCAGGCTCCGTCGTCGAGTGGGCCGGGGGCGGTCGTAGAATCGGCCCGATGGCCTCTCCTGAGGGGATCTACCGCGGCTCGGTTCGGGCGATGTCGATCGTGATGCTCGGGCTCGGAGTGACAATCCTGGTGCTGACGTTTGCTGGTGGCGGCGGTCCGCTGTCAATTGGCGTCCTGCTGGGCATCGCCTTCGTGGCCGTCGGGGTTGGACGGCTCTGGATGGCCTCGCGGATGAAGCGGTGACCCCCGACGAGGCGAGCGAAGCGCCGCAACCGCGCGAGGCCGGGGAGGAACGGCCTACCGCGCTGAAGCGCGCCGTCGGGGTGCCGTGGCTGTTCGCGGTCATCTACGCGACGGTTGGTTTCTCGATCTACTTCGCGCTCGGGGTCGTCGCCGACCGCGGACTCGGCTTCACGCCGGTGATCTTCCTGATCGCCGGCCTGCTCTTCGTGCTCACCACGCTCACCTACCTGGAGGGCGCCACGATGTTCCGCGAGCGCGGCGGCTCCTCGACTTTCGCGCGCTATGCGTTCGACGAGCTGGTCTCTTTCATCGCCGGGTGGGCGATCCTGATCGACTACCTGATCGTGATCGCTCTGGCGGCGATCTCGGTTCCCCACTATCTGGAGCCGATCTCTCCCCGCCTCGGCGATGCAGGATTCGAGATCGCGATCGGCGGGATCGTGATCGCCGCGGTCTCGGTTCTGAACATCATCGACATCAGCGGTCGCCCGTACCGGCGGTTGCTGGCGAGCTTCGCTCTCGCGGACGTCTTCCTTCAGCTCGCCGTGGTCGTCGTTGGGGCGATTGTGGTCATGCATCCGGACCGCCTAACCGATCAAATCGATCTCTTCAACTCCCCCGACCTGATCGACATCGCCTACGCGACGGTGGTCGCGATGGTGGCCTACGCCGGAATCGAGGCTGCTTCCAACCTGGCGCCAGACATCCATTTCGAGCCCAAGGACCTGCGTCGCATCGTCTCGATGGGGGCGCTCGCGGTGCCGCTGATCTACGCCGGCATGGCGGCGATCGCCCTGATGGCGGTGCCGGTCGTCGCCGGGCCCCACGGACCCGAGACCGCGCTGGGCGGCCGCTATATCGAGGCGCCGGTCCTGGGGGTGGTGTCGGCCTATGACCCCTATTGGCTCTCGGTGCTGATGCGGTGGATGGTCGCGTTGATCGCGGCGCCGGTGCTGGTCATCGCCGCCTACACCTCGATGCTGGGCGTCTCGCGTCATATCTACACACTGGCGATCAACCGCCAGATCCCCAGCTGGCTGGGCAAGCTCGGCACCGTCCACGAGACGCCGTACCTGGCGATTATCGGCTCGGGGTTGATCGCGTTCGGGCTCTTGGTGCCGACCGACGTGAAGCTGCTGGCCGGCATCTACGCCTTCGGCGCCATGCTGGCCCTCACGATCGCCCACCTTTCGATCGTGCGGCTGCGGATCACCGAGCCCGACCGGGAACGGCCGTATCGAGCGCCGGGGACGATCCACTGGCGCGGTTATGAGTTACCCGGACTGGCAATGCTGGCCGCGGTCCTCAGCATCCTCGCCTTCGCCAGCGTGATCGCCTTCCACAGCGGCGCCCGCTGGGTCGGCGGCGGCTGGATGGTGTTCGGGCTCATCTCCTATTTCGTTTACCGCCGGCTGGTCGAGGGCACCAGCCTGACCAAACGCGTCTCGGTCACCGCCGAGGCGCTCACCAAAAAGGTTCCGGAGATCGAGTACGGGCGCATCCTGGTACCGGTGTTCGGCACCGAGCTCGATGACGACATCATCGGAACGGCGGGTCGGCTCGCGGCGGCGGACGAGGACACCGATGACGAGAAGCCCGGCGCCCGCCTCGACGTCGTCTACGTAGTCGAGGTGCCGCTGACGTTGCCACTCGACGCCAAGCTGCCGCCGGAGAAGGAGGAGAAGGCACGCGAGGCGCTTCGGAGGGCGAAGGAAGTGGGGGAGGAGTACGAGTCGGTTGACGTGCACACCGAGCTTGTGCCCGCCCGCTCGATTGGCGGCGGCATCGTCGAGATGGCGCGGCGGACCGGTGCCGAGGCGATCGTCATGGGTGGCGAGCCGCCGACGAAGATTCGTGGCGGCGCAGTCCTGGGCGGGATCGGCGCGGCCCGGCCCGACGAGGTGGGCGCGGCCACCGAATACGTGCTCAAGAAGGCGCCTTGCCGGGTTCTACTCACCGCGCCGCCGGAGCCGTCCAGCGCCGCGCGAAACGGCGGCGTGCAGCCCGCCTCGGGCGACGGCAAGCCCTCGGGCTAGTATCCGGGCATGTTCATCCTTATCGTCGGTTGCGGCCGCGTCGGGTCGTCAGTGGCAAGGGAGATGCTCCAGGACGGGCACGAGGTCTCGTGCCTGGACGAGGACCCCGAGTCGCATGCCCGGCTCGAGCTTGGGATCGAGCAGAGCTGGGAGGACCTCGGGGGTCAGTTCACGGTTGGAACCGCGCTCGAGGTCGACGCCCTTACCGAGGCGGGTATCGAGAAGGCGGACGCGTTCATCGCCGCCACCGATGGCGACAACACGAACATCGTGATCGCTCAGATTGCTCAGCGTCGATACAACGTGCCGACGGTGATCGCCCGCATCCTCGATCCGTACCGCGCCGAGTGGTACGAGCATCAGGGTGTTCACACGGTCTGTCCGACCAAGGTCGCAATCGAGATGCTCGAGAACGACGTGCGCGGGGCGGCCGCCAAGCACGGCGGCCCCACGAACGCGACGCCGACGTCCGAGCCGACCGGCTAGCGGAGGGACAGGCGCATGTACATCATCATCGTCGGAGCCGGGAAGGTGGGCTGGAACCTGGCGCGGGAGCTGATCAACAAGGAGCACGAGGTAACACTGATCGACGCCAACCGGCGCCGCTACCTGACGGTGGAGCAGGAGCTCGAGCACAACATCCAGTACGGCGACGCATCGGAGCTGTGGGTGCTCGAGAGGGCCGGGATCCAGCGCGCCGACATGGTGATCGCGGTGACCGGCGACGACGAGGACAACATGCTGATCTGTCAGGTGGCCCGCGAGAAGTACATGGTCGAGCGAATCATTGCCCGGGTCAACAACCCGCGGAACCTCGAGCACTTCGAGCTGCTGGGGATCAAGCCCTCGGTCTCGGCGACGGGCCTGATCCTGAACCTGATCGAGCACGAGGTTCCCGAATACGGCCTCGTACACCTGCTCGACTTCCCAGAGGAGCGACTGGAGATCATCGAGATGCTGCTCGAGAAGGACTCGCGGGTGGCCGGGCAGCGGGTCGGCGACCTGAACATGCCGGAAGGCAGCCTGCTGATCTCGGTGCTGCGCGAGGGGCGTGGATTCGTCCCCGGCCCCGAGACGGTGCTGGAGGCGGGCGACGAGATCCTCGCCGTGCTCGATCCTGGCCGCGAGGAGGACCTGAAGGTGTTTCTCGGGCCCGACGGAGCCGGGGGGGATGGCTGAGCGCAAGGTCGAGTTCCTGCTCGTCGGCGGAGGTATGGCCGCGGCCCACTGCGCCAGCGAGCTGAGGAAGCGCGGGGCGGAGGGCGAGATCCTGCTGGTCGGGCGCGAGCCCGAGGTGCCCTACGAGCGCCCGCCGCTGAGCAAGGAGTACATGCGCGGCGAGGCGGAGCGCTCCGACGCCTACGTCAACCCGGCCTCCTGGTACGAGGAGAACGAGGTCGAGTTGCTGAACGGGCGCAACGTGATGTCGCTCGACACCGCGGAGCGGAGCGCGAAACTTCAGGGCGGCGATCAGGTGCGATTCGACAAGGCGCTCCTTGCCACCGGGGCCAACGTCAACATCCTGCGCGTCGAAGGCGCCGAGAACGAGGGAATTCACTACCTCCGCGCCTTCGGCAACTCCGACGCGATCCGCGAGGACGCGGAGAAGGCCGAGCACGTGGTGCTGATCGGCGGCAGCTACATCGGCAGCGAGGTGGCGGCGTCGCTGACCGCCAAGGGCACCAGGTGCACGATCGTCTGTATGGAGGACGTGGTGCTCTCGAACAACTTCGGCGACGAGGTTGGGCGCTTCTTCCACGACGTCCTCGAGTCACACGGGGTGGAGATCCTGGGCGGCGAGCAGCTGGAGGCGTTCGAGGGCGACGGACGCGTGAAGGCGGTGATCACTGAGAGCGGCCGTCAGGTCGAGTGCGACGCGGTCGTCGTCGGGGCGGGGGTGCGGCCCGACGTGATGCTGGCCGAGCGCGCCGGCCTCGCGGTCGAGAACGGGGTCACCTGCGACAGCAAGCTTCAGACATCGGTCGAGGGGATCTACGCGGCGGGCGACGTGTGCAGCTACGACAGCGTTATTCACGGGCGGCGGTTGCGGGTCGAGCACTGGGACGTCGCCTTCCAGCAGGGCCGCGCGGCCGGGGCGAACATGCTCGGCGAGGACCGCGACTACGACGTCGTCCCCTACTTCTTCAGCGATCTCGCCGACTGGGCGAGCCTCGAGTACGTGGGGCCCGCCCAGGACTGGGACGAGATCGTCTGGCGGGGTGAGCGCGACTCGGGCGAGTTCTCGGCCTGGTACCTGAAGGACGGCAAGGTGACGGGGTGCCTGAGCGTGGAGCGCTCCGAGGACCTGGGCCGGGCACGCGAGCTGCTCGCCGAGGGCGCGGAGGTCTCGGCCGATCGCGAGAAGATCGCCGACCCGGATACCGACCTGGGCGAGATCGGGTAGCTATCTTTGAACCCGATCCGGGGTGGGGTAGCTGGCAGCCCGCCAGGTTCTGATCCTGGAAGCCATGGTTCGAGTCCATGCCCCGGAGTTCGACCATCGGACCGGCCCAAGGTAGGCGCCGACTGATCGCCCTTCCCGCCTACATCTCCGAACGCGACGGGTCGGCGCATGTGGCGGTGCGGTTGACGCCACGCGCGTCGCGCGAGGAGATCGTCGGGCCACGCGGCGCCGCGCTCGCGGTGAAGGTCAACGCCCCGCCGGTGGAGGATCGGGCGAACGCGGCGCTGCGCAAGCTGGTCGCGAAGGCGGTCGGGATTGCGCCCAACCGGATACAGGTCGTACGTGGCCACAAGAGCCCGAATAAACTCCTCCGTCTGGAGGGTGTCGGGGCAGCGCAGGCGGCCGAGCGCCTAGCCTAGGGGGCGCCCCCTCCTTTGCTACCTTGCCGCCCCTCATGAAACGTGCCATTTGGCTCATGACCCTGATCCCGACGGCGATCCTTGCCGGTTGCGGTAGCGGCAGCGATTCCGCCCAAACGCAGATCACCACTCCGACCGTGAAGACGCCGACCTCGATCAGCAAGGCCGAGCTCATCAAGGAAGGCGACGGGATCTGCGCCGAAGTGAACGCGGCGCTCGGGAGCCTTTCCAACAGCAGTACCAGTTCCGCCAACGTCGCTGGGCAGCGCGCCGCGCTGTACCAGGGGATGATCGAGCGCCTGCGCGGCCTCGGCACGCCGGACGACCAGACCGGCCTCGACCAGGTGCTCAGCGCCGGCGACGACATCGTCACCGCCGAGCAGAAGGCCGAGCAGGCGACCACGGGCAACGACAGCGCCACCCTGGCGAGCGCCGAGAGTGAGGCCGCCTCGGCTGAGTCGTCGTTCTCCAGCGCCGCCAGCTCCTACGGCTTCAAGGACTGTGGCGGGGGCCCGACCACGCCCTCCAGCACGGCTACCGCACCCTCAACCGCGGCCCCGGTCACCCCCGCGACGCCAACGACCGCCACGCCCGCTCCGGTAACCCCGCCGAGCGGCGGCACCGGAGGCGCGACCGGAACCGGACCCGGCGGCGGCACCGGCGGCGCGACCGGCGGCGCCTCGGGCGGCTCGGGCGGGGTCGGACCCGGCTAGAGCTGGCCCCCTCCTTTGCTACCTTGCCGCGCTCATGAAACGTGCCATTTGCCTCATGATGGTTCTCGGCGCCGCCCTCCTTGCCGGCTGCGGAGGGGGCGGTGACTCGACCCCCGAGACGCCGACCACGCCGACCGTGCAGACGCCCGCGAAGCTGAGCAAAGCAGACTTCATCAAACAGGCCGACGGCTACTGCGCCGCGCTCAACGCGGCGTTGGGCACGCTCTCCAATGGCACGCCGGCGAGCAGCTCAGCGAGCGTAGCCCGCGATATTGCTTACGCCTACGAGGGGCTGCTCCTGCACCTGCGCGGGCTCGGCACCCCTGACGACCAGACAGGCTTGGACGAGGTCTTAAGCGCCGGTGATGACATCGTCTCGGCAGAGGAGAGC
>JBBPIN010000072.1:0-6365 GCA_038040285.1 Actinomycetota bacterium
GCCGGCCCGAGCTGGTCACCAGCGAGTACCCGCAGCGCCGTCCGCGCTGGATCGAGCTGGCGACCAGCGCCGACCACAAGGACGTCGGGCGGATGTTCATCGGCGGCTCGCTCGGGTTCCTGCTGTTGGCGACGGTCGAGTGGGTGCTGATGCGCCTGCAGCTGGCGATCCCCGAGAACACGATGCTGAGGCCGGAGTTCTTCAACCGGCTGCTCTCCCTCTACGGCGAGACGGCGATCTTCCTGTTCGCGATCCCGCTCGTCGTCGGGTTGGTCTACTACGTCGTGCCTCTTCAGATCGGCGCCCGCAACACCGCCCTGCCACGGCTCGGCCAGATGGCCTTCTGGCTGTGGGCGGCGGGCGCGGCGACCCTCTATTCGAGCCTGATCTTCACCCCGCCCGAGTCGGGCGTCAACCCACTGCCGCCACTGTCCAGCGTCGCCTTCGCGCCCAGCAACGGGGCCGATGTCTGGCTCGGCTCGACCGGGTTGATCTGCCTCGGCTTCGTCTGCTTCGCCGTCAACATGATCGCCACGCTGCGCAACCTGCGCGCCCCCGGACTCGCCTGGCGCCGCCTGCCCCCCTTCGCCTGGGCGGCGACGGTGGGGACCTGGCTGCTGGGGTTCGTCTCGGTGGCGATGCTGGGCGCGATCACGATGCTGATGTTCGATCGCAACGTCAACGGCATCTTCTTCGAAGGCGATGCGGGCGGCTCGCCGCTGCTCTGGCAGCACCTGAGCTGGATCTTCTTCAACGGCGCCTACATGCTGATCGTGATCGCCGCCTTCGGCGCGATCGCCGAGATCGTCCCGACCTTCTCGCGCAAGCCGTTGTTCAGCCGCGAGACGGTGATGGCCTCGCTGGCGGCGATCGCCGTGCTCGGCACCCTCGCCTGGATGCAGAACATGTACTCGGACCCGATCGGGATCGGCTGGAGCTACTTCGCGATGGCGATGGCGATGCTGGCGGTGATCCCGTTCGGGCTGGTGCTGTTCAACCTGATCGCCACGATGATGGGCGGCGCGCTGCGGATCCGCGCCCCGATGCTGTTCGCGCTCGGGGCGATATCGATGATCGCGGTCGGCCTCGCCTGCGAGCTGGGGCAGTCGGCGGTCGGGGTCGCCTGGCAGCTTCAGAACACGACCGACGCCACGGCGTCCACCCACTACGCGCTGGTCGGCGCGGCGATCCTCGGCGGGCTTGCGGCGCTGCACTACTGGTTCCCGAAGATGACCGGGCGCACGCTGGGCGAGAGGCTCGGCCGGATCTCCTTCTGGACGATCCTGGCCGGCCTCAACGTCTCCTTCTTCCCGCTCATCCTCGCCGGCCTCCAGGGCCAGGTGGTCGACGTCTACAAGTTCTATTCCGGCACCGGGGTCAGCGGCTACAACCTGGTGGCGACGATCGGCGCATTCGTGCTGGCGCTTGGCATCGTGCTGGCGCTCGCCAACGTCGTGTTCAGCCTCCGCTCCGGCGTCCGTGCCGGCCACGACCCGTGGGGCGGGACCTCGCTGGAATGGCTGGCGCTGTCGCCACCGCCACCCCACAACTTCGACCTCTTGCCCGACGTTCGCAGCCACGAGCCACTTCGTGACATTCGCGACGCGATCGCCCGCCAGGGGGCTGGCGGCGGCGAGAAGGCAGCCGAGTCGCAGCCGGTAGCCTGAGCACATGGAGCTGGCAGCGGGCCGTGGCGGCGGCGAGCTTCGCCGACTTCGCCTCCTCCTCACCATCACCGTAGTCGCCACCTTCGCGTTGATCGTGGTCGGCGGCGTGGTGCGGATCACAGATTCCGGGCTCGGCTGCGGGACGGCCGGAGCTGGGTTGAAGGGCTGGCCGCTGTGCGGCGGGCGGGCGCTGCCGCTGATCCAGGAGAAATCGGTGATCGAGTTCTCTCACCGGGCGCTTGCCTCGATCGTCGTCGGGCTGATCCTGCTGTGTGTCTGGCAGGCCCGCAAGCTGCCGGGCCGGGCATTCCTGCGCCGCGGAACGATCGCCGCAGCGGCGCTGGTGCTCGCGCAGGCGGTGCTCGGGGGTTTGACCGTCGAGCACAACCTCCAGGAGGTGCTGGTCGCCGCCCACCTCGGCCTGGCGATGCTGCTGCTCGGCACGCTGATCGCGTTGCGCTGGGCGGCCTCGCGCGAGCAGGGCACTGCCGCGCCACAGCTGCGCGGCCGCGGCCTGCGGCCGCTGGCCACAGCGGCCTCGGTCCTGGTCCTGGCGACGGTGGTCGCCGGCGGCGTGATCGCGGGCAGCGAGGAGGAGGGCGTAAAGAACGGCGTCGTCAACGGAGCGCACCTCGCCTGCGGCGACCAGTTCCCCGGCTGCCTCGGAAAGACGAACCCGTTGCCGTTTGGCCAGTACGGGCGCCTCGTCAACATCCAGCTCACCCACAGAGCGCTGGTCTACGCGACCTCGCTGACGATCCTCGCGTTGCTCGGGCTGGCGCTCTACCGTCGCGTCTGGTCGCGCGAGCTCACGGCGCTCGGCCTGCTGCTCGTCGCGCAGGTGCTGCTTGGAGCGCTGAACGTGTGGCTCGGAAAGCATCCGGCGCTGATCGTCGCCCACCTCACCACCGGTACGCTGCTGTGGGCCACGGCAGTCACCACGACCTTGCGCCTCTCCCCCGTTCCGCAGACCGCCTCGCGACCCAGAGCCACCGAGCCCGAGACCTCCGCCGCGCCCGCTTGAGCCAGATGGAAGCCGAAAGCAGAGCCCTGGAAGCCAACCCACTCGACGCCGGCATCGCGTCTCCGCCGGCGACGCGGGGCCTGCCGTCCCAGCCTTCGCGGGCCTCCGCCCTGGCCGTCGCCCGCGACTATCTGGCGCTCACCAAGCCGCGCATCATTGCCCTGCTCCTGGTCACCACGGTGGCGACGATGCTGGTCGCGAATCCGGCCGGGCCGCCGATCGCGATCGTGATCTGGACGATGCTCGGCGGCTACCTGGCGGCGGGTGGCGCCGGGGCGATCAACCACTACCTGGACCGCGAGGTCGACGCGCGGATGGCCCGCACGCGGCGGCGGCCGCTGGTCACCGGGCGGATCGAGCCCCTGCACGGGCTCCTTTTCGGCATCGCGCTCGGGGCGCTCGCCTTCGTTCAGCTGGCGATCACGGTCAACCTGCTCGCGGCGGTACTGGCGATGGCCGGCCTGCTCGGCTACGTGTTCGTCTACACGCTGTGGCTGAAGCCGCTGACGCCGCAGAACATCGTCATCGGCGGAGCCGCCGGCGCGGTTCCCCCGCTGGTCGGCTGGGCGGCGGCGACGGGCGGATTGTCGGCCGATGCGCTCTATCCGTTCGCGATCGTCTTCTTCTGGACCCCGCCCCATTTCTGGGCGCTCTCGCTGCTGATCAAGGACGACTACGCGCGCACCGGCGTCCCGATGCTGCCGGTGGTGCGCGGCGAGGACGAGACGCGCCGCCAGATCCTGATCTACGCGGTGGTCCTGCTCGCGGTCAGCCTGCTGCCGGCGATCGGCGGCCTGTTCGGGGCGATCTACCTGGCCGCCGCGATGCTGCTTGGCGGAGCGTTCTGCGCGCTCGCCCTGCGACTGCGGGCCCGGCCGACGAAGAGCGCCGCGCTGCGCCTCTACCTCTACTCGCTGGTCTACCTGGCGCTGCTGTTCACAGCGATGGCCGCCGACAAGGTCGTCTGATAGAAGACGCGCGATGGACCGCGAGCAGGCGAAGCGCAATATGGGCACCGGCCTCTGGCTCGGGCTGATGGCGGCGGGGCTGTTCGCGCTCACCTTCATCGTTGCCACGATCTACATCGCATCCGCCTGATGCCCGACGGCGAGAAGATCCCCGTGCCGACCGAGCTGGTCTACCTGCCGCGTCCGTCCTGGGCGCCCGCCCTGCTCGCCTTCGGGGCGTTGATGATCGTCAACGGCATCTACGGCGAGGGCATTCTGTTCCGGGGCTGGGTCTACATGCTCGTCGGCGCAGTGGTGGCGCTGGCCGCGCTGCGCTCGATGATCGTGGGAGCCGTGCGCGACTTCTACGAGCGCCCGCGCCAGCAGCGCCAGGGCGCCACGGTGCTGCCGGCCGGGTCGCTGCGGGCTCCGCCCAAGCAGGGCTAGTCGAGCGCCTCAGTCCGGCGTCATGCCGGAGGTTGCGCCCTCCGACGTCCAGACGCGGACGATGTCGCGCATCGAGAGCACGCCGACCAATTCGGGGCCCTCGTAGACGACCAGGTGACGAATGCCGCGCCGCGACATCTCGGCGGCGGCGCGCTCCAGGCTCCAACCGGGGGCGGCGGCGATCACGCTGTCGCTCATGTGGTCGCCGACCCGCTCGGCGTCGGGGTCCTGGCCGGCGCCGACTGAGAGTAGGACGTCGCGCTCGGTGATGATCCGCGGCGTCGGCGACTCCTCGTCGATGACGATCGCCGCGCCGGTCTTCTTCTCGGCCATTTTGCTGGCCGCGTCGCGCAGCGTGTGCCCCGGGCCGACCGTGAGGACCACCGGCGACATTCCGTCCTTCACCTGCATCGCGTCTGCTCCCGCCGTGCTCCTCGTGTTCGATCCGTCGTGCCGATTGGCGCAAGCTTATCCGACCGATTCGCTGCCGCAAGCCAGGCTTTGCGGGGAGGCGCAGCTATAGAATGCGGCCGCTTCGCCGCCCCAGATGCCGACGTCGCCCCCCCCCACCCGTGCGCTTCCGCTGTTCGCCGCAGCGGCAACGATCGCCCTGGTGGCAGCGGGCTGCGGCACCTCGAACGCCGACCCGGCGAAGGGGAGACAGCTGTTCATCCAGACCTGCGGAAGCTGCCACGCGCTCGCGCAGGCGGCGACCACCGGCACCCAGGGGCCGGACCTCGACGACGCCTTCGCCGCTGGTCGATCCGCCGGCGAGGACAGCGACACGATCGAGGGGGTCGTCAAGGCACAGGTCGAGTTCCCGCGTCCGAGCACCAACAACCCGGTGGTCTCGATGCCGGCGAAACTGGTCGAAGGCCAGGACCTCGAAGACGTCGCCGCCTACGTCGGCAGCGTCGCCGGGGTACCGGGAGCGGCGCCGCCCCAGGTGGCGGGCGGACCGGGCGCGCAAGTGTTCGCGAACAACGGCTGTAGCGGCTGCCACGCGCTTGCCGCCGCCAACGCGGGCGGCACCACGGGCCCGAACCTCGACAAGGTGCTGTCGGGGCAGTCGGCAGCGCAGATGACCCAGTCGATCGTCGACCCCAACGCGAAGATCACGCCCGGGTACCCGTCGAACGTGATGCCGCAGAACTTCGAGCAGCTGATCCCGGCCCCCCAGCTCAAGCAGCTGGTGCAGTACCTGATCAGCTCGACCGGCGGCGCGAAGGCGAGCGGGAAAAAGAAGAAGTAGGCGCAGCTCAGGCGCTGCGCGCGACCGCCGCCTCCGCTTCGAGATCGACTACCACGTGGGTGACCGGCAGCTCGATCTCGCTGCGGGCTCGCTCAACGACGCCCTGCTCGAGCCAGCGCGAGCGCTCCGGCGGATGGGTGGAGATGATGATCTCGTCGGCCGCGAACTCGCGCAGCGCGTCCTCGATCGCGACGTTCGGCTCCGAGTCGCCGACCTGACCGCGGGCCCTAAGGCCGACTTCCTCGATCGCCAGCAGCGAGAGCTCCATCCGCTGGCGGGCCAGCTCCATCGCCTCGTCGACGTCGGACGACCAGTGGGCGGCCCTCGAGCTGGCCAAGGCCGGGGTGACGACGAGGATCTCGGTCTCCCCGCCTCGACTGCGGTTCTCGATCTCGCGCAGCAGCGCCCGGCCACGGACCGTCTGGTTGGCGACCACCAGCACGCGGCGCTTGCCGTCGCCGCCGCGCGATAGCTGCACGCTCCCGCGCAGCGTCCCCCGCGAGCTGCGCCAGGCAAGCCCGGCTCCGAAGCCGACCAAGGCAGCGGCCCAGGCGGCCCCGATCGCGGGGCGGGTAAGCAGCGTCAGCGCGGTGACTGAGGCAACGCCGATTCCGATGACCACGATCCAGCGAAAGGCGTCCGCCTCCGACCTCAGCGGGTTGTGCATGTGGGCCTCCTCGGTCTGAGCGGAATTATCGCGCCGCCGGCGCGAATTGCCAAGCGACCCCGACGCCAACCTCAGGTGATCCGGCCGGAGGCAGCGGTCAGCAAGCCGCCCGCAAACAGACCGCCGGCGAGGATCCAGAGGAAGGTGCTCCCCTCCGACGAGGCGATGGCCAGCATCAGCAGCCCGACCACCATGAGCGGAAAGCCGACCGAGTAGGCGAGTCCAACCTGCCGGATCGGTCCGAAGCCGTCCGAGTGGCTTCTATTCCAACTCTGCCTTCGCCTGCGCGGCCCATCCGCGGCCAAATCAACCTCCAATCGGTGCCCTGGGGTTGGCCCCCCAGAACACCAGGGTCCCGGTC
>JBBPIN010000073.1:0-5789 GCA_038040285.1 Actinomycetota bacterium
GGTCGATCTCCTCGCCCTCCAGGTAGCGCTCCATCAGCTCGTCGGAGTTCTCCGCCACCTCGTCCATCAGCTTCTCGCGGTACTCCTCGGCCTGGGCGCGAAGATCCTCCGGAACCTCGGCCTCGCTGGAGTTGCCGCGGTCGGCTCCGTCATAGACGAACGCCTTCATGTCGATCAGATCGACCACGCCCTTGACCTCGTGCTCGGAGCCGATCGGGATCTCGGTCGCCACGATGTGGGGGCCGAACGCCTCTTTGAGCGCCTCCAGCGCCCGGAAGAAGTCGGCGCGCTCGCGGTCGAGCATGTTCACGAACACCAATCGCGCCAGGCCCTCGGCATCGGCGCGACGCCAGAGTCGCTCGGTGTGGACCTCGACACCCATCACCGCGTTGACCACCACGACGGCCGCGTCGCAGACCCGCAACGAGGCGGCAGCGTCAGCGACGAAGCTCGGCTCGCCCGGGGTGTCGATGAGGTTGATCTTGCGCCCGTCGTGCTCGAAGGAGGCGAGGGTGGCGCCGATCGACATCTCGCGCTCCTGCTCGTCGTCCTCGTAGTCCGAGACGGTCGATCCGTCGGTGACCGTGCCCAGCCGATTCACCGCGCCCGCCTCGAACAGCATCGCCTCGTGCAGGCTGGTCTTTCCGCTTCCCCTGTGCCCGATCAGGGCGACGTTCCGAATTCGGTCGGCGGCCTGGTGAGGCATCGCCCCCGGACTCTATACGCCCTGAAGGTGCGACTTCAGCCGCATTACCGCCTTCGTATGCAGCTGGGAAACGCGCGATTCTGTGACCCCGAGGACCTCGCCGATCTCGCGCAGGGTCAGGCCCTCGTAGTAATAGAGGGCGACGACCAGCTGCTCGCGCTCGGGCAACGATGCGATCGATTCGGCGAGCCGGTCCTTGACCTCGGTGCTGTCGAGGGCCTCCTGCGGATCGGTGGCGGAAGGATCGGAGATCGTGTCGAGCAGCGAGACCGAGTCGCCGGAGGAATCCGAGATCGCCCAGAGCTCGTCGAGCGCGTAGACCGAGGAATTGGCGATCTCCAGCAGCGACTCCTGAAGCTCCTCCTCGCTGACCCCCAGCTTGTCCGCGAGCTCCTCCTCGGTCGGCGCCCGCTGTAGCTCGTTCTCGAGCTTCTGCTGCGCCTCCTCGATCTCGCGCGCACGCGAACGGACCGAGCGCGGCACCCAGTCCAGCGAACGGAGCTCGTCGATGATCGAGCCGCGGATGCGGGTCATTGCGAAGGTCTCGAACTTGATCCCGCGCTCGGGCTCGAAGCGCTCGATGGCGCCGATCAGCCCCATCAGGCCGTAGGAGATCAGGTCGGAGTCCTCGACGTGCGAGGGCAGGCCAGCTCCCAGCCGGCCGGCCACGAACTTGACCATCGGCGAGTAAGCGACGACCAGTCGCTCGCGTGCGCTCGGGTCGGCATTCTTCTTATAGCGACGCCAAAGCTCGCGAAGTTCGACTTCTTTGACCCCAGTTTCCATCTGCTTCCCGCCTACGATTGTATGGGCGTCGGCGGCATTTCGCGCGCATTGCGACGCTCACGGGAGGCGGGTTTGAGGTTTTCGGTGCGCACGCTAGGAACGCGGGTGTGACTGCTCGTACTGCCTGCGCAGCCGGGTCGGATCAACACGAGTGTAGATCTGCGTGGTCGAGATGGACGCATGGCCGAGTAGCTCCTGGATCGAGCGCAGATCGGCGCCGCCCTCCAGCAGGTGGGTGGCGAACGCGTGGCGCAGCGAATGGGGCGAGATCCCTGCCCCGATCGCCGCCTCGCGCACCCAGCGCCGCAGGCGTCGGCGAACGTCCGATGACGAAAGCCGGCGACCGCGCCTGGACAGCAGCAGCGCCTGCTCGTCGGGCTGACCGACGAGCAGCGCCGGTCGGGCCGTCTCCAGATAGCGCTGAAGGGCATGCTGGGCCGGCTCGCCGACCGGCAGCAGCCGCTCCTTGTCGCCCTTGCCGCGCACGCGAAGCTGCTCGGACTCGAAGTCGACCGCGTCGAGGTCGAGGTCGGTGATCTCCTCGCACCGCAGCCCGCACGAGTAGGCAAGCTCGAACATCGCCCGATCGCGGACCTCCAGCGGTGTGTGCGCCGGAATCCGGTCCAGAAGCTCCGCCATCTGCTCCGGCGCAAGTACCTTCGGCAGTTTGCTTGCCCGCTTCGGGCTGGCGACGAGGTCGGCGGGGTTCTGGCCCAGCCGGCCGATGCGGACGAGATGGTCATAGACGCCGCGCACCGAGGCGAGCTTGCGGGCCACGGTTGCGGCGGCAGCGCCGGACTCCGACAGTCGGGCCGCGAACAGGCGAACGTCGCGGTGCTCGACCTCGTCCGGTCGATGAAGCCCGCGCTCCATGGCCCAGCCCGCGAATTGGACGAGGTCGTTGCGGTAGGCCCGTCTGGTCCGCTCGGCGGCGCCACGACCGGTGAGCTCGCGCTCGTAGGAGGCAAGCGCCTCGTCCCAGGTCATGCCTGTGGGATTCGCCACGAGCACGCTCACGCCTGCGAGCGGGCGTGCAGTCGCCTAGCCGATGTAAATGGGCGTGCCGACGTCGACGCGGTCGTAGAGGTCCTCGACGTCGGGAATGGTCATCCGCACGCAGCCGTGCGACACCGCCTGTCCGATCGACCAGGTTTCGTCGGTGCCGTGGATTCCCGCGCCGTTGAAGATTCCCATCCACCGGGCCTTGATCGGATTCGACGGGCCCGGCGGGACGTCCGTGCCCGCGAGGCTGCCTGCCCACGAGGACTCCGGGACGTGCCAGGTGGGATTGACCTCCTTGCTCTCGATGTGGTACAGCCCCTCCGGCGTCTCCAGGCCTGCCTGGCCGACCGCAACCGAGTAGCCCTTGGCCAGCTTGAGGTGATCCCAGAGGCGCAGCGTGAAAGCGGCCCGGTCGAGGGTGAGATACGAGGGGTACTGAGATGCCACCTGGTCGGTGCTGACTTTCGGCTTTGCAAGCACCACGTGAGCGTTGACGAACTTGTTTCGCCCGCCGTTGTCAACGGCGGTCTCGAGGCTTTCCTGGAGCTTGCCTTCCTTCAGCATGCGCCCGTTCTCGGCCGGCACCACGTTCAGCGAGGAACCGGTGGCCGCGATCGATGCGTCCTGTGGCTCGCGGTTGACCTTCTTGGCGACGTGCACCACGAAACGGTGCACGGCATAACGCGAGTAGCTGACCTGCGGCGGCACGGTCTGGTCCACCGAGCCGCCGGTCAGATCTCGGAAGACGCGTCCCGGCACACCCCACGACTGGCTGGCGTCGAAAGCCTCGTCGACCATTCCGTTGACGTCGGCGCGGATCTTCAGGTGGTCGGCGGGAAGCTCGTAGCTCTCGCTGCCCAACTTCACCTTGACCGGCTGATGCAGCGGCGCCACGAGGCGCAGACGGATGCGGTGCGCGGCCTGTTCGCGATTCAGCCCACCGACGTCGAGGTCCCCGACCTTGACGCCGTCGGCGATCTGGTCCTTGTGCGCCGAGTCGTAGGCGTAGACGCCGACAGCGCCCCCGATCAGCACCAAAAGCAAGACCAGCCCGCCGACCGTGATTACGCGCATGCGGCGACCGGCGATCGTGACTGCGCGCGTGCGCCAGCCAGAGCCGGGGTCGCCGGAGTCGGTCTCCCCTCCATTCCCGTATGCCTTAGCTGCGTCGTCCTTGCCCATCGAATGCCGGAATGCAATCCGAGCCTCAGGTGGCAACCCACAATCCGAGCCTCAGGTGGCAACCCAAAGTGTAGGCAGGCGGTCCGGCCGGCAAATTGCTCCACCCCCAATGCAAGGGGCTAACCAACGAATGGCCGATGGAGATGTCTGCCGCGGCGTTGCGCCGCGGCACATCACTTGCGGCTGCTGCGCAGCCTGACATGCCTGTGCCGGCGCCTGCGGCACCGGCCCTGAACCACTGTCAGGCGCCGAAGGCGCCGCAGTTATGTGTGGCTGTCTTCGACCGGAGGCGCCGGCTCAACCAGCCCATCGTCCTCGCGGCGGCGCCCGCCCTGCTCACCGCGACGCACGTTGGGACTCCAGCGCAGGAACTCCTCCACCTCGCGCTCGTAGCGATAGGGCTCGTTGGCCCCCGCCAGCACCGGCCGCAAGCGCATGTTCTCGCCCAGGTTGAGAGCGGCCTCGCGCGACGTGTACTGGTAGCGGAAGCCAGTCGCCTTCAGCTTGCGGTTGTCCAGGCCGCGGCCTAAGCGCAGCTGGTTGAGCATCTCGTCCGGCACCCGGACTCCCAGCCGCCGCAACGGTCCAACCGCCAGCCCCGTGCCCAGAGGCGGCAGGATCGGCAGGTATCGCTTGCCGAGCAGGCTGATCACCTCCGTGAGCGCCAGCACGCCGTCTGCAGCGACGTTGTAGGTCCCCTCGAGGTCGTTGAAGGCGCTGTGCTCGAGGGCGTGGACGACGTCGTCCTCATGCGCGAACTGGTAGCGCGGGTCGAAGCCGAGGATCATCGGGACCACCGGCAGCGAGAACATGCGGGTGTGCGAGGTGTCGACGTCGGGGCCAAGGACGTTGGCGCAGCGCAGGATCGTCACCGCGACGTCGCGATGCTTGTCGGCGAAGTCGGCGACCGCCGCCTCGGCCTCGACCACGTCGCGCTCTATCGCCGTGCGCGGCGGGTGCTGGCGCCCCATCTCCTCGGTGAAGAAGGCCGGGTCGTCCTGCTCGCACCCGTACCAGTGGGCGCTGCTCTTGAAGATCAGCTTGCGCACCGGCGAGTCGGGTCCCGCGCAGGCGGCGAGGATGTTGAGCGTCCCGATCACGTTGTTCTCGTGCGCGTCGGAGCGCGAGGTAGCGATCGCGTCGACGACCAGGCGGGTGTCGATGACGGTGTCGATCTCCGCCGCGATGACGATGCGCTGGATCAGGGAGTGCTGGTTTCCGACCTTGACGTACTCGGTCCGCTCCAGCTCGCGGGTCGGCTCGCGGGTGTCGACGCCGATGATCGCCTCGATCTCGGGGAACGACTCCAGCGCCTGCGCCAGCCTTCCTCCCCAGTAGGTCGAGAGGCCGGTGACCAACACGCGCCGGGCGGGGCGGGGCTCGACCGCGCTCATCCGAACCACACCGACTTTCGCTCCGCGACCATGGCGTGGACGTTCTCCTGGATCCGCCCCCGGACCTCCTGGACAATCGTCTGCACGAGGGCCTTGTCGCTGTCGGGGTCGGCGCCCAGCTCCGCGGTGTCGATCGGCTCCAGAAACCGGATCCGGAACTTGGCCGGCAGGTAGCCGAGCATGCCCAGCGGGCCGAACCATGGGAAGGTCGGGGTGAGCGGGAAGTAGGCAAGGCCTGTGAGCTTTTTCAGCGCTCCGACGTGGGCGAAGATCGGCGCCGACTCCTCAGCCCCGACGACACAGACCGGCACCAGCTTTGCTCCGGCGCGCATCGCGGCGGTCACGAAGCCTCCGCGACCGAAGCGGCGCAGCCGGTAGCGCTGGTGAAACGGCTTCTCGGTTCCCTTGCGACCCTCGGGGAACACCAGCACCAGCTGTTCCTCGTCGTGCAGCAGCCGATGCACGTTCGCCGGATGGGCGGGGACACAGCCGATCTTCGGGATCAGCATCGAGAACAGCGGATAGCCCTTGAAGAAGTGCTCGACCGTGATGTTGAGCGGCCGCGGGTTCGGGTGCTTCTCGCGGATCGCCCGGGCGATCGTCGCCGCATCGGGGGGCAGCGCCCCTGAGTGGTTGGAGACCAGCAGCGCGCCGCCGCTGGATGGCACGTTCTCGATCCCCTCGACCTCGGCCCGGAACCAGTAGCGGTAGAAGAACTC
>JBBPIN010000074.1:0-5780 GCA_038040285.1 Actinomycetota bacterium
AGTGGAGCTAGCCGGACTCGAACCGGCGACCTCCTGGACTCCGCTGTTAAAGGTCGCTCCGCTCCCTGCGGGCCTCCGGGCGAGGTCCTGACGCGCGATCAGCTGCTCGAGCACGTCTGGGACTAAAACTACGAGAACCGCTCCAACATCGTCGAGTCCTACGTCCGCTTCCTGCGCCAGAAGATCGACCGGCCGTTCGGCGTCGAGTCCGTCGAAACCGTACGAGGCGCTGGTTATCGCATGCGAGAGGACGGCGGATCATCCTGAACCGCCTGCCGATTCGCGCCAGGCTCACCGCAGCCTTCGCCGCAGCCATGGCCCTGGTCGTTGGCCTGGCCGCACTGTTCGTGTATCTGCGGCTGGCCTCCGATCTCGACGAGTCGATCGACAACGGCCTGCGCTGACGGGCCGCGGGTGTCCGGATCCTCCAGATCGCCAAATCCGGACATCTCGCAGCACGTGAGCGCGGCCGCGGGCGATCCGATCGTCCCCCCACTTGATTGCGGACGGGCGCCGGCGCGGCGCTCCTGCTCTTCGTCCGGAGGAGAAGCGAGCGGGGTGTCGAGCCTGCGGCCACTGACTTCTCCTCTGATCGAAGGGCAGAAGCGCGGGGAGCTCGGCGCCGCTCTTACCGTCTAGTGGAGCCGAGTTGCGCGAAGTGGTCTAGCGCCTGGCCCGACCCGATCGCGACGCAGGTCAGCGGCGACTCGACAAGGAAGACCGGCATGCCGGTCTCCGCCGCGACGAGCTCCGGGAAGCCGCGCAGCAGCGCGCCCCCGCCCGCGAGCAGAATGCCGTGGCGGGCGATGTCGCCCGCCAGCTCCGGCGGGGTTTGCTCGAGCGTGTCCTTGATCGCCTGGACGATCGCTCGGAGCGGGGCCTCGACGGCTGTGCGCACCTCTTCGCTGCGGAGCTCAACCTGGGTCGGCAGGCCGGTGATCATGTGCCGGCCGCGAACCCCGGTCGTCCGCTCGTGCTCGAGCGGGACCGCCGATCCGATCGCGATCTTGATCGCCTCGGCGGTTTGCGAGCCGATCGCCAGGTCGTGGGCTCCTCGCAGGTAGTGTGCGATCGCCTCGTCCATCTCGTAGCCGCCGACCCGCACTGACCGGGAGAGCACGATCGCGCCGAGCGAGATGACGGCCACCTCGCTAGTGCCACCGCCGACGTCGACCACCATACGCCCGACCGGCTCGGCGATCTCGAGGCTAGAGCCGATCGCCGCGGCGATCGGCTCTTCGATCAGATGGACGCGGCGAGCACCGGCGGCGAGCGACGCTTCCTCGACAGCTCGCTTCTCGACCTCTGTGACCCCGGATGGGGCGCAGACGATCAGCCGCGGATGGGCCCCGCGCCGATCGAGCACCTTGCGGATGAAGTACCGCAGCATCTCCTCGGCGACGTCGAAGTCGGCGATCACCCCGTGGCGCAGCGGACGCATCGCGGAGATCGTCGCCGGCGTCCGGCCGATCATCCGCTCAGCGTCGGCGCCGACCGCATGAACCTGCCCGGTCAGCGAATTCGAGGCGACGACCGACGGCTCGGAGACAACGATTCCCTGGCCGCCGACGTACACCACCGTATTGGCGGTGCCGAGATCTATCGCCATGTCGCGAACCCCAATCGAAGGGATCAGGTGCCGCCGGGAGGTGGTTCGGCGAGACCCGTCTCTGCGAAAGCGCACCGCAACAGCCTGTCAGACCCGCCGCCGTATGGGCACCTGATACCTGGCAATGCGGACCAGGGCGCCGGGATGCTCGACGCCTACCTCGAGCGAGCGAACACCCACGCGCGGCTCGCGGCTGGCTCCTGCTCTGGCGGGAAGCAGAAGCCGAGCTGTCACTTCCCCTATCCATGCAATGCGGAAGCGACTGTCGATACCGGAGAGCCCGCAAAGCGGGCCCGCATCCTTCGGGAAGTTTGCGCCGTTCAGGCGCCGCTCCCATCGAGTTCCCGGCGCAGATCCAGCGCCGGGCACAGCTCGTCGTCGATGAGGTGCCCGTAGACCTCGAGCGTGTACGCCGCGGAGTGGTGACCCATCCAGCGCTGCAACCGCAAGGGGCTGGCGCTTTCCATGCGTTGTCGTAGCAACGCCTGCCTTCGGCGCCCGTTGGCTTTGCTCTACTCGGATCAGGAGTCGCTTGCGCGCTTAGCTAAGAGGCCAACCTGGATCTCTGGTGTTTGTCGGTGGCGAGTGAGCTGAGCGCGAGGAGTTCGTCGATCGATTTGTTTATGCCGGTGGAGAGGAGGTCGCTGTCTGGGATGGATTTGCGGTCGGCGTAGATGCCAAAGAAAGCGCGGTCGTTGACCGTGGTCATGCCGATTGAGACAGCGTGCTGGTCGGCGATCGGGACAATCGGGTAGACCTCGTCGAGCTCGCAGCCGAGCATGTACAGGGGCTGTTGGGGGCCGGGGATGTTCGAGACGACGAGGTTGAAGGCCTGGGGGCCAGCCATCATGCGCGAGACGGCGTGCTGCAGCGGGCGCGGCGTGTAGCCGAGCGCTGTGAGCATGGTGCCGGCGCCTTCGGGTTCGCCTCCTTGCTTGCGCTCGCTCATTGCAGCCGCGAGTGTCTTGAGCCGGCGGGCGGGATCGGGCTCGTCGCAGGGGAGGTCGACGAAGATGAACGAGATCTGGTTGCCGAGCTCACTGGCCCGGTCGCGCTCGCGCAAGCTGACCGGAACCATCGCTTTGAGCTTGACCGGCGTCTGGTTCTGGCTTTTGAGAAAGCGGCGCAGGCCGCCCGTGGCGACCGCCAGCACCACGTCGTTGATGCTGGTTCCAAAGTGCTGCTTGATGCGCTTGAGGTCGCCCAGCGGTCGTCGAGTCGAGGCGAGATGGCGACCGGGTGAGTTCGGCTCATTGAACACCGTGTCGGGCGTCGCGGACTTCAGCGAGCGGGTGACGGCGCGCGCGGTCTGCAGACCCTTGCCGGCCAGCCCGAACAGTCGCTGCGGATGCTCGGCGAGCGGGATGGGGAGGCGCGCGAACTCGACCGCGCGGCGCAGCCGGTCAGACAGGCCGTCGAGCATCAGACTGATGCTGTCGGGTGTCCGCCTGGCCCGCCAGGCGTCTGGTCCGGCCTTTACCGCCTCGGATGTGGGGTCAAGCAAGAGCCCTGCCATCTCGATCGCGGCGAGCCCATCGACCATGCAGTGATGGACCTTGCCGATCACGCCGATCCGCCCGTCGTCCAAGCCGTCGGCGATCCACAACTCCCATAGCGGTCGCCCAGGACTGAGCGGCGAGGACATGACCGCGTCGACCGTGTCGCTCCATCGCGCCGGCGCTGCCCGCCGGACATGCCGTTTTACGTCGAAGTCGGTGTCGTCGACCCAGACCGGGTCGTTGACTCCGAACGGGATCTGAGCCAGCTTCTGGCGATAACGCGGGGCTTGCCTCAAACGGCTCTGGATGTGCTCGCGCAGCTCCTCAAAGCCCGGCACCGAGCGGCCGGCCGGTGGCTTGAACAACGCCGCCCAACCGACATGCATATGGGCGGTAGGGCTCTCGACCTCTAGAAACGAGGCGTCAAGCGCAGTCAATCGGTTATCGGACATGCTTGCCCTCTCATCGAGTCCCTGTCAGTCGCCGGGCTCATCTGTCAGCAGCGGCGCAGAACGCGGATCGCGCGCGCTAGTCATACGAGCCCTCAAGATGCGCGAAGCGAGCATCCGGGCCGCCGACCTCGCGGCCGTTGATCCAGGCCCGCCCCAACGGACGGGGGCTCACGCGGCGGCGTGCCTCGATCGCTTGCGCGACGCGACGGTCGCCATCGCCGCGATGCAGTTCGCCACGCCGTCGGGCGGCTCGTCGGGAAAGCGTGTTGCTGGTCATAAATCCTCAGACCCCCGGTGCCCTCTGTGTCGGGTCGCACGGGAGGAAGAGGGGTAGACCCAGCGAGCGAGTTGTGACACGCCGGCCCCGCAAGTCAACGCTCATTCGGCTGTGGGTTCACGCTCCGCGCCTCCGGCGCTTCGACGTGCACTACAGGGCGATCCTGGCCGCAGGGCCAACTCAACTGACCGGACCCTACTCCCGCTTTCCCACGGCCGATGGGTGGGCGCATCCTTTTGTCCCAAATAGCGGCAACTGCGGGATTCTGACGCCCTTGACCGGCGTTGAGTTGCGCTTCGGCGCAATACACGCGCGAGGCGACCCGCTGCCGCCCGCCTCCTTCCGCTCGCCGCAGGAGGCGATCGAGCTGCTGGGTCAAGGGGATCCGACGCTGCTTGCCGCAGACGCCCCGCTGTGGAAATGGCTACGCGAGCACGAAGTACCGCCGTGGCGCCCAGAACAGTCTGGCGACGCAGCTGACAACTCCTGCGTTGCACTGACGTGTGACCCGCCCCAACAGGCGACTCGGTGGCTAGGATCGCGGCTACCGTACGCGAGCACTCGTGGTCGAGGTCGCGCGGGCTTATGCGTCTCTAGGTGCGGCCGCAGCGCGGCCGCGGATTTCAACTGACCTCGCGGAGCCCCCCGGTCTCGACCTCGTAGACAAAGCCCCGCACGCGGTCGGTCCTCGGGATGAAGGGGCTCGACTTGATCCGTTCGACGCCCTCCCGCACGTCCTCTTCCACGTCGGAGAAGGAGTGGGCGCGCCAGTCGGGCCGCTCGCCGGTCTCCTGCTCGAGCTTCTCGGCAAGCTCGTCGTCGGTAAAGGTGAGCATCCCGCAGTCGGTGTGATGGATGAGGATGATCTCCTCGGTTCCCAGCAGGTTCTGCGAGATCGCCAGCGAGCGGATCGCGTCGTCGGAAACGACCCCACCGGCGTTGCGGATCACGTGGGCGTCCCCCTCGGCCAGCCCGAGGATCCCGTATGGGTTGAGGCGGGCGTCCATGCAGGCGAGCACGGCGACGCGCTTGCCGGGGGGCAGGGGCAGGTCGCCCTTGTCGAAGCCCTCGGCGTAGGCGTTCGCGTTCTGCAGCAGCTGTTCGGTGGTCGTCATTCCGGTCCCTCCATCGTGGTGCACGGCTTTGCGTACTAGGTGACAGTCAAGAAAGCTCGCCCACGATGATCCCCGGCTGCGTTGTCTGATGCGTTGAGATCGTCCGTAGGCAAGGACGGTGGGAACGCAGGGTGCGCGTCGGAGCGCCTAGGAGGGTGTAGCGAAACGGCTAGCGAAAGTCATTTCAGTAGCTCTCGCAACTGAGAGACAGGCATGTCATCCGGGATGAGACCTCTACCGCCGCAGGTGCGGCACTTCTTCGTCTTCTCGCCAACGACATGGCCCGCTTTAACCCTCTGGATGTAGCCCAGACCGCCGCACTCTTGGCACGGCACCTTGACGGAGACCGTTAGTTCTCTTGAAGAATGCTCCCCACCCTCCATCTCGGGAGCAAATGTAGCCGCTTTAGGGCGCGGCCCGCGCCCGCGCCCTTGCCAGCGCGCGGGCGAGCTTGGCCAGAATGGTCAAGTCGGCATGGAGCGCGACTCGATCCAGCCCACGAACAACGGAGCGGCAGCAGCGCCCATTCATTCTTGAGCCGCCCAAACTCGCGCTCGACGGCGGCGCGACCCCGATAGAGCTTGCGCCAGCGCGGAGTCTCGCGCGGGATCAGCGGGCGGAGGCGATCAGCCTTGTCCGGTCGCATCGCCGGGCGCAGATGGGTGCGGCATCATCGTCGTCGCAGCCGCACTCGTCGTGTTCTCCTAGGCCGCGACCCGTCAGGGCTGGATTTCTCTCTGGCTTACAGGCCGCAGTGCTCGAATACTGTCGCGCAGCAGGACCCGCACAGCGCCAGGATAGCCTTCGCTTCGCTTCACTCCGACGGCT
>JBBPIN010000075.1:0-5747 GCA_038040285.1 Actinomycetota bacterium
GATTGCACTCGATTGCACTCTTTGGGCCTAGATTGACCCAGATTGACCTCCCAGGGCGGATTCTCAGTCCGGAAACCCGGGTTCGAATCCCGGTAGCGGTGCCTTTTCTGCCTGCAAATCGACATACTTTCGGAATACCGGTTTCGGGCGTTTCTGGGACATGTCCCGAACGCGGCCGGCGAAGGGGTCGGCGTGGCCCCGATAGTCTCGGAGGCAACCGACCATAGGAGACAACATCACGCCCAACGCCAACCTCACGTCCCAGCCAGGGGGCTCCGTGCCGCAGGAATCGGACAGCGCCATCACGAGCCTGACCGGTGCAAACGAGTGTCTGACACCTCTGGAAGCCCCTCCCGAACCAACTGCCGCCGAGCGTCAGGTGGCCGATCTGATCCAGATCGAGACGGATCCGGAGACGGCCGCAGCCGTCCTTGATCGGGTGCCACTCTGGTTTCACACGTTTTCGCTCGACCGCTCCAGGGAGCTCTACACCCACGGCGTCGCCCGTGATCACCGCTACCGGGTCCCCGCCTTGCCCGAGGATTTTGGCGGCATGAGCGTGCTCGACATCGGCACCTTCGACGGCTTCTACGCGTTCCTCGCCGAGGCGCGCGGGGCGGGGCGGGTCGTCGCAATCGACAACGAGCAGTACAGGGAGTGGGTCAGCTCGCGCTGGGGTGTCGAGCTGCAGGGAGGCGAGGGGTTCGCCGCGATCCGAGAGCTACTCGACTCCGAGGTCGACTACCAACGCATTGACGCATTCGATCTGGACGAGCTCGGGGAGACGTTCGACTTCATCCTCTGCTTCGGGATCCTGCACCGGGTGGAGAACCCGCTGGGGCTGCTGAAGATCATTCGACGGCGCCTTGCGGCCGGCGGACGGGTGCTGCTCGAGACCCACGGGGCGGCGGATCGGGCTTTCGATTCCACGGCGGTTTACATCCCCGCGCCGGGAGAGGTCTATGCCCATGATGACTTCGTGTACTGGGGCTTCACCCCCGCAGGCTTGGACGCGATGGCCCGCCATGCAGGCTTCGAGGGCTTCGAACTCATCGACGCGCCGGTAATCGACAGCCATCCACGTGTGCTCGGGGCGCTCCGCTCCGGCCCGCTCGACTGATCGCGGTCCCACGGGGGCGGGCGGCGGTTCGTTCACGCGAGCAAAACATCTGTTTTCCAGGCCCTTAACAGTTCCGGCGGGGGTTCGTGGTCCGATTCGGGGAGATCGGAGATGGCCTCGGCACTTCCCCCGCTATATGCACACCGGCTCGGCCGCCACTACGGTCCGGACTCCTCGGCGGCCGCCCTTCGCCACACCCTGACCGGCCCGGTCGAGGGCCTCGAGACCGATGTATGCCTGACCGCCGACGATCGGCTGGCCCTGCTGCACGATCCGCTGCTCACGCTCGGCACCACGCTTGATGGCTGGGCGCGCCAGAGGACCGCTGAAGAGATCCGATCGGCGCTCATCCGTGACTCCGCGGGAGAGCCGACCGCGGAGCACCCGCTCCTGCTCGAGGAGCTGATCGACCTGGTGCCGGAAGCGGTCGGCCTCCAGCTCGAGGTCAAGGCGCACGCCGACCCGGCCCTTGCCCGCCGCACCGCCGAGGCGCTCTGCAAGCGGCTTCGGGGGGAGCTGATCCGCGACCGAGTCGAGGTGATCAGCTTTCATGGCGAGGCCTGCGCTGTCGCCGCCGCAAACGGGATCTCGTCCCGCCTCGTGATCTGGGCCGACTACGCGCCCGAAGCGCTCGCTTCCTGGGCTCTCCGGAGCGGAGTGGACGGGATCTCGGTCGAGCACTTCCTGCTCACCGAGCGGTTGGTCGGGGTGCTTCGGGACGCCGGACTGAGCGTCAACGCCGGCACTGTGAACCACCCGGAGCTCCTAAGCCGGGTGCTCGAGTTCGCTCCCGACGCGATCGGCACCGATCGCCCCCACGAGCTTCGCGCGGCGGCCGAAACAGTCACCGCGCTGGCGCTCAGCAGTCGCTGATTCGCGTCCCCGTACGATCGTCGCCCCTATGGCTCGTCGCGAGGACCTCCGAAACGTCGCCATCGTCGCCCATGTCGACCACGGCAAGACGACCTTGGTCGACGCAATGCTCTGGCAGTCGGGCGCCTTCCGCGCGGGTCAGGACGTCGCCGAGCGGGTCATGGACTCGATGGATCTGGAGCGGGAGAAGGGAATTACGATCCTCGCGAAGAACACGGCGGTCAACCACCGCGGCGTGAAGCTGAACATCATCGACACGCCCGGCCATGCCGACTTCGGCGGCGAGGTCGAGCGCGGCCTGACCATGGTCGACGGGGTGTTGCTTTTGGTCGACGCCTCCGAGGGTCCGCTCCCTCAAACTCGTTTCGTGCTGCGAAAGGCGCTGGAAGCCCGGCTGCCCGTGATCCTCGGGGTCAACAAGGTCGACCGTCCCGACGCGCGCATCGACACGGTCGTCGACGAGGTCTACGAGCTCTTTCTCGACCTCGACGCGGACTCCGAGCAGATCGAGTTCCCGATCGCCTACACCAACGCCCGAGCGGGTTGGGCCTCGCACACCAAGGGTGAGGAGGGCACGGATCTCTCGCCCCTTCTCGACCTGATGTTGGAGCGCATCCCGGCCCCCTACTACGACCCTGACCACCCGCTTCAGGCGCACGTCACCAACCTCGACGCGTCCCCGTACGTCGGCCGCCTGGCGCTCTGCCGTGTGCGCCACGGCACGATCCGCGCCGGGGCGCGGATCGCCTGGTGCCGGGCCGACGGCAGCGTCGAGAACGCGGCGGTCAGCGGCCTCTACGTGACCGAGGCCCTCGAGCGAGTCGAGGCGGAGGAGGCGGGGCCGGGCGAGATCATCGCCGTCGCCGGCCTGCCGGAGGTAACGATCGGCGAGACGCTCGCCGACCCCGAGGACCCACGCCCGTTGCCGGTGATCAGCGTCGACGAGCCCTCACTGTCGATCATCGTCGGCATCAATACCTCCCCCTTGGCCGGCCGGGATGGCAGCAGGCTCACCGCCCGCCAGATCCGCGACCGTCTCGACTCAGAGCTGGTCGGAAACGTCTCGATTCGGGTCCTCGACACCGAACGCCCCGACGCCTGGGAGGTCCAGGGCCGGGGCGAGCTTCAGCTCGTGGTGCTGCTCGAGCTGATGCGACGCGAGGGCTTCGAGCTGACCGCCGGCCAGCCGCAGGTGCTGACGCGCGAGATCGACGGCACCCTGCACGAGCCCGTGGAGCGTCTGGCGATCGACGTGCCCGAGGACTATGTCGGTGTCGTCACCCAGTTGATCGCACTGCGCAAGGGGCGCCTTGACCAGATGGTCAACCACTCGACCGGCTGGGTCCGGCTCGACTATCTGGTGCCGGCCCGCGGGCTGATCGGCTTTCGCACCGAGTTCCTCACCGAGACGCGTGGCACCGGGGTGCTGCACCACGTCTTCGAACGCTGGGAACCATGGGCCGGGGAGATGCGCACCCGACCGACCGGCGCACTGGTTGCCGACCGGCGCGGCGCCACAGCGAGCTTCGCCCTCTTCGGGCTGCAGGAGCGCGGGACCCTATTCGTCGGACCCGGTGAAGAGGTCTACGAGGGGATGATCGTCGGCGAGAATGCCCGCGCCCAGGACCTCGACGTCAACGCGATCAAGGAGAAGCACCAGACCAACGTGCGGGCGGCAAGCGCTGACATCCTGGTGCGACTGATCCCGGCACGGCAGCTCTCACTCGATCAGGCGCTGGAGTTTCTGCGCGAGGATGAGTGCGTGGAGATCACGCCCGGCGCCGTGCGGCTGCGCAAGACAGAGCTCGACAAGACGGCGCGCCTGAAGGCGGCCCGGCGAGTGCGAGCAGGCCGATCCTGACCCCTGCCGCCCGACGCCAGACGCAGGCGCGCCCGGCCGTCAGCCGACCAGCCAGATTGCGCCGTCGCGCAGCTCGACCGGATACGTCTTCAGGGATATGGCGCCGGTAGTCGCCTTGACGGCGCCCGCAAGCGGCTTGAACGCGCCCTGAGGACCGCGCACCATCTTGCCGCTGCCGACGTCATAGCGCGAGGCGTGCCAAGGGCACTCAAGGCATCCATCCTCGGTCACCTGCCCCTCGCCCAGCGACGCGAAGAGGTGGCGGCAGCGGTTAGAGACCGCAAACGGCTTGCCGGCGCTGATACCTACGGCCAGGGCACCGTGCGGTGTCTGCCCGACCACGGCGACCTGTGAGTCTCCGAGCTCGGCGACGGTTACGAGGCGGGTGGCGGACTGCTCGGAAGTGCTCACCTGCCGACTATCTCACACCAGCCAGGCCTGCTTCGCCCTACCCCCGCGCAGCGCTGCCGCTCATCGTCCCGAGCGGGAGCGAACGCTGGCTGCGCGAGCTAAAGCGCCGCCGGCGACGCGGCGGGAACCGCGGCGCGGCGCGCGCGGACCTCGGACCAGGTAAGCAGGCGACCGGCCTCGGGGTCGATCACCTTGAGCCGGACCGCGACGGCGCCGTCCCATGCGGTCAGCACCGGCACGTCCCGGAAGATTGGATTCTCCTCATGCGCGCGCTGCAGGTTGTAGTTCGGGACCTTGGCGCTCAAGTGGTGGACGTGGTGGAGGCCGATGTTGCCGGTGAAGAACTGGAAGGGCTGCGGCAGCTTCAGGTACGAGCTCCCGCGCAACGCCGCGTCCGCATAGCCCCAGCTCTCGCCGCTCTCCCAGTAGACGTCCTCGAACTGGTGCTGGACGTAGAAGAGCCAGACGCCTGCCGTCCCGGCGAGGATCGCCGTCGGCATCTGGACGAGCAGCCACTCCTGCCAGCCGACGAGCCAGCAGATCGCGCCCAGCAGCACCGCCAGGACGAGGTTGGTGATGACCACGCTCCGCCGCTGGCGCGGGCGCATCGAGCGCGACCACAGACGAGGCCCGAACATCAGCGACCACAGCGGTCCGACCCCAAACATGACGAGCGGGTTGCGGAAGAGACGGTAGCCGAGCCGCTTCCTCCAGGAGCTGGCGACGTACTCATCGAAGGTCAGCGTCGGGACGTCGCCGGTGCCGCGCCGGTCGAGATCGCCGGCCGTGCCGTGATGGACGGCGTGGCTGTGGCGCCAGTTCCCGAACGGCTGGAAGATCAGCAGCCCGCTCAGCCGGCCGACCCAGAGGTTGGCCCGCCGCGAGGGCAGAAACGAGCCGTGGGCGCAGTCGTGGAAGACGATGAAGGTTCGCATCAGGAACCCGGCGGTCGGAATCGCGAGGGCGACGGTGGCCCAGTAGGTGACCTCGCCGAAGCTGACGTACATGAGCACCGAAAGCGCTACGTAGGGCACGACTGAGGTCGCGACGTCGAGCAGGCTCCGGCTCCAGGACGGGCGCTCGTACGGGGCCATCGAGTCGCGCCAGACCGGCCGGGTCGAGAAGGAACCGGCTTTCGACACGGATGCGACCTGTGAGGCGGCGTCGATCACTGCTAGCTGAATCAAGGCTAGCCCAGCCTTCTTAAGCGGGGCGACAAGGCCCGCGGCTCACGCGCTGCGAGGCAGAATCGAACTCAATGCTTGCTTGCTTAGTCGGGGCGACTGGGCAGTAGCTGTCCGGGCGGGCCGCGTAGCGGAAAGTCTCCCTCATCCATCCCATGGACGCTGTTGCGCACCCGAGTGCCGCATTTCGTCCTTAGCGGTAGCGACCGCACCCTCAAGGTGACCGGCCGCGCGCTTCCCCACTCACGCGAGGATGTCGCGTAAACGGCTGCCGAGTCGGGCGCGCGGCTCCGCGGAG
>JBBPIN010000076.1:0-5531 GCA_038040285.1 Actinomycetota bacterium
AGCTCGTTGAAGGCGTGGCGCGCGAAGCTCGCCGAGCCGCCGGCCTCCGGGTAGCGAACCGTGCCCTCGGCGTAGGTGGCGGCCGTCGCGGCGAAGATCAGGCCGGCGATGACGAAGACGAGCGGCGTCAGCCCGAGCGCGAAGACCGCCGTGACGCCGAGCGCGTAGTAGATCGACGAGCCGACGTTGCCGTAGGCCGTCGCAAAGAGGGCAGGCGTTCCGAGAACTCTCTCGAGTCGCTGTTCTCGCCGCCTACTCCGCCGGGGGGCCGGCTTGCTGGCCTCAGGCTCCGCGCTCGTCACGAGCGCAGGCTAAGGCTTGGACCGGCCGGTTGGCGTGTTAGCCGTGTATCGAGACGATCAACGGGATGAGCAGGATCGCGACGATGTTGGCGATCTTGATCATCGGGTTGATGGCAGGCCCGGCCGTGTCCTTGTACGGGTCGCCGACCGTGTCGCCCGTGATGGCAGCAGCGTGAGCCTCGGAGCCCTTGCCGCCGTAGAGACCGTCCTCGATCAGCTTCTTCGCGTTGTCCCAGGCCCCGCCGCCCGAGGTCATCGCGATCGCGAGGAAGATCCCGGTCACGATCGAGCCGATCAGGAGCCCGCCCAGCATCTCGGGCTTGATGATCCCGGCGATCACCGGGAATGCGATCGGAATCAAGGCGGGCAGCAGCATGGCCTTGAGCGCCGAGCCGGTGACGATGTCGATCGCCTTGCCGTACTCGGGGCGCGCGGTTCCCTCCATGATCCCGGGGATCTCGCGGAACTGGCGCCTCACCTCTTGCACGACCTGGCCGCCAACCCGCCCGACGGCCTGCATCGCGAGCGAGGCGAAGAGGAACGGCATCAGACCGCCGAGGAAAAGGCCCGCGATCACCCACGGGTCGGAGAGTGTGAAGGTGACCGTGTCGAGACCCTGATCAACCAGGCCACGCGTGTACTGGTCGAAGAGGATCAGCGCCGCGAGGCCGGCCGAGCCGATGGCGTAGCCCTTCGTGACCGCTTTCGTCGTGTTGCCGACTGCGTCGAGCGGATCGGTGATCGCCCGAACGGACTCGTCGAGGTTCGCCATCTCCGCGATTCCGCCCGCGTTGTCGGTCACCGGACCGTACGCGTCCAGCGCCACGATGAGGCCGGTCATGGAGAGCTGCGCCATGACGGCCACGCCGATGCCGAAGATGTCCTGTCCGGCCGCGTAGTACGAGCCGACGATGCCAACCGCGATCACGATCACCGGCGCCGCGGTCGCCTGCATGCCGACGGCGAGGCCTTCAATGATGTTCGTCGCATGGCCCGTGCGCGAGGCGCTCGAGATCGACTTCACCGGCCCCCACCTAGTGCCCGTGTAGAACTCCGTGATCCCGACGAGCAGGAACGTGATGCCGAGCCCGATCAGCGCCGAGCCGTAGAGGTTCCAGAACGTGAAGGGACCATCGTCGAACGCCTTCGTGATCGGGATGAAGCCGATCGCAGAGAGGATCGTCGCCGCCAGCACCGCCTTGTAGAGCGCATTCATGATCGAGCCACCCTTGCCAACGCGGGCGAACAGGGTCCCGATCACCGAGGCGAGGATCGCGATGCCGCCGATGGACAACGGATAGAGCCAGAGCTCGCTCGTCGGGAAAGACCTGGCGAGGAGCATCACGGCGACCGCCGTCACCGCATACGTCTCGAAGAGGTCGGCCGCCATGCCGGCGCAGTCGCCTACGTTGTCGCCCACGTTGTCCGCGATCACTGCGGGGTTGCGGGGATCATCTTCGGGGATGCCCGCCTCGATCTTGCCGACGAGGTCGGCGCCGACGTCGGCCGCCTTCGTGTAGATGCCGCCGCCGAGACGGGCGAAGACCGAGATCAGGGAGCCACCGAAGGCAAGCCCGATCAGGTCGTCGATCGCCGAGTCGAACGAGTTGCCGAACAGGTCGGTGAGCACCCAGTAGTAGCCGGCGACGCCAAACAGGCCGAGACCGACGACGAGAAGGCCCGTGACCGAGCCCGCCCTGAAGGCGACGTTGAGCGCCGGCTTGAGCCCATGGCGCGCCGCTTCGGCGGTCCTCACGTTCGAGCGCACGGCCACGTTCATGCCGATGAACCCGGCGGCGCCGGAGAGGATGGCGCCGATGAGGAAGCCGATCGCGGTGCCCCAACCGAGCTCGTTGTAGAAGCCGAGCAGCAGGAACGGGACGACGGCGACGATCGCGATCGTCTGGTACTGGCGGCGCAGATAGGCGGAGGCGCCCTCCTGGACGGCGCGGGCGATCTCGCGCATTCGGTCGTTTCCGTCCGGCTGCTTCAGCAGCCAGTAGGTGAGCCCGATGCCCCAAGCGACGGCAACGCCTGCGCAAAGAAGCGCAAAGAGGACGGCGTGGTCGCGGAAGAAGCTCAGTGTTCTCGCCCGTTACGGATTGAGCGCCGAGTTCTCCCGGCGCGCGGAGTTTCTAACACACACGCGGCCGGCGTGGGAAAAAGTGCTGGTGCGAAACGGGCTTAGCGGCGGCCGACGACGAGCTTCACGGGGAAGCCGCGCCGCTTGACCACGCCGGGGCGCGGGTTCTGCGAGATGACGCGCCCGACTCGCCGTGACTGCGCCCGCCGGATCCGTCCGACCGAGCAGTGTGCGCGGCGGATCTTGGTCTTCGCCTTGCGGAGGGTCAGCCCGACCACTCGCGGCACCCGGCAGCGGACCGTCGGAGGCGGAGGTGGCGGCGGGGGTGGCAGTGGCGGCGGAGGTGGCGGTGGTGGCGGAGGTGGCGGAGGTGGAGCCGGCGGTGGGGGCGGAGCCGGCGGTGGAGGTGGCGGCGGCGGACCAGCCGGACCCGAATACGTGTAGGTCACGGACATACCGGGCGTCAGTACCACTGAGTTGCATCCGAGCTGGGTGAAGTGCGTGCCGGTTCCGGCAGCCTGGACGCCTTCCGTCGAGCTGGCGCCGCCCTGAGTAGCGGTGCCGTAGATCACCTGGATGTTGTCGCTGTTCTCGGTGAAGATGACCTCGGCGTTGGCGCTGCCCCCGCCGACCAGATAGCCCATCTTGAACTGGATGAGGAACTGGCGGTTCGGCGCGGTGCCGATGGTCTGGGTGAAGATGCCCTGGGTACCCGCGTTCCTCGTGTCCATGTCGTCCCAGAGGACGATAAGGGCCCTGCCCTCGACCCGCGCCGGAATGCAGCCGTTCGCATACTGGAGGTTGGGCCCAGAGAAGTTGACGACGCCGTTCGAGCTCAGGTGAGCGTCGGTAAAGGTCGTGTTGTAGAAGCGGACCGGGAACGGGAAGCTGACGGGGCGGTAGCAGTCGTCGCAATGGATGCCCACGTCGTTGGTGGCAGGCGTGACCGTCCCGGTACCGGTTGAGATCGTGTAGTCACCGGTCGGAGGCGGCGGTGGCGGCGGTGGCCCGGGTGGCGGCGGCGGTGGCGGCGCCGGAGGCGGCCCTGGTGCCGGGCCGCACGTCGGGATCGTGAACTTGCCGACCCGCGTGCGCCAGGTCGTCCCGCCCGTCGTTTGTATGTACTCGGTCGTGTAGAAGAACGTGCAGTCGTCGAGCGGGTCCACCGACATGCTCGAGTAGTCGCCCCAGCGTCCGATCGAGCCGGTCTGCGAGCCCGTGCCGATCATGATCGTCTCCTCGGAACCGAGCGTGCCCGGCGGATCCGTTGCGAGCCGCGTCGCGTACTTGATGCTCGGATAGTTCGGGGCAGTGCCGTTGCTCGTGGAGTAGCCGACGGCGATGTTGCCGCTCTTGTCCATGGCCGCGCTCGGCATCCAGCGGTTCAGCCCGTCAGCCGGCGCGTAGGTGCCCTGATCGTGCATCCCCCAGGCGCTGGTGCCCTGCTTCTCCATGCTGTACCAGCGGGCTCCGGCGCGATCGCTCCCGACGTCCACCGAGTGACTGGTCACGATCGTCTGCCAGGTGCCGAAGTTGCGGTACTGGGCTCGGAACATGATGCGGTCGGAAAGGGTCTGGAGCTTCACGCTCGTCCCGGGCTGCGGAATGCAGTTACCGAAGTCGCAGAGGTTCTCGTCGAAGGCCGCAGCCTGGACGTCGACGTCGTGCACGACCGACATCGAAGGCGTCCCGGTCCAGTTGACCGTCGCGTTCCAAATCTGGATTTGATCTTCCCCGAGGCCCGACCCGTCCTGGTTGATCGAGACGAGCGGCGCCGGCGCGCCGTTTGGCGGCGGCGTCGCGCCGTCGGCGTCAGCCGGGAGCGCAGCCGACAGGTACGGCTCGATCGCGTCCATGTCCTGATAGACCATGCGCGCAGTCGGGCAACCCACGGCGATCATCTGAGATCGCTCGAACGCCCACACGCCGACGCCGCCGAACCCCGAGGCTGGGAACTGGTTGGCGGTCATCATGTAGGCATTCTGGGCCGGCCACACGCCCATTTTCGGATAGTCGTTGAACTTGGTGTTGTGGACGTTGAAGGCGTACGCACACCAGGTCCCAGTCGCGTCGTCCGTGGTCGAGACGGCGATGCACTGGTAGTACGGAGGTGACCCGGTCGGGCCGAACTGGCTAGCGACCCAGCGACCAGCGTATGAGTCGTAGATCGTGACCGGATCGCCGCTGTTCGTCACACCGCAGACCGGCACGCCGGTGAAGAGGGTGTTGCCGGTGCGCGGCGCCTGAACCTGGACGCCCGTGGTCTTGTTCCAGATCGCAAACGACGTGTTGACCCACTGCATGTACTGCGTGCCGCCGACATCGCCGTTCGTGTCGGGCGGATAGCAGCCGCACAGGTTGTTGACGCCTTCGAAGGTCAAGCTCGGAGCCGGAGTGTCGGTCTTGCCCTGGGCCGTCTGGAGCGCCCCGTCGCCGGTGGGCAAGCTCGCGAGCGGCACCCTGAACGGCGCGCGTTCGTTGAGCTCGTTGACCGCACCGCGACTGGTCGTCGGCTTCACGAGCTTCTGCGAGCGGATCGCAGGGACGAGATAGCCGCGCGCCGAGCTAACCGCCTTGGTGGGTGAGGACTTGGAGCTCGAGGCGCCGATTGCGGTGCTGCCGCTCGGCGCAGAGGGCGCCGGCCCGAGCGAGCCCTGCGTCTTCGTCGCTGAGCTGCCGGTTCCCAGGGTGACGCCGATCGCTGCGACAACACCGGTCGTCGCAACCGCCAGCAGAATCCTGACACGCCCTCCCCTCACGGGTTTGATTGTTAACACCATTGTTTCAAAAATACAAATGCCGATTTTCTCGAGTGAAATGCCGATTTCCTCGAGTGCTGAGGCGTGGTGCAGGCGTCTTGCCGCGGCTGATTAGCGCCGACCGACGACGAGCTTGACCGGGAAGCCTCGTGCCCTGAGCGTGCCGGGCCTCGGGGTCTGTCCGATCACGCGCCCAATTCGCCTCGAGCGGGCACGGCGGATGCGGCCCACCGAGCAGTGCGCTCTGCGGATCCGTGTCTTGGCGGCGGCGAGCCTCAGTCCGATCACCCTCGGAACCCTGCAGCGAACTGGCGGTGCTGGTGGTGGTGGAGGCGGCGGAGGTGGCGGCGGTAGGGGTGGCGGAGGTGGCGGCGGTAGGGGTGGCGG
>JBBPIN010000077.1:0-5277 GCA_038040285.1 Actinomycetota bacterium
TCGCCCCGATGTAGTTGCCGAGGTGCTTGCGCCCGGTCGGCTGGATGCCGCTGAATATCCGCACGTCGACCACGCCGGGCGCGGACTATAGAGCCGGGTCAGGAGGCCCCGAGGTGGCGCCCGCTGCGGCCGGGGACAGCTCCCCGGGCACCGGCTCGCCGAGGTCCGAGACGATCGCGCGCCCGCACTCACCGGCTTGGACGGCACGTGGGGCGGGCTCGGGCTTGCGACGGCGCTTCGGATCCTGGATGCCGACCGCCGAGATCAGCCCACCGACGATCATCAGCCCGCCGCCGACGCCCATGCCGAGGTGAAATCCGGCCACCGAGGCGTCATCGACCGCCGGCTCGATCCGATCCTGCTCGGACTTCGGTACCCCGCGCGGCACTTCGGTCCCGGCAAGCCCGGCGGCGCGCGCGTCGGTGACCTCGTGCTGGGCCGGGGGGCTGAGCGGCGCGGCTCCGAGCTTCTGATCGAGGACCGTCCCGAAACGACCGGCGACCACCGCCCCGATCACCGCGATCGCGAGCAGGCCGGCCATCCGCGAGACGGCGTTGTTGATCCCGGAGGCGATTCCGACATGACGCTCCTCGACCGAGTCCAGCACGGTGGCGGTAAGCGGCGCGACGGTGGCCGAGAGGCCGAGCGCGAAGAGGATCACTCCCGGCAGGACCTGTGAGACGTACTCGCCGCTGGCGTCGATCCGCAGAAGCAAGAGCATCCCGCAGCCGGCGACGATCGGGCCGAACGTCATCGGCAGGCGCGGCCCGATCCCCGAGGCGATCTTGCCAAACCGCGGCGAGAGCAAGAACAAGGTGACCGAGATGGGCGTTGTCGCGAAGCCAGCCTGAAGCGCCGTGTAGCCGGCCACCTGCTGGAGGAAGAGCGGGATGTAGAAGGTCCCTCCGATCAGCCCCGCGTAGACGACCAGCGTTGTCAGGTTGGCGAAGGCGAAGTTGCGGATCCGGAACAGCGACAGGTCGACCATCGGGTGCTCTGTCCGCATCTCGTGGACGACGAAGGCGACAAAGCAGGCCACGCCGGCGATCAGCGGGATGAAGACCAGCGGGTCGCCCCAGCCGTGGCTGGGCTGCTCGATCAGCGCGAAGACCGGCCCTCCGAGCCCGGCGGCCGACAGACCGATGCCGCCGAAATCGATCCCCATGAAGGCATCGGGGTCGCGGCTCTCGGCGACGGCGCGCCGGGTGAGGATCAGGTTGGCGATGACCAGCGGAACGTTGACCGCGAAGATCGCCCGCCAGGAGATCGCCTCGACGAGAAAGCCGCCGCCCGCCGGGCCGATCACCGTCGCGATCCCGGTCCAGGCGGTCCATGTGCCGACCGCCTTGCCCCGCGCGGCGCCCGCGAAGGTGGCGGCGACGATCGCCAGCGACCCCGGCACCAGCAGCGCCCCGGCCATCCCCTGCAGGGCGCGGAAGGCGATCAGGAACTCGTCCGACGGCGCCACCGCGCAGAGCATCGAAGTGATGCCGAATCCGGCCAGGCCGATCTCGAACATCCGCCGGCGGCCGAACTGGTCGCCCATCGAGCCCCCGACCAGCAGAAGAGACACCAGCGCCAGCAGGTAAGCCTCGACGATCCACTGCTGCCCCGCGAGGCCGGTGTTCAGGTCGCTCTTCATCGCCGGCAGGGCGACGTTGACGACCGTCGCGTCGAGGAAGACGATCGTCGACCCGAGGATCGTCGCGACCAGGGTTAGGCGCTGTTGACGCGACACCTAGGCGAGTCTAGGGAGGGGCACTCGTGGCCTCGAGGTCACGTAGCTGCTGCGCCGGGGTGAAGAAGTTGCGATAGGCGAGGCTCGTCGAGACCACCCCGGCGATCGCGACGCTGCCGAGCAGGGTGTAGAGCAGAATCAGCTGCAGGCGCACGGCGTCGGTCGGGTTGGCGCCGGCCAACAGCATCCCGACCATCGTGCCGGGAAAGAAGATCAGGCCGGTGGTCTTGGTCTGGTCGACGAGGGTGATCATCCCCGAGCGCAGCGAGCGGCGCACGATCGGCGCCGCCGCCTCGCGCGCGGTCGCCCCGAGCGCCAGCGTCGCCTCGATGCGGGCACGCCCGTCAGCGAACTCGTCACCGAGCCGGTTCAGCGCCACTGCCGAGGCGGTCATCGCGTTGCCGATCACCATCCCCCCGACCGGGACCAGATAACGCGGCGTGGGTTTGAAGATCCCGAGGGCGACGACCAGGCCCAGCGTCGTCGCACCGGCGATGCTGAGGGCGATCAGCAGCGGCACGAACGATCCCGGGACCCGCTTCGCCCGCGACCGTGCGGTCAGCGCCCCGAAGACGACGCTGACGGTGAGGAGCACGAAAACGAAGACGAACTTGTCCTGGTCGAAGATCACCTTGATCACGTAGCCGATCGCGGTCAGCTGGATGAAGGAGCGGACCACCGCGATTCCGATGTCGCGCTCGATGTCCGCGCCGCGCCAGAAGGACACGGCGGCGGCGAGGGCGGCCAGCGCCATCGCCGCCGCGACCTCGCCCGTCGTCACGTGGATGCTGGTGATCATGCGAGCACCCGCTCCACCGGCCCGGCCTCGGCGAGGCGACCGCCCTCGAGCCGCAGGACCCAATCGCCGAGCCGCCGCGCCTGCGCGGGGTCGTGGCTGACCAGCACGATCGAGACGTCGATCTCGCGCCGCAGGTGGGCGAGCGTTTGCTCGACCGCGTCGCGGGTCGCCTCATCGAGTGCCGAGGTCGGCTCGTCGAGCAGCAGGACCTGCGGGTTCTGGGCCAGCGCCCGCGCCAGCATCGCGCGCTGCTGCTCGCCGACCGAGAGCCTGCTCACGTCGCGGTCTGCGAAGGAAACGTCGAGGCCCGCCAGGTTCAGCGAGCGCTCGCAGTCGGGCTCGCACCCCGCCAGGCAGGCCGCATAGTCGACGTTGTGCCCAACGCTGCCCTCGAGCAGGGCCGGCAGCTGCGGCACAAGCGATACCTCGCGCCGCAGCTCGAGGGGGTCGTATTCGGTAAGCGGGCGGCGGTTGTAGGCGATCGTCCCCGAGTCGGGATCGGCGAGGCGGTTCAGCAATCGCAGCAGGGTCGACTTGCCGGCCCCGGAGGGGCCGACGACGGAGGTGGTGCCCGGCGGGATCTCGGTGCTTATGTCGCGCAGGACCGGCTGGCCGCCGCGGCTGAGGCTGACGTCGCGTAGCTCGAACCGCACGCGGCCATGATCCCAGGGCTCGCAAGACCGCACCCGCTTCGGTTGGCCTAAAGGAAGCGCGGGTACGCGCCTGGAAGAATTCCCCTTATGGCACGCGCTATCTGGTCAGGAACGATCAGCTTCGGCCTGCTGAATGTGCCGGTGAAGCTGTACAGCGCCGTCTCGCGCAAGACGATCCGCTTCAACGAGCTGCGCGAGTCCGACAGCTCGCGGGTCCGCCACAAGCGGGTGGCGGAGTCCGACGACAAGGAGGTCCCCTACGAGGAGATCGTCAAGGGCTATGAGATCTCCCCCGACCGCTACGTGGTCCTGAGCCGCGAGGAGCTCGACGAGCTGAACCCCGCGAAGACGCGAGCGATCGGGATCCAAGACTTCGTCGACATCGAGCAGATCGACCCGATCTACTTCGACAGCCCCTACTACCTCGCCCCAGCCGAGGGCTCCGAGAAGGCATATGGCCTGCTGGTCCGCGCGATGGAGGCTTCCGGCAAGGCGGCGATTGCCCGCTTCGTGTTGCGGAACAAAGAGCACCTGGCGGCGATCCGACCGATGGACGGCGTGCTGACCCTGACCACGATGCGCTTCGCCGACGAGGTCGTCTCGCCCCAGGAGCTGGACGACGTGCTGCCCGACTCCTCACCCCGGGTCGAGAAACGCGAGCGCGAGATGGCCGAGAAGCTAATCGAGTCGCTGGCCGCCGACTTTGAGCCCGAGAAGTACCGCGACGAGTACCGCGAGCAGCTGCTGTCGCTGATCGAGCAGAAGGCGGAGGGCAAGCAGGTCGTGGCTTCCGAGTCCGAGGAGCCCGAGCCGACCAAGGCGCCCGACCTGATGGCGGCGCTGGAGGAGAGCCTCGCCGCCGTCAAGGGCGAGGAGCTGAGCGGCGACGGCGGCGCAAAGCGCAAGCCGAAGCGCAAGGCGGCGGCGAAGTCGTCGCGTTCTTCGGGGCGCAAGACCTCGAGCTCTTCCGGCTCGAAGTCGAAGCCGCGCTCGAAGTCGAAGTCCGGCTCCTAGCCGTTGGCGGCGAGGGCCCGCGAGGTCGAGGTCGACGGGCGTGAGCTGAAGCTCACCAACCTCGACAAGGTGCTCTACCCGAAGGCCGGCTTCACCAAGGGCGAGATGATCGACTACTACGCGCGCATCGCCGACGCGATGGTCCCCCACCTCGCCGGCCGCGCGGTCACCCTGCGCCGCTTTCCCGAGGGGGTCGAGAACACCGAGGCGGCCTTCTTCGAGAAGCGCTGCCCCAAGCACCGGCCCAAGTGGGTGAAGACCGCGACCGTGACCGCGGGGCCGCACGCGGGCAAGATCGACTTCTGCGTCTGCGACGGCCGCCCGACCCTGATCTGGATGGCGCAGCTGGCGGCGATCGAGCTTCACCCGTCGCTGTCGGTGGCACGCAGGCCCGCGCAGCCGACAGTCCTCGCCTTCGATCTCGACCCGGGGCCGCCGGCGAACGTCGTCGACTGCTGCCGGATCGCGCTGCAGCTGCGCGAGATGTTCGAGCACTTCGATCTTCAGTGCTTCCCGAAGACAACCGGTTCGAAGGGGTTGCAGGTGTATCTGCCGCTCAACACCAAATCGCACTACGACGAGACGAAGCCCTTTGCCCGCGCTCTCGCGCAGCTGCTCGAGAAGCAGACCGGCCAGGTGGTCTCGAAGATGAGCAAGGAGATCCGCAAGGGCAAGGTGTTCGTCGACTGGAGCCAGAACCACCCCCGCAAGACGACCGTCGCCGTCTACTCGATGCGGGCCCGCGAGCGACCGACGGTCTCGACGCCAGTGAGCTGGGACGAGGTAGAGCGCTGCGCGAAGAAGGGGGACGCGGACCTGCTGGTCTTCGAGACCTCGGACGTCTTGAAACGGGTCGAGAAGCACGGCGACCTGTTCGCGCCGGTGCTGGAGTTGAAGCAGAAGCTGCCGAGCTTCGCGAAGCTCGCGGGACAGGCGGCTGCTGGCTAGCGGCGCCTGGGGCTCACCCACTCCCTGGGCTCCGCCTCGAGCAAGCTGAGCGGGCCTCGACCGCCGCCTGCGCTTCCGCTTTCACGCGAGGCTGTCGCACAAACCCCCTGCTTTTCGGTCCGTTT
>JBBPIN010000078.1:0-5053 GCA_038040285.1 Actinomycetota bacterium
GACGAGCCGAAGGCCTGGCCCGCCACCGCGCTCGGCCTCCGCTCCGTTTCGTCCACGCGGGACCACGAGCCGTTTGCGCGCAAGCAGGACCGGCGTGGACCCAGAAAAGGAGTGTCAGGAATGTCATTACGCAGGCTTATTTTCCTCTCAAGCTTGGTGCTCGCAGTCGCTGCTATAAGCCCGGCAGGGGCGCTGGGGAAGGCAAAGGGCACCGACCGCCCGCTGAGCAGCACAAGCACAGGGACCGTGGTCCTCGACCTTGCCACGGGGGCGGGGACCGCCGAGACGAGTGGTCAGCTCTCGCACCTCGGGAGGATCACCTCCACCGTCGACGTCACGTCGTTCACGCTTACCGGTCCGGACACGTTCAGCTTTACGGGGACGGCAACCGACGTCGCGGCGAACGGCGACAAGCTGTTCACGACCGGCGCGGCGACGGGGACGCTGACGCCTACCGGAACCGAGACAACGACCGTCTTCACGATCACCGGCGGCACCGGTCGCTTCGCCGACGCCAGCGGGACGGGGACGCTCAGGACCGTGGGCGTAACCGTCTCGACCGTCGGGTCGATCATTACGTCGACCCTCACCAACACTTCGGAAGGACAGATCAGCTACTAACCGAGACCGGCCTGGGAGGGGCTCTTGCCCTGAGCGAGAGCCCCTCTTGGTCGGCACGGGTTAAGCGGTCTTTCGCTAAGCGAAGTCCTCGTACGCCTGGCGCGCGACCTCCACGTTCGCCTGCGACATCGCCTACTCCCGCAGCCCGGCGGCTTCGAGGGCCTCCTGCCGCTCTTGATAGAAGCAGACACGCGCGATACTCCCGTCGCGGATCGTCCACACCCATGCAGCGCGGGCCTGGACCTCGATCCCCTCGCGGCCCCGGAGGTAGTTAGTAAACGGCGTTACCACCTGCTCGCCAACTTCGATGAACTCGTCTGCCTCGAAGCGAAGGGACTCCCACGGTTCGGCGAACTCGTCCATGGCCCGCCGCATCTCATCGAGCGCGTACACACCATGCAGCGGACCGACCGCCCGCGAGAGGTCGTACTCGAAGCCCGGAGCGGCGTCTTTGAGCGCAGCCTCCCAGTCCCCACGGTTGTAGGCGTCGATAGCGGCGCGGACGATCTCCACGTTCGCCTGCGACATCGCCTACTCCCCCAGCCCGGCGGCTTCGAGGGCTTTCGACTGGCTTATGTAGAGCTTCGAGTGGACTATCAACCCGTCCCTGAACGTGTTGACCCACGCGTGCTTCCCGAAGGACACCGGGATGCCCGTGGAGCGACCGCGCATCCGCAAGTCGAGCAGCATGACCACGCGGTCCCCGGCGTCAACCAGCTCGTACTCGAATTGGAGGGTTTCCCAGGCGGCAAACCACTCTCGCCAGAACCGACGCACGGCCTCTTTTCCCCGGTAGACCCCACCGATGTCCGGCCCTTCAAACGCGGAGACATCCAATTCAATTTCCGGGTCCCAAGGTTCGGCCATCTTCGAGATCGCGGCTTCCGGGTCGAACTCGCTCGTACCAGGGCGAAGGGAGTCCTCGATGTTCTCGCGCCACAGCTCCACGTTCTCCTGCGACATGCGCAGTATCTCGCTACGAGGGCGGCTCAAGCAACTGTTCCAGTGACGCGATGCCCCACGGGGTCTCGACGCTGAGCGCTGTGTTCACGTCCCCTCGCCCCCACCGGCCGCCAACGCCTCGAAGGTGCCCGGAGACTGAAACTCAGTCGCCAGATCAAGCGCGACCAGCCCGCCAGCGCCAGCGTCCGCGACCGAAACGAGCCGGTCCCACTCCTCATCGCCGGGCGGCCATGCCCCCAACAACTCGCACACCTCGGCGTCCTCGCTCGTTCGGAGCGCGTTCGCGACCAAAGTGATTTCCCGGTAGCTCGGGGCCACCCCCAGCGCCTGAAATGCACTCAGCAGCAGCTCGCTCACGAGCTGCGCTGCCTTGCGTCCTCGGCCATCCACTCGAACTCGCGCACCAGCCGCTCGCGAGGATCGCCGTCCTCGATCCGCAGCAGCAGCGCCCGCGCCGCGGCCACGTGCCGTTGCGCGCCCTCTCATTCAGGATCGAGAGCAGCTCTTGCTCGGAAAGCGCCTCAGTCGGCGGGGCGGGGCGGCCCTTCAGCCCGGCCTCAAGTAGCTGGCGGACCAGGCGCGAGCGGTCGATACCGCGCTCCTGGGCGAGAGAATCAAGGCGGTCGATCAGGCTTTCCGGGCACCGGAAGTGCATGGAGATCACGTGGCACCCCTAGCCAGCCGCCGCCGCCTTGCGAGGGGGACTTTGCCGTGCCACCGAACACCATTTGATTGTGTTTCGCGCTGACCCACCGCCGAAGACGTGGAGCGCCGCCGAGCTGCGGGCTTTCCTCGGATCGGTTGCGGAGGACCGGCTGTATCCGCTGTGGCTCCTGTACGCGACGACCGGACTACGTCGCGGCGAGGCTCTCGGCTTGCGCTGGTCGTCGCTCGACCTCGCAGCCGCGCGGCTCTCGGTACGTGAAGCGCGAGTCGTCGCCGGCGCCGACGTGATCGCCTCGACCCCGAAGACAGAGCGCGGCCGGCGCGCCGTGGCGCTCGACCCGGCCAGTGTCGCCGCGCTGCGGGCCCACCGAAAGCGCCAGCTCGAGGAGCGTTTGGCCTGGGGACCGGCATATGCGGACGAGGGCTACGTGTTCTGCCGCGAGGACGGCAAGCCGCTGCACCCCGACGACGTCTCCAAGCGCTTCACGGCGGCCGTTACAGCGATCGACGTGCCACGGATCACGCTTCATGGCCTGCGGCATACCTGGGCGAGCTTGGCGCTCTCAGCGGGCGTCAGTCCGAAGGTGGTCTCAGAGCGGCTCGGCCACGCCTCGGTGGGTTTTACCCTCGACGTTTACAGCCATGTACTGCCGGGGCTGCAGGAGGACGCCGCGAGTACAGTCGCGAGCCTCGCTCGACGCCTAGGGTTGCAGAATGGTTGCAATCGGCCCGCGAGTCCTGGCTCTGCGCGGACCTAAAAGCGCCGAAAAAGCCCCCGTTTGCGGGGGCTTTTGTCTATGGGCCGTGAAGGACTCGAACCTTCAACCTTGAGATTAAGAGTCTCCTGCTCTGCCAGTTGAGCTAACGGCCCGCATCGTGCGGCGGCCCCGGAGTCCCCGAGGCCGAGGTCAAGTATAGGAAGGCGAAGTGGAGCAGATCAGCCGACCGGGATCGGTTCGCCCACCCCGTTCAGGCGCCCGACATCGCCCGCCGAGCGGTCCCGCCGTGCCCCATTCTGGCTCTCGATTACCACCCTGCATGGGCGCTTGGCGAGCACGTAGCGGGTGGTCGGGCCGAGCAGCTTCTCCTCGCTCGGCGCGTGCTCGGTGCTGATGTAGATCAGGTCGGAGTGGCGCTCCCGCGCTTCCTCGACGATCGCCGCGCCGGGGTTGCGTGTGCGGACCAGCTTCACCCGCACCTTCAGCCCCTTGGCGCGTGCCTGTAGCCGGGCCACGTCGAGGGCGCAGCGCGCCTCGTATTCCTGCTTCTCCATCGTCTCGCCGTCGAGCTCCGACTCGGTCGGCACCCGCAGCACATAGAGCGCCTCGACCGCCGCGGCGGGGTCGACGATCGCCGCCGCCCGCCGCATCGCCTCGGTGTCCACGGTGGCGCCGAAGATCGGCACCAGCGCGGTGCGGTAGGAGACCTCGAGGAAGTCCAGCGGGCGCTCCTCGCGGCGAATCGTGGCGCGCTCTGTCGGGCTGAGCCCCAGGCGGCGACGGTAGAGCAGATAGCCGACCACGCCGGCGATCATCCATCCGGTTCCGACAACCCGCGCCTCGGTGTGCAGAATGACCACCGAGACGAACGCCGCCCCGGTGCCGAGTGCCCCCAGAATCGCTGTCAACGGCACCGGTTTGCCGCGCCAGTTGAAGTTCCAGGGCGCCCTATAGGGCCTGAAGCGATCGGGCTCGCGCAGGCGCAGGGCCACGATCGAGACGTGAGCGATCGTGAACGAGAGCATCGCCCCGAAGCTGTAGAGGTTGCCGAGGAAGTCGGTCTTGCCCGGCGCCAACAATGCGATCGCGCAAACCGAGAAGAAGACGATCGTGAACCAGGGCGTCCGGTAACGCGGGTGCAGCCGCGAGAAGATCTCGGGTAGCTGGCGGTGCTCGGCCAGCGACCAGGACAGCCTCGAGATGCCGATCATGCCGGCGTTGGTGGCGATCAGCAGGATCGTCGCCGCCAGGGCGCCGATGTAGTAGCGGGCGGCGGTCAACAGGGTGCCGTGTAAGTGCAGCGCGGAGACGATCCCCAGCACCGGGTCGTCCTTGTATGTGGTGCCGAGCTGGGTGGCGTAGTGGTTGCCGTGGTGGACGACCGGCAGCGCGGAGATCGAGATGATCGAGATGCCGGCGAAAATGCCCAGCACCGCGAACAGCACCAGGTTGACCGTCTTCGGGACGTCCTCGGCCGGGTCGCGCGCCTCCTCGGCCATGTTGGAGACGGTCTCGATCCCGGTGTAGGCGATCATCGAGATCGAGAGGGCGAACAGAAGCTCCTTGTAGGAGGGGGCGACGCCGAGGTCGACCTGGCTCACGAGCTGTCCAGGATGGAGGACCAGAACCGCCCCGAGCACGACCAGGGCGACCTGGGTGACGAGGTCGGTGACCGCGAGGAAGACGTTGAGCTTGGTTGACTCGCCGATCCCACGGATGTTGAGCAGAGCCAGGAGCACCACCACGACGGCGCCACCGACCACGTCCCAGGGCCCGTGGCCGAGCGCAGGAACGAACGCCGCCAGGTAGTGGGGGACGAAGAAGGCCGAGATCGCGACGGTGATGATGTAGTCGAGCGAAAGGCCCCAGCCGGCGAAGAAGGAGACCACCTCGTTGAATGCATGGCGGGCGAACGAGGACGATCCGCCAGCCTCGGGGAACATCGAGGCGCCCTCCGCATAGGTCTTTGCGGTGAGTGCGAACAGCCCGCCGGCGAAGATGAAGACCAGCGGCGTCAGTCCCAGCGCATGCGCCGCCACCAGGCCGAGCGCGTAGTAGATCGAGGAGCCGACGTTGCCGTAGGC
>JBBPIN010000079.1:0-4951 GCA_038040285.1 Actinomycetota bacterium
GATCGCGGTGATGTACCTCGGCAAGATCGCCGAGTCGGCCGCCGCCGCGGAGCTCTACTCCGAGCCGGTCCACCCCTACACGGTGGCGCTGCTGTCCGCGGTGCCGATCCCCGATCCGAAGGAGAACGCGGCGCGCGAGCCGCTGGTGATCGAGGGTGACGTGCCCAGCCCCGCGGATCCCCCAGCGGCGTGTCGCTTTCATACCCGCTGCCCCTGGGCGACCGAGATCTGCAGCGAGGTCGAGCCGCCGCTGATGGACTTCGGTGAGGGCCGGATTGCCGCCTGCCATCACCCGCGAAACGTCACCCCGCTGCAGGCGAACGGGGCGCAGATCGTGCCGGAGAGCCCCAAGAGCGCCGGCGAGATGCGACCCGACACCGAGCCCGCACCGACGGTCTGAGCGACGCGCCGGCCGGGCCCGCGGGCCCACCGCTGTCCTAGGCTGCGTCTATGGCCCGCAATCTGAAGGAGTACCGCGCCAAGCGCGATTTCGATAGCACGACTGAGCCGCGGGGAGCCGAGAAAGGCGCCGAAACGCCGGCCGCCAGCGGGCGCTTCGTCGTCCACCAGCACGGCGCCCGCAACCTGCACTGGGACCTGCGGCTCGAGCGCGACGGGGTGTTGTTGTCGTGGGCGCTTCCGCGCGGCGTCCCCCAGCTTCCCGACCGCAGCGCCAACCGCCTCGCCGTGCACACCGAGGACCACCCGCTCGAGTACATCGACTTTCACGGCGAGATCCCGGCCGGCGAGTATGGCGCCGGCGAGATGACGATCTGGGACTCGGGGACCTACGAGGCGCAGAAGCTGCGCGACGACGAGGTGATCGCGACCTTCGACGGCGGGCGCATGTCAGGGCGCTACGCGCTGTTTCAGACCGGCGGCAAGAACTGGATCATCCACCGCATGGACCCGCCGGCCGATCCGGAGCGGGTCCTGATGCCCGACGACCTGCGGCCGATGCTGCCGCGCCGCGGGGCGCTGCCCTCCGACGAGGAGAAGTTCGGCTACGAGATCGGCTGGGGAGGGCTGCGGACGATGCTCTGGTGCGAGCCTGGGCACATCCGAAAGGCGGAGGCGCGCGGGGTCGACGGGTTGATCGGCCGCTTCCCCGAGCTTCGCCGCATCGCGCGCGTCCTCGGCTCGACCGAGGCGGTCCTCGACGGCGAGATCGTCGTCCTCGACGGCGACGGCCGCCCCTCCCCGACCCGCCTGCGGGAGCGGAAGCGGGCCAGCTCGGAGTCGGTGGCCAGCCGGCTGTCCCGCCAGCAACCGGCGACACTGATGCTCTTCGACCTGCCCTTCCTCGGCGGTCGCCTGCTGCTCGAGTCGCCATATGAGGAGCGCCGGCGCCGGCTCGAGGACCTGGAGCTGGAAGGAGACGCCTGGCAAACGCCCTCCTACCACCGCGGCGACGGGCAGGGATTGCTCGCCGCCGCACGCGAGCGCCGCCTGGCAGGCTTGGTCGCGAAGCGGCTCGACTCGCCGTACGAGCCCGGCCGCCGCAGCGATGCCTGGATCAAGGTGGAAGCGTGAAGCTGCCGCTGAAGCCGCCGATCAAGCCCCAGCTTGCGCTGACCCGCAAGCAGCTCCCCGAGGGCGAGGAGTGGGCCTATGAGCCGAAGCTCGACGGCTTTCGGGCGATCGTCTTTGTCGACGGCGACGAGTCCTACATCCAGTCGCGGAGCGGCAAGCCGCTTTCGCGCTACTTCCCGGAGCTGAGCTTTCCGAAAGGCCGCTACGTGATGGATGGCGAGCTGGTGATCCGTGATGCCGACGGCAACGTGGTGTTCGATTCGCTTCAGATGCGCCTACACCCCGCCGATTCGCGGATCAACCTGCTTGCAAAGGAGATCCCCGCCGCCTACGTCGCCTTCGACCTGCTGGCCGAGGACGACGAGGCGCTGCTGAAGCTGCCGCTGCGCGAGCGGCGCGAGCGGCTCGAGGCGCTGGCGAGGCGTGCCGGCAGCATCGAGTTGACGCCGCTGACCACCGACACGACCGAGGCGGGCGAGTGGCTGCGCAACTCGGAGGGCGTGGTCGCCAAGCAGCTCGACGCTTCCTATGTGCCGGGCAAGCGCAAGGGGATGGCGAAGGTAAAGCGCGAGCGGACGATCGACTGCGTGGTGCTCGGCTGGCGCCCGGGCAAGGAGGAGGGCACGGTCGGCTCGCTGATCCTTGGGCTGTATGACGGTGACGAGCTGCGCCCGGTCGGGCACATCTCGGGGTTCACCGCGGAGACCAAGCGCAACCTCCGCAAGATGCTCGAGCCGCTGGAGAGCGGCGAGCGCGGCAGCGCCGAGCCAAGCCGCTGGACCGGCGATCGCGAGCTCGAGTGGGTGGCGCTTCGGCCCGAGCTGGTGATCGAGGTCGGCTACGACCACGCCAGTGCCGGCCGGATCCGCCACGGGACGCGTTTCCTGCGCTTTCGCGACGACAAGGATCCCCGGGAGTGTCGGTTTGAGGAGCTTGACCAGAGCTAGAAGAGCCGGGGCTGCGTCTGCCCGCGGGTCCTGTCACGCGCGCCACCCGCGGAAGACGGTCTGCGGTTCCTCCCCCAGCCCTTGACCAGATTGCTCAATCTCGTCCGCTCCCTAGGGGGAAGGTAGGCGCCGTGGGAGTAGAGCTGCTCGTAGCGGGGGATCAGGTCGGGGCGCTTGGCCGCAAGCCAGCCGAAGAAGACGTCGCGGACCTCGTCGCGGAGGTGAAGCGCTGAGGAGCCGACAAAGCTGGCGCCCGCTTCGCGCGCCAGCTCGACGATCGGCTCGACCTGCTCTGGCGCGTCGTTGATCCCCGGCATCAGCGGGGCGATAAGCACCCCCGAGCTGACCCCCTTGCTGTTCAGCTTCGCGACCGCCTCGAGCCGCGCACGCGGGTGCGGCGTGTGGGGCTCGGTTGCCCTCCAGACCTTCTCGTCCAGCGTCGGAACCGAAAGATTCACCGACGCGCCAGCCTCCCCCGCCATCTCTACGTAAAGGTCGAGGTCGCGCAGCACCAGCGGCGACTTGGTCAGCACGGAAACTGGTGTGTCGGAATCGTGGAGCGCCTCCAACACCGGCGGCATCAGCTTGTAGCGGCCCTCGCACCACTGGTAGGGATCGGTGTTGGTCCCGATCGCGACCAGGTCGCGCTTCCAGCTCCGCCGCGCCAGCTCGGCGCGCAGCACCTCCGGCGCATTGACCTTGACCACGATCTCGCGCTCGAAGTCGCGCCCCGCGTCAAGGCCCAGATAGGTGTGGGTGCGACGGGCGAAGCAATATCGGTAATCGGCAGGCGTGGGTGCAGCCGCGGTAGAGGTTGACCGTCCATTCGAATCCGAACGGGGCGCCTGGTACCCGATTGAGGGCCGATTTCGCGCGCACCTCGTGGAATCGGATACCGAGCGCCTCGGGGGCATCGAATGTGCGGACGACCGCATCCCCGGCAATACCCGGAAGCCTGCTCCTGTCCTCCTGTTCAACTGTCTGCTCGTCCCAGCGCATCGAACATATGTTCGCATGCGCCGCGGACGAGGTCGGCTCAGTCCGGGGCGTCGCCGGGCGGCGGATCGTCGCCCTTGGCCATGAACTCCTCGAGGCTCGCGCGGGCGCGGCGACGAACGACCCCTCCCAGTGGCGGCAAGACGGTGATCGCCCAGCCCATCGGCCCCAGCGCCTGGCGAGCCCAGCGGCCGTAGCTGAACTCGTCGACGTGATTGGTGATCAACCCGTCCCCAAAGGTGAAGGTCGCCCGGATGTCGTTGACGACCGGGCGCCCGGTCTGGGTGAAGGTGTAGTGGGCGATCCAGTGCGCCGATCCGACTCGCTCGTCGGCGTCATGGTCGTGAAGCTCCACCTCGAGATCCCCAGCACGGGAAGTCAGCATCCGCCACATCCCGCCGACCTCGACGCCGTGCAGGTCCCCGAAGGCGGGGTCATGGAAGCTCGCGTCCTGCGCGTAACAGGCGGCCATCGCGTCCCCGTCCTTGCGGTCGAGCCCGTCGTAGAGGCGGCGGATCAGCTCTCGATTCGAGTCGGACATGTCGCGAGCCTACCGCGGCAGCTTGCCCTCGATCACGTAGCGCAGCACGTCGACCACCTGCTCGGAGGTGCGGGCGGTGGCAAGCGCCCCGCAGTCGACCTCCTTCAGCGCGTGATCGAACTCCTCGTCGTGCAGCGTGACGATCGGCTTGCCAAGCGCCGCCGCATAGCCAGCGTCGAAGGCGGCGTTCCACTGGCGGTACTTGTCGCCGAAGCGCACCACGATGATGTCGGCGTTGCGGATCAGTGTCTGGGTGCGGATCGCGTTGACGCCGGCGCCCTTGTGGTCGCGCCAGAACGCCTCGGGCTCCTCCCCCAGCGTTCCGGTGCCGGCGTCGTCCGAGGCCCCGTGATCGGTGACCGGCGAGCTCAGCTGCACCGGCAGCCCTGCCTGCTCGATCCCGGCGGCGATCTGCTCACGCCAATCGGAGTGAATCTCGCCGGAGAGATAGACGCGCCACGACCCGTCGCTCACGGGCCCAGCCTAACGATCGAGGATCGTCAGGCGGATCCGTGCGGAGCGCTCAGACGGCTCGGTCTGGGGAAGCCGAAACGCCGTGTGCGTGCTGAACGGGCTCCTCGACGTTTCGGGTCGAGTAGCAGCGTCGGCAGCGAAGGAAGTAACCGTCGCGTGGGCCGATCGCCGTCCGCCAGTCGTGGCTCGAGAACATGCAGCGCAGTTTCTGTGAGAAAGGCGCAGTCACCGGTGATCCTTCTCCTCTTCGACATCCGACGCCGCTCCCTTGAGCCGCTCTGTCATATCGCCTATCGCGGCGCACCGCAGGTCGCTACCCGGTACTCGGTTCGTTCACACAAACAAGCCGCAGGATGCGAAGATTTCGCCGTGCGTAAGGGAGTCGGTCCCCTGCTTCGCCTAGCGCGTCCTAACCCCGAGTAGCTGCAACAACTCGGGCTCATCTCACCGTCCCCATTTT
>JBBPIN010000080.1:0-4939 GCA_038040285.1 Actinomycetota bacterium
ATCGCAGTCCCACCGTCGAACGGCACCTCGCCTTCGCGGATCTGTCGCATCGGGATGCTGGCCATGAATCAGATCTCGCCGAGCTTCCCGGTGAAATCCGTGATCAGCGCGTCGAGCACGCCGACGACGGCGCCCTCGCCCATCGACGCGGCCTTGCCCGTGATCTGCGCGTGGGTGTGGATCGTCCCGCCGCCGTCGTTGAGCTGGAAGGTGACGTCTGCGTTGGCGTGTCCCTGGCCGCCGGCCTCCCTTGCCTTGACGCGCACTACGGCGCGATGGGCGGCGGCGTCCTGCTCGACGACCTCCACGGTGCCGATCAATTTCATGGACATGGCCCCCATCTTCATGACGATCTCGGCCTTGACCGAGTCCGGTCCCGTCGTCTCGACCACGCTGCCGCCCTCGACGGCCGGCACGACGCGCTCGAGGTCGAGGATCGCCGCGAAGCTGTCGTCGATCGACTTCGTCGTCGAGAAAGAATGATCCAGTTCAGTAGCCATACAGTGTGTCTCCTTTGTGTAAGGGCGTTTCTATATGCTCGGCGTGTGTCGATTCAGTCAGGCATGCATCGGCTCGGACCTGACAAAGCCACCCTCTCGGTGCGGACGGGGCGGACCGGGGCCGCGGCGAAGGCCGGCCACGATCTCGTGATCCACGTGACCTCCTGGGAAGCGGCGCTCGAGGTCGGCGAGGACCCCGCGAAGACGAGCATCGAGCTCACCGCCGACGCCACATCGCTTCGCGTGCACGAGGGAAAGGGCGGGGTGCAGGCGCTCGGCGACGACGACAAGGGAAACATCCGCCAGACCATCGACGACGAGGTACTCAAGCGCCAGGACATCACGTTCCGCTCGACCGGGGTGCAGAGCGCGGCCGACGGCAGCCCGATCAGCGTGCAGGGCGACCTGACGCTCATGGGCAACACCCAGCCGATCGCGTTCGACCTCGCGATCGGCGACGACGGGACCCTCAGCGCCACCGCCGTCGTCACGCAGACCGCCTGGGGCATGAAGCCCTATTCCGCATTGTTCGGGGCGCTCAAGGTCGCCGACGATGTCGAGGTTGTGCTTGACGGCCACCTCTAATCGCGATAGACGGTCTGCGCGTCGAGTCCCCCCTCGACGCCCGGCGGCAGGGCGCCGGTGCCGTGCGCGTAGAGGGCGATGTCCTCGACCGTCTTGACCTGCGTGGGGTCGTTGCCGTCGCCGGCGACCCACGAGCCGTTCGACCACGTGAGGGTCTCCGGCGAAGCGTCCAGCGCCATGCCCGCGAGGAGCCGCGCCTTGTCGCGGATCTTGGCGCTGGCGCTGCTGATCGCCGCCGGCGTCCCGTCGGACGGGCTCGTGTTGTAGCCGTGACCGACGCCGAACCGGTCGGTGTCCGCGGCGACGATCTTGACGTCGAGCGCGGGAACGCCAAGCTCCTTGGCGACAAGCTCCGCGTACTGGGGCTCCTTCCCGTCGGAGTCGGTGGTCAGGCTGAGCACCATCTTGCCGGTCGGGTGCACGCGCAGAAAGACCGCTCGGTAAGCCTCGTCAGCCATTACTGATCCTCCTCCTGGTCGGCTTTGGTCGGGGACGCGAGGCGCTCTCCCTCCTGGTGGGCGCTCAGCGCGTTGTGCTCTTCCAGGTCGCAGAAGGAGGGTTGGGGCCCGCCCAGCGGGTTCGGAGGCACGGCCGGTCGCTCACATCCCGGGTAGATACAGGTCTTACCCGTCGTCATCGGTCACCCATCCTGGGGTTGTGTTGCCCCTGCTCGGGCTGTTCCCGCTGGGCATCGCGACCGAGCTGCCCGGCACCGGCGTGGCGCTGGCCCACGGCTCCTGCTCCTCGGCCTCGACGTCGGGCGGCGCCTCGAAGCTCGCTGTCGGCGCGTCCCCGCGGCCCCACGACGGCGCCCCGATCGCGTCGGCCACTTCGCCGAGGGCCTGGAAGCTGTGGCCGCTCACCAGCGCGTCGCAGTGGGGCAGGGCGGCAACCATGCCGCCGGCCCGCACGGAGAACGCGCTCGCGCCGACGCGAGGATTGACCCACACGATCCTGTGGGCCAGGCGCGCGAGGCGCTCCATCTCGCGTCCCACGAGCATCGGGTCGCCGCGCTCCCAGCCATCGGAGAGGATCACGACCACGGCCCCGCGGGCCATGCCACGACGCCCGTGGCGGTCATTGAACGCCTTCAGCGCGTCACCGATCCGGGTTCCGCTTGACCAATCCGGCGCCGCGGCGGCGGCGCGCTGGATTGCACGCTCGGGGTGACGAGAGGCCAATGCGCGGGTCAGGCGGGTCAGCCGCGTGGCGAACACGAACGCCTCGGCATTCGGACCGCTGCCGGCGGCACAGGTCAGGAACTGCAGGTAGGCACGGGCATAGGGCTCCATCGAACCCGAGATGTCGCACAGCATCACGAGCCGGCGGCGAGCGATGCGCCGGCGCCGACGCGCGAGGCGGATCGGATCGCCCCCGGTGCGCAGACTGCCTCGCAGGGTTCGGCGCATGTCGATGTGCTGGCCGTGGCGCCCCTTCTCGTAGCGGCGTGTGCGCCGCAGCGGAGTGGCGAGCTCCAGGCGCGACATCAGCCGGTAGAGCTGCGCAAGCTCGTGCGGGTCGAGCGCGTCGAAGCTCTTGCCGGCCAGCAGCTCCTCGTCGCTCGCCATCGCCAGCGGGACGTCGACCTCGGCGCCATCCTCGTCAGCGTCGCCCGCACCGGGTGGTGACGACGCGACGCTCGCACGCGGATCACGCTGCATCGACTCGCCGGGAGAGGTCTTGTGATCGGACTTCGGCCGCTCGTCAGGCGGCGCGGCGACGGTCTGCGCATCGTCGGGGACCACGCTGTCGGGTGCGCCCGGGTCGCCGAAGATCGAGAAGAAGACGGCGTCGAAGGCCTTGGCGTGCGCCTCGTCGGACACGAACACCGAACGGGCGGTCCAGTACAGCCGTCGGCGGGTGATCGGCCGCACGAGGGTGAGCGCCCGCGCGAAATCGGCCGAGCGCTCGGGGGTGACCGGCACGCCCACATCGTGCAGGCGCTGGCTCAACGCCCCCGCGAGCGGCGGCAGGTCGAGGTGGATCGTCTGCACCCCGAACGCCCGCCCGGACACGCCGGCGTCACTCACCGCCACGCACGAACTGCTCGAGGCCGGCCGCGCGGATCACCTCCTGGTCCTCGTCGTACTTCAGCACCGACCCGAGGGTGAGGTTCACGGCGGCGGCGTCCAGACGCTCGATCCCGAGTAGGTCCAGGGCCGCCAGCCAGTCGATCGCCTCGGCGATCCCCGGTGGCTTCTGCACGTCGCTCTCGCGCATGCGCGAGACCGCGTCCGCAACCTGGACCGCCAACGTCTTCGAGGAGCCCTTCACGCGGCGGCGCACGATCTCCACCTCGCGCTCTGGGGTCGGGTAGTCGATCCAGCGGTACAGGCACCGCCGCTTCACGGCGTCGTGGAGATCACGGGTCCGGTTGGAGGTCAACACGATGATCGGCGGATGCGTGGCGACGATCGTGCCGAGCTCCGGGATCGTCACGCTAGCCTCCGCGAGCAGCTCGAGCAGAAACGCTTCGAAGTCGTCGTCGGCGCGGTCGATCTCGTCGATCAACAGGACCGCGGGCCGCGGACCGGGGTGCTCGAGCGCACGCAGCAGTGGTCGTCGGATGAGGTAGTCCGGACCGAACAGCTCCTCCTCGCCGAGCGCCGAGTCGCTGGAGTCGGCGAGCCGGATGCTCAGGAGCTGGCGGGGGTAGTTCCACTCGTACAGCGCCTCCGCCGCGTCGATCCCCTCGTAGCACTGCAGGCGGATCAGGGGCGTGTCGAGCACGGCGGCCAGCGACTTGGCCGCTTCCGTCTTGCCCACACCCGCCTCGCCCTCGAGCAGCAGGGGCTGGGGCAGGCGCAGGCTCAGGAACATCGACGTCGCCAGGCCCTCGTCGACGAGGTAGTCCACATCAGCGAGACGCTGGGCCAGCGTCTCGGCGTCGGGCACGAGCCGGCGGACCTCGCCGGCTGCCTCGCCCGTGACCTCGGGCGGGCTCACGCGACGGCGGCGGCGAGAACCGCCTGGTAGTCCTCTGGGGTGTCGACGTCGAGGGGGACCTGACCCGCGACCGGAACCTCCGTCACGTCGCCCGCGCGCTGATCGAGCAGTCGCCAGACGCCCTTGTCCCCGTGGAGGTCGGCGAGGTCGGCGAACATGCTGCGCGCGAACGCGATCGGGTGCCCGCGCCCGTCGTCGTAGCGGCATATGGCCAGCGGCGCGTCGCCACGCCCTTCCAGCAGCGCCTCCACCGTTGCCGCCGTCACGCCCGGCTGGTCTCCGAGCATCAGCACCATGACGTCGCAGCGGGGGTCCACGATGGCGAGCGCCGCGGCGATCGATGACGAGCAGCCCGCGCCGTAGCCATCGTTGACCACCACGTCGGCGCCCGCCAGGTCCACGGTCGCGCGAACCTCGTCCGCGGCGCCTCCGATCGCGATGACGAGCTGGTCGAACGGGCATTTGCGGGCGACGCCGACGACATGGCCCAGCAGGGTGCCGCCGCCGTAAGGGAGCAGCTGCTTGGGACGGCCGAGGCGGCTCGAGCCCCCGGCGCCGAGCACGAGCCCGGTGATGAACCGGTGCGGTGCTCGCCGGAACAACGTTCCGGCTGCGCTCCTCCCCGGGAAGGGATCACTCCGTGACGGCATGCTCGTGCTGCTTCTCGAACTCGGCCTTGCAGCCCTCGCAGCAGAAGTAGACCGTCTCGCCGTCGTGCTGGACCGAAGGCGTGCTCGCCACGGCAGCGACCGTCATCCCGCAGACCGGGTCGATGGCCGTCGTCGCCGAGGCGGGCTGATCGCGACGTACCGCGACGATCTTGGCGAGGATCGACAGCGCGATCTCGGCGGGCGTGCGCGCGCCGAGATCGATTCCGGCGGGCACGTCGATCTGCTCGACGAGCTCCT
>JBBPIN010000081.1:0-4383 GCA_038040285.1 Actinomycetota bacterium
CGAGCAGGTGCAGTCGATCCTCACCACCGCCTTCACGGCGTTCACCGCGGCGCGAACGGGCTGAGGGATCACGCCGCCGGGCGAGGACCCTCCCCCTCCACCCGAGGCGCGCGGAGCGTCGGCGGCGGCCGGCGCCTCGGAGGAGCGTGCGGCAGTGGCCTCGGTCTCAGCGGCCGGCGGCGACCCTCCCGGGGCCGCACCGCCGGCGCCGCCCGCGGCAGCGCTCGCCCCCAGGCGCGCCTCCAGCTGGTCGATCCGGAACATCAGCGCCTGCAGCGACTGGTCGGCCTGCGGCTGGGTGGCCTTCAGCAGCGCCACTTCCAGGCCCAGCCGCGGCTCCGAGCCCTCGCGCACCGCGGCGATCGCCGCGGCGAGCAGGTCGATGGCCCGCAGCAGGTCGCCCTGGGTGAGCCGCTCGGCCTGGGAGGCCAGGCGGTCGGTGTGCTCGGCGGTGACGGCGAACGAGTCCGGCACCTCGCCCACGGTCTTGACCACCAGCAGGTGGCGAAGGTGCGCCGCGAGGTCGCGCATGAACTGCTCGTAGTCGCGTCCTGAGTCGGCCAGCTTCTGCACCGTGAGCAGCGCGTCCCTGGGCGCCTTGTCGATCAGGGCCTCGGCGCTGTCGAGGATCAGCCCGGCGTCGGCCACGCCGAGGTTGTCCAGCACGTCCTCGAGCGCCACCTCGTTGCCGCCGTAGGTGACCAGCTGTTCGAGCGTGCCGAGCGCGTCGCGGAAGCTGCCGCCCGCCTTGCGGGCGATCATGCCCACCGCCGGGTCGGGAATCGAGATCCCCTCCTCGGAGGCCACGCGCCGCAGAACGCCGGCGATCTGCTCCAGCGACGGGCGCTGGAAATCGAACCGGTGACAGCGGTCCACGATCGTGGCCGGCACCTTGTGCGCCTCTGTCGTGGCCAGGACGAAGACCACGTGCGACGGCGGCTCCTCGAGGGTCTTGAGGAACGCGTTCCACGCAGCGGTGGAGAGCATGTGCGCCTCGTCGAGGATGTACACGCGCCGGGCGCCGCCCATCGGCGTCAGCGCCACGTTCTCGCGCAACTCGCGGATGTCGTCCACCGAGTTGTTCGACGCGGCGTCCATCTCCACCACATCCAGCGATGTGCCGGTCATGATCGCCTTGCAGGCCGGGTCGTCGGGCGAGAAGTCGGTGCGCGGGCCGCCCTCGGAGTTCAGCGCGCAGGCCAGCAGCTTGGCCAAGCTGGTCTTGCCGGTGCCGCGCGAGCCCACGAACAGGTAGGCGTGGTGCACCTTGCCGAGCTCGATCGCGTTGCGCAGCGTGCGGACCACGCTCTCCTGGCCCACGACCTGCTCGAAGGTGCGGGGGCGGTGGCGGCGGTAGAGGGAGAGCATCGGGTGGCCCATGCTAGCCGCGGCCCGGACAGGCCGATTCGAGGCCACCACGGACCCCGCGCTATGTCAGATCAGAAGTCGTCGGGCGTGATCGTGGGCTTGGTCGTGCCGTACAGCCACTGCTCGAAGTAGTCGCTCAGCAGCGTCCGATCGGCCCCCGTCAGGCCCGACTCGTCCAGCGCCACGGCGATGAACTCCTGGGTGGTCACGTTGCCGTAAGCGAACTCGCTCTGCAGCCGCCGGGCCAGGTCGCGGAAGCCGGCATCGCCGACGATCTCGCGGTAGCCCTGGATGGTCATCGCACCGCGCACGTAGGTGGGGAACTCGGAAAAGAGCAGGGCGGGATCGTTGTCGAGCACCGCCGGAGCGATCGCCCACTTGCTGTCGGGGCCGGTGGCGTAGTTGGTGTCGAACTCCTGCTCGGGACTGTTCGGCGAGGTTCCGTCCGAGAAGTCCCACAGCCACTCCGACAGCTGCGCCCAGCCCTCGTTGAACCAGATGTCGTTCCAGCGCTCGAGCGTGGCGCTGTTACCGAACCACTGGTGAGAGATCTCGTGGAGAATCGTGCTCTCCCCGGGATTCAGGCTCGGATAGTGAGACTTGCCCTGCACCTCGAGGGCGTACCCGATCCCCTGCGTGCGGTCCACGAGCGCGCCGTTGGAGTCGAACGGGTAGGGCCCGTAGCGGTCGGCGAGGAAGTTCATCATCTCCCCGGTGCGACCCAATCTGGCGGCGATCGTGGCCTTCTCCGCGGCGTTTGCCGTCGAATCGACCGCGTTGTAGATCGGAAGCGTCCTGCCCGTCAGGGTCTCGGTGACCGCCTCCTCGGCGTAGTCGAATTCGCCGTTGGAGGCGGTGACCAGGTATGTCGCGGTGGGGTCGTCCTCGCTCCAGCGCCAAGTGCTCGTGCCGTCGCCGTTGTCCACCGCGGCGCCCCCGGCGAGCTCACCGGCGCCGAAGGCCGTGTCGCCCGTCGGCACGGTGATCTCGGTGTCGAAGGCGGCCTTGTCCGAGGGGTGGTTGTTGCCCGGGAACCAGGCCTGCGAGCCAATCGGCTCGCCGACCACGAAGAAGCTGTTAGGGGCCGTGGGGGTGGCAGGGATCCACCCCTCGATCGAGCTGTCGGGGTCGGTGAACACCTGCGGCTCGGCGCCGCTGTAGTCCACCTGGACCGTGAACGGGCTACCGCTCGTGATGCCCGTCTGCGGTGTCACGACCAGCTTCATCGGCTGGCTGTGCGACGGGTCCGAGCTGAGGTCCGGCGTGCTCTCGACCTGCGAGAAGTCGGCGGGCAGGCCGTTCACGAGCACCTCCTGCACAGCCAAGTCCTGGAAGTCGAGGCTGAACTCGGAGAGGTTCTGCGTGGCCCTCGCCGTCATGGTCGTGACGGCCGAGTCGAACGCGTTGGCGGTCGGGTCGAAGTCCAGCTCGATGTCGTACTTCGTGGCGTCGTACCCGCCGTTGCCCAGCTGGGGCAGGATCGGGTCGCCGAGCGTTCGGGCGCCGGCGCTGAAGACGGGGGGATCGGGTGTCGGGCCCGGACCTGGCCCGGGCTGCGCCGGCACGGCGATCGCCACCTGCCTCCGGGCCGAGCGGCACCTGAACGCGCCCTTGGAGCCCCGCTGCCTGACGCAGGCCACCACGAAGTACCTGCCCGCCTTGAACGAACTGGTGTCGGGGACCGAAATCATCGCGCCGAACCGCCGGCGCTTGCGGGCGGGCACGCGCACCCTGGCGGCGCCGACCTGGACGGCGCCCGCGCGGCCGCGGGTGTACCACCCGCGGCCGCGGGTGGTACTGAGATAGACCCGCACCCGCCCCTTGCCGGCGCGCCGGCCCCGGTTGCGGACCGTGCCGTCGACCACGAACCGGCCGCCCGCGGTCGCCGTGCGCTGCGGGTTGCCGACCTTGCTGACCGAGAGCTTCGGCTCGCCCTTCCGCTTGGCCGCCTGGGCCGGGGCCGCGGACACGCCGAGGAGCAGTACGAGGGCGAGTATGAAGCCGCCGCTTCTCTTGGTCACTGGATTCCGGGCTCCGGATGCGTGGACAGGCGGTAGCAATGGACCGTGCACCCGTCGTCGTTGCCAGCTCTCGGGCGTGCCCGCCGTGCTTTGACTCCGGCCAGGCGGATCCGCGGCGCATGAGCGGGTCCGCTTAAGGCTGCTTCCTTCCGGATCTGACCTGGTTCGCGATCGCTCACCGCGCGGGACCCGGCCATCAACGCCTCAACTCGGCGTACTGACCCCGAGAGCGTCAGCCCCTCGGACGGGGATTCAGCCCCGCTAGAGCGGATTGCGGGTATAGGGCTCCGCTACGTCCCCGCCTAGCACGGTCCGCGGGCGATGGTAGCGCGCGGGCGGCGGGCCGGGGAGGCGCTCGCGGGATCTAGACTCCTCTGCTCTCCCGGGCGCGTAGCTCAGTGGGAGAGCGCTCGCTTCACACGCGAGAGGTCGCTGGTTCGAAACCAGCCGCGCCCATACCCCAGCCGAGGCCGGATTGCGAAAAAGCTGCTGCTCGCCCCGATCGGTGTATGGTCGCCCGATGAACCGACTCCTGCTCGTTGCCCTCGTCTCGTTGACCGCAATCCCCGCAGTTGCTTTCGCGGCGGCGAAGCCAGGCTCGTATTCGGGCACGTCAAGCGCAAAGTACATCCAGGTTGGCTCGCCGACCGAGCCGACCGACAAGGGGAAGGTCACCTTCGGGGTGGGGAGCAACAAGGTTCGTAACTTCCGGCTGAGGGGTCAGCAGATGAACTGCGGAGGCGGGCCCGTGGTCCCAGTCACCGTGAAGACGATCAAGCTGAACTCGAGAGGAAAGGGCTCGGCCACCAGGGAGCAACCGGACGTCGGTTATCTCACCGTCAAGATTACGGTGACGTCCGCCGGAAAGGCTTCCGGGACGATCCGCAAGCCGTCCAACAAGCCGGGGCTGTGTAACCCGGACTATCCGGTGCGTTTCACGGCCAAGCGGACCTGACGCTCCGGCCGGGGGGCTTCACACGCGAGAGGTCGGTGG
>JBBPIN010000082.1:0-4191 GCA_038040285.1 Actinomycetota bacterium
AGCCCACCCTTAGAACGGATCCAGCGAGCTCGTCGGGGGTTTATGCGACAGCCTCACGCGAAAGCGGTAGCGAGGCCTGTGGAGCTCTGGCGCTCGCGGGTCAGGCGGCTAGCCGGAATGGCGGGTACTCGTCGGTCACGAGCACGAACGCGTACGCGCCTACACGGTTGCTCCAGCGCATGACCCCCACCACGTAGTCGAACAGCCCCCGCGGATAGCGGCCGGTGAACAGGATCGCGAACCAAGCAGCGATGACGACGAAGAGCGCACCGATGTAGAGGAAGAAGAGCACCACGTAGTGCGGAATCGCCAGGAACCACTTGACCAGCGGCAGCCAGCGGTTGAGACCTCGCTGCGCATCCGGGTACTCGAGCTCGAGTTCCACGTACTGCTGCTCGTCGGTCGAGGGGTACGTGTCGTTCAAGAGCGCGCCGTAGGCGTAGACGCGGTTGCTGAAGCGCAGGAGCTCGCGGTTCCAGTCGAACCACCAGCGCGGATACTTCTGGCGGAAGACGATCATCAGCAGCGGGGGCAGGACCAGGAGCCCGCCGCCGGTCGCGGCGAAGCCGGTGTAGTCACCGCCCGAGGAGCTGGACGCCGAGACCGTGCCCAACGTGGCGAGCACTATTGCGATCGGAATCACCGTGAAGATTCGGAATGCGCTGGTCAGCCGATCGAGCGGTCTGTCCGGGTATTCGACATCGAGGGTGAGAGCGTAGGCGCGTGCGGGGGGTTGCTGCTGCGTGCTGTTCATGAAGCGAGTCTCCCATCTGAGCAAGGCCCACGGCGCTGGCGACGACCGAGTTCTCGCTGGCGCTTCGCGCGAGACGCAGAAGCGCCGTTCGGTTACGCCGAGGCCTCGCTTCGGTTGGCGACCGGAAGCAGCCCGTGGGCAATGCCCGCGTTGATCGAGTAGGCGGCACGGGACCCGGCTGCAGCCGCGAGCACGACCGTCTTCTTCTTGTCGGTCGTCGCGTCGCCGGCGGCAAACACCCCGGGAACGCTCGTACGGCCATCCTCGTCGATGAGTACCGCGCCCGACTCGTCGAGTTCGCATCCGAGCTGCGCTGGAAGCGGGCTCGGCGTGAAGCTCGGCACGAAAAAAAGCCCGGTGCGATCGTCGGTCGAGCCGTCGGCGAAGACGACCCGCGCCAGCTTGCCGCCCTCGGCCTCGAGCCGAGCCACCGGATCGTCGCGGATCACGACGCCCGTCTGCCGCAGCTGCTCGGCCTCGTCGGGGTCGAGGTCGGAGTTCCCGTCGGTGAGCAGCACGATGTCGTCGCTGAGCGAGGTCAGGAGCAGCGCGAGCCTCGTCGCGCCTGCTCCGTAGGCAGCGAGCGGTTCATCCCGCACCTCCCAGCCGTGACAGTAGGGGCAGTGGTACGCGCCCCGGGCCCAGATCTCCGCGACGCCCTCGATCCGCGGCAACTCATACCGCACCCCCGTGGCTAGTAGCAGGACGCCCGCCTCGCTCGTCGTCCCGCCGGCGAGGACGCTGAACCCGGAGGGCGTCACGCGCGCCTCCTCGACCGTGACCATCCGGACGATGACGCTCTCATAGGGGCGAAGCTGCTCGCGCGCGATCCGCCGCAGCTCGAGCGGTGGGGTGCCGTCGTGGCCGAAGAGCCCGTGCACGCCGTCGCTCACGCCGTGCGCCGGGTCGTCGGCGTCCAGCAGCAGAACCCGGCGCCGCATCCGGCCGAAGACCAGCGCGGCGGCCAAGCCGGCGGGACCGCCGCCGACGATCGCGACGTCAAACGGCGGGTGAGTCGCGGACTCCATCGGCTAGCAGTTTGGCAACTCCACCCAGGTCGCCCGCTCCCAGGAGGTGGCGGTAACACGCCACTGACATCGCTTCCGCTTCGCGCGAGAAGCGGTCACCTGGTCCGGTAGGTGCTGATGCAGCCCACCACGGCGGTGCAAACATTGAGCCCGATCCCGGCAGTCCGCTCGTTTCAGGGGAGTTCTGCACGACCTTCATGCACAACCCCCCTGAAACCCGCCCGGGCGCCCGGCGAGCGGTTGCTCGCTCCAGCCCGACGGACCCAGAACGACGAACGGCGCGCCAATGGCGCGCCGTCGTCTTGCTCCCCCCTCAGTGGTACTGCTAGCGAGATTAGCCTCCGCCGGCGATGGCTCCCACCACGTCCGGCGTGAAGGGCTCGGTGCCGTTCTCCAGCGAGACAGGGGTACCGCTGGCGTTGGCGTAGTCCAGCTCGCGGCCGAGGTCCGCCACGCCGTTCGAGCCGGCGAGAGGCGCGATGGCCACCGTGCTGAGCGTGCCAATGGCGCCGCCCGAGTCGTTCAGGAAACCGCTTCCCTAGTCACCGGGGATGCCCGGGGCGGCGGTGTAGACGGTCCGGCTCCAGCCGTTGCCAACCGTCTGCACGACCTTCGTCACCGGTGGCCGAGGGGCCGCCGACGCCCACCGGACCGCCGAAACCGGGCACGGAGGGGTTCACCTTGTCGACATCGGCCGGGTCGATCTTGACCAGCGCGACGTCGTTGTAGTCGCATGCGTCGGCGTTGGTCTCGGTGGCTCCGCCGGTGCCGGCGCAGTGCGCGGCCTGTCCGATGTAGGTGTTGCCCCCACCGGTGTAGATGAAGTTCGCGGTGCACTGTCCACCGTCGGTGAAGGTCATGACGCCGGGATGGATGGTCGCCTCGTCGGCCGGGCGTATGCGGAGGCCGCGCCGGGGATGAGGGCCAGAAGGGCCAGCGACGCCGTCAGGGCTGCGACGGCGAGGGAACGTCTATGCATTTACTGCCTCCGGTGGATCGGTGGGGGTTCCCTCAAACCTCACCGTCTGCGCGTGAAACGAAACGCCGCTGGCGCGCTGAGCCCGCTCTGCAGCGATGTTCAGGCGCACGTAGTCGAGCTCCATGTCCGCTCCGCCGGCGCGTTCGGCCACTCGCTCCACGAAATCGTCGCGCAGGTCCCCGGGCAGCTGTTCGATGTGGTGACCGAGGCATACCGAGCGCACATAGGCCACGGGCTCGGGAGGGCGTACCGGCCATGGCTGAAGCGCCGTTTGCACGCGCTCGAAGCCGGCTCGCTCCAGGCGCTCGCGGGTCTCCTCCGCGCGCGCGAAGTTCCATGGCCCCTGCCACCCGCCCAGGTACTGCGCGTACGGCTCCTCGGCACCCACCTCCCGCGCGGCCACGTGGAAGCGCTCCACGTTCCCGTAGCCGCCGCACTGCGCCACGAGGCGCCCGCCGGGACGGAGGACGGCGTACAGCGCGGCAAACAGCGCGTCGTGGTCGTGCACCCAGTGGAAGACCGCGTTGGAGAACACGGCGTCGACCGGTTCGGCCAGCTCGAGCTCGGTGAGCTCGGCGTGCAGCACCTCGGCGCGGTCGCCGAGCGTCTCGCGCGCCAGCTCCACCATCGACGGGGCGGCGTCCACAGCGATCACGCGCCCGCGCGGGAGGCGGTCGGCGAGCATGGCGGTCACCCGGCCGCTGCCGCACCCGGCATCCAGCACGGTCTCGCCGCCCTCGAGCGCGAGCCGGCCGAGCACCTGCTCGGCCCACGCCACCTGGGGCGCGGACACGCGGTCGTAGGTGGCCGCGTCCCAGTCGCGCGGGACCTCCGGGCTCACAGCGACGTGGTGACGGGCCCCGGGCGCTCGCGCGCGCTCTCGTAGGCGTCGATCGCCTCGGCGGACTGCAGGGTCACGCCGATGTCGTCGAGCCCGCCGAGCAGCCGGCGCCGGGTCTCCGGGTCGATCTCGAACGAGACCTCGCGGCCGTCGAAGCGCACCACCTGGTCCTCCAGGTCGATCTCGGCCCCCTCGGCCCCCATCAGCGCCTCCACGTCGGCCTCCGGCAGCTGCACCGGGAGCAGCCCGATCTTGGTGCAGTTGGAGTAGAAGATGTCCGCGAAGGAAGGCGCCACCAGCGCCTTGAAGCCGAAGTCCTCCAGCGCCCAGGGCGCGTGCTCGCGCGATGACCCGCAGCCGAAGTTGCGGCCGGTCACCAGGATCGGGTTCGGATCGAGGTCCCAGCCGGGCTCCTTGGCCCAGTCGTAGAAGAGGAACTCGCCGAACCCGGTGCGCTCCACCCGCTTGAGGAACTGCTTGGGGATGATCTGGTCGGTGTCGACGTCGGAGCGGCGCAGCACCGAGATCGGACCCTTGATGTTGGCGACCGGGTTCACGAGCCCCACTCCCTGATATCCACGAAACGGCC
>JBBPIN010000083.1:0-3933 GCA_038040285.1 Actinomycetota bacterium
GGTACGCGGTCCAGGGCGCGCAGGTGCGCGCCGGGCTTGAGCTCTGGGCAAGCCGTGGCGGGACGCGGCTGGTGGTCGAGGACGACCGAAGCCGCCCCGAGCGCGCCGCGCGCCTCCACGCAGAGCTCGTCGAGCGCGGATGCCACTTCGTGCTCGGGCCATACGGCAGCGACTCGGCGCGCGCGGTCGCCGCGGCCCGGCCGAGTGCGGTCGTCTGGAACCACGGCGCGGCCGCGGACGACGTCCAGCGCCTCCCCGGCGTGGTCTCGGTGCCGTCCCCGGCCAGCCACTACCTGCTCGCGCTCGGTCGGGCGGTCGCCGCGCTCCGGCCCGCCGCCACGATCGCCCTCGTGACCGCAACCGGTCGCTTCGCCCGTTTCGCTCGGGAAGGGCTCAAGCGGGCGGACCCAGCGCTTGGCCTCGGTATCCTCGCCTGCTTCTCCTTCCGCGACCCGCCAGCCGCCATCGCCGCCGCCGGGGCGGATGCCATCCTGGCCTGTGGGCCGGTCGGGGCCGAAGTCGCGCTCTTCCGCGCGCTGGCCCGCCTAGTCCCCAGCACGCTCCGGGGCGGCGTTTCGCCCGGCCTCGCCGCCTTTCCCGCCCTGCTGGGCGGCGATCCGGAGGGCCTGCTCGCGCCCGTGCAGTGGCACCCCGAGACCCGCACTTCGCCGGAGCTCGGGCCAAGCTCGGCGGAGGTGGTGGCCGACGCCCGCGCGAGCGCGCTCGGCGAGCTCGACTACGTCGCCGCCCAGGCCTATGCGGCCGCGCTCATCGCCGGCCGCTGCCTCAAGCTCGGCCCGGACGACCCACTGGGCGCCGCCCGGCGACTCCGCACGACGACCTTCTTCGGCGCCTTCGAACTCGATCCCGCTACCGGCCTCCAGTGCGGCCACAGCCTTTCGGTCGTGCGCTGGAGCCGAGCGCGCCAGGAGCTCCTGCTCGCCAAAGCCGCCTGAGCGAGGCGCGCGCCTGCTATCGCCACCGGCGAATGAGCTGACGCTGCAGACTGCGGATCGCCTCCCGCTCGGATTGGTTCAAATACGGTCCACTCGCTTTCGCTTCGCGCGAATAGCAGCAGCGCCAGCTCACGCTTCAGCTTTCCATGCGGAGCGGGCGCGCATTCGTCCACCACGCTTAACCCCATGGGACGCTCTCTTTAGCGCCGCGCGTGGCGGAACATCGCGAGCGCGTGGGCGCCGGCGGGGTGTGCGCGAAGCTCCCGGACGACCGCCGCCGCGGCCGCCGGCAGCTCCTCAGGTTGCGGCAGTGGCACGCCGTACCCGGGCGGCGTCTACTCCGCGACTCCGGCGGCTTCTAGACCTGCCTCCCAGTCGCGGTAGACGGCAAGTCGCACCGACCGCCCGCGCCGAACCGTCCACAGGTGCGCGATTCGCGTTTCCAACTGATGGCCGGTTGCTCTTGCGTGGCCCGAGAACTTGACTCGGACCAGGACCCGCTCCTGCAGGTCGATGAACCTTTCGGGCTGCCACCGTGGCTCGTCGACTGGCTCCGCCATGCTGGGCGGGTCGGGAACCGCGCGGTAGTCGAGGGCCATTCGCTCGTCGAGCCACTGAAGACCAGAGGCGTCGCCGTGAGCGGCCTCACTGTAAAGCGTGCGGACGACGTCGACGTTGTGCTCGGACATCTTCGAGCAGTATGGCCCTCATGCGGGGTGGCGCGGGCCGGCGATCAGCTATCTCGACGACTCGTGCGTCGCTTGGATGGACCTACCGGCCGCCGGATCCGATCTACTCGCGACGCACAGGCGAGCCTCCTGACCCTGCCCCGGATTTCTGAATCCAGCGCAGCCTCTGAACCCTTCGCGGATATCGGGGAGGCCATCCGGGGGGCTTCCGGCTTCGGCGATACTCCTAGCGCAGAGCGACAGCCCTAACGCGCACCAGGTAAAGCGGGCCGACTCCTGGGCTCTGGGGGAAATGCAGTGCCCTGCGCCAGCGAGGGCCGCTTTACATGCGGGGGAGTTCGGCACAGAGCGGGGCTCCGTTCGGGTGCGTGCCCTGGGACCCGCCCCTTTTCAGAACCTGTCGGGAGTACCGGTTTGCCGCGTTTCGACGCGAGTAGCGTGGAGGAGTGCGATTTTGAATCGACCGCCGGGAGGACGACGGGAGCTTTCACTCCGCTTGCTGAGGAACCTTCGGCGAGCGGCGCGTACGCTCCATCTAAGGTGATTGCCGACAATGACCGCGCCAATGGAGGTCGAGTTGCCCGTCTGTCCGCGCTGCGGTCGAGTCGGCAAGCATCCAAGGGCCACGCGTATCAGCTTTTCGTGTACGGGCGGCGTCAAGACACCGCACCCGCGCACGGCGATGGTGGCGCGGCGATTCCGCGAGGTGGCGGCCAAGTAAGGGCGATCCACCGGCTGGTCTCGCTCAATCTGGGAGGCAGATTCGGCCCGCCACCAGGGCTTAGGACGACTCGCCTGAACTCTAGGCTTCCGCACTCCAAACTCCCAAATTCACCATCGCGGCAGTCAGAGGCTTCGCGGTCGGCGGCGGCTTGGAGCTGACCATTGGTTCCCCAAGATGACCTTCTCGCCGCCCTGGTCGCCCTCGATCAGAACTTGCCGCAGCCGGTGCACTTGGAAAGTCGTATGAAACGACCCTGACGATCCCCGCCCACTCTAGTCGGTCACGCTCCTTTCTTAGCCCCGCCTCGCGAGCGAGCCCGCCGCTCGCAGCGCAAACATCTCGAGCTGAAGCCGTCCGGGAAGATCTGCACCGTCAGACGGCCGCCGCAGTTGGTGCAGAAGCGCGGCGGGTCGAGGGACGCAGGAACCTTTAACGGGCGATCGCAGTGATGATCGCCAGCCGGCGCTCCGCAACGGCTGTAGAAGCGCTCTGCGCTCACAGGGCGTCGCTCACCGCCCTTACTGGCATCTTGAGGTCCCGCAGCATCGCGAAGTCCTGGTCTACCGTCTGGCCGAGCGTGGTCAAGTAGTTCCCGGTGATAAGCGCGTTAATCCCGGCCTTGAGACCCATCGCCTGCAGCTCCCCGAGAGTGATCTCGCGTCCCCCGGCGTAGCGCATGACCGTTGACGGCATGATCAGACGAAATAGAGCGATTGTGCGGAGCGCCTCGGCGCCGTCGAGAGTCGGCCGGTCGCCCAAGGGCGTGCCGGGCCTCGGGTTAAGAAAGTTGACGGGGACCTCGTGCGGATCCAGCTCGGCGAGCTCGAACGCAAACTCCACTCGCTGCTTGGGAGTCTCGCCCATGCCGATGATCCCCCCTGTGCAGAGCTGCATGCCGACTTCCTTGACCAGCTTGCAGGTCTCCCGGCGCTCCTCCCAGGTGTGTGTGGTGCAGATCTTGGGAAAGAAGCTCCGGCAAGACTCGAGGTTGTGGTTGTAGCGGTGAACGCCAAAGGAGGCGAGCTCGACCGTCTGCTGCATGGTGAGCAGACCGAGCGAGCAAGCAACGTTGAGGTCGGTCTCGCGGCGCAACAGTTCGACGGCCCCAGCGACGTAGTCCATGGTGCGCTGGTCGGGACCGCGCAGCGCCATCACGATGCAGAACTCGCTCGCGCCCCTCTGCTGGGTTTCCTCCGCCGCGCGCAAGAGTTCCTTGTGCGACAAATACCCTGTCGGGGCGACCTCGGTTGGGAAGCGTGAAGATTGCGAGCAGAAGGCGCAGTCCTCCGGACAGCCGCCGGTCTTGGCGGAGATGATCGACTCGACGTCTACCGCGTCGCCGCAGTACTCGACGCGTACTCGGTGTGCCAGGTCGGCAAGGTCGCCGAGCCGCTCATCGCTTAGCGCCTGAAGAGCGAGTACCTCGGGGGGTGTCAGACAAGCTCGCTCGACCAGCAACCGCCGCTCGGCCTCGGCGAGAATGCCGGTAAGGGAACCCGAGCGTTCGGCGCCTGTGGCTTCAATCGCTGAGTCGGTCACGCTGGGCCCTTCGCGATTTGGCCGC
>JBBPIN010000084.1:0-3923 GCA_038040285.1 Actinomycetota bacterium
TCGCGCTGGAAGGGCTACATCGAGCCCGGCTCGATGCCGAAGCTGCACCGCTACCTCGGCACCCCGGTCACGACCTGGATCCTCAACGTCGTCTACTCGAGCGACTTCTCCGACATCCACTGTGGGATGCGCGGGATAACCCGCGAGGCGCTCGAGCGCATGGACCTGCAGTCGCAGTCCTGGGAGTACGCGTCGGAGATGGTGCTGAAGTCGGTGCACATGGACCTTCACACCGCCGAGGTCCCGGTGCGGTTCCTGAAGGACCCCGAGGGCCGCGACAGCCACCACAAGCGGGAGGGATGGCTCTCGCCCTTCAAGGCCGCCTGGATCAACCTGCGGGCGATGTTCGTCTATGGGGTCGAGTTCTTCGTTTTCAAGCCCGGGCTCATTGCCCTCGGACTCGGCCTCGCGATCACCCTTCCGCTCACCTTCGGCCCGGTCACGATCGGCGGCGTCACCCTCTCGCTCTACACGATGCTGCTCGGCGTCACCCTGGCGCTGCTCGGGCTTCAGAGCTTCTTCATCGGCTGCCTGTCGCAGGTACTGCACGACTACGACGGAACGGCCCGGCGGGGTTGGCTGCGCGTCTTTCCCTACAACCGCACAGTGTTGCTCAGCGCACTTTTCTTTTTGGTCGGACTGGGCTTGGCGGTGCAGCTCGTGGTCGTTTACGCCCAGCAGGGACTCGAGCTGCCGGAGTCGGCGCGTACCCACGCCCACCTCGGTGTGACCGGCCTGCTGTTGATGATCGGCGCCTTCATGACCTTCACCTTCACGCTTCTGCTGCACACCGAGGCGCTGCGCAAACGGAGCCCCCATGGCGATGACCCGGGCTGAGCGGGTTCGGCGCAGCTCCTACGGGCAGCAGCGCGCGCCCACCCTCGCCGACCGCTTCGGCGTCTGGCTGTCGACCCGGCGCATGCGCCGCGCGGTGCCGGACTTCACAGGCAAGCGGGTCGGCGACTTCGGCTGCGGCTACAACGCGACCTTCGCCCGCGCCCTGCTTGATCGGGCGCCCCAGGTGGTGCTGATCGACGTCGCCCTCGCCGGCGATCTCAAGGATCACTCGAAGGTGAAGGCGATTGAGGGCACGCTCCCGCAGGCGCTGGAGGAGCTCGAGGCGGAGTCGCTGGACGTGATCGTCCTCAACTCGGTGCTCGAGCACCTCTGGGAGCCGGAGTGGGCGCTCGCCGAGTCGTGGCGGCTGGCTCGGCCGGGCGGCGTCGTCCTCGTCAACGTCCCCTCCTGGCGCGGCAAGCGCTGGCTGGAGCTGAGCGCGTTCCGGCTCGGGACCAGCCCGGCCGAGGAGATGGACGACCACAAGGCCTACTACGACCCGCGCGACCTCTGGCCGCTGCTCGTCCGCGCTGGCTTCAAGCCGAGCGACATCCGGTGCTTTCGCCACAAGTTCGGGCTCAACACGTTCGCCGAGTGCCGGCGCGCGGGCGCGCCCGGGAAGGGGTCCTGATGGGCTCGTTTTCCGACGACTTTCTGGCCGAGACCACCGAGATCGTGGAGGCGCTGGACCGCGAGGACGTCGAGCGCGTCGCCTCGGGGCTGGCGGAGGTGCGCGACGGTGGTGGTCGCCTCTTCATCCTCGGGGTGGGCGGCTCGGCGGGACACGCGAGCCACGCCGTCAACGACTTCCGCAAGCTATGCGCGCTGGAGGCCTACGCCCCCACCGACAACGTCTCCGAGCTGACCGCGCGGGTTAACGACGAGGGCTGGGACACGAGCTTCGCCGAGTGGCTGAAGGGATCGCGGGTCGGCGAGCGTGACGCCGTACTCGTCTTCTCGGTCGGGGGCGGCGACCGCGAGCGCGGGATCTCGGCCAACCTGGTGCTGGCGCTGGAGCTTGCGCGGTCGGCCGGAGCCCGGGTCTTCGGCGTCGTCGGGCGCGACGGCGGCTACACGCGCAAGGTCGCCGACGCTTCGGTTGTGATCCCGCCCCTTCACCCCGACCGCACCACCCCCCACACGGAGGGCCTGTGCGCGGTCGTCTGGCACCTGCTGGTCACCCATCCCGCCCTCGCCCGGACCCCGACCAAGTGGGAGTCGGTGACATGACGGCGCTCCCTGGCCGCGGGGCATCGCGGCGGTGAGCCGGTACTTCATCGTCGGCGGCGCCGGCTTCCTCGGCAGCCACTTCATCGACCGGCAGCTTGAGGACGGCGACGAGGTCACCGTCTTCGACAACTTCTCCTCCGGGCGCGAGTGGCACCTGGAGCCGCACGCGGACGACGAGCGGCTGGCCGTGGTGCACGGCGACGTCAAGGACCTCGACGCGCTCACCGAGGCGATGCGCGGTCACGAGGTCGTGATCCACCTGGCCTCCAACCCCGACATCGCCCGCGCCGCGACCGAGCCAGCGATTGACTTCGACGAGGGAACGCTGCTCACCCACCACGTCGTCGAGGCGATGCGGGTCACCTCGACATCGCAGATCCTCTACGCCTCGGGCAGCGGGGTCTACGGGGACATCGGCGAGACCGAGGCCGACGAGGATCACGGCCCGCTGGAGCCGATCTCGACCTACGGCGCCAGCAAGCTCGCCGGCGAGAGCCTGATCGCCTCCTACTGCCACATGTTCGACCTGCGCGGCTGCGCGTTTCGGTTCGGCAACGTGGTCGGGTCGCGCCAGACGCACGGCGTCGGCTTCGACTTCGTGCGCAGCCTGCTGCGCGACCCCGAGCGCCTGCCGATTCTCGGCGACGGCACCCAGAGCAAGTCCTACATCCACGTTCGAGACGTGGTCGACGCCGTGCTCACCGCGCTGGCGAAGACCGAGCAGCGCTTTCGCACCTACAACGTCGCCACCGGCGACTACATCACCGTCACCGAGATCGCCGACCTCGCGGTCGAGTGCGTGGGCTTGGACCCGGGCAGCGTCGAGTTCGAGTACAGCGGCGGTGACCGCGGCTGGAAAGGCGACGTGCCGGTCGTGCGCCTCGACACTGGGCGAATCCGCGCCCTCGGATGGGAGAACGCGATGGGATCGGGGGAAGCGCTGCGCGACTCGATGCTCGCAATACTGCCCGAGGCCCGCGCGGGGCGCCTGTGAGCGTGCCGGGCGACTCGGGGCAGACGGCCGACACCTCACAGCGACGCGCCGTCTTCCTCGATCGCGACGGGGTGCTGAATCGCGCCCGGGTCGTCGACGGCAAGCCCCTGCCACCCTCCTCGGTCGGGGAGCTGGACCTGCTGCCGGGGGTCGATGACGCATGCCGCGAGCTGCACGAGGCCGGGCTGCTGTTGATCGTGGTCACCAACCAGCCCGACGTCGCCCGCGGCACCCAGACGATCGCCGGCGTCGAGGCGCTGAACCGCAAGCTGTCCTCCCGGCTGCCGCTCGACGAGATCCGCATCTGCCCCCACGACGACGCCGATCGCTGCCAGTGCCGCAAGCCGGCCCCCGGCCTTCTGCTCGACGCCGCGCGTTACTGGGGGATCGACCTACAGCGCAGCGTCATGGTCGGCGACCGCTGGCGCGACGTGGAGGCCGGACGGCGTGCCGGCTGCAAGACGGTCTTCATCGACTCGGGCTATTCTGAGCGGTCTCCCGAGGCGCCCGATTACACCGTGCGGCAGCTCGGCGAGGCCGTGCCCTGGATTCTCGAACGATCAGCGGAAGGACGATCTGACCATGCCCACAGCCGATGACCTGAAGATCAAGATCTTCGCCGACGGCGCTGACCTCAAGGGGATCGCGATGCTGGCGAAGGACCCGCTCATCAAGGGTTTCACCACCAACCCGACGCTGATGGCGAAGGCAAACGGGGCGATGGTCTACGAGGACTTCGCGCGCCAGGTGCTCGACGCCGTGGACGGCAAGCCGGTCTCGTTCGAGGTCTTCTCGGACGAGTTCGATGACATGGAGCGCCAGGCGAGGCTGATCTCCAGCTGGGCCGACAACGTCTACACCA
>JBBPIN010000085.1:0-3710 GCA_038040285.1 Actinomycetota bacterium
GTCACCGACCACGCCGTCGGCACCAACCCCTACTTCGAGCCCGCCAAGAAGTAGGACACCCGAAGCAACCCACCGACCGGACCCTGTCCGGTGTGGGGATCGGTTAGGTTCCGGCGCGGTCGCCGCTCGCAGGCAGCGAGGCGAGCGGATCGAGCTAAGCGCGCGAGGCCTATGAGCGGCTGCGCTCGCGAAGCGCCAGGTCGCTGGTTCGAAACCAGCTGCGCCCATGCGGGGAATCAAACGGGGTTGCCCCCCTTAATGAACGACTTATTGAGTTCCTTCGATGCCGTGACATCTCATCCACGCACGACGATCGGCTCAAACAAATGACGGTAGCCCACGCCCCAGCAGTTGACGACGAAGCGCGAATGCTCCGGATCGAGCTTGCGCCGTAGCCGGCTGGCGTGGGAGTCGAGGGTCCGGGTGCGGCCCAGCGAGCGAAAGTCCCAGACATCGCGCAGCAACTCCTCCTTGGTGAACACGCGGGTCGGGTCGGCGGCCAAAGCGCGCAGCAACGCAAACTCCTTGTTGGCCAGCTCGACCGGCCGCTCACCGATCTTGACCGAACGGGTGGCGGGGTCGATGACCAAGTCGCCGACCCGCCGCGGGCCCTCGCGGGGACCGCGGCGCCGGCGCAGGACCGCGGCGATCCGGCAACGAGCTCGGGGACGTGGACCGGCTTGACCAAGTAATCGTCGGCGCCCTGGCGAAGACCGCGCACTCGGTCGGGCTCGCTGCTGCGACCGCTGAGCACGATCACCGGAAGCTCGGGGTCAAACTTGCTCGTCGCGCCGTCGGCGGTGCGGACCTCGCGCAGCACGTCGAGGCCCGCCGCGTCGGGAAGCATCAGGTCGACAGCATCAGGTCGGGCTGCTTGTAGTGGCAGAGCCGCGGCGCGTCCGACGCGCTCGGAGCCGGTAGCGCTTCGTAGCGATCCGCGATCAGGTGATCGCAGAGCAGCTCGAGCGTGGCCTCGTCGTCCTCACAGACCACCACCGACGCGAGCTGTTTGGCCTCCGGCAACACGCCGGGTTAAGCGCCCGTCGCGCACGACCTCTCCCCCCGATGCTGCTCAGCCCGACACGTCGGTCTCTTCGTGTTTGGCCCCGACAGGCTTTGACTCCGGCGAGCCGCGCTGGCGCAGGTAAATCGCGAATACCGCCATCGACCCGACGGCCAAAAGCTCCGACTGCCAGTTCTGAAGAGCAGCCTCCCAGAAGGTCGCGGTGCCGATGTACGTCAGCCAGGACACCGCTTGCGAGTGATGCTGGATCTGGGTGTCGTTGTATTCGTTCCAGCCGGTCAGCGACTGGGCGAAGAGCGAGAGCAGGAAGATCACTCCCATCACGATCAGCAACGAGTTGCCGAAGATCGCGGTGCGCCAGCCGCCGACCCGCGCCCAGGTCGGGGCGCCGCGCCCCGCGTAGCGGCCGATCCGCTGCTCGCGGTCGCTGCCCCGCCCTGCCTCCTCGACCTCCTTGGACTCCGGCGATCCGCGCTGCACGAGCCAGACGGTGACCAGGATGAACAGCATGAACTGCAGATACTCCGACTGCCAGTTCTCGGTTACCGCCTGCCCGAAGGAGGACGAGGTCAGATAGCGGCCGAACGAGATCGCCTGCTGACCGTGGGCGACCTGGTCGGCGTTGTAAGCGAACCGGCGATTGCCTGCCCGGTCAGCGCCGCCAGGAAGGCGACGCCGAAGAAAATCGCCAGGCCGTTGTCGCGCACGAAGTCCCTCAGGGCAGCCCCCCTCAGTGGTGGGTCAACAGGATGACGATGAAGTAGGCGAGCCCTGCCGCGATGCCGCCCAGATAGATGGCGAACATTGCACGCACGCCGCGAATGTAGAGCGCCGCCCGGTCTTTACCCGAACGGCGCTTGCTGCTCAGCCGTGCTGCTGGGCGCTACTCAGGTCTTGCGCTCGAGGTCCGCGACATCGTCGGCCTTGTCCTGGACCGCGTCCTGGGCGTTGTCCAACTTGTCCTTGGCCTCGCCCTTCTTCTCTTCCCTGGCGCCCTGGCGGCGCAGCGAGCTGTCGCCGGAAAGGTCGCCGGCAGCCTTCTTGGCACGACCGGTCAACTTGTCTATGAGGCTCATGTCGTCTCCTTATTGGTCTTCGGGCACCATACCCGTCGGGCGGGGCCGTATACGCCCGCGGGCAGCTCGAGCACCTCGGCCGCGCCGCGGCAAGAGACGAAGCGAAACGGAGGTGCACCGCGCACCTGGCGCATCGGGCGACCCTCCCCGTCGAGGAAAACGAGATCGAGCGCGAAGCGCATCCCGAAGGTGTGGATGCTGCTACAGCGCGGGATCAGCAACCCCGGCCCGGCCCGCTCGCGGTGCAGCAACGCGAGCCCGAGCAGGCGGGCGCGCAGGCCCTGCGCCACCGGCACCTCGATGCCGTACACCTCGGCCCGCGGCAAGCGGCGCAGCCGGCGCGGCTCCATATCGAAGCAATGCAATGGCGATCAGGACCTCACCCCCGGCCGCAACGAATCTCCCACGGTGCAAAGGCTCGTTCAGACCCCCTCCTGCACCTGCACCGGCATAGAATCAGCGACAAGATTCGATGGCCGCCGGGGGCACGGTGTCCGCGGCGACTCACTGGCTCAATAGCGTGGAAGAGAAGGCAACCCGTAGAGGAAATTACGAGTCGGGCTCGGACTATGTTCTCGAGTACGGCGAGCTTCGCTTTTCCTTTAACGAGGAGGACTTCGCGCAGCGGGTCGAACAGGCGGCGGTCAAGCTCAGGTTCGTCGACCAGGGATTGAGCGACGAGGAACTCGAGGACCTACTCGACCTCGCAGTCAACGGCGAGATCGGCGAGCCGTCCTCAACGCTGGGCGAGCACATCAACGGCAACTGGGATGAGCTGGTCGGTCCCGCCAATCGCAGCCTCGTGCACTGGATTCGCCGACTTGTCTTCCGAGGCGCCTGGCTTGACCAAAGGGTCAAGGAGGGTGAGCTGGACGTGGTCTTCGACGAGGACAGCCAGACCTTCGGCTACGTACAGCCGGAGCGCGGCTCGGAGCTGATCGAGCTCTCCAAAGAGCCTTCCTGGCGTCGTATCGCTTACCGCCGCTGACGGCGGACCCCGGCGCTCCGGGGACTAGAGGGAAGAGAGGAGCTCGGCATTCGAGGCCGAGCCCCTGATCCGCTCCGCCAACGCCTCGGCGGCGGCGCGGGGGTCGGCGCCGCTCAGCTCCTCGCGCAGGCGGCGCGCCGCCTCCAGCTCCGGGCCATCGCGCAGCTGATCCTCCGCGACGGCGATGGTGCGCGCGGCGTCGATCGCCGGAAAGACGCCGGCCGCGGCAAGCTCGGCATCGAGCACGATTGTCGCGTTCTCGGTCGTCTCGACCGCCTCCACGGCCCCCTCCCCGTCCTCGGTTTCCTTCAGAACCGTCGCGATCATGGTCAGCGAGCCAATGCCGTCCTCCTCCAGCTCGCGGCCGGCGCCGAACACGGGCTTGACCGCAATCGGGTCGCGATACGCGACCCCCAACCGGGTCAGCGAGTCGACGATCACCACAACGTCCTCGCCGCTCTCGGCGCGGCGCCTGGCCCGGGCAACGGCGAGCTCGGCGTGGCGCACCTGGTCGGTGGCGTCGAGGTCCGAGGGCGCCGCGGCGATCTCCACGCCAGTGGCCTGCCGCTTCCACTCGGTGACCTCTTCGGGCCGCTCGTCGACCAGCAGCACGATCACCCCG
>JBBPIN010000086.1:0-3636 GCA_038040285.1 Actinomycetota bacterium
AGAAGTCCTCGAAGCTGCTCGACCAGTTCGGCCGCAACCTGACCAAGCTCGCCGCAGACGGCAAGCTGGACCCGGTGATCGGCCGCGAGGTCGAGATCGAGCGGATCATGCAGATCCTCTCCCGCCGAACCAAGAACAACCCGGTGCTGCTGGGCGAGCCGGGGGTCGGCAAGACCGCCGTGGTCGAGGGGCTCGCCGCTCGCATAACCAAGGGCGAGGTCCCCGAGCTGCTCAAGAACAAGCAGATCTACACGCTCGACCTCGCCGCCCTGGTCGCTGGCTCCAAGTACCGCGGCGAGTTCGAGGAGCGCCTCAAGAAGGTGATGAAGGAGATCACCCAACGCGGCGACATCGTGCTGTTCATCGACGAGCTTCACAACCTAGTCGGCGCCGGCGCCGCCGAGGGCGCGATCGACGCCGCCTCGATCCTGAAGCCGGCGCTGGCGCGCGGTGAGCTGCAGACGATCGGCGCGACGACGCTCGACGAGTACCGCAAGTACCTCGAGCGCGACGCTGCCCTCGAGCGCCGCTTCCAGCAGATCAAGGTCGACGAGCCCTCCAACGAGGAGACGGTGAAGATCCTCGAGGGGCTGCGCGAGCGCTACGAGCAGCACCACCACGTCAAGATCACCGACGACGCGCTGGAGGCAGCCGCCGAGCTCGCCGACCGCTACATCTCCGACCGCTTCCTGCCCGACAAGGCGATCGACCTGATCGACGAGGCCGCCTCGCGGCTGCGGATCAAGTCGATGAGCGCGCCCCCCGTCTACCGCGATCTCGAGGAGGAGATCGAGCAGACGCGGCGCGACAAGGAAGCCTCGATCGAGGCGCAAGAGTTTGAGAAGGCCGCCAACCTGCGCGACCAGGAGCGCCAGCTGAGCCAGAAGAAGCGCTCGCTCGAGGACGAGTGGAACGAAGGCGAGAGCGGCGACCGGCCCGAGGTCGGCGAGGAGGAGATCGCCGACATCGTCTCGATGTGGACCGGGATCCCGGTCTTCAAGCTGACCGAGGCCGAGACCAAGAAGCTGGTCCGCATGGAGGACGAGCTGCACAAGCGGGTGATCGGCCAGGACGTCGCGATCACCGCCGTCTCGAAGGCGATCCGCCGCAGCCGCGCCGGGATCAAGGACCCCAAGCGCCCGGCCGGCTCGTTCATCTTCCTCGGCCCCTCCGGGGTCGGCAAGACCGAGCTGGCGCGCACGCTGGCCGAGTTCCTGTTCGGCGACGAGGAAGCGATGGTGCGCATCGACATGTCCGAGTACATGGAGAAGCACTCCGTCTCGCGCCTGGTCGGCTCGCCCCCGGGCTACATCGGCTACGACGAGGGCGGCCAGCTGACCGAGGCCGTGCGCCGCAAGCCCTACTCGGTGCTGCTGCTCGACGAGATCGAGAAGGCGCACCCCGACGTCTTCAACATCCTGCTTCAGATCCTCGAGGACGGGCGGTTGACCGATGCCCAGGGCCGCACCGTCGACTTCCGCAACTCGCTCGTGATCATGACCTCGAACATCGGGGCCGCGGAGATCGCCAAGAACACCAGCATCGGCTTCACGGTGTCGGACGAAACCGGCATGTCCTACGAGGACATGAAGAACCGGATCATGAGCGACCTCAAGAAGGTCTTCCGGCCCGAGTTCCTGAACCGGATCGACGAGGTGATCGTCTTCCACAAGCTGGCCAAGGAAGAGATCAAGGAGATCATCGACCTGATGATCAACCGCGTCCGCACCCAGGTCGCCAAGCACGACCTACAGCTCGACCTGTCAGAGGAGGCCAAGGAGCTTCTGATCGACAAGGGCTGGGACCCCTCGATGGGCGCCCGCCCGCTGCGCCGCGCGATCCAGCGCTACGTCGAGGACCCGCTCGCCGACGAGGTGCTCAAGCAGGGCCAGATGGTCTCCGGCTCGACCGTGATGGTCGACCGCGACCAGGACAAGGGCGAAGACGACGAGCACCCGTTGCGCCTGACGATTATCGCGCCCACGCACCCGCCGAAGCCGAAGGCCAAGGACGAGCCCGAGAAGGTCGGCGTCGCGGCCAAGAAGGGCGAGGACGAGGGCGAGGGCGATGGCGACGCACCCGAAGAGTCGTCAGGCGACGGCGAGTCGGGCGAATAGCCAGCGGCGCTGAGCAGCTAGCGGGCGAAACGCGCGAGCAGGGGAGTGAAGATCCGCTGGACGGCAGGCGGCGGCGAACAGATCACGGTCTCGTCGCGGAACCGCTGGGAAAGCTCGGCCGCCCAGACAGCCCCCCGGAAGCTAGTCGGCATGTTGCGGCTGTTGTAGAGGCCTTCCCGCGCGGCCCGTGCGGTCTCTGTGAGGAACTCCTGTAGGCGGCCGCCGGGGATCACCTCAGACCGCAGATAGGCCTGGCGGCCGCTGGTGTTCTTGAGCTCGTGCCTGATGTTGGGTGCGACGAGGACCGGACCGTCCTCGGGAACCAGATCGCGCCAGGTGCCGTCGAGCTTCACCTCGGCAGCACCCTCGAGAACCTCCCAATGCTCCTCCAGCGACGGGTGGAAGTGCTCCGGCAAGTGTCCGCCGTCCTCGAGCCAGGTATAGACCCAGAGGTTCTCGCTCTCGCGCTGGAAGGCGTAGGAGACACGGTGGATCGGGTCGTGGATCTTGTTGGTCAACGTTTCGGTCATGGTGCGCACCTCCGCTTTCGAACTGGAAACGAGTCCTGTTGCGTGGACCGCCTCGGTGACGTTGCCAGCCTAAGTTACCCTACAGTAACAATGGCGAAACCTCAGCAGCGCAAGCGGCTTCCGGTCGAGGAGCGCCGCGCATTGATCGTCGAGGCCGCTGGGCGGCTCTTTGGCCAGCACGGCTATGAGGCGACGCGCCTCGACGACATCGCCGCTGCGGCCGGCGTCACCAAGCCGATTCTCTACCGCCACTTCGACTCGAAGAAGGGGCTCTACTTGGCGCTCCTCGAGCGACACCGGGAAGACCTCGCGAGCTTCGCCGGGGCGATCCCGGCGGAGGGGGCACCGAGTGAGCGATTGAGAGCGGTGCTCGAGGTTTGGGTCGCCTACGTCGAGGTTCACTCCTACGCCTGGAAGATGCTCTTTCGCGATACCGGCGGCGGTCCGGACATCCAAGCCTTCCGCCTCGAGGTCAACGCACGGGCGCAAGCGGTCCTGGTCGAGCTGATCCGTTCCTTGAGCGAGGTGCCGATCCCGCGCCGCGAGCTAAAGCCGTTGGCCGAGCTGATGAGCATGGGGATGGCCTCGCTTGTCCTCTGGTGGATGGACAACCCCGGCGTCTCCCGCCGGGCGATCATCGATGCAATGACCAGGGTCTGGGTCGGGATCCTGGTCGCGGAGCGATGACTCGGATCGGGGCTCCGTGCACGACCTACAGCTCGACCTGTCAGACGAGGCGCTAACCCGGCTCCGACTAGCGATCAAGCTCCTTCGAGATCAGCGTCTGGAGGCGCGGCAGGGCACCGGTCGTAGGGCCGCACGCAACGTGGGTGTCTCCACGGCCTCACGGCAGCTCCTTGCCATTGTGCGTGGAACAGAGGTGCGTGGCACAGAGCAATGACAGGCCACCCGCAGCCAGCCCCCGCTTCCGCTCCCGCGTGAGGATGTCGCGTAAACGGCTGCCGAGTCGGGCGCGCGGCTCCGCGGAG
>JBBPIN010000087.1:0-3608 GCA_038040285.1 Actinomycetota bacterium
TCTCCGCCGCCCTCGGCCACCGCGAGACTCCCGAGAGTGCCCGTTCCCACGCGGTCTAGCGGACGTTCATGTGGATACCATCCGATCGTGGCGATCTCCACCCAGGCCCCTGCTGAGTCTCGCACCGTCACGCTGTCGATCGACGGTCGAGAGGTGACGGCTCCCGAGGGGACGACGATCTGGGAGGCGGCGAAGAGAGCGGGCATCGAGATCCCCGTCCTCTGCCACGACGAGCGCTACGACCCCGTCGGCATGTGCCGGATGTGCGTCGTCGACGTGGGCTCGCGCGTCTATGCCGCGTCCTGCGTGCGCCCCGTGGAGGAGGGGATGGAGGTCAAGACCGCCACGCCCGACGTCGAGCGCAACCGGGCGACGCTCACCCAGCTGCTGATGGCCGACCAGCCGCCGACCGAGGACGACCCCAAGGAGACCACCACCGGCGACAACGAGCTGCTGGTGCTGGCCCGCCGCTACGGCGTGCAGCGCGAGAACGGCCTCCCGGTCGGAGAGGGACGCGGCGAGGACGCCTCCAACCCGGTCATCGCGATCAACCACGACGCCTGCATCCTCTGCGACCGCTGCGTGCGCGCCTGCGACGACATCCAGGGCAACGACGTGATCGGCCGCTCGGGCAAGGGCTACACCAGCCGCATCGCCTTCGACCTCAACGACCCGATGGGCGAGTCGACGTGCGTGACGTGCGGCGAGTGCGTCGCCGCCTGCCCGACCGGCGCGATCGTCAACAAGCCGATCCGCGACGTCCCGATCCAGCCGCGCAACGAGCTCAAGAGCGTCGACACGGTGTGCCCGTACTGCGGCGTGGGCTGCGCGCTGACCTACCACGTCGACGAGGAGCGCAACGCGATCGCCTTCGCCGACGGGCGCGACCAGCCGGGCTCGCAGAAGCGCCTGTGCGTGAAGGGCCGCTACGGCTGGGACTACGCCTCCTCGCCCCAGCGGCTCACGATGCCGCTGATCCGGCGCGAGGACAGCTACCCCAAGGGCCCGCTGTCGGTCGACGTGCAGGGCGAGGGCAAGGGCCGCCACAAGCCGGGCGGCCTGGTCGACTACGGCGAGGTCATGCCGCATTTCCGCGAGGCCAGCTGGGAGGAGGCGCTCGACCTCGTCGCGGAGCGCCTGAAGGGGATCCACTCCGAGCACGGCCCGCAGTCGATCGCCGGCTTCGGCTCGGCGAAGTGCTCCAACGAGGAGGCCTACCTCTTCCAGAAGCTGATCCGCGCGGGCTTCGGCACCAACAACGTCGACCACTGCACGCGGCTGTGCCACGCCTCGAGCGTCGCCGCCCTGTTCGAGGGCGTGGGCTCGGGCGCGGTGTCGACGACCTACGGCGACATCATCAACGCCGACGTCGCCATCCTCGCCGGCACGAACACGACCGCCAACCACCCCGTCGCGTCGTCGTTCTTCAAGCAGGCGCGCCGCCGCGGCACCAAGCTCGTGGTGGTCGACGTGCGTCGCGAGCGGATCGCCGACCACGCCGACATCTTCTGCCAGATCAAGCCGGGCACCGACGTCGCCTTCTACAACGGCGTGATGCACGAGATCATCCGCCTGGGGCTCGTGGATCGGGAGTTCGTCGCCCAGCGCACGACGAACTACTCCGAGCTCGCCAAGCTGGTCAAGGAGTACCCGCCCGAGCGCGCGGCGCAGATCTGCGGCATCGACGCCGACATGGTCCGGGAGGTCGCGCGGCTGTGGGGCGAGGCCGGCGCCGCGGTCGTGTTCTGGGGGATGGGCATCTCGCAGCACACGACGGGGACCGACAACGCGCGCTGCCTGATCGCGCTGTGCGCGATCACCGGCCAGGTCGGGCGTCCCGGCACGGGGCTGCACCCGCTGCGCGGCCAGAACAACGTGCAGGGCGCCTCCGACGCGGGGCTGATCCCGATGATGTACCCCGACTACCAGCCGGTCGACGGGCCGGGCGTGCGCGAGCTCTTCGAGGCGAAGTGGGACCGCGAGCTCAATCCCGACAAGGGCCTGACGGTCACCGAGATCATCCACTCGGTGCTGCACGGCGGCGTGCGCGGGATGTACATGATGGGCGAGAACCCGTTCATGTCGGACCCCAACACCAACACGGTCCGCAAGGCGCTCTCGGCGCTCGAGTTCCTCGTCGTGCAGGACATCTTCCTGACCGAGACGGCCGAGTTCGCCGACGTGGTCCTGCCCGCGAGCTCCTACATGGAGAAGGAGGGCACCTACACCAACACCGACCGCCGCGTGCAGATCGGCCGCAAGGTGCTCGACGCCCCCGGCGAGGCGCGCCTGGACTGGCACATCATCCAGGACATCTCCAACCGCATCGGCCTCGAGATGAGCTACGAGTCGCCGCGCGAGATCTTCGAGGAGCTGGTGTCGGTCATGCCCAACTACGCCGGGCTGTCCTACGACAACCTGGGCGAGAGCGGCAAGCTCTACCCCAACTCGGACCCGGAGCACTCCGACGGCACGGTGGTGCTGTTCGAGGACCGCTTCGGCACCGACGACGGCAAGGCGCACCTGGTGCCCGCCGAGTGGCTGCCGGCCAAGGAGCTGCCGAGCGACGAGTTCCCGTTCGTGCTCAACACGGGGCGGCTGCTCGAGCACTGGCACACGGGCTCGATGACCCGCCGCTCGTTCGCCCTGGACGCCATCCAGCCCGAGGCGCACGTCTTCCTCAATCCCGGCGACGCGGCCGAGATGGGCATCGCCGAGGGCGACTTCGTGCGCGTCAGCTCGCGGCGCGGGTCGATCGACCTGCGCGCGCGCCTGTCGCATCGCGACACGCCGGGGACGTGCTTCGTCCCCTTCCACTTCCGCGAGGCGGCGGCCAACCTGCTGACGATCGACGAGGTCGACCCGGTCGCGAAGATCCCGGAGTTCAAGTTCTGCGCGGTGCGCATCGAGCGCACCGGCCCGACCGACGGAGGCCGCCCGGCCGAGCACGAGGCGGCGACGGCCAGCGAGGGCGCGTGATGGCCGCCGGCAACGGGCAGGTGGGCATGCGGGTGCAGCCCCGCGTCCCGGGCACGGAGGCCCGCGACGGCAAGTTCCCCGGCCCCAGCCTGCTCCCCGCTCTCACGGCCATCCAGCGCGAGCACGGCTGGCTGTCGCGCGAGACGCTCACCGAGCTGTCGCGCGAGCTGCGCCGGCCGCTGTACGAGATCGAGGGCCTGATCTCGTTCTATCCGCACTTCCGCACGGAGCCGCCGTCGAAGATCGACCTGCACGTCTGCCACGACCTGTCGTGCTGGCTGCACGGGTCCGACGAGCGGATCGCCGAGATCAAGGAGCGCTACGGGGACGACGTCGAGATCGAGATCCAGGAGGTGTCGTGCCTGGGGCGCTGCGACATCGCACCGGCGGTCGCGGTCGACGAGCGCCCGGCGGCGGTGGCCGACACCGACCGCCTGGTCGGGGCCGCGCGCGAGGCCTCGGACGGGCACGAGCCAGGGGAGGCGCAGCGCGGCGAGGCGCCGCGCGCCAACGATCCCTACGCGCCCGGGGAGGAGCGCTACCGGGTGCTGCGCCGCGCGCTGGACGGCGAGCTCAGCGGCGAGCAGATCATCACCGCGCTGAAGGACTCGGGGCTGCGGGGGATGTGC
>JBBPIN010000088.1:0-3565 GCA_038040285.1 Actinomycetota bacterium
TGTCCCCCACCTGCTCGAAGAGGCTCTTGGCGGGAAGGAAAGCCCTATCTACGGCTGCTCTGACCATCTACGTCTCGCGTCTGCGCCGCCTCACGCGGCCCGGCTAACGGGCATCCGGCGGAGACCTTGACTCGCCACCAGTTCATCAGCGCACCGACCGGGCCCCACGCAGGCTGCACCTGGTACTTCGTGCAGCCCGGCTTGCCCAACTCCTGATTGGAGACCGTGTCCCACCTGTGCGCCGTGGGGTCCTCGACCATCCGGTCGAGCCGCTGGCGCGCCGCGCCCTCATCGCGGCCGCGACGCTCGACCTCGACCCGGACCCGCTTCAGCCGATCGAAGAGCTGGTCGCGGACCATCTCCAGCTCCCCCAGGTCGGCAATACGCGCCGTGGGTCCTGCGAACGGCTCCGGCGAGGCCTCCGCAACTCCCGCCTTGGTCGCCTCCTCCGGGTAGGCGGCAAGCTCCGACTCGAGTCGGGCGATCTGGCCGCGCAGGGTTCGGCGGGCCGCGCGCGAACTCTCTTCGGTCGGGGTCTCGACGTCTGGGTCCGCAGGCGCGGCTTCCCCAAGGTCGGCATCGCCGGGCGTGCTCCCCGAATAAATGGTTCGGGCCAGCTCGCGCGGCTCGATGCCAAGCTCGCGGGCGGCCTCAGCGGCGTCGGCAGCGACCTGCTCGAGGGCCGGCGACACGATCGGGTTGGGAGCGACGAAAGTGCCCATGCCGTGCCGCGCGACGACCAGGCCCTCGCGCTCGAGACGGCGGTAGAGCGCCCGGATGGTGTTCACGTTGACGCTGGTGGCCGCGGCGAGATCCCGCACCCCCGGCAGGCGGTCCCCGGCCGGCAAGCGACCGCTGAGGATCAGCGCCCGCAACCGCCAGGCCAGGTTCACCCCGACGGGCAGCTCGTCGTCGCGCTCGATGTCGGGCACCGCGTCGCGGACGCCTGCAGCGACCTTGTGGCTCTCCTCCACTGACTGTGCCACTGTGCTAGCACACTAGCACAGCAACCCTCCGCTAGAGCACGTAGACGGTCGTAAAGACGATCAGCCACATCACGTCGACGAAGTGCCAGTAAATGCCGGGTATCTCGACGCCGAGGTGGTCCTTGGGCTCGAGGCCGAAGTGGCCGCGCCAGGCGCGGATGTTGGCGAAAGTCAGGAGCACCAGGCCCACGAACACGTGGGCGCCGTGCAGGCCGGTGAGCCCGTAGAAGATCGAGCCGAAGGCGCCGTCGCGGGCGCTGAAGCCGATGTGGACGTACTCGTTGAGCTGGATGAAGAGGAAGGTCGCGCCGAGCAGCCACGTCGCCGCGAGCCCCAGTCTCATCCCATTGCGGTTGCCGCGCCGGATCGACTCGAGCGCGTAGTGCACGGTGAAGCTCGACGAGAACAGGATCGCCGTGTTCAACCCCGCGACCGCGACCGGCAGCTCGAACGGCGGCGGCGGCCACTGGGACGGGCTGACGACGACGCGGAGGAAGAAGTAGGAGGCGAAGAAGGCGCCGAACAGCATCACCTCGGAGACGATGAAGAGCAGGATGCCGAGCGTCTGGCGGTCGATGCGCGAACTCTGGTGAGCCTCGGGCGGGCCGTGGTGCTCCTCGGCGTGGCCTACGGCGATGCTTGCGCTTTCCACCTACTCGCCTTCCTCTGAGGACTCCGACCCGACGACCGCGGACTCCTCCCCCGCCGCCACCAATGCGGCCACCGCCTCCGCCGGCCGCCCGGCCTCCAGGTGCTCGACCGGCTTCTCGGTGATCTCGCGCACGCGCCCGATCAAGCCCTCCTCCAGCCACTTCGACGTCTCGCCGCTCAGGGTCGAGATCAGGATGTCGTCGATGCGGTAGTGCTGGATCGCGTTCTGCACGGCGTGGAACGGGTCGGGGCTCATCGGCTGCCCGGTGGCGTCGATCTCCTCGCGATACAGCTCCGCCAGGGTCGAGGCGAGCTTCGCGGAGACCTGCTCGCGGGTCAGGTCTCCGGAGCGCGGCGAGATGATCGTGTAGCGGTGCGGCGCCTCCTTGTGGCGCTCCTTCAGCCGCTCGGCGAGGTCGGGGCTGTCGACGGTCTGCGTGGCGACGACCAGCGTGTGGACGACGTCCCAGCGGATCGCGTCGTCCTCGATCCGCACCGGGATGTGGGTGATCGTCGTCTCGGGCTCGAAGCGCGCCTTCGCCCACTCGACCAGGTCCTTGCGGGTGAGGCCGAATCGGCTCTCGTACAGGCAGCTGAGCAGCACCTCGGCCGGCGCAAAGGCGCGCACCGAGTCATCGAGCGCCAGCGCCGGGTCGCGGTCCATCACGTCGCCGACCGCCTCGATACCGAAGTCGGCGAGGATCGCGAGGGTTACCTCCACCCTTGCCAGCGCGGCGTCGTACAGCTCGTCGACGTCGACCAACTGACCGACCGCGGGCTGGTTCTGCGGCGCCACCACCGCCACCTGGGACGCCTGGTCAGCCCGTTCGCGGGTCGCCTCGAGCAGCTTGCGGCCGCCCGCAACCTCGTTGAGGAAGATCAGCAGCGCGCCTCGGTCGTCGCTCGAATTCATCATGTTCGCGCTCGGCCTCGCATCAGTGCTCTCTTGGCGAGCCTCGCGCTCACGGGCTGCCCGCCACGGTCGGCTGCGGCGCCGTCACCTCCGCCCCTTCACCGGCCATGATCGCGTGCCGGGCGCCGGGCACTCCGTACTCGTAAGGCCCCCCGACCACGCGCGGGATCTCGTCGAAGTTGAAGATCGGCGGCGGTGAGGAGACCTGCCACTCGATCGTCTTCGCCCGCCACGGGTTGGCCTCGGCGCGCGGGCCGAAGCGCCAGCTGACGACCATGTTGTAGAGGAAGACCAGCTGGGCGGCGCCGAGCAGGAACGAGAAGCAGGAGATCAGCAGGTTCCAGTCGCCGAACTGGGCCGCGTAGTCGGCCACCCGGCGCGGCATCCCGTCCATGCCGACCCAGTGCATCGGCACGAATGTGCCAAGCATCCCGATCAGGGTGAGCCAGAAGTGCACGCGCCCGAGCTTCTCGTCGTACATGCGCCCGGTCATCTTCGGGAACCAGTGATAGATGCCGGCGAAGATCGTGAACACCGAGCCGCCGAAGAGCACGAAGTGGATGTGGGCGACGATGAAGTAGGTGTCGGAGACGTGGATGTCGATCGGCACCATGCCGAGCATCACGCCGCTGATCCCGCCGATCGTGAAGGTGACGATGAACCCGAGCGCGAACAGCATCGAGGTCGAGTAGAGGTGGATCTTGCCGTAGAACAGGGTCGCCAGCCAGGAGAAGATCTTGATCCCGGTCGGCACCGCGATCAGCAGCGTGGTGATCATCATCGGCACCCGCAGCCAGCTGAACATGCCGGCGACGAACATGTGGTGCGCCCACACCGAGTAGCTGAGCACGACGATCCCGATCAGCGCCAGCGCCATCAACCGGTAGCCGAAGATCGGCTTGCGCGAGTGGGTCGAGATGACCTCGGAAATGATCCCGAACCCGGGCAGCATCATGATGTAGACGGCTGGGTGCGAGTAGAACCAGAAGATGTGCTGGTAGCTGATCACGTCGCC
>JBBPIN010000089.1:0-3518 GCA_038040285.1 Actinomycetota bacterium
GCACGAGATCCGAGATGCCGTAAGTCTGCCCCTTCCGCGCCAGCGCCGCGAAGCGGCCCGGCCGGTCGAGGGTTGCCGTCACCATGGCCAGCCCTTGCTTATCGGTCCGCGCCTTTCCACCGGCGAAGGTCACCCGTGCCCGGCGCAGCGGATGGCCGCTGGCGCGCGTCGCCTTCACCGTGGCGCGCACTGTCCCCGGAATGACGGGTGCCGAGACATCCAGAACTGTCAAGCCAAAGCGCTCGTGAGCCGGCCTGGGAATGAAGTGCACCAACGCGTTCCCCGGGCCGAATGTGAGCTGACAGCCGCGGGGATCGGAGAGCGCGATCAGCCAGTGCAGCTCGCCTCCGAGGGTTGGAATCACGTCGAGACCCTCGGACTCGCCGCAGATCTGCATCTCGATCTCCAGCCGCCGCCGGCCGTTGCTCGTGTTCACTGCCCAGACCTGGTACGTACCGGCGCTCTCGCCGGCGATCAGCAGCTGGTCGTGCCGGAAGACGGCGCCCGTCACTCCGGTCGACGGCACCGCGTTGCGAAGGCGGCGAACGGCGTGGATCACGGGACCGCCCGGGCCGGCATTGGCCGCCGTGACGTCGCTCGAGCGGTAGGCGAGCAGGTCATTGCCGCTGCTGGTCCAGATAAGGGACCCGTCGGGCGAGGTCTCGGCCCACATCGCCTTCGGGATCTCCGAGGGGTCGAGCTTCACGTAGTAGCGGAAGGCCAGGGTCACCGGGTCGGCGACCCCGAACGCCCCGGTGCCGCAGGTATTGCCGCCGTTCGGCCCGCCCGGGGTGAAGCACTCCATCGGCAGGATCACGCGCCCGTGCTCGCCCAGGTTCCAGGTTGGGTCGCCGATGTGGTTGTAGCCCTTGCTGCTCGTCACCGATGCCGGGATCTCGGTCCCCACCCCGGCGGTCTGGCCGAGCAGCGGATCGGTGCGCCAGAGCCCCTGGAAGACCCCGATGAAGTACACGTTCTGCTCGGCGGGGTCGGTGGTCAGCCCCTGCCAGTAGTTGACCGGGATCGAGCTTGCCCCGGTTATCAGCCAGCGCCCTGGGTCCTGGGCGCCTGCCGGGGCTGCGCTCGCGGCGCCGACGATCGCGGCGGTCAGGAGGGCCAGCGATGCCCGCAGGAGTCGCATGCAGGCCAGCCTACCGCGGCTACACGGAGTCACCGCGTACAGGGACGGCAGGGCATGCGGCTCGCGGACGGTCCCAGCAATCCTGGCGCCGGTCTAGTTCGTGGTACCGCTTTGGTACCGACTGCTACGGCCCATCTGTCCAGATCGTCCACGAACGAAGGCGCATGGGACGTCCTGGACGCTCCAGGAAGTATCGACACCCAAAGTCGCTCGGCTGGGGGCCGAAAGGTCGCTGGTTCAAATCCAGTCGCCCCGACTACTTCAACTCCGCCGTCAGGCGCAACACAGCCACTTCGAGCGCCGCATAGCCCCGCACGCCAGCGCACCGCGCCCGGCGAGTCAGACACACGCCAGACATATCGCGGGCGTCGCCAGACACAAGAGCCGATGTCAGTCGACGAGCCGCTCAGCCGTGATTGCGCTGGTCAATGGGCGCTTGCGCTTTTTCTCTGCATGGACAGCGGGCAGTGCTGGGCTCCTGCTTTTCGCGCATTGCAGAAGCCGGCGCGGAATCCGGAGAATTACTGCTTCGCATGGAAAGCAGCACTCCGTCGAGAGATACTGCGCGGGAGATGTCGCAGGAGAACGTTGAGGTCGTGCGCGATTACCTCAGGGCCTGGAACGCCGGGAACATGGAGGCCGTGCGAGAGCTGTATGACCCCGACGCGGTGATGGAGGGAGCGCCTGGCTGGCCCGAGCCCGGGCCGTTCGTCGGCCGCGACGCGGTGATGCAGCAATTGAGCCGGGTGCGGGATGCCTTCGACAGTGACTACCTGGAGTTCCTGAGTGACCTCGTCGCCGTGGGCGATCGGGTGATCGTGCGAGTGGCCTGGCACGGCGTCGGGCGCGGCCCCCAGAGCGACATGGAGTGGACGACCGTCTTCACCATCCGCGACGGCCGCATCTCCAACGTGGAGTACTTCTGGGATCACGCGGAGGCCCTCGAAGCCGCCGGGCTGTCGGAGTAGGCGATGTCGCAGGAGAACGTTGAGATCGTCCGCGCCGCAGTCGACGCCTTCAACCGGGGAGATGTCGACGCCGTTTTCAAGGACGTGAGTCCGGATTTCGAGTACGACCAGACGCGGGCCGTCGGCATGGACCGTGGCGTGTTCAACCTCGAACAGTTCCGAAGCCTGCTGGCCACATTCACCGACACCTGGGAGACCGTCACGATCGGCGCCGACGAGCTGATCGACGCAGGAGAGGACGTGGTAATGCCGTTTACGAACGTGGCGCGGGGCCGCGATGGAATCGAGGTCCAGGCTCGCGGCATCTGGGTCTGGACGATCCGCGACGGCTCGATCGTGCGGGCCTGCCTCTATCAGGACCGCCAAGAAGCCCTCGAAGCCGCTGGGGTGCGGGAGTAGGCGATGTCGCAGGAGAACGTCGAGATCGTTAGGCAGAGCTTTGAGGCATACGTACGCGGCGACCTCTCCGCGGCGCTCGCGAGCTTCGACGCCGACATCGTGTTCAACCCGGCAGAGGAGGCTCCGATTCACGGACGCGACGCCGTCCTTGCCTACATACAGCGGTGGGAGGACCCATGGGAAGACTATGAAGCGGAGGCGGAGGAATTCATCGATGCCGGTGATCGCGTCGTCGTCACCCTCCACTTCAAGGGTCGCGGTAAGGGCAGCGGGATCGAGGTCGATGCCCGCTTTCATCAGGTCCACACCCTGCGTGACGGGAAGCTGGTCCGCATGGATGAATACCTGGATCGCGACGAGGCCCTCCAAGCCGCCGGGCTGCGGGAATAGGCGATGGCGCAGGAGAACGTCGAAGTCGTGCGCCGCCAGTTCGACGCGTTCGAACAGGGCGGTCTCAATGCGGTTGCCGAGTTCTGGCATCCCGAAATCGAGTGGAGGGCAGTTGAAGGCGCGGCAGACGATGTCGGCATCATCAGAGGAAGGGACGGCGTACGGCGCTACTACGAGGGGTGGATCGAGGTGTTCGACCAGCTTCATGCCGAGGTCGAAGACGTGATCTTCGAAGCCGAGGAACAGGTCGGAGTGGTCGTGCACAACTCTGGGCGCGGTCGGTCCAGCGGCGTCCAGACGGAAGGGCGCTACTACGTTGTCTGCAAGATCCGAGACGGCCTGATAGTGAGCGGACGCGAGTACGAGACCCGAGAAGAGGCCCTCGAAGCCGCCGGGCTGCGGGAGTAGTCAGAGACCCGCTCCCGCTTACGACGATTAGCGACAGCCCCGTGGGCTACCGTCATTTGTTTGAGCCGATTTCCGTGCCTGAGAGTCCCCGGTTGGCCCAGGGTCGACGCTCAAATTCCTAAGGAAGCGGGAATTCTGGCGCTACCGCTTTTCGCGCAGTGGGCTATCTGCTTCGCTCCAGTAGACGCTAGATGTGGGCTTCGCGGCTGGTT
>JBBPIN010000090.1:0-3380 GCA_038040285.1 Actinomycetota bacterium
TCGGCGAGCTTGAACTGGATCGCCTGGTGCTGGGCGATCGGCTTGCCGAAGGTCTTGCGCTCCTGGCTGTAGCGCAGCGCCAGCTCCAGTGCCCGCTGGGCGATGCCGACACCGCGCGCCGCGACGTTCACCCGCCCCACCTCCAGCGAGTCCATCATCTGGCGAAAGCCCTGGCCGAGGCCCTCCTCCTCACCGCCGAGGATGCGCTCGGGCGGGCACTTGTAGCCGTTGTAGACGAGCTCGGTGGACTCGACGCCCTTGTATCCCATCTTCTTGATCTTCGGGGGGATGTCCAATCCGGCGTACTCGCCCGAGTTCTTCTCCGCCCAGGGCTCCTTCTCGGTGATGAAGCAGGTCATCCCGGCGTAGGGCGGGTCGGCCTTCGGGTCGTTCTTCATCAGCACGAAGATCACCCCCGAGCCGAGACCGTTGGTCACCCACATCTTCTGGCCGTTCAGCTCCCAGTTGCCGTCGTCGCCCTTCTTGGCGGTCGCCTTGATGCCCTGCACGTCGGAGCCGCACTCGGGCTCCGACAGCGAGAAAGCGGCGCGGATCTCGCCGGTCGCCATCTTGGGCAGGAAGTAGTCCTTCTGCTCGTCGGTGCCGAACTTCATCAGCAGGTAGGAGCCGATGAAGTGGGTGTTGACGACGCCCGAGATCGAGATCCAGCCCCGCGACAGCTCCTCGACGATCATCGCGTAGGTCGTCAGGTCGAGGCCCATCCCGCCGTGCTCCTCGGGGATCGTGACCCCGAACAGCCCCAGCTCCTTCATCTGCTCGACGATCGGCTCCGGGAACTTGTCCTCGGCGTCGTACTCCTCGGCGCTGGGGAGAATCTTGTCGTCGACGAACTGGTGGACCATCTCGATGATCGCCTTCTGCTCGTCGGTGATCTCCGGGTATGCGGCGGTCTCTACGGCCATGACCGCAGAATACCTGCGGCCTTCGGGCTCGCGATAGCTTGCGGCCAGTGGCGCCCACCAATATCGAGCTCGTCCTGCGCGCCTTCGAGGCCTTCAACCGGGGTGACTGGGAGGCCGCGACCAACGTGCCGGAGGACTTCGTCTGGATCAACGACGCTGAGACGGTGCGAATGACCGGCACCCCCCGGCAGGCGACTGGGCCGGACGAATTGCGGGAGTTCTGGCGCGCCTTCTTCGGCCTCTGGGACGAGTGGCAGATGGTGCCGGGGGAGCCGGTCGAAGACGACTCCGGGCACGTGTTCATCCCGGTCCACTTCAGCGGCCGCGGCAAGGGAAGCGGCGTGCCGATCGACTGGGATTACTTCCACGTCTGGGAGTTCAGAGACGGCAGGCCGGCGAAGATCTCCAACATCCGCGACCGCGAGGCCGCCCTGGCCGCGGCTGGCCTGTCGGATCCACCCCGGGGGACGCGATAATCGCGCCATGAGCGAGCCATCGCGGCAGGCCGACACACTGGACGCCATCCGCCGTGGATTCGATCTCTTCAATTCCGGGGACCTGGAAACCCTCTTCACCGAGACGTTCGACCCAGAGATCGCCTATCGCGGCGACCCCGACATCTCGGCGCTGGCCGGGCTTTCCCACCGACGCCGAGGGCGCGGACGGAGTGCGCGCCGTCTGGGAGGCCTTCTTCGCGATGTTCGACGAGATTCAGTTGACCGAGATCGAGCTCATCCCGGAGGACAGCGACACGGTGCTCGGCCGCTGTCACATGGTCGCGCAAGGAGGGTCGAGCGGGATCCCGATCGACGCCCCCTTTCACTTCGCCTGGGTCCTTCGCGACGAACGCTGGGCCTTCATGGCCGCCAAGCTGGACCGCAATCAGGTGCTGGCCGCGCTGCGCGCCTGGCAGACCGGTCGAGGCTCGGCCGCCGGCAGGCCCGATCAGAGCTCCCACGAGTAGCTGAGCGACTTCCAGCTCGGCCCCTCGCGGTCATAGAAACGATGGGCGTCGGTGCGATCGAGCCCGGAGTCGAGCTCGAGGTGGGTCGCGCCGGCTTCCCTGGCCCATTCCTTGGCGGCGTCAAGCAGCGCTGCGCCCATGCCCGCCGAACGATGGTCCGGGTGCACCGCCAGGTCCTCGACCCAGCAGCGCCGCCCGAAGCGGACCGAGTTCAACTCCAGGTAGGCGGTGCACCAGCCGACCAGCGCGTCCCCGTCCTCGGCGACGAAGACGGCGCTCTGCGGCGAGACGATCGCCTCGGTGAGCGCACGCCGGGCACGCTCCTCATCCCACTGCGGCGGTCTACTCCCCGGGGGTGCGAACAGCCACTCATACAGCGCCACAACCCGCTCCTCCTCCCCTGCGATGGCCTCGCGGATCGCGGCGCTCATGCGCCCACTGTAGTTCCGGGCGCCGGGTGCGGATGACCCGCATCCCGGCGCCGAGCGCCCGCTCGGTAGATTCCGGCGGGATGAGACACCCCAGAGAGTTCTTCAAGCCGCTGGCTATCGGTGCGCCGGAGCCGCCGCGCGAGATCCCGGTCAAGCCCCAGCGGATGATCCACTTCTTCGACCCCTCGAACGAGAAGATGGCGGCGAAGGTGCCGGAGATGGCGCAGAGCGCCGACGTGCTGCTCGGCAACCTCGAGGATGCGATCGCCGCCGACAACAAGGAGGCTGCCCGCGCCGGCCTGATCAAGGTCGCCAAGGAGGCGGACCTGGGTGGCACGGCGCTGTGGACGCGCGTCAACTCGCTCGAGAGCCCATGGGTGCTCGACGACCTCACAGAGCTGGTGACCGAGATCGGCGACAAGCTCGAGGTGGTCATGGTCCCCAAGGTCGAGGGCGCCTGGGACATCCACTACGTCGATCGCCTGCTTGCTCAGCTGGAGGCGAAGGCGAAGCTCGACCAGCCGCTGCTGATACACGCGATCCTCGAGACCTCGACCGGGGTCGTCAACGTCGAGGAGATCGCCTACGCGAGTCCCCGCATGCAGGGGATGAGCTTCGGGCCCGCCGACCTCGCCGCCTTCCGGCGCATGAAGACGACCCGGGTCGGCGGCGGACACCCCGCCTACCGGGTGATCGAGGACCCCGATCCCGACGACCCCGACGCGCCCCGCGCCACCGCGCAGCAGGACCCCTGGCACTACTCGATCGCGCGCATGGTCGACGCCTGCACTTCGGCCGGCATCCTGCCCGTCTACGGCCCCTACGGGGACATCCAGGACACCGAGGGTTGCGAGACCCAGTTCCGGGCCGCCTTCCTGCTTGGCTGCGTCGGTGCCTGGTCGCTGCACCCGGCGCAGATCGAGATCGCCAAGAAGGTATTCAGCCCGCCGCCCGAGGAGGTCAAGTTCGCCAAGAAGGTGCTGGAGGCGATCCCCGACGGCCGCGGCGTCCACATGATCGACGGCAAGATGCAGGACGACGCCACCTGGAAGCAGTGCAAGG
>JBBPIN010000091.1:0-3250 GCA_038040285.1 Actinomycetota bacterium
TGGGAGAGCAGCCGCGCGTCGTCGGCGCGGCTCTTGTCGGCCAGGTAGCGCATCGTCGTACCGCTGGTTCTGCACCCACGCAGCCCGGCCAACCTTAGTATGGGGAGTCTCTATCGAAGGGTCGACGGCAACACCGACATAGACGAGGAGAGAAGGCATGGCGACGATCATTTGCGTGCTCTACGACGACCCCGAGGGCGGATACCCGACGTCGTACGCGCGGGGCGAGGTTCCCACGATCGAGCGGTACCACGGCGGCATGACCACCCCGACGCCGGAGCGGATCGACTTCACGCCGGGCGAGCTCCTGGGAAGCGTGTCGGGCGAGCTGGGGCTCCGGAAGTTCGTGGAGGAGCGGGGACACCGGCTGGTCGTTACCTCCGACAAGGAGGGCCCCGACTCGGTCCTCGAGCGAGAGCTCTCGGAGGCCGAGATCGTGATCTCACAGCCGTTCTGGCCCGCGTACCTCACCGCGGAGCGGATCGCCAAGGCCCCGAACCTGAAGCTGGCGGTGACCGCAGGGATCGGCTCGGATCACGTCGACATCGACGCCGCGATCGAGCACGACGTCACGGTTGCCGAGGTGACCTACTCCAACAGCATCAGCGTGTCCGAGCACGTGGTGATGATGATCCTCGCCCTGGTGCGCAACTACATTCCGTCCTACCAGACGGTGGTCGAGGGCGGCTGGAACATCGCCGACTGCGTGTCGCGGGCCTACGACCTGGAGGGCATGCAGGTCGGCACGGTCGGGGCCGGGCGGATCGGCTCCGCGGTGCTGCGGCGGCTCAAGCCGTTCGAGGTCGGGCTGCACTACACCGACCGCCACCGCCTCGCGGACGAGGTCGAGGAGGAGCTGGGGGCGACCTTCCACGCGGACGTCGCGGAGATGGTGGGGGTGTGTGACGTGGTGACGATCAACGCGCCCCTGCATCCCGAGACCGAGAGCCTCTTCGACGACGAGCTCATCGGCAAGATGAGGTACGGCGCGTACCTGGTGAACACCGCGCGCGGCAAGATCTGCAGTCGCGACGCGGTGGTGCGCGCGCTCGAGAGCGGTCAGCTCGCCGGCTATGCGGGCGATGTCTGGTTCCCCCAGCCCGCTCCGGAGGACCATCCGTGGCGGACGATGCCCCACCACGGCATGACCCCGCACACCTCCGGCACGACGCTGTCGGCCCAGGCGCGCTACGCGGCCGGAGTCCGCGAGATCCTCGAGTGCTGGTTCGACGGCCGCCCGATCCGCGAGGAGTACCTGATCGTCCAGGCCGGGGCGCTCGCCGGCGCCGGCGCGCACGCCTACAGCGCCAAGCGCCGCTGAGCCGGAGGGGCCCGGCACGTCGCCGGCCCAGTCTCAGACTCAGGTGTTTGTCCGGACCTGCCGATTCAATGGAAGACCACCCACCCGGGATCACCCATGCGAGAGAGTCTCAAGGCAGAGTTCGCCCATGCCACGGCTGAGCTGAAGGCCCACATGGCGACGTGGGAGTACGCCTTCGCGATGGCGTCAGGCTGCCACGGCGGGCGCGACCATCCCGTGCACTGGGAGACCCAGGCCTGCACCGAGCGGCTCACGGCACGCTGCCGCGATCTCCGCGCTCAGCTGGCCGAGCACGAGCTCTAAGCGTCGCCGTGCGGGCCTGCGCCCCGCGGCGAGATCGGCCAGACGATCTTCGTGAGCGAGAGCACGGTGAAGTTCCACGTGCGCAACATCATGGGCAAGCTGGATGTGCATCACCGCGCGGAGGTCGCGTACGTCGCAAGCAGGCTCGGCCTCCTCGAGCACGCCTAGCAGTCGCGACCGTCTCGACGCACGCTGGCCGTCCGGTCAGGTGCACCATGACCGTCCGGCCAGGGCGAAATGGCCGGACAGACGGTGGCGCCGGCCCGCCGTCAGGGCTACGCTCTGGTAGCTTGAGGGGCGGGAAGGAGGTAGGAAGGATGGAGCCTGTTCTGGTACGGCGGCTCGCCGCCGAGTTGGTGGGAACGGCGATCCTGGTGTTGTTCGGCGCCGGCTCGGTAGTGGCGGCGCTCAAGTTGGGCGGGGGCAAGCTTGACTACGCGGGGCTGGGAATGATCGCGATCACCTTCGCGCTCGCGATCGCGGTCGCGATCTACGCGTTCGGCACGACCTCGGGCGCCCACATCAACCCCGCGGTGACCGTGTCGCTCGCTGCGGTCAGACGCTTCCCATGGGACGAGGTGCCGGCCTACGTCGGCGCCCAGCTGGCCGGCGCGTCCATCGGCGGGCTGCTGATCTGGGCGATCTTCGGTGGTGATGCGCAGGATCTTGGCCTCGGCCAGACCACCATCGCTGACGGCACCAACTACCTCCAGGCCATCGTGGCCGAGGCCATCGGGACCTTCCTGCTGGTCACGGCGATCATGGCGCTGGCGGTCGACAAGCGGGCGGCGGGCGGATGGGCCGGCCTGATGATCGGCCTCGCGGTGGCGGCGGCGATCCTGCTGATCGGCCCGCTCACCGGCGGCTCGCTGAACCCGGCGCGCACCTTCGGACCGCTGTTCGCGAGCACGATCGGAGGCGGCGACACCGAATGGGGTGACCTACCCGCCTACCTGATCGGTCCCCTGGCCGGAGGGGTGCTCGCCGCAGCCGCCTACGACGCGATCGCGCGTCCGCGAGATTTCGAGGTCGAGCCCGCTCAGGGGGCGATGGGCGACATCGAGGGCGGCGATCGTGCGGTCGAACCACCCGCCGGGGCGGAGCGGCAGGGAACCGCCGGCGACATCGCCGGGAGGCGGCTGTGAGAACACACCTTTCAATCGAATGGAGAAATCAGCATGGCTGAGAACAGTGGCGTCGCGTACATGGGGCCGGGCAACGTCGAGCTCCACGACCTCGACTTCCCGACCTTCGAGCTCAAGGATGGCCCGGGGGTCAACCCGGCGAACGTCGGCCGGAAGCTGCCGCACGCGGCGATCCTCAAATGTGTCTCTACGAACATCTGCGGGTCCGACCAGCACATGGTCCGCGGCCGCACGACCGCGCCCGAGGGCCTGATCCTCGGCCACGAGATCACCGGCGAGGTGATCGAGACCGGGCCCGGGGTCGAGTACATCAAGGAGGGCGATCTCTGCTCGGTGCCCTTCAACATCGCCTGCGGCCGCTGCCGCATGTGCAAGACGGGCAACACGGGCGTATGCCTGAACGTCAACCCCGAACGTCCCGGCTCGGCGTACGGCTACGTCGACATGGGCGGCTGGGTCGGCGGCCAGGCGGAGTACGTGC
>JBBPIN010000092.1:0-3116 GCA_038040285.1 Actinomycetota bacterium
ACCGCGTGGGAACGGGCACTCTCGGGAGTCTCGCGGTGGCCGAGGGCGGCGGAGACCTCGGCGGCGTGGCGGCGCAGGAGCTCGCCGAGCGCCGCGGTGCCGGCCTGGTCGATCCGCGCCGTGGGACCGGAGATGCTGATTGCGCCGCAGGCGAGGCCGGTGCGGTCGAACACGGGCGTCGCCACGCAGCTCACCCCCTCCTCGTGCTCCTCCCTGTCGAGGGCGTAGCCGCGCCGGCGGATGCGCACGAAGTCGTCGCGCAGCGCCTCGAGCGTGGTGAGCGTCCGCGGCGTCGGGCGCTCGAAGGGCTCGCGCGTGCGCGGGTAGAGCTTCTCGATCACCTCGGGCGGCCGGTGGGTGAGGATCGCCTTGCCCGATCCGGTGGTGTGCGCGAGCGCGGAGCTGCCCAGCCGGGTGAACATGCGCACGCTGTGCGAGCCCTCGACCTGGTCGACGTAGACGACCCGGTCGCCGTCGAGGATGGCGAGGTTGGTGGTCTCCGACGTCGCCTGCTGGACGCGCTCGAGGTGCGGGCGGGCGGCGGCCCGCAGGGGCGAGGTGCGCACCTCGAGCCCGCCGGCCAGCTCGAGCACCTTGAAGCCGAGCGCGTACCGGCCGTTCGCCGGGTTCTGGCCGACGTAGCCGCGGTTCGCGAGCCCGGCCAGCAGGCGGTGGGCGGTGCTCACCACGAGGCCGGTGCGAGCCGCGACCTCCGACACGCCCAGCTCGCCCGAGGCGGCCAGTGTCTCGAGCACGTCGAGGGCGCGGTCGAGGGACTGGACACCGTCGCGCCGACGTTCGGGCACCGCGCCGCTGGCAGGCATCTCGGGTCGCGTCAGCCCGCGAGCTCGGGAATGGCGGCGAGCGGGTCGGGGACCCCGCCCTCGACGGGCTCGAACTCGCGCACGTGGTCGATGGACTTGCCCATGGCGGCGTCGTCCTCGGGCGCGACCATCACCTCGACCAGCACCGGGACCTGGCGCTCCTGCGCGCGCTGCACCGCCCAGTCGAGGGCCGCGGAGATCTCGCCCGGGTCGGTGACCCGCATGCCGTCCGCCCCCATCGCCTTCATGACCCCGACGTGGTCGATCCCCGGGTGGCCCTCGGGCCCCTCGTAGGAGATGCCGACGGCGTAGTTCATGTCGTAGTTCTTCTCGGCCTGGCGGATGAGCCCCATGTAGCCGTTGTTGACCATGACGAGCACGAACGGCACCTGGTACTGGACGGCGACGGCGACCTCCTCCATGAGGAACTGGAAGGAGTAGTCGCCGACCACGCCGACCACGAGCTGGTCGGGCGCGGCGAGCTTGACCCCGATGCAGGCGGGCACCTCCCAGCCCAGCGGACCGGCCTGCCCGCAGCAGAGGTAATGGCGCGGCTTGTAGGTGCGCTGGAACTGCCCGCTCCAGATCTGGTACAGGCCGATCGCGGTCACGAAGATCGTGTCCGGGTCGAAGTGGTCGTTGAGCTCCTGGAAGACGCGCGGGGGCTTGATCGGCACGTCGTCGAAGTCCGTGCGCCGGGTCAGCGTGTCCTTGAGCTGCGCGACGCGCTCGACCCAGCCCTCGCGCGAGGGCGCCGAGCGCTCCGCCGCCTGCTCGCCCAGCGCCCGCAGCGCGAGCTTCGCGTCGCTGACGATGCCCAGGTCGGCCGGGAACACGCGCCCGATCTGCTCCGGCGAGATGTCGACGTGGATGAACTTGCGCTCGCCGCGGTAGACGTCGAGCTCGCCGGTGTGGCGGTCGCCGAAGCGCGCGCCGACGGCCAGCACGACGTCGCTCTCCAGGAAGATCTGGTTGCCGAAGCGCTGGGTGGTCTGGATGCCGACCATCCCCGCCCACAGCGGGTGGTCCTCCGGGATCGACCCCTTGCCCATGTAGGTGGGCGACACCGGGATCTGCAGCTCCTCGGCAAGCGCGACGAGCTCCTCGGCTGCCTCGGCCAGGATCACGCCGCCGCCCGCCAGGATCAGCGGGCGCTGGGCGCCGGCCAGCAGGTCGAGCGCGGCGGAGATCGCCCGCGGGTTGGGCTCGGGGGTGATGTAGCGCAGCGGGCCGTCGGTGGCGGGGTCGTACTCGATGTCCTCGCCCTTCTGCACGTCGAGCGGCAGGTCGATGAGCACCGGCCCGGGCCGGCCCTCGCGCGCGACGCGGAACGCCTCCCGGAACGCCCACGGCAGCTGCGCGGTCTCCTTGACCTGGTAGGCCCACTTGCACACGGGCCTGGCGATGTCGACGATGTCGACGGCCTGGAAGGCCTCCTTGTGCAGGACGTCGAGGTTCGCCTGCCCGGTGATGCAGATCATCGGGATCGAGTCCGCCTGCGCGGTGTACAGGCCGGTGATCATGTTCGTGCCGGCGGGGCCCGAGGTGCCGATGCAGATGCCCGGCTCGCCGGTGATCCGCGCCCAGCCGTCGGCGGCGTGCGTGCCGCCCTCCTCGTGGCGGACGCTGAGGTGGCGGATGCTCGAGTGGCGCATCGCGTCGTAGAGCGGGAGGATCGCCGCGCCGGGGACGCCGAAGGCGACGCGCACGCCCTCGTCCTCCAGCACGCGGACGACGGCTTCCATCGGGTTCATGCGTGGCATCGAGTCTCTCCTCAGGTGGTCGTGGCGGTCAGGTGGTCGCTGCCGATCCGGTGCTCGGCCAGCTCCTCGACGAGCCGGAGCAGGCCGGAGTGGTCGTCGCCACCGTGGCCCTTGGCGCGCAGCGCGCGCATGTACTGCTGCACCACGCTGGTGACGGGGAGCGGCACGCCGTAGGCGTCACCCGACTCGAGCGCGATGTTGAGGTCCTTGTGGTGCAGGTCGATCCGGAAGCCCGGCGTGAAGTCGTGCTCGAGGAAGTTGCGCCGGCGCATCTCCATGACCTTGTTGGCGGCCAGCCCGCCGCCGAGGACGTCGAGGATCCGCTCGGGATCCACGCCGGCCTTGGAGCCGAGCACCAGCGCCTCGCTGACCGCCGCGATCGTCACCGCGACGACGACCTGGTTGCAGGCCTTCACCACCTGCCCGGCGCCCGCCTCGCCGACGTGCACGATCGTCTTGCCGAGCACCTCGAACAGCGGGCGCGCCCGCTCGAAGTCGGCGGCCTCCCCGCCGACCATGATCGACAGGG
>JBBPIN010000093.1:0-3086 GCA_038040285.1 Actinomycetota bacterium
GCAGGATCGCCGCGAGGTGAGAGCGGGCTAATCCGCGCTGTGACAAGGCAGACCCCGGGGGAACACCCTCAGGCGAGGTGGGCCATGACTGAGAACGGGTTTTATGTTATCTACGCTCTTGCCGTGGCCGACCCGCGCCAGCCTGAGCCCACTCTCATAACCCGCCGCGCGTTCCTGCAGACGAGCGCCGCTGCCGCCGCGTCGCTGTCGCTACCGCTGGCGATCTCGGCCTGCGGCGTCGGCGGCGACAATTCCGATGACGCGATCGTCGCCGCGGCGATCCACCCCGCGATCGGCATCGCCCGCGTCGGCAACAGCGCCGACACGTTCTTCTTCGGGCCCGAGGTCCCCGGCACGCTGCCGCGCGCGCCCGGTGGCTTCAAGGACAAGCAGGGCGCGATCGCGCGCCAGGCCGCGCACTTCCGCGTCTACGGGCTCGACCGCAACGGCGTGCCGGTCAAGGAGCTGCTCGCGGGGGGCGACACTACGATCGCCTGGCGCGTGCACGTTGCCAACTCGAAGGCGGCCTGGTACCAGTTCCAGGAGGCCTTCGACATCCCCGGCGCGCCGCCCGCTGCGCGTCGCAACAACAACGTCGCCGGAGCCAAGCGTGCGTCGCTCGTGATCGACCCCGGCGAGCAGGCGATCAGCGGTATCGCGCACGGGCCGGTCAAGCTCGACGGCAGGGTGTTCGGCAAGAGTGTGAACCTCGGCGAGCTGCTGACCGACGTCTCGGGGCGGCTGGTGTTCCTTCCCGGTCCCGGGCGCGGCTACACGGACGGTTCCAACCCGCTGACGATGTTCGCCGGCAACGACGGCTGGTCCGACGATGCCTGCGACGGAAGCGTGCGCGCTACAGTCAAGCTCGGCAAGCGCACGCTCGAGGCCGAGCCCGCTTGGGTGATCGCGACGCCGCCCAACTACGGCCCGGCGATGGCGACCGGCCTCGTCACGGCGTACGACGCGGCGCGCTCGATGTTCGTCGGTGCGGGGGTCGTCGACGCCGGCAAGGTCAGCTTCGCCAACGACATCCTGCCGATCTTCACACGGCTGACCGACATGCAGTGGGTCAACGAGGGCTTCTTCGAGTCGAACGGCTGGGGCAGCAAGCAGGACTGGGACAGCGGCGCCCAGATCGAGCGGCTCGCCGACCCGTCGGCCGCGTCACGAGACTTCCGCCGCGGCCTGTTCAAGCAGTTCCGCAACCCGGCGTTCCGCACGATGCAGTCACAGGCGGTTCCGCAGATGTATGGAGACGGCGTCAGCTTCACCAATCCAAACCCGCGGTTGTGGCTGGCGGTCACGCCACTGCAGTACGACCAGCTGCGCCAGTGGGCGGAAGGGCAGTTCACCGACGACCGCGCCGCCGTCAAGCGCCCGGTGAAGCTGTCGCAGCTGCCGGTCGAAAAGCAGCCGCTGGCGCTCGACCAGGCGGCGCTCGAGTCGTGCCTCGGCGGTGCATTCCACCCAGGCATCGAGGTGCCGTGGGTGCTGCGCCGCCAATCGGTGTGGAAGAAGCCATACCGGTTGAAGGTCAGTGGCACGCAGCCGAGCCTTGGCGAGTACGGGCCGCAGTTGAACGCGAAGAAGACGTTTGCGCCCGGCGGCCCGCTGCAGGGTTGCGCGCCCGGCGACCTGACGCGCTGGCTCGGCGTACCGTGGCACTCCGACGCGGCGAGCTGCCGCTCCGGGTATCAGCGCAGCGTGTCGCCGGTGTTGCCGACGTTCTGGCCGGCGCGGATCCCGACCACGGTGCTGGCCGAGGAGGAGTACCGGATCGTGATGGACCGCTCGCGCTCGATCGCCGAGCGCCAGGCGGCGTTCAAGAAACGGCGCGACTGGGAACGGTTCATCGCGGCGCCGACGCGCCCGCCGACGCTCGACCTGATGATGAAGGAGTGGCCGAAGCTCGGCATGATCACCGAGCGGCCCGGCCCCGGAGACCCCGAGTTCCCGAAGGTGATCAAGGTCGAGTCGCTGGTCGGGTTCGTGGTCGAGCCGCAGGTCGAGTACGGGGCGGACCTTTGGGTGCCGCAGGTTCCGGCGCCGTGATCGACGTTGCGGTTGTCGGCGGCGGTCCCGCGGGGTGTGCGGCTGCGGTCACGGCTGCGCACTGTGGGATGGGGGTGACGCTGTACACAATGCCGCCCTGGCGGCGGGCGCGCATGGGCGAGAGCCTGCCGCCGGGGACGGTCGAGCTGGTCGAGGATGTTTTCGGTGCGGGAGCGTTTCGCGAGGGCGACCATCTGCGTTCGCTAGGGAATCGCAGCATGTGGGGAGGGGCCGAGATGGAGAGCGCCGACTTCATGTTCAACCCGCTCGGGAGCGGATGGCACCTGGATCGAGCCGCGTTCGACGCGGCACTGGTCGACGTCGTCCGTCAAGAGGGCGTGAACGTAGCTCCCGGTCGTCCCGAGGGCGCCGACTTCACGATCGACGCAACGGGGCGCAGGGCGCACGTCGCACGCTCATTCGGGGCCAAACGCATCCGCCTCGATCGACTCGTGGCGATGCTTTGGAGCGAGCAGGACCGGGGCGGTTCGGACGCGACCACGACTGTCGAGGCCGCCGAGAACGGCTGGTGGTACACGGCGCCAGTGTCCGGACACCGCCGCATCACCGCGTTCATGACCGACGCCGATCTGTTGCCGCCGCCGCGCGAGCGCCGCGGCGCGATCGTCACCGACGCATCGACAGGCCACCTCGACCGCATCGCCGGCGAGCGCTGGCTGGCGGTCGGCGACGCGGCCGTCTCGTTCGACCCGCTGTCATCACAGGGAATCCTCGCGTCGGTGTTGATGGGTCGCGAGGCGGGTCGCGCCGTCGCGGCCGGCGACACCACGTCGTACGCCGGCACGTACCGTGCGCTGCTGCACGATCACCTGGTCCACCAGGCTTCCTATTACGGCATCGAACGCCGCTGGTCCAACGCACCGTTCTGGGCCCGGCGAGCGTAGGGTCAGGCGCCGGTCGGCGTGCAGGGCGTCCTTAGGGTCGCGGTCAACCGGCGTCTGTGACAAGGCAGACCCCGGGGGGAACACCCTCGGGCGAGGCGGGTCATGACTGAGAACGGGTTTTATGTTATC
>JBBPIN010000094.1:0-3022 GCA_038040285.1 Actinomycetota bacterium
CGGGAGCGACGGGACTCGAACCCGCGGCCTCCGGCGTGACAGGCCGGCGCTCTAACCAACTGAGCTACGCCCCCGAGGGGCTGACGGGCGCCCGAAGACCGTGTGGGGCCCGTCGGTGATTATCACAGGGCCGCCGCCGTCCAGGTGGCGGCGGCCTGGTTAGGCTGCCCGCCGTGAGGCTGGTGAGCTACCGATCCCCGGACGGCCCAAGGGCCGGGGTGCTGCGCGGCGAGGAGGTGTTCGACGCCTGGACCGCGCTCGGCGACCCGCGGCGCTCCAGCCTCCGCGAGCTGATCGCCGAGGGCCGCATCGGTGAGCTGGAAACCGCCGACGACGCCGCTCCGATCCCGGACGCAACGCTGCTGGCACCGATCCCGGACCCGGAGAAGATCGTCTGCATCGGCCTCAACTACCGCTCCCACGCGGCCGAGGCCGGCATCGACCCACCCTCCAGCCCCACCTTCTTCGCCAAGTACCGAAACGCGCTCGCCGAGCCCGGCGCGACGGTGGCGCTCCCGGCGACCAGCGAGAAGGTCGACTTCGAGGCCGAGGTCGCGTTCGTGATCGGCCGCCGCGCCCGCGACGTCGGTGAGGATCGTGCCCTCGATCACGTCGCCGGCTACACGCTGTTCAACGACCTCTCGGCCCGCGACCTTCAGTTCTCGACCCCGCAGTGGATGCCCGGCAAGGTGTTCGACGGCTCCGCGCCCTGCGGCCCCGCCCTGGTGACCCCCGACGAGGCCGGCCTGCACGATGCGATCGAACTGGCGCTGGAACTGAACGGGGAGACCATGCAATCGGCCTCGACCGCCGACCTCGTCTTCTCGATACCGCAGCTGGTCGCGCAGCTCTCGGCATTGATGACCCTGGAGCCAGGAGATCTGATCGCCACCGGCACCCCCTCGGGGGTCGGCAGCGTGCGCGAGCCGCGCGTCTGGCTCAAGCACGGCGACGAGGTGGTCGTCAGCTCGCCGACCCTCGGCCGGCTCGAGACCCGGATCGGCTAGTCAGGGAATAAGCGCGGTGAGCTTGAAGCGCGTCAGGCGGCGGCCGTGGCGCCGCACCACCGCGCTCACTGACCGCTCGCCGCAGATCTGGTAGCTGACCGACTCCTGCGAGCCGACGCCGTCGGAGCGGGCGAGGATATGACCATCGGAGCTGCGCAGCTTCAGAGCGAGGTGGGCGCGGTCCGGCCCGCTCAGGCTCAGCTTCAGATCGCCGTCGAGGGGCGTAGCGAATCTCTTCAGCATCTTCTTCGGCCAGCGCTTCTTGGAAAAGTGACCGCGGCGCTTGTCGACACTGTCGCCATTCCACGGCTGCAGGGCGTCGCGCTGTAGCGGCGCGAAGCCGCCGCTGTGGGGGTCGGGGAAGTTGGGCCATTCCCACGGCACCGCCTGGCTGGGGAAGGCGTTGTGGGCGAACGACTCCGCAAAGGCCTCGCCGGGATTGTCGTAGTAGTGAACGCCTTCGTCGCCGGGGAAGTAGCGGCCCGCCCGCACCCCCTGGCAGACGCCCGCGAAGCTGGCCCAGTCTTCGGGCCCCACTCGATCGCCGGGTTGTCAAGGGAGAGTTGTTTCGATGATTGGCGAGGTGATGGCCGTACTCGTGGGCGATCACGTAGTCCTGTGTGGCGTTGTCGGAGGCGGTGAAGGGGTCGCCGCTGGCGACGATCCGGTTCTCGCCGGGGTAGTAGCAGGAGAGGGCCTGGGCAGAGCCGCAAGCAACTGCCATCTCGAGGCTGGGCTCCACCAAGTCGAGCTCGAGCAGGTTCATCTCGTCGCCGTGCGGCAGCGTGCCGAGGAAGTCGGCCACCCTCTGTGGATTGCTGGCGGTCGGATCGCAGGGCCGAGCAGATCGCCGACACGTTTATCGCCACGGTGCGCCCGGCGCCGTCATTGACCGGATAGCGCTGCGCCGAGGCGGTGGCCGACGGCGGCGCGCGCCTCCGCCCGGCTCGGGTGCTCGATCACGAGGTCGCGCAGCGCGGCGGCCGGCGTCGGAACCGCAAACACCGCCGTTTGGCGCTCCTCACGCGTCGCGGCTCCGGCCGGTGCGGCGATCAGAAGCGAGGCGACGAGCGCGGCAAGCGCCGCCGCCCCCGCCCTTAGGGCCGCGGCCCGGGGTCGATCTCGTTGCGGCGTGGCGGCAGCGAGGCCGAGAGCGGCGCGTTCGCGCCCCCCGGCCTGGCCGTTACCGAACGCCCCCGCGACGCCGTGCTGCGAGCGCCCCACTCGATCCGCACCGGCGCGTACTCGAGCAGCTTGCGCCAGGTCGTCGTGCCGATCTGCCCATCCGCCAGCAGGCCCTTCTGCTGCTGGAAGGCGAGCACCGCGTTGTAGGTCATGGCGCCGAAGATCCCGGTGACCGGAAGCTGGCTCTGCCCCGCCGCGAGCAGGTGCTGCTGCGCCCAAACGACCAGGTCCCCCCTGCTCCCCTTCTTCAGCAGGGGCAGCCCGAGGCTCGGCTGGAAGCCCCTGATGCGCCTCACCCTTCTGCCGAGCGCTCCCCATTCGCGCCCGGCTGTCTCCTGCCACGACCACCAGCTTACGCCGGTTGCGCCGTAGCTGAGCGCATAACGGCGGAACTTCTTGATCATCCGCCGGCCCGGCTCCAGGTAGGTCTGCCCGATCGGATAAATCGGCCGCTGAAAGACGCGGTTGTAGAGGTAGGTGTGCGCGTAGACGGTGCGGACGCTGGTCCCGATCGTCTTCCAGTACATCTGCGGCTGGTTGTACTGGGCCCCCTCGGGACCGAGGAAGACCGAGTAGGGAAACCCGGGGTGGTAGTCGACGTAGGGAAATCCTGCCAGCGCGAGCGGGAAGTTGGGGCCGACCAGCGAGCGCAGCTTGCGAATGTACTTGTCGGCCGACGCGTACTTGCCCTCGTACTGGCCCTCGGCGTCGATGATCAGGCAGTCGGCTCCCTTTGCGGCCGCCGCGGCGCCGACGTTGGCCTCCTTGTAGGGCTCGCTGCCGTAGACGAACTGCCAGGCGCAGACCTTCAGCCCGCCGGCGTGCAGGGC
>JBBPIN010000095.1:0-2902 GCA_038040285.1 Actinomycetota bacterium
CTCAATGAAAGAAGGACCCACCTAACACGGTCTCCGTGGAACCCGGTCCGGCTCAAATTGCGTGTGCTGAGAAAGGACGCAGGGCTGCATGGCTGAACTCGCCGAGCCCGGGCACGCGTAGTCCCGTCGGTCCACTACTCGGCCGTTGACCGCCACGTACACCTGGCTGAGGCCCGCCCCAACGTCCTGGGCGATGACGTCAATACCGCCCGCTCCGCGCTGTAGCTCGCCGCTCAGCAGCTCGCCTGAAGCACCAATCGCCGGCGGCGTGTCATCGGTCATGTTGAAGATGTAATCCCTCGTGTACAGACCTGCCTGAAGGCTGCCGTTGCAGCCATTCCCCGCGTTGCAGGTCAACCGGGAACTCACCGCAGTGAAGTAGCCGGTCGCTGAAGCGAGCCCAACCCACGCAGCCGGACCGTTCTTCCAGGCACCGAGCGGAGTCCAGCCGCCTGGCCCGACCACAAAGACTTCAAGGTCCCAGCCGGCTGCGGTGTGCGAGGCCCCCTTCTGCGACAGCCAGACGTTGGTGAAATGCGTGCCGGCCGGGGTGTTGATTGTCCACGACGCTCCGGTTTGCCACGGCGTCCAACCACTCGTCGGGATCGCCATGCCGAGGCCAGTCCCGCCCGGTGCGCAATTCTGGGTCACGACGCCCATTGCATGGCTCTGCTCGTACTGCGCCGCCGAGTAGCCGCCGTTCGATGATGCGCAGTCCCTGCTTACGTAGGTGCCCGCATGACTCTTCGTCGCAAGCGGGCCCGCAAGCAGAGCAGCTGCACCAAGGGCAGCGAGGGCGAACGTGCGCCGGACCCTTCGCGGATTCAGTTTCCTCCACCTCATGGGCCGAACTCACTTGCTGAGCCGCTGCTCGACGAACCGCCGGCTCCCCCTCCTCCTCCGCCCGAGCCGCCAAACTCGCCGCCGCTGCTTGACCGGGAAACTGTTGGCGCAGCTGAGACCTCGGGGCTGAACTCGGCTGTGACCTGCGGAGGGGGCGAAGGCGGTGCGGGTGGGGGCAGCGGTGGGCTTGCAGGCGGCGGGTCAGGCTCCGCATCGGGTAGAGGCTGTGGGGCTGGGTCAGCGACCGTCTGAGCCGCCTCATTGGAGGTATGAGCCGAATCGTCTGCCACGCGCTCGATTCCCGAGCCGCCGTGCGATCCGACATGGACGGGAGGAACCACGCCTGCCGCCACGCAGGCGGCGGCACCGCCGGCTGTGCCGACGCAGGCGGTGAGGATCTTCGCCGCCAATGCCATCCCGCTCCCCCTAGTCCCGCCGGCTGCAGTGAGCTGGCTGACCGCCGTTTCTGTGGCACCGGTTCGGCCAGGCAGCCGCGATTGCGCACCCCCCACCAGATCGTGAAGCCGCTCGGTGAGCGAGCGCGCTGCTGGTATTGCCGGTGCGAGTGCGGCTGCGGCCCGGGGTGCCGCGCGGTAGGCGCGCATCTTGGCGCGGCAATGGCTGCATTCGCTCAGGTGAGCCAGCAGCTGCGCCGTCAAACGCGAGCTTGCTTCGCCATCAACGAAGGCGGAGAGGGTCGGCGCGAGCTCGTCGCATCGGTGCCCCTCTTCGATGCTGTTGAGCACCGCTTTGAAACGCTGCCTACCTTCTGCAAGACATCGGTTTACCTTCGTATAGGTCCATCCGGTGAGTTCGCCTATCTCGGCGTACGAGTAGCCCTCGGCCAGCAGGGTCAGTGCGCGTAGCTCCTGCGGCTTGAGGGCCTTCAGCGCTTCGCGGGCTTTGCCAATTCGCTCGCGGCGCGCCGCGGCGTCGGCGGGACCGTCCCTCTCCGATGGGATCAGCTGGACCCAATCTGCGTCGCTATCGCGGCTCGATGACGTTGGCGTCCCGAGGCTGCGCTCACGATTTCTTCGAACCGCCAGAGCCTCGTGCTTGGTCACGGTCTGCATCCAGCGGATCAGCTCCCGTTGGTCCGACGTCGGCGCCTTCGTGAGCAGGATCTCGAGGGCGCGTTGCAGCGCGTCCTCGGCGTCATCGGCGCAGAGCGAATAGCGCCGTGCGGTCCGACGCAGGGCGCGCTCGTGACGGCGGATCAGCTCGATCGCGGCGCGCTTGCGCGAGGCGAGCGCGGCCTCGGCGGCCCGGCCCACGTCAACGGCTTGAGGGGACTCCCTATCTCCCATTTCCGACGTACCTGTTTGCCGAAGGCGGGAGGCCGCCAATGGCCCCTCGCCTCGTACTTGTGATCCTTGCCGCTAAGGGCGTGAGCTGCGCGGGTTCTCCCCATGTCCTTAACGCAAATTGCGTGAACTGCGTTCGCCTTGGGCCCTACTGCGCAGTTTGCGACCAAAATTGCCGCGCTAGGGGATCTGCCCCGCGAGCCGAAGACCCTCACTACCATCACTCCGTCATGACCTTGCGCGGAAGGATCAACCGATGAGCACCTGTGTCGTCACCGGAGGCGCCGGCTTTCTCGGCTCGCACCTGTGCGAGGCGCTGCTCGAGCGCGGCCACCGGGTGATCTGCATCGACAACCTCGAGACCGGGTCGCTGGCCAACATCGAGCACATCCGCGACGAGCGCTTCAGCTTCGTCAACCACGACATCACCGAGTACGTCGAGGTCTCCGAGCCGGTCGACTTCGTCTACCACCTTGCCTCGCCGGCCAGCCCGATCGACTACCAGCGCCTGCCCCTGCACACGCTCAAGGTCGGCTCGCACGGCACCCACCACATGCTCGGCGTCGCCAAGTTCAAGCGCGCCCGCTTTCTGATCGCCTCCACCTCGGAGGTCTACGGCGATCCCGAGATCCATCCCCAGTCAGAGGACTACTGGGGAAACGTCAACCCGATCGGGCCGCGCGGCGTCTATGACGAGGCAAAGCGCTACGCCGAGGCGCTGACCATGGCCTACCACCGCCAGCAGGGCGTCGACA
>JBBPIN010000096.1:0-2881 GCA_038040285.1 Actinomycetota bacterium
CCGCCGCCGCCTACAGCTGCAGCGCCTCCTCCTGCGCCGCCGCCGCCACCGCCAGCTCCGCCTCCACCTCCAGCGCCTCCTCCTCCGCGACCGCCTCCTCCTCCGCCGCCGCCGCCCGGCGATCCGGTCGTCGTCGCCGCCGGTGACATCGCAGGAAGCTGGACGCAGGACGAATCGACTGCGCAGCTGATCGACGTCTCCGGCGCCAGCGCCGTGCTAACGGCCGGGGACAACGCCTACAACTCGGGCAGCGCGGGCGAGTTCTCGAACTACTACAACCCGACCTGGGGCCGGCACCGCGCGATCACGCACCCGACACCGGGCAACCACGACCACGCAACGGCGAATCTGGGCGGCTACTGCGGCTACTTCGGCATTGTCGCCAACTGCCAGGCTGGCTACTCCTACCACTCCTTCAACCTCGGGACCTGGCACATCATCCTGCTCGACTCGGGCTGTTCGTCGCCATCCTCCTGCGCCGATGCCTTCTCGGGCGCGAACACCCTCGAGCGGATCTGGCTCCGCGCCGACCTGGCCGCGAACACGCAGCCTTGCACGCTCGCCGTCTGGCACCACCCGCTCTTCACGAGCGGCGAGCACGGCAACGATTCGCGCTCGGCGGGAGTCTGGGGCGAGCTCTACAACGCCAACGCAGAGCTCGTCATCAACGGCCACGACCACAACTACGAGCGCTTCGCACCGCAGACGCCGGCCGGGGTCGCAGATGCGGCGCGCGGGATCCGCGAGTTCGTGGTCGGCACGGGAGGAACCGGGCTACGCACGATCCCGTCCGTACAGCCGAACTCCGAGGTCCGCAACGCGACCACCCACGGCATCCTCACGCTGACCCTGCATGCGAGCTCCTACGATTTCCAGTTCACCCCGATCGCGGGGCAGAGCTTCACGGACGCAGGCTCCGGAGCCTGCCACTAGTAGGGCGGTGATGACTTGTTTTCGCCTATTTGCAGGGGCGAAAGCGCAGCGGGGCCGAGGTGGGTGTAGTCACCAGAGGGTGAGACGGGAACAAGAACTTCCGACCCCACTTGATTTCTCACGCAATTACCGCGAGTTTTCGATTGCTGCGGGTAAGTGACGTAGAGGTCACTTCAAATTGAGATCGGCCTTTCACCTCCTGTGCAAGACGCCTGACTGAGCGGTTTCAAGCGTCTCCCCTAAGTTTGGTTGGATCCCAGGAGCCATTGGAGGCCGGTGGGGGTCGTCGCGCCCACGCCCTATCATCGTCGTCCGCCTGCGTACGGTTCCCTGGTTCCCTGGTTCCCGCGTCGCCCCCCGCAATGAAGTTTCCCACGGCCCTCACATCGCTGATCGTCGTCTCGTTGGTGCTCTCGACCGGAGGGCAGGGCGGCCGGGTTCGGGCCGAGGCGCCGACGGCTGGCGTGACCCGCGTCTTCCAACCCGTGGCCGACGCCTACGTGGACGCGGCGAGGCCGAGGAACAACTACGGCGGAGGAAGGACGCTGTTGCTGGGCACGACGCCTGTGCGGCGCGGCTACCTCCGCTTCGATCTACGTGGGCTTCCAGGCCCCGTCCGCAAGGCCACGCTCTGGGTGTACCCGACCGCCCACTCGACGCTCCGCTACCGGGTGCACAGCGTCCGAACGGGCGCCTGGCGCGAGCGGACGATCACGTACCGAACCGCGCCCAGACTGGGCTCGTCGGTCGCTTCGGGCGCGTTCCGAGGCGGCTGGACACGTGCCAATGTCACGAAGCTCGTCAGGCAAGGGGGCCGGGTCAGCCTCGCCCTGACGGCTTCCAGCCCCACCGGGCTGAGCCTGCGGAGCCGCGAGACGGCTGAGACCTCCCCCCGTCTCGTCGTCACCGCAAAGGCTGCTCGACGCAAGCCTCCGCCTCGGCCTCCGGCTCCGCCGCCGCCACCGGCACCGCCTCCGCCGCCACCGCCACCGCCGCCTCTACCGCCTCCACCTCCGCCGCCGGACCCCCAGCCCTCGTTCCCGATCCGCGCCACCTTCTCCTACCCCTGGTTCCCGGAGGCCTGGACGCAGCACGGGATCTACCCCTACACCCGCTACAACCCTTCGCTCGGCTTCTACAACTCCTCGGTTGAAGCGGTGATCCGGCGTCATGTTCAGGCGCTCGAGTACGGCAAGCTGGACGTAGGAATCGTCTCGTGGTGGGGCAAAGGGTCGCGATCAGATATCCGCGTCCCGCTGATCCTCCGGGCGACGCCGGGCGTTTCCTCCACGTTCCGCTGGACGCTCTACTACGAGCCGGAAGGGTCCAGAAACCCCAGTCTGTCGAAGGTCGCAAGCGACCTTCGGTATATCCGCCGCCGCTACGGCCACGATCCCAGCTATCTGCGGATCCGAGGACGACCGGTAGTTGTGGTCTACAACGCAAACGACACCAACTGCGACGTCGCCAAGAAGTGGCGGGCGGCGAACGCCGCCGTCAACGCCTACATCGTCCTCAAGGTCTTCCCGGGCTACAAGGCCTGCGCGAGCCAGCCTGCGAGCTGGCACCAGTACTCGCCCGCGGTTGCCGCCGACAGCCAGTCCGGCTACTCGTACGCGATCAGCCCCGGCTTCTGGCTGGCCGACGCAGCCGAGCGCCTAGTGCGCGACCCCGCCCGTTGGAACCAGAACGTGCGCGACATGGTCGCCTCGAACGCGCCCTGGCAGCTTGTGACCACCTTCAACGAGTGGGGCGAAGGGACGTCGGTCTAATCGTCGAGCGAGTGGCAGTCAGGCTCCGGCTTCGGCACCTACCACGACGCCCTGAACAACGACGCCCTCACGTAGCACCTGGCCTACGACCTCCCCCCGGCCGAGCGCGACATCATCAGCAACCACGGCATCGACAACCCCAGCCACGAACGCCTCCGAGAAAGGAAGAGCACACG
>JBBPIN010000097.1:0-2826 GCA_038040285.1 Actinomycetota bacterium
AAGCACAACCCCGAGTTCACGATGCTCGAGTGGTACGAGGCCTACGCGGACTACAACGACACCGCGGCTGACCTCGAGCGACTTGTCAGCGGCGTCGCCCAGCGGGTGCTCGGCGGCACCGAGGTGCAGCGCGACGGCGAGACGATCGACCTAACCCCGCCCTGGCGGCGGGTCACGCTGCGTGACGCGATCCACGAGCACACCGGTCTCGACATCGCCGAGCACCCGACCCGCGAGCAGCTCGCCGCCGCGATGGACTCCGAGCCCGATCCCGAGGAGGGCTGGGGCAAGCTGGTCGACGGGCTGCTCTCCAAGGAGGTCGAGCCGAAGCTGATCCAGCCGACCTTCGTCCTCGACTACCCGGTCGAGCTGTCGCCGTTCGCCAAGGCCCACCGCTCAGAGGAAGGTTTGGTGGAGCGCTGGGAGGCGTTCGTCGGCGGGGTCGAGATCGCCAACGCGTTCACGGAGCTGAACGACCCAGATGAGCAGCGCCGCCGCTTCGATCAGCAGGCCGAGGAGCAGAAGCGGGGCGACGAGGAGACCCAGCCCTACGACGAGGCCTACGTCGAAGCTCTGGAGCAGGGGATGCCGCCCACCGGCGGCGTCGGCCTCGGTATCGACCGCCTGGTGATGATCCTGACCGGCGCGCCTAGCCTTCGCGAAGTGGTGCTGTTCCCGGCGATGCGCGGCTGATCGGCGCGATCTGCGGCCGGCGGTGGCATCCTCCGCCGCCATGTCCGAGGAGAACCTGCAGCTCGCCCGCGAAGGCTACGAGGCCTGGAACCGGGGCGACGCCGACTGGCTCCTGGAACACATGACCGAGGACGTCGAGGTGGAGCCGCTGCGCGGGGTCGGGGACTTCGACAAGGTCTACCGCGGCCACGAGGGTTGGAAGCGGTTTTGGGAAGGCTGGCGCGAGGCTTGGTCCAGGATCGAGATTCGCGTCGAGCGGATGGAGGACATGGGCGACCAGGGCGTCCTCGCGCTGCTCACATTCGAAGGGGTGGGGCGGGGAAGCGGCGTCGAGGTGTCGATGACCGTTTCACACTGGTTGACGTTCCGCGAGGGGCTGGTGTCCGCCGTGAGGGTGCTGACGCCGGAGGCGGCCGAGCGCCGTCGCGACGCCCGAAGCTGAAAGGCGCGATGCCTGACGCACTATCGCGATCCGTTGACGCGGCCGCGCGAGCCGAATAGGTTTGGACCGTGGCGCGCACCCTGTTTCGTCCAGCCGTCCTTGTGGGCCTCCTGACCATCGCCGGTCTGGTCGCCGCGATCCTGCTGGCGTCCCGCGCACCGGCCGGCACCCTGCCCGGCGACCGCTTGATCCTCAGCAACCCAAACGCCCGGACGATCACCGACGAGCCCGACGGCGGCGGGGTGCTCTCGAAGATCACCGTCCGCGCCTCGGGCCGGATCCGCGACCTCGACGTCGCCGTCCGCATCGCACACAACAGCGACGAGGATCTGAACATCTACCTGGTCTCGCCGAGCGGCAGGTTCGTCGAGCTCTCGACCGACAACGGGGGCAACGGAAACGACTACGGCGCCGGCACCAACAGCTGCGCCGGCCAACGCACGATCTTCAGCGACGAAGGCGGCACGCGAATCCAGGACGGCGCTCCACCGTTCCTCGGCGCCTTCATCCCCCAGACGCCGCTCTCACGACTCGACGGCAAGCCGGTGCGCGGCGCCTGGCGGCTTCAGATCTTCGACGACAACGCCGGCGATACCGGCGTCCTCGGTTGCTGGCAGTTCCGGGTGAAGCTCGGCGACTAGGAGCGTCCGTCGGGACCGGGCGCAGCGCCGACGTCTTCGAGTACGGCGCCGGTTGGGTCCTGCGGCGCTACCGCGAGCCGCGCGACACCGAACGCGAGGTGGCGGGGATGGAGCACGCGCGCCGCAACGGCTTCCCGGTCCCCGAGGCCAGGGCCCTCGACGACTGCGACATCGTCATGCAGCGCCTGCACGGCCCGACGATGCTCGACGAGCTGGAGCGCCGCCCCTGGCTGATCGGGCGTTACGCCTCGATGCTCGCGTCGCTTCACCAGCGCCTGCACGCGATCGAGGCGCCCGACTGGCTGCCGGCCCCGATCGGGGCGGGGGAGGCGCTTCTTCACTTCGACCTGCACCCCGACAACGTGATTCTCACCGAAGACGGGCCGTCGGTGATCGACTGGCCCAACGTCGCCCGCGGGCCCGGCATCGCCGACGTCGCCTACACCTGGATCATCCTCGCCACCGCCGCGACGCCGCGGCCGACGATTAGGGGCCGGTTAACGTCGGCGGTCGGCAGGCGCAGTTTCCTGCGGCTATTCGTCCGCCATTTCGACCGCGCCGAGGTCAAGCATTGGATCCCGATCGGGGCCGATTTCAGGCTCTCCGACCGCACTCTTCCCCCGGCCGAGCGCCAGAAAGTCGCCCGTCTGACAAACGGCTAGTCGACTCGACGTGTGACCGATGTCTCGCGGGGCGGGCCTAAACCCCGCATCTAGCGAGCGTTTGACCCCCTCCGGCCGACCAATGGCCCTGCGTATAATTGCCTCTGGTCGTCCCCTATAGAACCGGAGGTCAAATCCATCGGCCCCTCCCAGCCGAATTATCTGGACTTGACCCCCGGCAATGTTGCGTCCCTGAAGCAGGAACAGGCAGGAACTTGGGAGGCGGGGCCTAAGCAAACAACAACCCCTATGCCGATACTGACTTAATCCGAATGTTCGAGAGATTCACAGAGAGAGCCAGGCAGGTCGTCGTCCTTGCGCAGGAAGAGGCCCGCACGCTCAAACACAACTACATCGGCACCGAGCACATCCTGCTCGGGCTGCTGCG
>JBBPIN010000098.1:0-2726 GCA_038040285.1 Actinomycetota bacterium
GATCCGATGCTCCTATCCGAGTTCTCAGACTGGATGCGTCAGCAGCGTGGCACCTGTGCGACAACGCTCGCGAATGACCGCCGGCCGATCGTCCACCTGCGAATAGTCCCGCTCGGGAGGGGCGCGGCGCGCTTGACCCTCTTCCCAGTTTGTGGATAAGATGCGGCGTCAATCGACGGGACTTCGTCGGCCCCTGCGACGAATTCTTTGGGGGTCGTGGATGTCGCATCACAGTTCCATCGCGGACTCGCGGCCTGGGCAACTGGCCTCCAGCGCCGCGGAGTCCTAGCCATTGGCCCAGATCTTCCCCCCCTGGTGGAACAAGCTCCCGATCGTGGCCGCCATCGCGGGCAGCCTCGGTCCGACGCTCGCGATCGCGGGCGTCTGGTACTACTTTTCCCCGTGGTACACAGACGTGGGCTACCGTCCCGTTCAGCCCGTCCCGTACAGCCACAAGCTCCACGTCGGCGAGCTTGGTCTCGATTGCCGATACTGTCACGCCTCGGTCGAGATTTCTGCCGTCGCGAACGTTCCGCCCACCCAGACCTGCATGAACTGCCATCAGACCGTGATGAGGGACAGCGAGAAGCTCGCACCGATTCGGGAAAGCGCCGCCAGCGGCAGGCCGATGCGCTGGATTCGCGTCCACAAGCTTCCCGACTACGCCTATTTCACCCACCGCGTGCACGTGGCGGGAGGAATCGGCTGCGTCACCTGCCACGGCCGCATCGACGAGATGGAAACGGTCACCCAGATGACGCCCCTCAGCATGAGCTGGTGCCTCGACTGCCACCGCAACCCCGGTCCCTACAGACGCCCCGTCTCGGAGGTCACCAACATGAAGTGGACCCCTCCCCGGGACGTCCAAATGCGCGCGGCGCAGCTCGACCGCGAACGACCGGTCAATCCGCCGACTGACTGTTCGGGGTGCCACCGGTGAGTCGGACCTATTGGCGAAGTCTCGCGCAGCTCGAGGAGAGCCCCGAATCCCGCGCCTTTCTCGAGCGGGAGTTCCCGGAGGGAGCCTCGGAGCTTCCCGAAGGGGTCACCCGGCGCGAAATGATGATGCTCCTGGGCGCCTCGCTGTCGCTCGCGGGGGTCGCCGGGTGCCGGCGCCCCGTCGAAGAGATTGTCCCCTATGTCACCGCTCCCGAGGAGATCGTCCCTGGGATCCCCCGCTACTACACGACGACCATGCCGTTCCGCCGGAGCGCCTACGGCCTGATCGTCGAGAGCCACGAAGGGCGACCGACCAAGATCGAGGGAAACCCTTCGCACCCCTCGACCCTCGGGGCCTCGGGCTCCCTCGTCCAGGCGTCCGTGCTCGGCCTCTACGATCCCGACCGCTCGCAGTCGGTCACGCTGCAGGGTACGCGGAAGTCCTGGAGCGATTTCGTGACGGCCTGGGGGCAGCTGTCCCAGGCTCATGCCGCGGATGGTGGTGCCGGCCTTGCGGTCCTCTCCGAGTCCTTCTCCTCCCCCACCCTGGCGCGCCTGGCATCCGAGTTCCGCGCCCGCTATCCGCGGACGATCTGGGCGACCTACGAGGCGGTCAGCGACGAGAACCGGCTCGCGGGCCTGCGGTCCGCCACGGGGCGCGACATCGACCTCCTGCTCCGGATCGATCAAGCGTCCGTCATCCTCGCCCTCGACGCCGACCCGCTCCTGACCGACCCGGAGATGATCCGTCACACGCGAGGCTTCGCGGCCGGAAGACGTGCGGGAGCCTCGGGTGGCGCGATGAACCGACTCTACGCGGTTGAAGGGGTCTACTCGCTGACGGGAGCCATGGCGGATCATCGGCTCCGTCTCGAGAGCCGGCAGATCGCCCCCTTCCTCGCGGCCCTCGCGGCACGCCTTGTTCCGCCCGCGGCCGGAGCCGCAAGCCTGGCAGGAGCCGGCGTCCCGGGTGTCGACCCGCGTTGGATCGACGCCCTTGCCAAGGACCTTCTGGCGAACCGCGGCAAGGGGTTGATCGTGGCTGGGGAGCGCCAGCCCGCAACCGTCCACGCCGCGGTCTGCGCCCTGAACACGTATCTCGGCAACACCGGCAGGACGGTCAGCTACTACGAGACGAAGGACGCGGCGCTTCCGAGCGTGAGCTCGTTGGCCTCGCTCGTCTCCGCGATGAAGGGGGGCGCGGTCCTGACGCTCGTCGTCCTGGGGGGCAATCCTGTGTTCGATGCCCCCGCCGATCTCGACTTCGCCTCGGCCATGGCGAAGGTCCCTCACTCAATCGCGCTCGGGCACACGGTCGACGAAACATCCTCCAAGGCGGAGTGGCATATCCCGCGCGCTCACTACCTCGAATCGTGGGGAGACGCGCGCGCGGTTGGAGGCACGCTCAGCGTCGTCCAGCCGCTGATCCTCCCCCTGTTCGGTGGACGAACCCCCGTCGAAGTGCTGGGGCTGATGGTCGGGGGCCAGGATCGTCCCGGCTACGACATCATGCGGGAGACCTGGAAACCGATCCTGGGCGAGGCCGAGTTCGACAGGAAGTGGAACCGCGTCTTGCACGATGGGTTCCTTTCCGGCAGCGAGCTTCCCGAAGTCGTTCCCGATCTCACAGCGCAGCCCTTTGCGGAGCTCGGCCGCCTTCGCGCCGCAGGCGCTTCGGCGGGCCAGGCCGCGGCGGGATCGCCGGGTAGCCTGGAGATCGTGTTCCTCCCCTCCCCCTCGCTTCACGACGGCCGCTTCGCGAACGACGGGTGGCTGCAGGAGCTTCC
>JBBPIN010000099.1:0-2663 GCA_038040285.1 Actinomycetota bacterium
TGGCCCTGGGCCTGCTCGGGCGACAGGTACTGCGCCGTGCCCATGATCGAGCCGGTCTCGGTCATCTCCGACGCACCCGCTCGGGCGATGCCGAAGTCGGTGACCTTCGCCGTTCCCCCCTCGTCGAGGATCACGTTGTGCGGCTTGAAGTCGCGGTGGATCACGCCGTGTCGGTGGGCGAAGCCGGCGGCGCTGAGGATCTGGACCCCGTACTCGATCGCGCGCATCTGGTCCAGCGGCGCCTCCGCCTCCACGATCTCCTTGAGCGAGCTCCCCTTCAGGTGCTCCATCGCGATGTAGTAGGTGCCCTCGTGCTCGCCGCGGTCGTAGACGCCGACCACGTTGGGGTGCTGCAGGCCCGCCGCCGAGCGCGCCTCGCGGCGGAAGCGCTCCACGAACTCGGCGTCCTGGGCGAAGCGGCGGTGCAGCACCTTGAGCGCGATCTCGCGCCCCAGATGGGTGTCCTCGGCGCGGTAGACGTCGGCCATGCCGCCCGAGCCGATGCGGTCGAGGATGCGGTAGCGGCCGTGGACCATTGCGTTGGTTGCGACCTCGGTCACTGCAACAGCTCCTGAAGCACCTGCTTGGCGATCGGCGCGGCCTCGGTGCCGCCCTGGCCCTGCGTGCGCTCGATCGTCACGGCGACCGCCATCCGCGGGTTCTGCACCGGTGCAAAGCCGATGAACCACGCCTGGTTGGAGGTGGCGTTGTCAACCTCCGCCGTGCCGGTCTTGCCGGCCACGTCGATTCCCTCCAGGGCGGCGGCGGTGCCAGTCCCCTCGTTCACGACGTTGTTCATCATGCCCGCGAGCTGCTCGGCGGTCTCACGCTTCATCACCTGGCTCTGCTCCACGGGCTGCAGCCGCTCGTCCACGCGACCGTCCTTGCCGACGATCCGCTCGGTCAGGCGCGGGCGCATCAACTCGCCGCCGTTGCCCACCGCGCAGGCCACCAGAGCCATCTGCAGCGGGCTCACCAGGATCGTGCCCTCCTCGCCGCCCTGGCCGATCGCCACGCGGCCGATGTCGAACCCGCCGGTCTCGTCCACGAGGTCCCCCTTGGCGTTGCGCACGCCGCTGGCCAGCATCTGGGCGGCGGGGTAGTCGAGCTGGGGGTCGCGGTTGAAGCCGAACCGGTTCATGTACTCGAGCAGGGTCTTGGGACCGATCTGCTCGCCCACCTGGGCCCAGACGGTGTTGACGGAGTTCGTTAGCGCCTCGGTGAGCGTGATCGGCCCGAAGTCCGCGCCGCCCGAGTTGGCCAGCGGGGCGCCGCTTATCGTGCGCGGCGACGAGCCGTCGACCACCGAGTCCGGGGTGAACTTGCCCGAGTCCAGCGCGGCAGCGGCGGTGACGACCTTGAACGTGGACCCCGGCGGATAGCTGGACTGGGTGGCGCGGTTGAACAGCGGCCGGGCCTCGTCGCTGGCGAGGGGGCCGAACTGGTCCGGGATCTGGTTCGGGTCGTACTCGGGGAGGCTCACCATCACCTTTACCCTCCCGGTCTGCGGCTCGACGGCAACGACCGAGCCGGCTTGCCCGCCGAGCGCCTGCGCGGCGATCTTCTGCGCGGAGGTGTCCAGGGTGCTGATCACATCGCGCCCCTCGCGCTCCTCGGACTGCAGCTCCGAGAAGATCGTGCCGAACTCGTTCTCCTCGCCCACCAGCGCGTCGTTGCGCGACTGCTCGATGCCCGCGCTGCCTCGCTGAATGAAGGAGTAGCCCACCGCATGCGCGAACAGGCCCGCCTCCGGATAGGTGCGCGTGAACACGCGCTCCTCGCCCCGTCCCCGCGGCAGGCTCCGCGCCACCACGGTGCCGTCGGCGGTCTTGATCAGCCCGCGGGGGATCTGCTGCTCGGCGATCAGCTCACGCTTGTTGGCCTGGCCGCGGCGGTCGTTGGGGTCCTTGAGGGCGTCGGCCTCGAACACCGTCCAGCGCGAGGTGAAGGCGATCAGCGTGGCGAACAGGATCATCGACAGGCCGAAGAGCTGCACGATCTGCCGGTTCAAACCAGCCCTCCCTGCACCGAGCCGCGGTCCTTGCGCGCGTGGTCGGAGACGATCAGGAGCAGGGCCAGGAGCATCATGTTGGCGACGATCGAACTGCCGCCATAGGACACAAACGGCAGGGTCACGCCGGTGAGGGGGATGGTCTTGGTCACGCCGCCGACGATCACGAACACCTGGAGGGCGAGCACGGCCGTGAGCCCGGCGGCGAGCAGCTTGGAGAAGCCGTCGCCGGCCACGAGCGCGGTCTTGAAGCCCCGCGCCGCGAACATCAGGTAGACGAGGATCAGCCCGGTCGCGCCGAACAGCCCCAGCTCGTCGGTGATCACGGCATAGATGAGGTCTGTGTGCGCAGCGGGCAGCAGCGGGCCTCCACCGGGTATCTGCAGCAGCGCCTGGCCGAAGCCCTGGCCGAACAGCCCGCCGTCGGCCTGCGCGTAGAGCGATTGGGCGATCTGGTAGCCCTCGTCCTGCACCACCCGGGGGGCGAACGGGTCGAGCCAGATGTCCACGCGGTCGCGCACGTGGCTCACGCTGTTGGCGAAGAACGTGGCGCCCCCGAGGAACATCGTGGCTCCCACGCCGACGAGCGACAGGCGCCCGGTGGCCACGTAGAGCAGCGCCAGGAAGCCCCCGAAGAACATCAGCGAGCTGC
>JBBPIN010000100.1:0-2619 GCA_038040285.1 Actinomycetota bacterium
GCCGGCGAGTCGGGCAGCATCGTGATCACCACGTCGGCGCGCTCGGCGACCTCGCGCGGGCTCGGCGCCGTCTCGGCGCCCGCCTCGGCGAGCGCCTCGACGGGCTCCGGGCTGCGGCTGTGGACGACGAGCGAGTGGCCCGCCTCCACGAGGTTGCCGGCCATGGGGGCGCCCATGACGCCCAGGCCGATGAATCCGACCGTCTCAGGCATGCGCTGCTCCTCTCAGGCCCGCGCGTGGTTGCCGCGCCGCTCGCGCGGCAGCCACGCCAGGCTCGCCTCGGTGTCCCCACCGGGCGGCTTGTACTCGAGGCCCACGAGGCCGTCGTAGCCCAGCTCTTCGAGGCGGCGGAAGACGTAGTCGAAGTTGATCTCGCCCGTGCCCGGCTGGCCGCGGCCCGGGCTGTCGGCCACCTGGACGTGCGCGATCTCGCCGAGGTGGCGCTCGATCGTCGCGGTGAGGTCGCCCTCCATGCGCTGCATGTGGTAGGCGTCGTACTGCAGCCGCACGTTCTCGCGTCCGACTGACGCCACGAAGTCGGACGCGGCACGGGTCCGCGACAACAGGTAGGGGCCGTTCTCGATCGTGTTGACGGCCTCGATCAGCACCTGCGCGCCCTGCTCGGCCGCCGCGTCGGCCGCGAAGCGGACGTTGTCGCGGGCGAGCTCCAGCTGGGCCTCGCGGTCGCCGCCCGGCAGCTCGTGGCCGGCGAGCGCGTTGAGCTTCGTGCACCCGACCGCGGCCGCCAGCTCGAGCGCGACCGGCACGTTGGCCCGGAAGGCGTCCTGGAGCGCCGGGTCGCTGATCAGCCCGCGATCGCCCGCGGGCATGTCGCCCGCGTCGAAGTTCAGCAGCGCCACCTCGACGCCGGCGTCGGCGATCGCCGCCTCGACCGCGGCGAGGTCCTCGCCACGCGGCCACCAGAGCTCGACCACCTCGAAGCCGGCCTCGCGCGCACGGGCGAAGCGCTCGAGGAGCGGCACCTCCGTGAACAGGATCGAGACGTTGGCACAGAAGCGCATGCCGCGAACCCTAGCGAGGATCCTTCCGCATTTCAATAGACGGTTTCCGCAATGCGGAAAGGTGGCCAGGTTCGCATCTAGCGACTCAGCGCTTCCCAGCGGGTGTCTACGCGAACAGGAACGTGACCACCAGCACCGTGTAGACGGCCAGCAGCAGCAGGCCCTCGAACCAGGTCGACTCGCCCTCGCTCGCCACCTGGATGGCGATCAGCACCGTAAGCAGCAGGGCGGCGAGCTCAAAGGGGTTGAACACCAGCGCCAGCGGCTCCGGCCCGAAGAAGAACGACAGGACCACCAGCAGCGGGCCGACGAACAGCGCGACCTGCGCGCTCGACCCGACGGCGATGTTGACCGCCAGGTCCATCTTGTCCTTGAACGCGACGTAGACGGCAACCCAGTGCTCGGCGGCGTTGCCCACGATGGCGACGATGATGATGCCGATGAAGAACTGGCTGAGCCCGATGGACTCGGCGGTCTCCTCGATCGAGCCGACGAGGATCTCCGACATCAGGCCGACCGTGAGGCCGGCGCCAGCAAGCAGGATGACCGAGCGCTTGACGCTCCAGGGCTCGGCGTCCTCGTCCCAGCCCTCGTCCTCGGGCGGGTTGAACAGGTCGCGATGGGACCTCAGCGAGAACCACAGCCCGGCGCTGTAGCTGACCAGCAGCACGACGGCCACCGCCAGGGAGAGCTGCTCGACCGAGCTCGAGTAGTCCGCCGGCTCGGCCCCCGGCAGCGGCAGACCGCCGCCCTCGACGGCCTGGAAGACGGCCGGCATGACCAGCGCGGCCGACGCGAGGATGAGCATCGTCGCCTGCGCCGAAGCGGCCCTGCGGTTGAAGGTCTGCCGATCGCGACCCAGGCCGCCGACGAACATCGCGCCGCCCAGCACCAGCAGGACGTTGCCCAGGATCGAGCCCATGATCGACGCCTTGACCACCTCCTGCAGCCCAGCCAGGAGCGCGAAGAAGGCGATCAGCAGCTCGGGCAGGTTGCCGAACGTCACGTTGAGCAGGCCCCCGATGCCGGGGCCCGAGCGATCCGCCAGCTCCTCGGTGGCCCGGCCCATGAGGGCCGCCGTCGGGATGACGCCGACCGCCGAGGTGGCGAAGATCAGCGCCGGGCCGCCGTGCGCCAGCTCCAGGACGATGGCGACGGGGATGAACGGGACGAAGACGTACGGCCAGCCGTCGCGGCTCAGCAGACGTGCCCGAAGGTCACCCACCGAGCGTCGCGACGGCGATCTCCGCCACCTCCGTGGGCGTACGCCCGACGCGAACGTTGCTGGCTTCCAGCGCGTCGGCCTTGGCCTGCGCGGTCCCGGAGGTGCCGGAGACGATGGCGCCCGCGTGGCCCATGGTCTTGCCCGGAGGGGCGGTGAAGCCGGCGATGTAGCCGACGACGGGCTTGGTCACGTGCTCGGCGATGTACTCGGCGGCCTCCTCCTCGGCAGAGCCGCCGATCTCGCCGGCCATCACGATCAGCTCGGTCTCCGGGTCCTCCTGGAAGAGCTGCAGGATGTCGACGAAGCTCGAGCCGGGAACCGGGTCGCCCCCGATGCCGACGATCGACGAGTTGCCGAAGCCGCTCTGGGCCA
>JBBPIN010000101.1:0-2601 GCA_038040285.1 Actinomycetota bacterium
CCGGCCCAGCAGCGCCGAGACCTCGGAGCCGGCCTGGACGAAGCGGAAGATGTTGTCGATGAACAGCAGCACGTCCTGACCGCCGGACTCGCGGAAGTACTCCGCCATCGTGAGGCCGGACAGGGCCACTCGCAGGCGGGCCCCGGGCGGCTCGTTCATCTGCCCAAAGACGAGCATCGTCTTCTCGAGCACCCCGGACTCCTTCATCTCGAGCCAGAGGTCGTTGCCCTCGCGCGAGCGCTCACCAACGCCGCAGAAGGCCGACAGCCCCTCGTGCTCGGCCGCGATGGTCCGGATCAGCTCCTGGATCAGCACTGTCTTGCCGACCCCGGCGCCGCCGAACAGGCCCACCTTGCCACCCTTCGGGTAGGGCGCGAGCAGGTCGACCACCTTGATGCCGGTCGCAAGGATCTCCTGCGTCGGCGTCAGGTCCTCCACGTCGGGGGCCGGGCGGTGGATCGGCCAACGCTCCTCCCCCTTGATCGGGTCCAGCTCGTCGATCGGGTCACCGAGCAGATTGAAGATCCGTCCCAGCGTCTCCTCGCCGACCGGCACCGTGATCGGACCGCCGGTATCGATCATCGCGTCGCCGCGCTCGAGTCCATCGGTGGCGTCCATCGCCACGGTCCGCACCCGGTCGTCGCCGAGGTGCTGCTGGACCTCGCAGACGAGGTCGATCGCGTGGCGGCCGTCGCCCTCCGGCACCTCGATCTTGACCGCGGAGTAGATCTCCGGCAGCTCCTCGGGGAAAACGGCGTCGACGACGACTCCGGTCACCTGTTCTACACGTCCAACATTTCCGTTCTCAGCCATTCATCTCCTTCAATCAGCCACTAGCCACTAGTGGCCAGTGGGCCAGTGGCTATCCAAGCGCTTCCGCCCCCGTCACTACCTCCAGTATCTCCTGAGTGATCTCAGCTTGGCGCACCCTGTTCATCTCCAGCGTCAGGTCCTCGATCATCGACTCAGCGTTCGCCGCCGCATTTCGCATCGCCGTCATCCGCGCCCCATGCTCGGAGGCGGCCGACTCCAGCAGCGCCCGGTAGACCGAGATGTTCACGTAATCGGGCACCAGCCCCTTCAACAGCTCCTCGGGCTCGGGCTCGTAGATCCAGAGCGCGCGCTTGTGTGCCTCGACGAGCTCGGGGTCTGCCTCGGGCTCGTCTCGCGCCAGCTCTTCGACCTTCTCGCCGAACACGTCCGCCTCCTGCAGCGGCAGGAGGGTCTGCCGGCGCACGTACTGGGTCAGCGGTGATACGTAGCGGTTGTAGATCAGCTCCACGCGGTCCAGCTCCTCGTCGACGTACGAGGAGACGAGCTGCTCGGCGATCTCGCGGGCGTTGGCGAAGGCCGGGCGGTCGGTGAAGCCCGTGTAGGAGTGCGACACGTCCCGCTTGCGGAAGTTCAGCGCCGACTCGCCGCGGCGGCCGACCACCGAAAAGGCGACCCGACCACCGTTGGACTCCCACTCGCGGTGCAGCCGCATCCCCTCGCGGATGATGTTCGTGTTGAAGGCACCGGCGAGGCCACGATCGCCGGTGACCAGCAGGATGCCGACGTTGCGCACGTTCTCGCGCTCCTCCAGCACTGGCACCCGCGGAATGTCGCCGACCTCCTCGGCCGCGCGCCTGGTCAGCTTGCGGATCGCTTGCGCGTAGGGCCGCAGGTGCTCGATCCGCTGCTCGGCGCGCCGCAGGCGGGCCGCGGCCACCATCTCCATCGCCCGGGTGATCTTGTGGATGTTCTTCACCGAAGCGATGCGGTTCTTGACTTCTTTACGGGTGGCCATGATCAGCTCGTCATTCGTAATTTGTCATTCGTCATTCGGCCGGTGCCCAAGCCCAAATGACGAATGACGAGTGACGATTAAGCCGGTGTCGCCTCCTTCTCTTGCTCCTCCTGAGCCTCTGGCTCCTCTGCTTCGTCGGCGCTGGCTTCTTCCGTGCGGCCGGGCTTGGCGCGCTCCTCCTCGGACTTGATCCGGTCCGACTCGCCCTCCTCGAGCGGTTGTCCCTCCTCGTCGAAGTCGGGGCCGAAGTCGTCGACGAAGTCCCGGATCGCCTCCCCCAGCCCCTTCTCGTCCTCGTCGGACAGCTCGCCGGTCTCCTCGATCCGCTTCACCAGCTCGCCGTGCTCGGCGTGCAGCTGCTCCAGCATGCGGGTCAGGAATTCGTACACCCTGTCGGTCTTGATGCGATCCAGGTAACCGCCCGTCCCGGCGTAGATCGATGCCACCTGGTCGGCGGTCGAGAGCGGCTGGCGCTCCTTCTGGTTGAGCATCTCGACCAGGCGCTCGCCGCGGGCCAGCGCTCGCTGGGTCTCCTGGTCAAGCTCGGAGCCGAACTGGGCGAACGCCTCGAGGTCGCGGTACTGGGAGAGGTCGAGGCGCAGCTTCCCTGCCACCTTCTTCATCGCCTTGGTCTGGGCGTTGCCCCCCACCCGCGAAACCGAGATGCCGACGTTGATCGCCGGCCGCACGCCGGAGTAGAAGAGGTCGGACTCGAGGAAGATCTGGCCGTCGGTGATCGAGATCACGTTGGTGGGGATGTAGGCGGAGACGTCGTTTGCCTGCGTCTCGATGATCGGCAGCGCGGTCAGCGA
>JBBPIN010000102.1:0-2598 GCA_038040285.1 Actinomycetota bacterium
GTTTGTGCGACAGCCTCACGCGGAAGCGGAAGTGAGCGCGTTCGCTTCTGCTTCCCGGCGAAGCGGCGGTCATCGGCTGTGGCTCAACCTCGAAGACGTGAGCTGGCCGGAAAGCAAGAGCAGGTGAGCTTCAGCGCCAGAGTTGCGTGGCCCTTGGATGGGGCTGGGCGGCTGCTGTCGGCTTCGCGTTCGATTCATCCCGCCTTCCGAGCAGCAGGTACGTGGTCATCGAACCCTTGCCCTTCACCTCGATCGTCCCCCGCTGGCGCAGTTCGTAGCGGTCGCGCAGCTGCTCGTAGGTCCGATCGGTGACCTGGATCGCACCGGGCACGCCGTGGGACTCCATTCGGCTCGCCGTATTGACGGTGTCGCCCCACAGGTCGTAGCTGAACTTGGCGCGGCCGATCACGCCGGCGACCACCGGTCCGGTGTCCATGCCGATGCGAACCTTGAGCGCCAGGCCGCTCTCAGCTGCGCACCGCTCGACCTCCGCGCCCATCTCGAGCGCCATATCGGCGACTGCCTCAGCGTGGTCCTCGCGCGGAGTGGGAAGGCCACCGGCCACCATGTAGGAGTCTCCGATCGTCTTGATCTTCTCCACGCCATGGCGGGCGGCAAGCTGGTCCCAACGAGCGAACACCTTGTCGAGCAAGGCGACCGTGTCCGCTGGTGCGAGTTCCTGCGCGAGAGGCGTGAAGCCGACGATGTCCGCGAACAGCACCGTCGCGGCGGGGAACCCGTCGGCGATTACCTCGTCTGATTCCTTGAGGCGGCTCGCGACCGACGCCGGCAGGACATTGAGCAGCAGGCCCTCGGACTTGGCCCGCTCGACTTCGAGCTCGGCGCGGGCTCGCTCACGCGCCCGCACGAAGTACTGGAGCAGGACGTAGGCCGTGGTGGAGACGCCCAGGATGTTCAGCACGAAGAACGCCACGACTACGCCGCTGGGGATGTGGGGCGCGCTCGCCGCGAGTGTGGGATCGATCGCGCCGGAGAAGGCCACGAGCGCGCCGAAGCCAACGAACCACGGAACGGCCTGACGCGCGCCAACGAAGAGCAGGGCGCCAATCGGGCAGGTGAAGGCCCAAAGCACCACTGCCGAGGAGTTGGCGAAGCCGCCCAGGCTCCACTGCAGGGCGAACGGCAGCAGAAGGCTCATCCAGAGCTGGCTCGTGCGGAAGAGGCGGTAGCGGCGGGTGCGGGCGAAGGTGTAGATGCTTGCCGCCGAGGCGAGCTGGTAGGCGAACGGAATCGCCGCCGATAGCCACAGACCGAGCACCGCGTAGGTTCCCACCCAGACGAAGGAGAGCGTGGCCATCAAGGTCGACGACAGCGTGAGCACCGACTTGCGGAGCCGGACCTCCTCAGAGTCCGACGGCAAAGTGCCGAGGTCTGTTAGCCGCCGCAGCCAGCCAGGCAGCCGCTGCCATGCCGGGCCGCGCGGGAGCGCTTCCTCGACCACGCCTGGAGCATACGCAGACGTGGCGCCGATATCGCGACTTGCTGTTGGGCAGCGCGCCAGCGGCGAGCTGCGGTGCCACGAACTTCTGCGTACCCTCGACACTGCTTGGAGCTGGTGGCTTCGTTGCGGGGCCGGCACGCCAACGACCCGGCCGAGCTAAACGGCGATCGAGGAGGAGCAATGGAAGCTTCCGTTGATACCCAGGAGCTGGAGGCAAAGGTCAAGGACATGTATCGCCATGTGGCCGAAGAGCCAGAGGGCAAGTACCACTTCGAGTTGGGGCGCCCCCTTGCCGAGCGGCTCGGCTACCCGGCAGACGTTCTCGACCGCATCCCCGCAAGCGCGATCGAGTCGTTCGCCGGCGTCGGCTACTTCTTTGACCTAGCCGACCTTGCGGACGGTGAGAGCGTCGTCGATCTCGGCAGCGGCTCGGGCATGGACGTCTTCTTCGCTGCCGAGCGCGTGGGGCCGTCCGGACGCGTGGTGGGTGTGGACTTCACGGTCGAGCAGCTCGAGAAGGCCAGAAAGCTCGCGGACGACGGCGGCTATTCACATGTGGAGCTCCGCGAGGGGCGGATCGAGGATCTGCCGGTTGAGGAGGCGAGCTGCGACTGCGTGATCTCGAATGGGGTGATCAACCTGGCCCCGGAGAAGGAGCGGGTCTTTGCCGAGGCAGCACGGGTGCTGAAACCCGGCGGCCGTCTGGCGATCGCGGACATCGTCAGCGAGCAGCAAATGAAGGAGAGCATCGTCTGCGACGCCGACCTCTGGGCCTCCTGCATCGGCGGCGCCGCCCAGGTTGACGCCTACCGGGAAGCGATCGAAGGCGCGGGCCTGCGGATCGAGACAAGCCGAGACAACCCGTACGAGTTCATCTCAAAGCGCGCCGTCGACGCAAGCGCCAAGTACGGGGTGAAGAGCGTCTCCGTACTTGCGGTCAACCCGAATTAGCGGAACAGATTTCGCGGCACCAGTCCCTCTCCCGGGCTGCAGGAGCAGCGGCGGCAGAACGCTGGCCTGCGGGCGCGGGTCGAGCGGCTTGAGCGCCTGGTGCTGGGGCGCTGAGGGCGAAAACATCTGCGGGTGGGCGCCAGTCCGGCGCTCACCCTGTCGGTTCGAGTCGAGAGCGGTTCTCG
>JBBPIN010000103.1:0-2535 GCA_038040285.1 Actinomycetota bacterium
CCTGTGGGGTGCACAAATTCGATCGACGCGGTGCAAGCTACGAAGGTCGCTGTGGCTGCGCCCAGCTGGGGTCACCGTCGAGGAGATCGTCATGCTCCGGCACGAACTCGCCGTCGCCCGCCGGCAGGTTGCGCGTCCTTCCATCCAGCCTGCTGACCGGGCGTTCTTGGCTGCGGCGAGTCGGCTCCTTCCGCGGGCGCGCTGGCGGTCGTTCTTCGTGACGCCGGACACGCTCGTTCGCTGGCATCGCGACCTCGTGCGCAGACGCTGGACGTATCCGCGTCGACGCTGCGGCCGGCCGGAGCTGGCGAAGGAGATTCGCGAACTGGTGTTGCGCCTTGCACGCGAGAACCCGCGCTGGGGCTATCAGCGGATCGGAGAAATGGGCGGCCTCGGGCTTCGCGTGTCCGCCACCAGCGTCCGCCAGATCCTGCGCCGCGAGGGGCTGGGCCCGGCGTGCGAGCGTGGCGGACTCTCGTGGCACGAGTTTCTCCGGACGCACGCCCACACTACGATCTCGTGCGATTTCTTCACGGTCGATACGCTCTGGCTTGGCAGGCTGTATGTGCTCTTCTTCATCGAGCTCGGCAGCCGCCGCGGCCATCTCGCCGGCTGTACCGCCAGCCCCAGCGGCGACTGGGTCGCCCAGCAAGCTCGCAATCTCTGCTGGTCACTTCAAGAGCGCCGAACGCCGCTGCGCTTCCTGATCCACGATCGAGACAGCAAGTTCACTCGCGCCTTCGACGAGATCTTCCGAACCGAGGGACTCAAGATCATCCGGACGCCGTTCCGAGCGTCGAAGGCGAACGCCGTCGCCGAGCGCTTCGTCCGTACCGTCCGTGCTGAGTGCCTCGATTGGCTGCTGATCGCGGGCAGCCGCCAACTCGAACGCACCCTCCGCACTTTCGCGGACCACTACAACACGCACCGGCCGCATCGCGCTCGGCCTCACACCTCCGCAGAAGGATCGACCGCCGCTCCACCTTGCCGCCACCGACAGCGAAAGGCATCTGCGAAGGCGCGATCGGCTCGGCGGGCTGACCCACGAATACAGCGTGGCCGCATGAGCGATCGGGTTTGTGCACCCCACAGGGTCGTCACCGCTCCTGGCTGAAAGCGCTCGCGCTTCTGGCGGCGGTGAGTGCCCGTCGAACTGCGTCGAGTAGCTGAGCGGAGCCGTGGAATGTTTCCTGCTCTCCTGTTCGAACGAGCACGGGCCGGGGTCTGACGCCGGCCATGGCCGCTTCAGGCGAGCTTGGGTTGCAGCTCCTGCTCCCAGAAGCGGAAGAAACCCTCCTGGTCGGAGCCGACCTGGTGGAGCGCGATGTGGTCGAAGCCGGCCCGCTCCCACGCGCGAATCGCCTCGAGCACCGGCTCGGGGTCGGGCCCGCAGGGGACGTGCTCGGTCGCCATCTCCAGCGTCACGCTCTCCGCGACGGCGTCGAAGTCGGACGGCCGCGGCAGCTCCTGATTGATCGTGCCGCCGAGGCCGCTGTGCCGCCAGAGCTCGAAGACGGCCTGCTTCGCCTGCTCCTCGTCCTCGGCCCAGCAGAGCCGCACCTGCCCGTACCGCGGTCCCCGGCCGCCCGCCTCGCGGTAGGCGGCCACGATCTCCTCGTCCGGCTCGGTGTTCACGAGCGCGTCGCCGAGCCGCCCGGCCAGCTCGGCGGCGAGCGGCTTCGCCGCTGCGACCGCGATCGGCACCGGCTCGTCGGGCAGCGTGTAGAGCCGGGCGTGGTCGACCGTGTAGTGCTTGCCGCGATGGGTCTGCTCGCCTCCCTCCCAGAGCAGGCGGATCACCTCGATCGCCTCCTCGAGCAGCTCGATCCGCTCGTCGGGCGCCGGCCAGCGGTCGCCGAGCACGTGCTCGTTCAGGTTCTCGCCCGTCCCGAGCCCGAGCGTGAACCGGCCCGGCAGCATGGCACCGCACGTCGCGGAGGCGTGGGCGACGATCGCGGGGTGCGTCCGGATCAGCGGGCACGTCGCCCCGGTCGCAATCGAGATCCGCTCCGTCACGGCGGCGATCCCTCCGATCACGCTCCAGACGAAGGGGCTCTCGCCCTGGGCGTCGATCCACGGGTGGAAGTGGTCGGAGATGATCGCGAACGAGAAGCCGAGCTCCTCGGCCCGCCGCGCGTCGCGCACGAGGTCGAGCGGCGGATGCTCCTCGGAGGAGAGCCAGGAGCCGAACTCGGTCATGCGCGGCTTCGTTCCACTGCCGCCGGGCGACGAAACATCAGCGCAGGCGGCGGAGCGGCACGGTCGTCGTGGGCCCGACGTTGCTGGCCCGGTCGACCGCGGCCACTGAGACGGCCGTGCGCAGCGTCGCGCGTGTGATCGTCACCGCGGGCTTCGTCACGGAGAGCGTCCGCGCCCCGATCTTGATCCGGTAGCCGCGGATGCCGCCGGGGTCGCGCACGGCGGGCCACGAGAGCACGACGGTCCTGGTCGTCCGCCGGACCGACACCGTGCGGATCGCCGGACCCATCGACGCCGACGACGATCGTCCCCATTAGGTGCCCCAGGCCAAGCTAC
>JBBPIN010000104.1:0-2478 GCA_038040285.1 Actinomycetota bacterium
GCACGCAAGCGTGCTGCAGTGCCAACGCCGGAAGCTGCGCCGGCCTCCGCTTCAATGCCCGTAGCCGCTGTGCCGAAAGCCGCCCTCGTCGCGCCCGCGCCGGCCGCTCCCGCAGTCGACGGCCACGAGGGCCACACAGCGCCGGGCGCGCCGCCACCCGCCATGGCGAAGGCAGGCAGACTCGATGATCCTTCCGTCAAGAATGCTGACGAAGTAGCGAGAGATCTCGGGGCAGACCTCGAGAACGGGCTCACGTCGCCGGAGGCGTCGCGCCGGCTCGCGCAAGACGGCCCCAACGAACTCCGCTCTGCCCCGCGGCGGCCCGGGTGGCGTCGCCTCCTGTCGCACTTCCATGATCCCCTGGTCTACTTGTTGCTCGCCGCCGTTGCCATCGCGCTCGTCGCCTGGGTGATCAAGGGCTTGGTCGGCTGGCCTGTGGATGCGATCGTCATCGCGATCGTCGTCCTGCTCAACGCGGTTCTGGGCTATGTGCAGGAAGCCAAGGCGGAGGACGCCGTGGCCGCACTGGCGCGGATGACCGCAGCGACCTCCGCGGTCCTGCGAGACGGCCAGGTGCTGCGGGTGCCCAGCGCCGAGCTGGTGCGTGGGGACTTGCTCGTGCTCGGCGAGGGTGACGCCGTTGGGGCGGATGCGCGCCTGGTTCAGGTCACGTCACTGCGCGTGCAGGAAGCCTCGCTGACCGGCGAGAGCGAAGCCGTGCTCAAGGATGCCGCCACGCTGCGCGAACCGGCAACGCTCGGCGACCGGCTCGACATGGTCTTCAAGGGCACGGCCATCGCGCAGGGCACCGGTCGCGCCGTGGTGACGGCGATCGGGATGGACACCGAGATGGGTTCGATCGCCGAAATGCTCGAGGCGACCTTGGAGGAGCCGACACCGCTGGAGAAAGAAATCGGACGCATCGGGCGCATGCTGGGCATCGCGGTCGTCATCATTGCCGTCGTGGTGGTGGCGACCATCCTGCTGATTTCCGATATCCGCAGCGCCGCCGATGTCATCGACGTCTTGCTGCTCGGCGTGTCCCTGGCGGTGGCGGCCGTGCCCGAGGGGCTGCCGGCGATCCTGTCGGTGGTTCTCGCCCTGGGGGTGCAGCGGATGGCGAAGCACAACGCGATCGTCAAGAAGCTGTCGTCGGTGGAAACGCTGGGCTCCGCCTCGGTCATCGCCTCGGACAAGACCGGCACCCTGACCCGTGCGGAAATGACCATCGAGCGGGTGATGACCGCCTCGGGCGGCACCCATGTCACCGGGGTGGGGTACGTGCCTCAGGGGCAGGTGGAACATGAAGGGGCCGAGCTGGCAGCCGGACCGCTGCGTGACGAGAACGTCGTGGTGCTCAGCGGCGGCAGCCTGGCCGGCAACGCCGACCTGCGTCAGGGGGTGGGCGGCGAGTGGGAGATCCACGGCGACCCCACCGAAGCGGCCTTCCTGGTGGCCGAGCGCAAGCTGGGCGTCACCGAGCGGCGCGAGCGGCGTTTCGAGCGCATCGGCGAAATCCCGTTCACGTCCGAGCGCAAGATGATGTCGACGATAGAACTCGACCACGAACACAACGACGAGGTTGTGGTAATCACTAAGGGTGCCCCGGACGTCCTGCTCGAACGGTGCACCCGGGCGCGGGTGGGGTTGGAACTCGTCGACCTCGATGACGCGCTGCGGGCGCGGCTCCTGGCTGACGTCGACACGCTTTCAGACGCGGCGCTGCGCACCCTGGCCGTGGCCTACCGCCCCTTAAGCCCGGGCGAGGACCCGCAAGTCACGGCATCGCTCGAACGCGACCTCGTGTTCGTGGGCACCGTGGGCATCATCGACCCGCCGCGCGAGGAGGCGGCGGTTGCCATTCGCGAGGCCCATCGGGCCGGCATCCGGGTGATCATGATTACCGGCGACCACCCGCGCACGGCCGCGCGCATCGCCGCCGACCTTGGGATCGTGGAGGCCGGCGCCACCGCGCTGACGGGGGCGGAGCTCGACGCGCTCGACGACGCGGGCTTCGCCGACGCAGTGCGCAAGACGTCCGTCTACGCACGGGTGTCGCCCGCGCACAAGCTGCGCATCGTCGACGCGCTGCAGGCCGACGGAAACATCGTCGCGATGACCGGCGACGGCGTCAACGATGCACCCGCGCTGAAGTCGGCCGACATCGGCGTCGCGATGGGGGTGACCGGGACCGAGGTGACGAAGGAAGCGGCCAAGATGATCCTCGCTGACGACAACTTCGCCACGATCGTCGAGGCTGTGCGCGAAGGGCGCGGCATCGTCGACAACATCCGCAAGTTCTTGCGCTACCTGCTGTCCTCGAACATGGGCGAGGTGCTGACGGTCTTCCTGGGTGTGGTCGGGGCGGGAGTGATCGGGCTGACGGGCGCCGGCGGCGCAGTGGTGCTGCCGCTGCTCGCGACGCAGATCCTGTGGATCAACCTGATCACCGACTCCGGGCCTGCGCTGGCGATGGGC
>JBBPIN010000105.1:0-2445 GCA_038040285.1 Actinomycetota bacterium
GAATCACCTCCATCGCCGTTCACCCTCACCGATGGAGGTGTCCCATGACCGCGCTCCGCACCCGTATGGTTCGCGACATGACCCTGCGCGGCTTCTCGCCGCGCACCCACAAGTCCTACATCGCCGCCGTGGTGCACTTGGCCCGGCACTACCGCCGGTCGCCGGATCAGCTCACCAACGAGGAGGTGCAAGCCTACCTGCTCCATCTCGTCCAGCACCGCAAGCTTGCCTGGGCCTCCTGCAGCCTCGCCGTCAACGCCTTCCGCTTCCTGTATCACGTCACCCTCGAGCGCGACCGCACGGAGTTCCGGGTCCCCGCCCCCAAGGTGCCGCAGAAGCTCCCCGAGATCCTCAGTCGGGAAGAGGTCTGGCGGCTGATTGACGCTGCGAGCTCGCCGAAGCATCGTCTCCTGCTCGCCACCACCTACGCCGCCGGCCTGCGCGTCAGCGAGCTCGTCGCCCTCAAGGTCTCCGACATCGATCCGGAGCGGCTGACCATCCGGGTCGAGCACGGCAAAGGCGGCAAGGATCGCTACGTCCCCCTCGCCGACCGCTTGCTCGTCGAGCTCCGGCGCTACTGGCACGTGGTGCCGCCCGCCCACTGGGTCTTCCCCAATCGGCAGGGCACGCGCCCCATCGACATCACCGTCGCCCAGAAGATCTACATGCTGACCAAACTCCGTGCCGGCATCCGCAAGCAGGGCGGCATTCACACCCTGCGCCACGCCTACGCCACCCACTTGCTGGAGGCGGGGACAGACCTGCACACCGTCCAGCGCCTCCTCGGCCACAGCCAGATCTCCACGACCATGCGCTACTTCCACCTGAGCCAGGGCCGCGTGCTCAGCACGCGCTCGCCCCTGGACTTGCCCCAGCCGCTCACCAGGTAGTTGCCCGTGGGCCCGGCTGCGGCGCTCGCGGCGGTGCCGACCGCCGGCCGCCCCGACCGCGTCGACCTCGCCGAGATCTTTCGCACCCACGGCGAGGCGTTTCGGCGCACCCACCGCCTGAGCCGCGCCCAGCGCCGGGCCATGCGTGCCATCGAGCTCTGCCGCACCGCCGCCCTCGGCGGCCACCGCGATGTCTGTGATCACTGCGGGGCCGAGCGCCTCAGTTACAACTCCTGCCGCAACCGGCACTGCCCCAAGTGCCAGAGCCTGGCGACGGCGCGCTGGCTCGACGCCCGGCGCGCCGAGCTGCTCCCCGTCGAGTACTTCCACGTCGTCTTCACCCTCCCCCATGCGCTCTACGTCCTGCTCGATCGCAACGCCCGCTTCCTCTACACGTTGCTGTTCCGCACCACCGCGGCCACCCTCCGCACCTTCGCCCACGATCCCCGCCATCTCGGCGGGGACCTGGGGGTGACCGCGGTCCTCCACACCTGGGGCCAGACCCTCACCCAGCACATCCATCTGCATTGCATCGTCACCGGCGGCGCCCTGGCGGCCGACGGCTCCCGGTGGATCCCCGCCAAGCCGGGTTTCCTCTTCCCCGTCCGTGCGCTCGCCATGGTCTTCCGCGCCAAGTACCTCGAGGCCCTCGCCCGCGCCGCGACTGCGGGGACGCTCGCGCTCCCCGACGTGCTCTCCGCCCCGGGCGCCTTCCACGTGTGGCTGACCTCTCTCCGTCAGCAGGACTGGGTGGTCTACGCCAACCCCCCCTTCGCCGGCCCCGAACAGGTGCTTCAGTACCTCGGGCGTTACACCCACCGCGTCGCCCTCTCCAACGAGCGCCTCGTCGATCTCCAGAACGGGGTCGTGCGCTTTCGCTGGAAAGATTACAGCGACGGCAACCGCGTCAAGATCATGGCCCTGCCCGCCGAGGAGTTCGTCCGCCGCTTCCTGCTCCACATCGTCCCCGAGCGCTTCGTCCGCATTCGGCACTTCGGCGTCCTCGCCAACCGCTCCCGCCAGGCCAAGCTGGCGCGCTGCCGGCAACTCCTCGGCCAGCCCCTGCCTCCTCCGTCCCCGACGGCGGAGTCCGTCCCCGCCCTCCTGCTCCGCCTCACCGGCATCGACATCGAGCGCTGCCAGGTCTGCGGCCAGGGCCGCCTCGCCGCGGTCGAGATGCTTCGGCCGACCCGCCCGATCCCCGTGCGGGCCCCGGACACCTCCTGATGCGCGCGGTCACCGCCGAGGACCGGCCCATTCGCCCGCCCGCTGGGTCGCCTTCGTGTGCCCACGGCCCCTCCCGTGCCCCGGCCATCATCGCCCCCTCACCTCTGCGCGCCTCTGCAGCGCCCCCGATACCCTCCCACACCCTGCACCGGGGCGCGCGCCCCACCACACCATGCCCCCCGTTCCTCATTTCCCCCACTCCTCCCCTGCGATAGAATCCCCATAGGGCGACCCGCGGCGGGGTTTAGTCCAACCGGTTCTATCCGCCGGGAACACTGCTCTCGACGATTCCTGTCCGTGCTGCCCGACGGATAGAACCTTATTTGTT
>JBBPIN010000106.1:0-2425 GCA_038040285.1 Actinomycetota bacterium
GGAGCACCGCCACCCACCGGCGCGCGTCGGGCTGCGCACACTCGTACAGAATCGCGACGTGGTCGGTCGTGCCGATCCGGTAGACGCGGCGGACCTCCCGAAAAACAAACAACCCCCAGCGGGCGGCCGCCAGCCTGGCGTCGCTTGCGACTCCCGCAATTCGAAGCTCGTATACGTTCACATAGACCTCCGTTCCTCGGCGTGACCGGGCCGCGCCTCCCGGAACGACATGCGTGGTTACGCGGCGAGCAGGAGCGGTGCTGGGTGCGCAGGCATGGTCTGCTCGTTTGCGATGCGGGTGAGCAGCCGGTTGAGGTCGGCTCGACCAGCGAGCGGTAGCGCGTCGGACAGCGGTCGCGGCTCGGCGGGCCAGACGGGGCGATCGGACACATGACGGTATCCGGCTGCCTACAGCGACTTCACCTCGTCACGAGCCGGCGCGGCCAGCGCACCGCGATTGCTTGGCTGCAGAGTGGTCGGAGGGATCGCCTGCGCGGTGATCAGCCGGGCGCCGCGGCCGCGCGTCACGAAGCTGAACGTCCAGCGGATGAAGACGAGGAGCCGATTCTGCAGGCCGATCAGGTAGAAGAGGTGCACGAAGAGCCACGTGAGCCAGGCGAGCAGCCCGCTGAGCTGCAGGCCCTTGATGTCGGCGACCGCCTTCGCGCGGCCGATCGTCGCCAGGTTGCCCTTGTCCCGGTAGTGGAAGGGAGGCGGCTGCCGCCCGCGCAAGCGGTCGCGGATCGCGCCGGCCGCATAGCGCCCTTGCTGCATTGCCACCGGCGCGAGCCCCGGCAGCGAGACGGGGTTCCCGTCCGCGTCCTGCACCTGCACCATGTCGCCGACCGCGATGACCTCGGGGTGACCGGGCAGGGTCAGGTCGGGGCCCACCGCCACTCGGCCCACGCGGTCGAGATCGGCGCGGGTCTCGGCGGCGAGCGCGGTGGCGAGCTCGGAGGCGACAACGCCGGCGGCCCAGACGATGGTCCGTGCCGGCAGGCGCTCGGCCTCCTCCTCCCCAACCGTGATCGTGACCGACTCCTCGTCGATGCTGACGACCTTCCGTCCAACGAGCGGCGTCACCCCGAGCCCCTCCAGCGCCCGCGCTGCCCGTGCGGATAGGCGAGGCGGGAACGCCGGCAGGACGCGCTCGGCCATCTCGACGAGCAGGATCCGCGCCGCGCGCGTGTCGATGGTGCGGAAGTCGCGGCGCAGCGTGTCCCGCGCGATCTCGGCGATCTGCCCCGCCAGCTCGACGCCGGTGGGTCCGCCTCCGACGACGACGAACGTGAGCCACGCGGCCCGGCGGTCGGGGTCCGGCTCGACCTCGCCCGCCTCGAACGCTGTCAAGATCCGGCGACGGACCTCGAGGGCGCTCTCGAGCGACTTGACGTCGGGCGCGAGCGGCCGCCACTCGTCGTGGCCGAAATAGGAGTAGCTCGACCCGGCGGCGACGATCAGGCTGTCGTACGAGATCGCGCGCCGCTCGTCGCCGCTCGGGAGCCGGTCGAGAAGGACGCGCCGGCGCGCGAGATCGAAGCCGGTGACCTCGCCGAGCAGGACGCGGACGTTCCTGTCACGCTTAAAAATGCCGCGCAGCGGCGAGGCGATCTCGCCGGGCGAGAGCGCGCCGGTCGCCACCTGGTAGACGAGGGGCTGAAAAAGGTGGAAGTTGCGCCGGTCGATCAGGGTGATGTCGACGGGCGCGTGGCGCAGCTTTCGGACGGCCTGCAGCCCGCCGAATCCGCCGCCGACGACGACGACGCGGTGGCGCGCGCCTGATGCGCGGTCGTCGGGTGTCGTCAGGCCGCGGCGGCGGCCATGACCACTTTGGCCCCGTCTCATTCGCTGCACCATCTAGAGGACGATCTGGCGCAGCAGCTCGAGCGGACAGCCCGCCGATGCGAGCGCGGCCGCGAGGTGGTGGTCCGCTTCCGACTCGGCGAGCTCAGAAGACTCGGCGGCTGAGAAACCGAGCTCGGCGAACCGCTCGAGGCGCCACTCGAGCAGTCTCTCGTCCTTGAGGATCTCGTCGTTGGGCACAGTCACGAGGCGCTCGGTTGGGTGCTTGAGCAGAGCCACTTTCCGTGAACACGCTCCGCCGCCCTGCGGGTGCAACCCCGTTGTGAACAGCGTGGGCGGACAAGGTGCGCCATGAGCGGCAAACGAGCGCTAGCCCAGCCGCAATCCTGGCCGATTTAGCAGAAAGGTGTGATCGTCGATCCGGATCCTCGTCGAGGGCAAGTCGCAAGCGGCGAGCCAGCGATCGACGGCCTCTAACACGCCCGCGATCAACGGGTCGAGATGCAGGGCTCGGCGATGATGTACGTCAACCCCGAGTTCCTCCGTCACTGGGGCCCCGCGTCGGACTCGCCCCGTTTCCGAGCGTCTTCTTGACCTTGTGCAGGCCCTCGACGAGGCGGTC
>JBBPIN010000107.1:0-2307 GCA_038040285.1 Actinomycetota bacterium
ACGCCCGATGCGGCGTCCTTGAGCAAAACCCTCGCCGCGGACGCACTCCGGCGCACGGCCAGAGCGGGTTTGTGATCCCGGCGGTCGCGGGTTCGAGTCCCGTCGCTCACCTTCACGCTTGGTTGCTTACGCAAGGTGCCGCTGTCTCACGCGGCAGCCGACGGGTCCCATCGCATGAACCAGATGTGGGGACCGCCGTGAGGGGCGTCCCCATCGTCGATGGCCCGGAAGCCCAGGCGCTCGTAATAAGGAACGCGTTCATACGGGTCCCGGTTTCGAGGCACGCCCCGGCGTTTTCTGCGCGCGCAAGGTCAAGGCCGAACTTGATCAACGCTGCGCCGACACCCATGCCTCGCGAGCTCGGTTCGACAGCGACCGAGTCCAGATGCCATAACCGTTCGTCAGCCCTTGATCGGTGTGGCGTGACCGGCCCATTCGCGCTTGCGCAGCTCGTACTTCTGGACCTTGCCGGTCGAGGTCTTGGGCAGCTCTCTGACGAACTCGACGTGGTCGGGTGTCTTGTAGCGGGCGATGCGTTGCCTGACGTGCTCGATGAGCCCCTGTTCGTCGAGGGTCCGGTCCGGCTTGAGGACGACGAACGCCTTGGGCCGCTCGCCCCATCGCTCGTCGGGGACGCCGACGACGGCCGCCTCCAGCACGGCCTCGTGGGTGAGGATCGCCATCTCGACCTCGACGGTGGAGATGTTCTCTCCGCCGGAGATCACGACGTCCTTGGCGCGGTCGCGCAGCTCCACGTAGCCGTCGGGGTGCATGACGCCGATGTCGCCGGAGTGGAACCAGCCGCCGCGGAACGCCTCGGCGGTCGCCTCCGGGTCGTCGAAGTAGCCCTTCATGACGTTGTTGCCGCGCATCACGATCTCGCCCATCGTCTCGCCATCGGCCGGCACGTCGTTCATGTCTTCGTCGACGACCCGCAGCTCGTCGGCTTGGATCATTCCGACGCCCTGGCGGGCCAGCAGTGTGGCGCGCTCGGGCGCCTGCAGGCTTGGCCAGCCGGGCTGCCATTGGCAGATCGAGTACGGCCCGTAGGTCTCGGTGAGGCCGTAGACGTGGATTATCCGGGCGCCCAGCGCTTCTAGCTCGTCGATGATCGTGGGGCTCGGCGGCGCGCCCCCCGTGGTCATCACGAGCGGCCGCTCGAGCTGCCGGGCGCCGGGGTCGTTGGCGATCGTCGTGAGCACCGTGGGGGCGGCGTTGAGGTGCGTCACCTGCTCGTTGGAGATCAACTCCCAGATCAGGTCGCCGCGCACGGCGCGCAGGCAGACGTGCGTGCCGCCAATTGCGGTGACGCCCCAGGAGGTGCACCAGCCGTTGCAATGGAACATCGGCAAAGTCCAGAGATAGACCGATTCCGGGGTGTGCTCGGAGTGGATGACCTGACCGAGCGCGTTCAGGTAGGCGCCGCGGTGGGTGTACATCACGCCCTTGGGCCTGCCGGTCGTGCCGGAGGTGTAGTTGATCGCGATCGTCGCGAGCTCGTCCTCGACGGTCCAGGCGAGCGGCTCGTCCGATCCGGAGGCGAGCAGCTCGGCATAGTCGCGCCCTGCGGGTGCGGCCACCCCTGCGGGTCCGGCGTGCGGGTCGACGATGGTCACGATCTCCCGCACCGTCTCGAGCTCCGCCGCCACCGGCGCGACGGTCCCCCACAGCTCGGCGTCGACGACGAGCAGCGTCGCGCCCGAGTGATCGCAGACGTAGCGCACCTCGTCAGGTGCCAACCGTGTGTTGATCGCAACGAGGACGGCCCCCGCCAGCGGCACCGCAAAGTGCGCCATGAGCATCTCGGGCGTGTTCGGGCACAGATAGGCGACCCTGTCACCGGGCTCGACACCGGCCACCCCAAGCGCGCGCGCAAGCCGCGTCGCCTCGACCGCGAACTCGCGGTAGCTGATCCGCCGAGTCCCGTGCACGATCGCGGTCTTCTCAGGAAACACGGCAGCCGACCGCCCGAGGAAGCTAAGCGGCGTCAGCGGGGCAGGGGAAACGGGCATTCGCGACCTCACCACTCGGGGATCGATCCAGGCGCGATGAGCGATCTCGACTCTAACGCGCAGGGGTGGTCGCCTACCGCACGAGCGCCCACTCGGCCCGATTCGGCCTCCAGATCCCCACATGGTCGCCGACCTCGAGCCCCGCGGCGATCAGGGCCCGCGACACCATCGACCTCGGCGTCGAGTTCGGCGTAGGTGAAGCGCAGACCCTGTCTGTCCGCTACGGGATCGTGTAGCGTGGCCGCGAGCGGCCCAGGGGAGAGTGACTGCCATAGCTGGGGCGAGGTGTCCGATA
>JBBPIN010000108.1:0-2293 GCA_038040285.1 Actinomycetota bacterium
GTCGGGACCGACAGCGCGATCTTCTTGATCGCCCGTCGCTGGGGCAGCGTGAACGTCGCCGGCCGGCCGCCGGCGTAGCGCGGGTAGAGCGCGTCGAACCCGTCGCGGTTGAAGTTGTGGATCACCTCACGAACCGTGTCCGGGTCGGTGAACACGACCTCGCTGATCCGGGTCGCGCTCATCCGCTGGGCCGACAGCAGCACGATCTGTGCCCGTCGCCAGGTCACGACCGACCCGCTGCCTCGGCGGACAATCCGCAGCAGTCGGTTGCCCTCCTCGTTGCTGATCTCCCGAAGCTCCACCCTGGCCGCCAATTCTCGCCTCCCGAACGCCGAAATCTGTTCGGAAAGCAGTTCGGCGGCGGCCGCCGAAGCCCTAGTTATGGAAACCGGCAAACCTTGCCGGTCACACCACTAGATGACTGATTCCGTCTGGCGGGGCTCAGTGGTCGTAGGCGGTGAGGTGGCGGCCGGGCTCGCCGACGTTCCAGTTGTGCCAGATGCCGGTGGCGAGGGCCAACAGGCGTCCGGCGACGCGGGTGATCAGTCCGTCCATGGTGTGGGCGCCGTGGCGTTCGAGGGAGAGCTGGCCTTTGACGGTGTCGATGATCGACTCGATCCATTGGCGCACGCCGCCGAGGCGGCCGAAGCGGGGCTTCTCGCCCTTGCGGTCGGGGCGCAGGAAGATCGCCCGCAGCTCTGCCATGTGTGCCTCGAAGTCCTCGCCGGCGAAGCCCTTGTCGGCGATCACGGTGTAGCCGTGGAGGTCGACGCGCCGCAGCATCTCGGCCGCGACCTCGCGCTCGCCGCGGTTGGCCGGGGCCAGCTCGAACGCGATCGGCATCCCGTCCGAGGCGCACAGCAGGTAGAGCCGGAAGCCCCAGAAGTGGCGGCTGTGGCTGGCGCAGTAGCCGTAGGCGGCGTGGCCGGCGAAGTCCGAGCGCTTGACCGTCTCGCGCGACTGGCCGACCGGGACCGGCGTGGAGTCAAGCAGCCGCACGTTGTCGCACCACGACGGCGACGCATAGGCGACCGCGTTGAGGACGCGCACGATCTGCGGCGCGAGCGCCCGCATGCGCTTGTTGTAGCCGGGCTGCTTGGGCAGGTAGGGGAACAGGTGGCCAAGGCGGCACATCGCGAAGCGCAAGAAGCGCCGCTCGGACGGGCAATCCAGCAGGATCTGGGCGACCGCCAGACAGACCAGCTCGGCGTCGGTGATCTGGGGGTTCTTTCGTGCGCGCGGGCGACGCGGCAGGAAATCGTCGGCGAGCACGTAAAGTGCGGTCAAGAGGGTGTCGAGATCGGCGGTCACGTGGACCACCTCCTTTGGATGGTCGACGTTGGCGTTAGCAACGCCGACCTTCGACACCCTCCTCATGTCCCCTCGCACCGTCCCGAGCCACGACTCGGAACGGAATCACTCATCTATTGGGGACGGAGGACGGCCGCCGGGAGGCAGCCGGAGGGCCTAGCCGCGCGAGAACGGGCGGTGATGGGCCGCGCCCAGTGTGTCGAGCGCCTCGTCGAGGATCAGGCGAGCCCGGTCCGGGTCGAGGGCGGTAGCGACATCCGGTTCCCGCTCCGCGGCCGCGGGCTCCGCTCCGGCCTCTGGCGCCTCCGTGACCGGCTCGGGCTCGGGCTCGACCGGCTCAGGCTCGGGCTCGGGCTCGACCGGCTCGGGCTCCACCACGGCCGCCTCCACTTCCGCGGCGAGCGGCTCCCACCGCCGTGACCTGAACAGCCATCCCCAGAAGCCGCGCGGGGGCGTGCGCTCGCCCTCGGGCTCCGGTTCGGGCTCCGGCTCGACCGCAACGGGCTTCGGCTCGACGGGCTCGGGCTCAGGTTCCGGCTGCGGCGCCGTCGCCTCCGGCTCCGCCGCCTCAGGCAGCTCGGCCCGCAGGGTGACCTTGGTTCCCCAGCCGGAGGGCTCTATCGAGACGGTGCCACTCGCGTGCTCGCCCTCCCAGGCGACGGTGTGCTCGGGCTCCAGCTTGGTGATCGTGATCTCGCCGAAGGCGCTGAGGTGCTTAGCGAGGCGGTCGACCTCGCTCAACTCCTCCCACAGCTCCGGCGGTGACTTGACGAGAGTGCGCTTCGCGGTGAGGTCCTGCATTGCCACCCGGTTCGATTGCGACAGGAGGTCTCCTGCCAGCGAATCGTGCCTCCCAATCAGGAAGCGCGTGGCCGCCTGAGCACGCGGAACCTGACCCGCTTCGGAGCGGAGCTGTTGCAGGCGTCGTCGGTGGCGGTGAGCACCGCGCTCAGCGCGCCGACGGACTGAAAGGTTCCCTTGC
>JBBPIN010000109.1:0-2226 GCA_038040285.1 Actinomycetota bacterium
TTGCAGCGGGGGCAGAAGAGGCTCGACGCCTCCAACTCGCCAAAGCTGTCGACCATGCCCTCATTCTAGACCAGGGAGGCGTCGGGGGTGCCCGGTCTGGGCGTTGAGCCAGATGGGTGCCCGACTTGCCCACGAGGGCACCTTCGCGTAGTCTGCCCTCGATCGTTGTGCAGTCGTAATGCTGGGCCATCGGGCTCCTGGGGCGGGCGGCGGCTGAGTCTGGGAGGTTAGGTCACGGTGATTGGGGCCGCGGACGGGGCGACCGCCGCCGGAGGGTGCTAATGTTGCCTACGCTCGATAAGACAGTCGGCCAGTTGATGTCGTTGCGGGCAGGCGCGGTGGGCCATCCCGCAGTCGGGATCATCATCCGAAAGGGAGGCCCATGAAATATCCGCGTCTCGCCATACTCACTGTGCTCGCCTTCACGGCGCTGGTTCCGCTCGAGGCCGCCGCGCGCGGCGGATCGCCGCCCTGCGACCTCCAAGCGCTCGACGCGGAAACGAAAGACAACGTCGCCGCCGCCCTCGGGCTGGCCCGCTTCGAGCCGAACCGGATTCCGCGGAACGTTCAGGATCGTCTGTGCAGCCCGAAGAACAGCGCCGCGGCCTTCGGCGAGCGGACGCGCTTCCGTCTGGCCGACCTGCTCGCCCACCCCGATTCGCTCACCCCGCCGTACAACGCGCTGTACGGGACGATGGCGAGCTACGCGAGCGTCCAGTCGCCACACCAGGCCTACGTGTTGCTCGATTTCCTCGGCCAGGACCGGTCCCGCGGATACCGACCGCTTCCCGATGCCGCGAATCTGCAGTTCCCCGCGGACAACGCCGTCGACCCGGACTCGCAGTTCGGCTGGTACTACGTCGTCGGCAACGCGAGGGGAGACAACGGAAAGCGCTATGGCGTCCTGCTGATGCTCTACCGGGTGTCCCTGCTCTCTCCCTCGGTCGCCGCGCACTTCGGCCTGAGCGGAGCGGAGAACCAGGTCATCGACATGCAGCTCGCCATCACCGAGGCGGGCGACCGCAACTATCAGTCCCGTCCCACCCTGATCGCGGGGACGACGGGGTTGATCCAGCTCAAGGCCAACACGTTTTTCATGACCCAGGGCAGGAACGGTGTGACGTCGCCCGACGGCGCGGTCGTCCCGATGCGCGTGACCGCCAGCGGCACCGATCGCGGCGTCACGCCGCCGGTCGACCTCGCGATCGACCTGGTATTCTCCGGGGCCAAGAGTTACCTGCTCCAGGGCGACGACGGCTGCCTGCCGTGCTGCGGGAAGATCGGGACGCTGTACTACTCGATCCCGAGGCTCACGCTGGATACGAGCGCGAGCACGATCAAGCTGAAGGGGCAGACGATTCGCCTCACGGACGGGGAGTTCTGGCTCGATCACCAGAGGGGCACGCTGGGCAACCTCCGTGTCGAGGCCTTCCGCGCCTTCATCAACACGCAGTCGCCGGGAGGCCCGCCGGGCTGGGACTTCTTCGTGGCCCAGTTCCAGGGCAACCGTCAGATGACGTTCGTGGGGTTCCACACCGACGCCAACGCTCGCTTCTACAACCAGACCGGGCCGCAGCCGCCGGCGGGCGTGATGACCGTCCCGGTCGTGGGCAAGTACATGGACGCCAATGCCGTGCAGGTCGACGCCAAGGGCACGCTCAGGGTGACGGACTGGGTGAAGAGCACCTCCACGCCGAATCCCTCGCAGTACACCGTCACGAATGCCTGGTACCCGAACCGGTGGGAGTTCGAGTTCGGCCCGGAGGTCCCCGCCGACATCCGGCGCTTCTCGATGGCGCCGATCGTCGCGACGGGCGCGTCGCTGTTCTTCGCGACGGGGCAGCAGTATCAGGAGGCTCCCGTCGACATCCTCAACACCGACGGGCGCGTGGTCGGTAGCGGCTACGCCGAGGCGGTCGCTTACGCGGCCGGCGTCCCCACGAACTTCCAGAATCGACTCCGGCTGGCGGGCCTGCCCGACACCCCCGAGATGATCGCGCTCCTCAACAACACGAAGCCCTCGCCGGAGCTGATCGACGAGTCCCTGCTGTACTTGCTAGATCCCGCGCATCAGCAGGAGCTCCAGCAGGCGCTGACGACGTGCAAGACCGGTCAGTAGGCGCGCGGCGGCCGTCCGTCCGCCTGCGACGTCGCTGCTGGGCTCGACTCAGCGCAGGCGGGCGGCGATCTGTCGAATCTCCGCGGGCGTGTGCTCGTCGGCCAGCG
>JBBPIN010000110.1:0-2180 GCA_038040285.1 Actinomycetota bacterium
CCTGTAGGGGTCCAAAATGCCGATGCGCGCTCCGGCTCGGGACGGACGGGCGGTGCGGTTCGGCGTGAATGCGTCTCAGTTGTTCGGCCCGGTCGCGTCGGCGAGCGCTGTGGAGAGGAAGCGGTAGGTCCATTCCTCGGCGAAGCGGCGGGAGTCGGCGAACACCAGGTGGACTTCGGGGTAGCGCACCTCGAGCCGGGCCAGCTGGTCGGCCAGCCAGCTGCCGTTTACGTGCTCGAGCTTGTACAGCGCCGAGTATCTGCCCTCGACCACGACGGCGGCGAGGGGGAGTTCCGCAAGCCGCTGTATTTGGAAGGCGAGTGTTCCGTCGGAGAGTGTGGCGGCGAGGTTCTCGAGGCTCTTGCGCTCGACCGCGGCGAGCAGGGTTCCGTCTGCTGCCTGTACCGCGTAGTCCCCTGCGGGGAGGGCAACCCGAATCGTCTCGACGTTCCGCTGGGCGAAGCGGTACGGGTAGCGCTCCCTGGTGTCGGTGGCGATCGTGACCGGGTCGGTGAGGATGCGCCGGCGGGGGATCCTGCCGCCCGGGTTGGCGGTGCGGGCGGTCTTCTGGGTCTGCCAGAAAATCGCCTCGCGGCCCTTTACGTGCGTGAGGACGAACTGGGAGCGGGCCAGCCGGGGACGATCGAGCAGCAGGTCGATCGCCGCTCCCCGCCGGCGGCACAAAAGGACAGCGGTCTCCTCGACGGTCTCGGCTTCTTTAGGCCAGGCGCCCTCGAAGCGGTGGCAGTACACGCGCGCGGTCGTCGGCCACGGCTCCCGTGCTTTGAGCACCAGCCCGCCCTCGAGCGGGAGCCGCAGCAGGTAGGGCAGCTTGCTGTCGGCCTCTGGGTTCCGCGCTACGACGAAGACAGCCGCGACGCCCCGATCTCGCCCGGTCATGCGGCCGCAGCGTAGTACTCGTGGATCAGCCCGCCCAGTACGTCTCGGCGGCGGATCTCCGAACTGGGAGGCGAGGCCCGCATCTGGGGTGAGCCGGCGGGAGCGGCAAGCTCCAGCGAGCGGTGCGGGCGCTCGGCGTTGTAGTGGGCCGCGTAGTCGCGAAGGACGTGCTCGAGATGGCGGCGGCCGAACACCAGCACGTGATCCAGACATTCGTTTCGAACGGTGCGTACCCAGCGCTCCGCGACCGCGTTCGCCTTCGGCGCCCGGAACGGCGTCTTGATCACTTTCACGCCCTCGCAGCGCATGAGCTGATCGAAAGGGCCCGAGAACTTGGCGTCCCGATCGTGCACCAGGAAGCGCACGTTCTCCAGCCGCTCCTCGACCGCCAGGTTACGGCCCTGCTGGGCAACCCAGGCGCAGTCGGGGTTTGCGGTGACTCCAGCGAGGTGAACACGCCGCGACCCCAGCTCAATGAAGAACAACACGTACAGCGTGCGCAGCCACGCCGTCTCCACGGTAAAGAAATCGCAGGCCAACATTCCTTGCGTCTGCGCTCGCAGGAACTCGCTCCACGACGGTCCATCCCGGCGTGGGGCCGGACCGAGACCGGCACGCCTCAGGATCGTCCTGATCGTGGTCGCGCCCACCCGGATGCCGAGCTTGCGCAGCTCGCCCTGGATCCGCACGCAGCCCCAGCTGGGACTCTCCCTTGCCAGGCGCACCACCAACTCTCGGAGCTCAGGATCGATCGGCGGCCGACCCGGAGAGCGGCGCCGGTACGTCCACTTCCTCGCGACGAGCTCGCGGTGCCAGCGAACCAGCGTCTGCGGCCTGACCACGAACACAGACCAACGATCCCTCGGCAGCAGGCTGCTGGCAGCGGTGAGCAGCACTCGGTCCCTCCGTCGCAACGGCGGCCGCTTGACCGTCCGACGCAGCACCGCCAGCTGGTGACGAAGCACCGCGTTCTCCACCTCCAGCGCAGCAACAGACGAACTCCCGCCAATAACCCGAAGCAGGCACCGCGCAGCCAAATGCACGAGAAAGAAAACCACCCGCCGATCGTACGGACCGCCCGACCCACGCGCGAATCAGAGTTTCCGCGCCCTACAGGGCTAACTTGACGCCGATGCGCCGCCTCCACGATCGCGAAATCGCGAAGGAGAAAGAGATTCGCGGCCGTTCGAAGATGGGTAAGTGGGCTCTTATCAAGGCGATCCGGACTCCGCACGGTACTCAGCGTGCGAGATAGTGGACGAACCGGTCGCTGGACGAAC
>JBBPIN010000111.1:0-2152 GCA_038040285.1 Actinomycetota bacterium
AATCCGGCTTTAGGGGGGAAATCGAACTCTCGTCCGGTTGCCGCTACCCTCTCGCCGCCGCTATGCGTTGTGGCCGAGCGCGTTTGCGCTCGGCCTCTACTCACCCCTCGACTAGGGGAACGATCATTCCGGTCGCTATGGGCATCCGATGGCTTGCCAGTCGGAACCGCCGCGAATTATGTAATTCGCAAGACACGGATCACCTGCAAACCACTCGTTGATTGCCCCGACCATGTCGTCCCGCTCGAAGATCGACGTGATCCGGTCGCACTCGCCTTGACTTAGATTCGGTATCGGTTGCTGGGTGCACTGCGTGTGAATCTTGTTGAGGACGCAGTAAGCCCTTCCGTAGACGTTGCCGGGATTTTCGTTTGTACAGGTCAATATGGTCGCCGAGTGTTGTCCCGTGCGATGACCAGCGTCTTACCGCCCGAGTACACGAAGACGGTGCCCCAGCACCCGGACAGGAGGAGCGCGGCGCCGGTCAGCACGGTCGCGATCCCGGCTGTTCGGAGCACCTTGCGGCGCTTGAAGTGAAGTCGCATAGTCCCTCTCCCTAAATCGTCGTCGGCTGCGAACCCTAACCGGGTTTGCTGCCGTTGCAATACCTTTTAGTCGGTAAATTGCCGTTGGAACACCTGTTAGTCGGTAAATCAACCCACAACTGACCTGAGGTCAGAAGTACCGGCCCACGGAGGGCGGCCTCGCGGCCGCGAGATCCAGTTGAGCTTCAAGTCGCCGCTTGCAGCTAGCCTCCCGCCGCGTGACCGAGCCGCGGCTCTCCGTCGTCATCGTCGCCTGGAACAGCGTCGGCACGCTGCGCAAGACCCTCCCGCCGCTCGTCGAGCAGCTGCGCGACGGCGACGAGTTGATCGTCGTCGACAACGGCTCCGACGACGGCACGCCAGAGCTGGTGGCAAGGTTCGCGCCCTCGGCCCAGGTCGTCCAGATGGGTGCCAATACCGGCTTCGCCGCCGCCGCCAACGCCGGCGCCGAGGTTGCGAGCCGCGAGCTGCTGCTGCTGCTCAATCCCGACGCTCGGCCGCTGCCGGGATTTCGCGAAGCGATCGTCCGCCCCTGGATCGAGGACAGGGGTTGGGCCGCCTGGATGGGCCTTGTCGCCTGCAATGGCGCCCGCGAGGTCAACACCGCCGGCAACCCGGTCCACTTCACCGGCCTCGCATGGGCCGGCGAGCATGGCAAACCGCTGAGGGACGTCGAGCGGCGTGAGGTGACGGCGCTCTCCGGCGCCTGTATGGCGCTGCCCCTGGAGACATTCCACCGGCTCGGCGGCTTCCCCGCGCCCTACTTCCTCTACCACGAGGACATTGATCTCTCGATGCGGCTGCGACTCGAGGGCGAGCGGCTGGGCTTGGAGCCGTCCGCGGTCGTCGACCACGACTACGAGTTCGAGAGCGCCGCGAAGATGCGCTGGCTGGAGCGCAACCGCTGGGCCTTCGTCCTGCGCGTCTATCCCGGGGCGCTCCTAGCGTTGCTGGCGCCAGCGCTCCTGCTCACTGAGCTGGCCCTGATCCCGATCTCGATCGCCGGCGGATGGGGGGGCCAAAAGCTGCTCGCCAACCTTGACGGGCTTCGGCGCCTGCCGTGGGCGCTGCGCACGCGCCGCGCAATTCAGCGACGGCGGACCGTTTCAGCGGCCGACTTCGCGGCCTGGCTGACCCCCGATCTCGACTCGCCCTACTTCGGGCGCGCGGGCCGCTCGCGGGGGCTGCGGCTGGCGCTGCGGACCTACTGGCGGATCGTGAAGGCGCTGCTCGGGCGCCCTAGCCAGGCTGGCGGGTGGGGAGGACCATCACCTCGTTGATCTCCACCCGCTCCGGCTGCTGGAGCGCGTAGAGCACCGCGCCGGCGATGTCCTCGTCGCGAAGCGCCCAGTCCGGCGCCCCCGCGTCGAAGAACTCGGTGTCGACCATGCCCGGCTCGATCAGGGTCACGCGGATCGTGTTCTCGTCGTGCATCTGGCGCAGCTCCTGGCGCAGCCCGTGGCCGATCGTCGTGGCCGCGAACTTGGTCGCCGAGTAAAGCGAGCCCGGCAGCGCCCGGCGGCCGGCGACCGAGCTGGTGATCAGGTAGTGGCCGTCGCCGCGCTCCAGCAGGTGGGGAAGGGTGGCGCGAATCGTCAGCGCCACGC
>JBBPIN010000112.1:0-2138 GCA_038040285.1 Actinomycetota bacterium
TCGAGGAAAGCGGGCTCGAACAGCCGCGGGTAGGCCGCGCGCATCGCCCCCGCCGCCGAGATCGCGGCCAGGTCGGCCGCGCGCTGGTGGCGCCCCTTCGCCCCCAGCGCGTGGCCGAAGGAGAACAGCACGAGCAGTCCGGCTAGCAGCGCGGCGACGACGCCGAGCAACAGCAGGGAGGCCTGACCACGCTCGTCGCCCACCCGCCGCGCGGTCTCCCGACGCGGCCGGTCGGCGCTGCTGAGGAGCGGCAGGGACATGCGTCGCCACGGTTTCGCGACGCGACTGACGGCGCAAGGCGCCTGCGTTACAAGTGCGTCACTGGAGGGTGAAACGTCGTGCACTCAAGGAGAAGTCGAGCCTGGGCTCTCAACGCGAAAGCCCGCAGTTTCCGACTCGGGCGGGCAGGACCACTCCCTCGAAACCGCTCGAACGCTTGTGCGGCGCTCGCCGTTCTGCGACGGTCGGTGCTCTCGATTGATGCGGGTGCCGACGTGTCATGGCGGCACCGCCAACCACAAAGGGGGTGTACTGCGTATGAGCGGAACCCACGCAAGGCCAGTTCTGGCCAGCTTCAGCGACACCGTCACGGAACTGATCCAGGAAGGTGTGCCGTTCAGCGATGTCGAGGATGCGATCAACGCGCACCTCGGACTGACCGAGGACCAGAAGGCCGCGCTGTGGCTGTTCGCCTTCTCGCTGCGCGACCGGTCTGAGCAGCATCGCGACGCGCGGGCTCACCTGACCACCGTCCAAGTAGCGGCGGGGGACAGCGAAATGACCGAACGGGCGCGAGAGCGCCTGCTCGGCGATGCCGTGGAGGCCGCCCGCAGCGAGCAGGCGGGTGCCGAGCGCTACCAGCGCTACCAGAGGGAGGTGACGAGCGGGAAAGCGCGTGCAACCGATGGCGCACGCCCGCGGGAGTTCGACGCCAAAGGCTTTCCCGTCCCGCAGCGCAATCGAAGCTTCCTCGAGCGAGTGGCTCGGCTGCTCAACCCCCAGTAGCGTCGCGCAGGAGCGCCACGAGTTCACCGGGCTGATCCCCCTCGTGTCGCTGCTTGGGGGATCGCCTTGCGCTGCGGCCTGGACTCCTTTACGTTGAGCCGCGGTGCCCCGTGCATCTCACCGGACCCACGGTCGCTGGTGCTTGGCATGATGCTGGGCACTGTTCCTCAGCGGGTTCGATATATCAGCGCCAGGAGTTGCCCGATGAGGTGGGCGTTGCTCGTAGACCGGAAGGAGCCGGCAACCGGGTGTCAGAGATTCTGATCGTGGACGACGAGCCGGACCTGCGATTCGTACTCAAGATCGCTTTTCAGTCTACCGGGCACCGGATCGTCGAAGCGCACCATGGTGTTGCCGCCTTGGAGCGCGTTAAGGACTCGCGCCCGGACCTGGTCGTCACAGACGTCATGATGCCGGTTCTGGATGGGCTCGAGCTGATCCGGCGGCTGCGCTCTGATCCAGAGACGGCAGCGATCCCGATCCTGGTACTGAGCTCCGGTGCCACGGCGGCGAGCGGCGCCGACGCGGCGTTGCCCAAACCGTTCCGACTGCACGAGGTCCTGGCGACAGGGCTGTCTCTCATCAAGAGCGGAGGCTGAGCGTGGAGCGCCTGGCGAGTGGTATCGAAGAGCTTGACCTCGTGCTCGGGGGCGGGCTCGAGCCCGGGTCGCTCGTGGTCCTTGCCGGGGCCCCGGGTACCGGGAAGACCGTCCTCGCCCAGCAGATCTGTTTCGCCAGCGCCACGCCAGAGCGCAGGGCGATCTACTACACGACGCTGTCGGAACCCCATTCCAAGCTCATCAGGCACCTCGAGCCGTTCAGCTTCTTCGCCCCGGACGCGCTCGAAAGCAGCGTCGAGTTCATCCACCTCGGCGACCTCCTGCTGCAGGAAAACGGAGGCGGGCTTGGCACGGTGGTGTCCGAGGTGGTTAACAAGTGCTTTGAGACCAACCCCGCGGTGGTCGTGATCGACACCGCCAAGGCGCTTCAAGTTTTCGCCGACGATCGATCACTCCGAGCCGCATACTACGAGCTCGCGAGCCGGGTTGCTCATACCGAGACGGTCCTGGTTCTTGTGGGGGAGTACGCGCCCGAGGACATCGAGCACAGCGTCGAGTTCGCCTTAGAGCCTA
>JBBPIN010000113.1:0-2075 GCA_038040285.1 Actinomycetota bacterium
CAAGCCTGACGACGACACCGAGGGAGGACGATGCAGTCGACGATGACGGAAGGCCGGTCCAGCTCCACCGACCAGGGGACGGTCCGGGAGGTTCTGGACGAGGTCCGCGCGGACGGGCGGACGTCGCTGAGCGCGCCGGAAGCCAAGCGGGTCTGTGACGCCTACGGCATCGAGGTGCCCCAGGAGGGGCTGGCCACCTCGACCGACGAGGCCGTGGCGCTCGCCGAGGACATCGGCTACCCGGTCGTCCTCAAGATCGTCTCGCCCGACATCCTGCACAAGACGGAGGCCAAGGGCGTTCTGGTCGGCCTGTCGTCGGCCGACGAGGTCTCCTCCGGGCACGACACCATCCTGGAGAACGCCAAGGCCTACAAGGCGGACGCCAGCGTCACCGGGGTGCAGGTGCAGCGGATGCTGCCCGAGGGCCAGGAGGTGCTGATCGGCGCCATCAGCGATCCCACCTTCGGCCCTGTCGTCACCTTCGGCCTCGGCGGGATCCTGGTCGAGGTCCTGCGCGACGTGACCTTCCGGCTCGCGCCGACGTCGGCCGACGACGCGCTCGCGATGGTCAACGGGATCCGCACGGCCGAGGTGCTGCGCGGCGTGCGCGGCCGGCCGGGGGTCGACCTGCAGGCGCTCGCCGACATGATCCGGCGGGTGTCGGAGCTGGTGACCGACTTCCCGGAGATCACCGAGGCCGACCTCAACCCGGTGCTCGCGCAGGAGGACGGCGCGATCGCGGTCGACGCGCGCTTCGTCGTGGAGTTCGACGCCCCCGACGAGCGGCCGCCGCGCTACAGCGAGGACGAGATCCTCGAGGTCATGAACCGCCTGATGCACCCGCGGGCCATCGCCGTGATCGGCGCCTCCGAGCAGGAGGGCAAGATCGGCAACTCGGTGATGCAGAACCTCGTCAACGGGGGCTTCGAGGGGGAGATCTATCCGGTCAACCCGAAGGCCAGCGAGATCCTCGGCAAGAAGGTCTACGCCGACGTCTCAGACCTCCCGGACGGCGTCGACGTGGCGGTGTTCGCGATCCCGGCCAAGTTCGTCGTCGACACGATCGCGAAGGTCGGCGACAAGGGCATCGCCACCGCCATCATGATCCCCTCCGGCTTCGCCGAGACCGGGGAGACCGAGCTCCAGCAGCAGCTCGTCGACACCGCGCGCGAGCACGGCGTCCGCTTCGTCGGGCCCAACATCTACGGCGTCTACTACACGCCCGGGAAGATGAGCGCCGCCTTCACCACGCCCTACGACGTGCAGGGGCCGGTCGCGCTGGCCTCGCAGAGCGGCGGCATCGGGATGGGGATCCTCGGCTTCGCCCGGTCCACCAAGATGGGCGTGTCCGCGATCGTCGGGCTCGGCAACAAGTCCGACATCGACGAGGACGACCTGCTCACGTTCTTCGAGCACGACGACGCCACCAACTGCGTCGCCCTGCACATGGAGGACCTCAAGGACGGGCGCTCCTTCGTCGAGGTGGCCCAGCGCGTGTCCAAGAAGAAGCCGATCGTCGTCCTCAAGGCGGGCGCGACGCCCGCCGGCACGAAGGCCGCGGCGTCCCACACGGCGGCGCTGGCCGGCGACGACAAGGTCTACGACGACATCCTCCGCGAGGCCGGGGTGGTCCGGGCGCGCGGGCTCCAGGAGCTGCTCCAGTTCGCCCGCTGCCTGCCGATCCTCCCGACGCCGACGGGGGAGAACGTCGTCATCATCACGGGCGCCGGCGGCTCTGGAGTGCTGCTGTCCGACGCCTGTTACAACACCGGGCTCCAGCTCATGGAGATGCCGGACGACCTCAACGAGGCGTTCATGAAGTTCATCCCGCCGTTCGGCGCCGCCGGCAACCCGGTGGACATCACCGGCGGTGAGCCGCCCGAGACCTATCGCAACACCGTTGCGCTCGGGCTGGAGGACGAGCGCGTCCACGCGCTCGTGCTGGGCTACTGGCACACGATCGTGACCCCGCCGATGGTCTTCGCCGAGGTGATGGCCGAGGTGGTCGAGGAGTTCCGCGGCCGCGGGATCGAGAAGCCGATCGTGGCCTCGCTCGCCGGCGACGTCGAGGTGGA
>JBBPIN010000114.1:0-2062 GCA_038040285.1 Actinomycetota bacterium
CTTCTCGGCGCCTGGGGATGCGGACTCGACACCGGTTTTTGGTAGGCACGAGCTGTTTGGACGGGTGTATGAGCGGGCCCCTACTCGTTAATTGCCGAGACGCCTAATAGGGCGCGTTTTTGCAGGGATTGCGCCTAGATGCGGCGCTCGATCACGTGTCGCTCCGGGACAAAGTCGCGGATCGGTAGCTCCCGCGGGAAGCCCTGTAGTGCGGCCGCCGGCACCAGTCCGACGATCTCCGCCTGCACCGGACGGGCGCCTTGCTCCGCCGCCAGCTCGGTGACCCGCGCCACGACCATGCGCAGCGGCACCGCGATCGGGTCGTGGACGTTGGTGGAGACCTGCGACCGACCGCCCTCAAGCGGCAGCCCGATCGCTCGCACCCCCGGGGGCCCGCCGCCTGCCTCACGCACCGCGGCGGCGACCCGCTGGGCGACGACGGCGTCGCCGGTGTCGAGCTCGACGTTGAAGGCGGCCAGCGGCGGGCGCGCGGTGACCAGGGTTCCGCCTGCCGTCGGGTGCGGCGCGGACGGGCCGAAGTCGGGCGCCATCTCTCCCGACGCCATCCGCTGGCGGAGAGTCTCCTGGCCGCCCTCGCGAAAGAAGGCGCGCTCGCGGCGCTCCTCGCAGCCGGCCAGCTCCCCGTACAGAAAGACGGGGACACCGAGCGCCCCGATCCGCTCCGCCACCGAACGAGCTTGCGCCCGAGCCGGCTCCTGCCCCTCGAGGTCGAGCCAGACCAGCGGGCAGACGTCGAGCGCCCCGATGCAGGGATGAAGCCCGCGGTGGCGTCGCATGTCGATCCGCTTGATCGCCACGCAAGCGCCGGCGACCAGCCGCTCCTCCAGCGCCCGGCCCTCCCCTGCGAGCGTGTAGACGGTGCGGTTGTGCTCGAGGTCGGAGTGGCGATCCAGCAGTCCTCTATCGGCGTCGAGCGCGGCGCGGATCGCTGCGATCACCGACGTATCGCGGCCTTCGGAGAAGTTGGGGGCGGCGAGCATGCTCACGGCGCCAAGGCTATTCCGCGGGCCAACGCAGCGGCTTGGTTATGTTGAGGAGACGGCAGGAGCGGAACGAGGGGGCCCATGACACCACAGACGATCGAAATGACCGACGAGACCGCTGGCACGCTGACCCTCGGCGGGGAGTTGACTGTTCGCCGCCTCGGCTTCGGGGCGATGCGGATAACCGGCGACGGGATCTGGGGGCCGCCCGAGGACCGTGACGGCGCGATCGCCACCCTGCGCCGCGCTGTCGAGCTGGGCGTCAACTTGATTGACACCGCCGACTCCTACGGGCCATACGTGAGCGAGGAGCTGATCGCCGAGGCGCTGCATCCCTATGCCGATGACGTGGCGATCGCCACCAAGGGTGGGTTGACGCGCGCCGGCCCGAGCCAGTGGGCGCCCGATGGGCGCCCCGAGCGGCTGCACGAGGCCTGCGAGGGCTCGCTCCAGCGTCTCCGAGTCGATCGCATCGACGTCTACCAGTTGCACGCACCCGATCCCAACGTGCCGTACGAGGAATCGGTCGGCGCCCTGAAGGAGCTCCGCGACGAGGGCAAGATCCGCCTCGTCGGGGTCTCCAACGTGTCGGTCGAACAGCTCGAGACCGCGCGCGAGATCGTCTCTGTGGCCACGGTGCAGAACCGCTTCAACCTCACCGACCGCGACTCCGAGGGTGTACTGAAGCGCTGCGAGGAGCTGGGCCTGGGCTTCATTCCCTGGTTCCCCCTCTCGGCCGGCTCGCTGGCCGGCCCGGGCGGGCCGCTGGACGAGATCGCCGCCCGCCACGACGCCACCGCCGCGCAAATCGCCCTTGCCTGGCTGCTGGCCCGCTCAGAGGTGATGCTGCCGATCCCCGGCACCTCATCTGTGCAGCATCTGGAGGAGAACATCGCGGCGGCGGGAATCGAACTCAGCGACGAGGAAATCGCGGAACTGAACCAGGGCTGAGCGGCCGCCGATGAACGCTGAGCGCGGCGCAGGCGCCGCTACGATTGCCTCTCCCCCGCCGGAGTAGCTCAGCTGGTTAGAGCAGCGGAATCATAATCCGCGTGTCG
>JBBPIN010000115.1:0-1963 GCA_038040285.1 Actinomycetota bacterium
ACCCGTCCGACGGCTCGCCGATCACGATCTCGAGACGACCGTGGGCCGTACGCAACGCTTGCTCGACCTCGTCGGGCGTCTCGCCGCGGGCGAAGAGGAAGCCGAGGTAGCGGTCGCCCTCGGGCAGCGGCCGAACCGGCCGGCCGCGCGCGATCGAGATCTCGAGCCCGGTCACCCCGGGTACCGCCAGGGCCTCGTCCTGCCCGCGCACCTCCTCGAGCACTCCTGCCCTCGGAATCGGCAGCATCATCACCCCGGAGGCGGCCTCCTCGCGGGCCAGGCCGTCGAGGCCAAGCCCGAGGGCGTGGCGGAGGATGAGCTCCTCGAGGCTCACGCCCAGCCCGAAGCGCAAAGACCGCGAGCAGAGCCCGCCGATCGAGCGCGCAGCGAGCTCGAGCAGCCACGCTCGGGCGCCGTCGATCCTGAGCTCGGCGTGGATCGGCCCCTCGACTAAGCCGAGGGCGGAGGCGGCACCGGCGGTCAGGCGGGTGATCGTCTCGAGAGTCTCAGCCGGCAGGCGCGAGGGGGTGACGTAGATCGTCTCCTCGAAGTAGGGACCCTCGAGGGGATCGGGCTTGTCGAAGACCGCCAGGACCTCGAGGGCGCCGCCCCGAAGCAGGCCCTCGACAGCGACCTCGACGCCTGGGAGGTAGCACTCGACGAGCAGCGGCCCGTCCGGGTCCTCCCCAGCCTCGCGCAGGATCTCCCGGATCCGCGCGGCGGCCGCGGCGGCGGCGGGCGGGTCGTCAGCGCGGATGACGCCACGGCTCGCCGAGAGCGAGACGGGCTTAACGACGCAGGGAGAGCCGACCTCGGCGGCGAGGAGGGCGACGTCCGCTCGCGGGCCCGCGATCCGGTACTCGGGCTGGGGAAGGCCGGCGGCCGCGAACGCCCGGCGCATCGCCGCCTTGTCCCGCGCTGCCGCCACCGCCTCGGACGGGTTGTGCGCGAGGCCGAGGCGCTCGGCGGCGAGCGCGGCGACGAGGACACCTTGATCGTCGACCGCCACGACGGCGTCGAGGGGCGTCCGCTCGGCGAGGGCGACGATGGCCTGGGCAGCGGCCTCCGGGCGGCGCAGGTTCACGCGCAACGCCCGGTCTCCCATCACCCCGGCGAGCACCTGCCGCCGCTCGGAGGCGACCACCACTTCGGCGCCGAGCGCCGCCGCCGCGTCGAGGAAGTCCCTCGCCCGGTACGCCGCCGTGGGCAGCAGAAGAAGCAGGCAGGACACCCCGTATCGGTATCCTAGCTGGGAGCCGTCACGCGACGGACGCGCGCTCGAGCGGGGAAACGATCCATGACCGCCGATGACATCGCCGGCCGGGAGCCGGTCGTTCGGATCACCGACCTGGCCCGGGAGAAGGTGCTCCAGGTCCGCGCCGAGCAGCCCAACCCCGAGCGCCTCGCGCTCAGGATCGAGGTGATCGGGATCTCGGGCGGCGAGTACGAGAGCACAGCGTCCTTCCCGCTCCTCGAGGACGCCGGACCCGACGACGTCGTCCAGCACCACGACGGCCTGGCGATCGTCATCCCCGCGGATAGCGTCGAGAAGCTGCGCGGCGCCACCATCGATCTCGAGGGAAACCTGATCCTCGGCTCCCTCGTCATCATCAACCCCAACAGCCCGAGCCCGGCCGTCGCGGCGGCGGGCCGACCGCCCCCCGATCTCAGCGGCGACGTCGCCCAGCGGGTCCTGCAGATCCTCGCCGAGCAGATCAACCCGAGCATCGCTGCCCACGGCGGCTACGCCGAGCTCGTCGCCGTCGAGGACTCGACCGCCTACCTGCGCCTGGGCGGCGGCTGTCAAGGCTGCGCCATGGCGCCTGTCACCCTAACGCAGGGGATCGAGGTCGCCATCACGGGGGCGGCGCCCGAGATCACCCGGGTCGTCGACGTCACCGACCACGCGAGCGGCACCAACCCGTACTTCGAGGCGGCCAAGAAGTAGCGCGACGGGGCGCGC
>JBBPIN010000116.1:0-1900 GCA_038040285.1 Actinomycetota bacterium
CGGCCGCCGGCTCGACCTCCTCAAGCGGCACCGGCTTGCAGTCGCCGAAGCGGAACTCGAACAGGCCGCGGAAGGTCATCTGGCGGCGCGACTGGTCGTTGATGATCGCCGCGTATTCCTTGTAGGTGGCGTAGGAGTTGGAGCGGGCCGACTGCTGCAGCTTGGCGATGGCCTCGGGCGTCCAGGTGTGGTCCTCGCCGCGCACCCGCCAGGCGTACTCGCCGCCGGCATCGAGCATCGTGGCGAGCACCGGGTCGCGATCGCCGAAAGCGGCGCGGTGGATGCGCATCGCCTCTTCGGCGACGTCGAACACATCGATTCCCTCGACGTTCGACGTCGTGCCCGTGAAGTACTTGTCGACGAGCGAGCGCGCCAAGCCGACCGCCTCGAAGACCTGCGAGCCGGTGTAGGACATGTAGGTGGAGATGCCCATCTTGGACATCACCTTCTTCAGCCCCTTGCCGATCGCCTTGACGTAGTTCTTGATCGCCTTCGATGCAGCACCTCTGTCCTGGGGATGCAATCCGAGGACCGATTCAAGGGCGAGATACGGGTGCACCGCCTCGGCGCCGTAGCCGCCCAGCAGGGCGAAGTGATGCACTTCGCGCGCGCTGCCGGTCTCGACCACCAGGCCGGTGCTGGTGCGCAGGCCCTTGCCGACGAGGTGCTGGTGGATCGCCGAGAGCGCCAGCAGCGCCGGGATCGCGACGCGCTCGCGGTCCACCAAGCGGTCCGAGACGACGATGATCGAGTAGCCCGAGCGCACCGCGTCCTCGGCCTGCGCGGCGAGCGAGGCGAGGCGCGCTTCGATCGCCTTGTTGCCCCAGAGCGCCGGGTAGGTGATGTCGAGCTCCCAGGACTTGAACTTGCCACCGGTATAGCGCTCGATGTGCCGGATCTTCTCCATCTCGTAGAAGTCGAGCACCGGCTGGGTGACTTCGAGGCGCAGCGGCGGATTGAGCTCGTCGATCCCCAGCAGGTTGGGCTTCGGCCCGATGAACGAAACGAGCGACATCACCAGCTCCTCGCGGATCGGGTCGATCGCCGGGTTGGTGACCTGCGCGAAGAGCTGCTTGAAATAGTGATACAGCGTCTTGTTCTTGTCGGACAGGACCGCGAGCGGGGAGTCGTTGCCCATCGAGCCGATCGGCTCCTCGCCGGTGGCGGTCATGGGCTGCATGATGAGCTTCAGGTCCTCCTGGGTATAGCCGAAGGCCTGCTGGCGGTCGAGCAGCGGCACCGCCGACTTGAGCGGCGGCGTCTTCTCGCTCTCGACCTCGTCGAGCTTCACGCGAATGCGCTCGATCCACTCGGCGTAGGGCCGGGCGCTGGCGAGCGAGTCCTTCAGTTCCTTGTCGTCGACGATGCGGCCCTTCTCGAGGTCGACCAGGAACATCTTGCCCGGCTGCAGGCGCCATTTCTTGATAATCCGCTCCTCCGGTACCGGCAGGCAGCCGCACTCCGAGCCCATGATCACCAGGTCGTCGTCGGTCACGATATAGCGCGACGGGCGCAGCCCGTTGCGGTCCAGCGTGGCTCCGATCTGGCGGCCGTCGGTGAACGCGATCGACGCCGGCCCGTCCCACGGCTCCATCAGCGCGGCGTGGTACTCGTAGAAGGCGCGCCGCGCCGGGTCCATCAGGCCGTGGTTCTCCCACGCCTCGGGAATCATCATCATCATGGCGTGGGCGACCGAGTAGCCGCCCATCACCAGGAGCTCCAGCGCGTTGTCGAACGACGCCGAGTCCGACTGGCCGGCGTAGATGAGCGGCCAGATTTTCGCGAGATCCTCGCCCAGGATGGGCGAGGAAGTCGAGCCTTGGCGCGCTCGGATCCAGTTCACGTTGCCGCGCAGGGTGTTGATCTCGCCGTTGTGGCAGATCATGCGGAACGGATGCGC
>JBBPIN010000117.1:0-1852 GCA_038040285.1 Actinomycetota bacterium
ATGACGACCTTCATGGGACCTGATTCTGCGCGCCGCCTCGGATGCCTCTTTGCGTACGAGAGACCGGCGCATATGGCAGGCTTTACGCCGATGCGGCTACCGCGTGCAAACGACGCGCTGGCGCTCGGGGGGCGCTACCGCGTGCTCAAGAGACTCGGCTCGGGCGGTATGGGGGCCAGCGTTCTGCTGGCCGAAGACGAGCGGCTCGGTCGCCTGGTGGCGCTCAAGCGCCTGCCGACCTCCAGCCCGGAGGACGCCCTGGCCCGGTTCCGCCGCGAGGCTCGCCTGGGCGCATCGTTGAACCATCCCAACGTTGTCTCGATCTTCGACTCCGCGGCCGACGACGACGCCCTGCTGATCGTCATGGAGTACGTGGAGGGCGAGTCGCTGAAAGACCAACTCCGGAGCGGACCTCTGGCTCCGCAGCGCGCGGTTGGGGTCCTCGCGCAGGTCGCCGCGGCCCTCGACTATGCCCACGGGGCCGGGGTGATCCACCGCGACGTGAAGCCGTCGAACGTGCTGATCGGGGACGACGGCACGGCGAAGCTCGCCGATCTGGGCATCGCCACCGCGGTCGACGCGACCAGCATCACGACCACCAACGACATCATCGGGACGCTCTCCTATATCGCCCCCGAGCGGCTGGAGAACGCCGAGGACGATCCTTCGGCGGACGTCTACTCACTCGCTGCGGTCGCCTTCGAGGCTGTTTCCGGTGAGCGCGCGCAGCGGGGGCAGACGCCGACAGAAATTGTCAGCCTCAGGCGTCCCCGCGACCTGCGCGAGGTATGGCCCGCGGCCCCGCCGGCGGCCGCGGAGGCGCTGCGCGACGGCCTCGCCCGTGACCCGCAGCGCCGCCCGCGCAGCGCCGGAGAGCTGGTCGATCGCCTATCGGCCGCCCTGACCGGGGAGGGCGCGCCGCTGCCCACGGACCCCGACGCCACGACGACATTGACCGCGCCGCCTCGACCGGGCCCTGCGATCCAGCCTCAGACGAGCCCGTCGAAGGGCGGGTGGTCACGCCGGCGAACCGCGATCGTGGCCACGATCGCGGCGCTGGCCGGAGCGCTGATCGCGGTGATCGCGCTCGGTGGCGGTTCCGACCAAACCAAGCGGGCCGCGAGGGTCAAGACACAGATCCGAACCGTGACCACGAAGCCGAAATCTCAAGCCCCGGCGCCCCTGACCGGCGCCGCGCTCGGCGCGCAGCTCAACGACCAGGGCTTCTCACTGATCCAGCAGGGTCGCTATGACGAGGCGATTCCGGTGCTACGGCGAGCGGCGAACGCCTTCCCCGATGGCACCAGCGACGTCAACTACGCCTATGCGCTGTTCAACCTCGGCCACGCCCTCCGCCTGGCCGGCCAGCCGCAGCAGGCAATCCCGGTCCTCGAGCAGCGCCTCCAGATCTCCGACCAGAGCGGCGCCGTGGCGCAGGAGCTGGCGGCGGCCGAGCAGGAGGCCGGTCAGTCGACGGCGCCTTCGCCCGGCACCGCGGTGCGGGGCGACAACGGCTCCTCAGGCGGGATCAAGCCCCCGAAGGGCCCGAAGCCTGGCAAGGGCGGAGACGAGGGCGGCGGCGACTAGCAATTGCGGCGGCTTCGTCGCCTGACATGCCAACCACTTGCGGCGGCTTCGCCGCCTGACCAGCTACTGGCGGCGCCTAACGGCACCGCCCCCGGATCCATGGCGCGCAACGCGCCGGCCAACATCTATGCCGCCTTCTCGAGCACTTCCTGCGGGATGTCGAAGTTCGCGTGCACCTCGTTGACGTCGTCGTGATCCTCAAGGGAATCAAGCAGGCGCAGCAGCGCCCGGGCCGCCGACTCCTCCACCTCGACCAGGTTCTTCG
>JBBPIN010000118.1:0-1796 GCA_038040285.1 Actinomycetota bacterium
ATGACCTCCGATACTTCACCTCAGCCCATCAGCCCGCTGCGGGCGCGCATGATCGAAGACATGACCGTGCACGGCTTCAAGGAGCGGACGCGCGGCCACTATGTGCGACACGTGCGGGCATTCGCGGCCTTCATCGGCCGGTCGCCCGACACGGCGACGGCGGAAGACGTGCGCCTCTTCCAACTGCACCAGACGCGGAGCGGCGTGCAGCCGCCGAGCATCAACGGCGCGGTCTCGGCCCTGCGCTTCTTCTTCACGGTGACGCTCGACCGCCCGGATCTGGCGCGCCGGCTCACCGTCGTGCCGTACCCGCGGCGGATACCGGTGGTGCTCAGCGTCGAGGAGGTGACGCTGCTGCTGCAGGCGGCATCGGCGCCGAAGTACAAGGCAGCGTTCGCCACCGCGTACGGCGCTGGGCTGCGCGTCTCGGAAGTCGTCGCACTCAAGGTCGGCGATATCGATTCCGAGCGGATGCTGCTGCGCGTCGAGCGCGGCAAGGGGGGCAAGGACCGCCTTGCAATGCTTTCGCCACAGCTGCTCGGGCTGCTGCGCGTCTGGTGGCGCGAAGGGCGGCGACGCAACCTGCTGCTGCCGGGAGGCTGGCTGTTCCCAGGCCGCAACCCGGTCGAGCCGCTGTCGGCCCGCCAGCTCTGCCGCGTTGTCCGCGCCGCCGCACAGGCCGCGGGGATCAACAAGCGCGTCTCGCCGCATACGCTGCGGCACAGCTTCGCCACCCACCTTCTCGAGCAAGGTGTCGATATTCGCGTGATCCAGACGCTCCTGGGTCATGCCAAGCTCGACACCACGGCGCTTTACACCCGCGTCGCCAACACCACGATCCGGGCCGTCACCAGCCCGCTCGACCGACTCGCACCATTGATCGAAGGGAGGCCGCGACCCGAGGCGTAGCCGGGCGGCCGTGCGCCACCCGAGGCTGGAGGTCGCAGACATCTTTCATCGCCATGGAGCCGACTGGCGTCGCGCCAATGCCGGGCATGTGAGCCTCGGTCAGCTTCAGGTCATGTCGGCGATCGAGCAGTGCCGCTCGGCCGCGCTCGGCGGGCATGTCGAGCGCTGCGAAGATTGCGGCCACAGCCGCATCGCTTACAACTCGTGCCGCAATCGCCATTGCCCAAAGTGTCAGGGCGCAGCGGCGCAGGATTGGCTCGCGGCCCGCGAGGCCGATCTGCTGCCGGTCGGCTACTTCCACGTCGTCTTCACGCTGCCGGCCGAGATCGCTCCAATCGCCCACCAGAACAAGGCGATCGTCTACGACCTCTTGTTCCGCACGGCCGCCGAGACGCTGCTGACGATCGCCGCCGATCCAAAGCACCTCGGCGCTCGCATCGGCGCCACCGCCGTGCTCCACACCTGGGGCTCGGCCATGACCCACCACCCGCACGTCCATATGATTGTTCCGGGCGGCGGAATATCGCTCGACGGCACGCGCTGGGTGCACTGCAAGCCCGGCTTTCTCCTACCAGTGCGGGTGCTTTCCCGCCTGTTCCGGCGGCTTTTCCTGGCGGCGCTTGCCGATGCCCACGCCGCGGGCCGGCTGGCGTTCTTTGGCGAGATCGAGGGCCTGCGTCATCGCCAGGCCTTCGCCGCGCATCTCGCGCCGCTCAAGCGCAAGAACTGGTTCGTCTACGCCAAGCCGCCCTTCTCCGGGCCGGAAGCGGTGCTTGCCTATCTCGCCCGCTACACTCATCGCGTCGCCATCGCGAACAGCCGGCTCATTGCTCTCGACGAGTGCGGCGTGACCTTCCGGTACAAGGATTACCGCCGCAACGGGCAGG
>JBBPIN010000119.1:0-1776 GCA_038040285.1 Actinomycetota bacterium
CCCCTTTGGCGTTGCGGCTGTTGCCGCGTTTATGGCTGCGACGCTCATCTCCACCTGGATGATTGCGTTTACGCAAAGAATGACCCATAGCACCCAGTACCAAGACGTTGAATCGCTCCGTAGCACGTTCGGCTCCGGCTGTCCCGCGTCACGAATTCTGGCAGTGGGGTTAATGTCGGGCTCCTCGTGAAGGGAGCTACCAGTGGCACGTCCTTCTGTTTTCTCTGTTGAAGACAAATTCAGGCTCGTCCTCTCAGTCATCTCGAGCGAGATGTCGGTCGCGGAGGCGGCTCGCCGCGGCAAGGCGAGCGAGCAGTCGATCTCGACCTGGAAGCGCCAGTTCCTTGAGGGCGGCAAGGCGGGCCTGGTCGAGGGCGGCAAGCCGGGCGTCAACCCGCGCGAGCGGATGCTGCTCGATGAGGTCGAGGAGCTAAAGGCGGCTCTGGGTGAGGCGCACGTCGAGCTGCGTGTCTGGAAGCGCAGTGCCGAGCATCGCCTGGGTCCTACGAGGACCTCGAGGTGATCCGCCTCGAGGCCGGGATGCCCACCTCGAGGTTCGTCAGGCTGATCGGGGTGCCGGAGCGCTCTTATCGGCGCTGGCAGCAACGCCAACGCCAGGGTAGGGCCGTGAAGGGGCCGTGGCCGGCGCCGGCGAGAGATCGGGTTGAGCCGGTCGCGATCTCCTACGCGGATCGCTTCCCAGCCTGGGGTCACCGCAAGATCGCGATGCTGATGCGCGTCGACGGCCACGGGGCGCCCGACTCGACGGTGCTGCGGGCGCTGAAGCGCACCGGCAGGGTGTTGCCGGTCGACTACCAGGCCGAACGCCGCCAGCTCGCCCAGGCCCGGCGGGCGGCGTTCGTGGTGCCGCCCAGCGGCCCGAATCAGGTGTGGCAGCTCGACTTCAGCGAGTTTGAGACGCGCCAGGGCGGCGTCTGGCGGATCGGCGGTGTTGCCGACTACTGGTCGAAACTCGAGTTCGGCTGGCACGTCTCCACCACGGCCAATCACCGTGACGCGATCGAGACCGTCGAGCAGGCGATCCGCGAGAACGAACGGCTGCTCGGCCGGCCGCTGCGGGAGCTGCTCGTCGACCCGCAGACCGGCGAGATCCGGCCGATCGCCCTCGTCACGGACAACGGGCCGTGCTTCAAGTCGGTCCGCTTCGCCGCCTACATCGAGAAGCGGCCGGAGCTGATCCACATCCGCACCCGCCGCAAGACACCGCAGCAAAACGGCGTCCGCGAACGAGCCTTCGGCTCGCTCAAGTACGAGCATCTCTACCGGCTCGAGATCGACGACGGCTACCAGCTCGGCGTCGAGGTCGAGGCATACCGGCAGCTCTTCAACCAGATCCGACCACACGAAGCCATCGGCATGCGACGCCCGCTCGACGTCCACCTCGAAGGTTGCACAACCGCTCAGACCATCAAGTCAAACGAGCCCGAAACCCTGCCAACTTCGTGACGCGGGACAAGCTGGCACAGGCACCGATACGGGATCAGCTATGGATACGGACCGCTGGGGCAAGAACGCGTCCCGCTACCTGAGGGCCCCGGCGGAACGTAGTCCCGGCGCCTCCTGCTTCCGAAGCAGGCGCTCAAGCGGGTAGTCACCTCCTGGTGGAAGGTGACTCTGCGCGCCCGCCACCTCGCTCGCGGACCAGTCACCGGCGTTTCCCCGAAAACAGCGTCAAGCGCGCGAGCGGCAGGTCCGATAGGCATGGGCCCTCGAACGCGCGAGGCGGAACGAAGCCCCCCGGTGGGCTGCCGACGA
>JBBPIN010000120.1:0-1726 GCA_038040285.1 Actinomycetota bacterium
ACGCCACTCACCCGTCGCTCTTTTCGATTCGCCGCGTCGTGTCGTGTCATGATGCGGTGTCCGACGCAGGGGACGGCGAGCAGTGACTCTTGACTCAGGAGGCGGCTTTGCCACAGCGAGTTTCCCGCAGAGACCTGCTGAAAGCCGGTGCGATCGCCACGACTGCCATCGGCGCCTTGGCGGCTCGCCCGGATGTCGTGGCAGCACGTTCGGTTCCGGCCGACGTCATTGTCGTCGGCGCCGGCTACGGCGGCCTCGGCGCGGCCTGGGAGCTGTTCAAGCATGGACAGCGCGTGTTCGTGCTCGAGGCCAACGGCCGCGTCGGCGGGCGCGTCTGGTCCTCGCAGCTCTCGGATGGCACCCTGTTCGAGATCGGTGGCCAGTGGGTGAGTGACGCCCAGACGGACATCCGCACGCTCATGAACGAGCTGGGCGTGGGCGATCGCATCTACCCGACGCCGGACGCGGGCCTCAACGTCTTCGTGGGCAGCGACGGCAAGGTGTCGCAGTACGATCCGCACGCTGTCGATCCGCTGGAGGCGCTGCCGCCGCTTGACCTCGCCGCGAAGCTCGAAGTGGTCGCGGCGTTCGGCACGCTCCAGGTGATGTCCTCGGTCGTGAATGTCGACGCGCCCTGGGAGGATCGGCCGTTTCCGCCGATCCCAGGGCTCCTGGGGCCCCAGAGCACGGCTGAGGCCGATCAGTGGACGGTCGAATCCTGGATCCAGCTGAACCTGCTGACAGATGACGCGAAGGCGCTGCTCCGCGCTTCGCTGGGTGGCTCGACGGGCATGAACGTCGGGGCAATCTCGCTGCTGCACGTGCTCTTCGTGCTTCAGACCTTCGGCGGCAGCTTCCTGAATCTGGCGGGCTCTGGGCCCGGCCAGGCCGAGCAGTTCCGGGTCGCGCAGCCTGGTGCGTCACAGATCGGCGCGCTCATCGTCGATCGCCTCGGTCCCGGCGCGGTGCGCGTCAACGAGCCGGTGAAGCTGATCCGCCAGCATGAGCGGGGCGTCACGGTGACGACCACGACGGGCCTGGTCGCCGAGGCCAAGCGGGTGATCGTGGCGGCGCCGGGCACCCTCGACACCTTCATTCGCTTCGACCCGATCCTGCCGCCCGACCGGGCCCAGCTCCAGCAGCGGGTGCCCCAGGGCTCGGTGTGGAAGATCTGGCTCGTCTACGACCGCGCGTTCTGGCGGGAGCGGGGGCTGACCGGAGAGTCGATCTCGATCTTCCCGGGCGATTTCATTCCCAACGCGCGCGACGGTGGCGGCCCCGCGGGACAGCTCACGCCCGGCCTGATGATCTGCTTCGTCGTCGGAGACAGCGCCCGGGCCTTCAACGCGATGACACGCGGCCAGCGCAGAGCCAAGGTCATCAGCGAGCTGGTCCACCGGTTCGGCCCGCAGGCGGCGCAGCTCTCGCCGACGATCCGCTTCCCCGCCGTGCCCCCGCAGAACGTCGCGCCCGACAACTACTTCGAGTTCAACTGGTCGATCGAAGAGTTCGCCCGCGGAGACTTCGCCGCGGTGCCGGGTCCCGGCGTCTACACCGGCGTCGGCTTCGGCCCCGCCATCCGCGCGCCCTTCGGGCGGATCCACTGGGCCGGCGTCGACACGTCCACCGGGCCGCACTACAGCTCGTTCAGCTCCGCCGTCCAGTCCGGCAAGCGCGCCGCCGCGGAGGTGCTCGCAGCCGGCTGAAGTCTCCTGCCCGAAGGAGG
>JBBPIN010000121.1:0-1720 GCA_038040285.1 Actinomycetota bacterium
GGGTGGGCGCCAGTCCGGCGCTCACCCTGTCGGTTCGAGTCGAGAGCGGTTCTCGTTGTCGCTTTGCGCGACGGATGAAAGTCAAGTCCGCTCTGGACTAAGAACCTCCTTTTTGGGAGAGTTAGGTCTGGGCGCCGGTCCTGACGACGAGCTAAAGCGCAGGTCCTGGGGCTTAGGCCTGCCGCGCTGCTTGCCGCTTAGACGGCTCATTAGATGCGCGCCCCTCTGTCGCGCCGGCGCCCACCTTTTTCGGTCCCGCTGCCTGCCAGTCGCGGACGCCTCGCTTATAGGCGCGCTCGGCCTGGAGGGCGAGCTCGCGCTCTGCCTCGCGCATGGCCTTGTTGGCAGCCCAGATGCCGGGCTTTCCCTTGCCTCGCGGGGCACCGGCGCTGAGCTCGAGCCGGCGGATCTTCTTTCGGGTCAGCGAGGGCTGTGCATAGGCGTAGTCCTCCTCGCGGGTCAGCAAACACCAGAACAGGCAGGCGAGCTTGCGCGCGACCGCGACGACCGCGACCTGGCTGCCGCGGCGAGCACGCACCCGCTCGTAGAAGGCGCGCAGCGGTCCCGGCGCGCGGATCGCGCTCCAGGCGGCCTCGACGAGCGCGTAGCGGGCCGGTGCGGAGCCCTGCTTTGAGATCCTCCCGTGGCTCGCCGGGCCGGGGCCCGACTGGCGCACCCGCGGGTCGAGGCCGAGATAGCCGACCAGCCGCCGCGGGGATCCGAAGCGGCCGACCTCGCCGATCGCGGCCATAAACGTCGCTGCGGTGATCACGTTCACGCCCGGGACGCTCATCAGCCGCTTGACCTCTGGCGAGCCGAGCGCCACGAGCGCGATCAGCCGCTCAACCTCGGCGATCTCGCGGTCATAGAACTCGATCTGGCGCATAGCCCCGTCGAGTGTCTCGCGCTCCTCGACGGGCAGCTCCAGACGCTCGAGCCAGTCCCGGCCGGCGACGCCGAACAGGTCGCTGACCGGCGGGCGCGCGATCAAACGCCGGATCAGAGCTGCGTGGACCTCGTTCTTGGCGCGGGTTCGCGCCCGCACCAGCTGAGAGCGCCGCGCCAGGCGTCGACGCATCACCCGGGTGCGTTCGTCCGGCATCCAGAGGCCCTCCAGCGAGCCCGCGGCGAGCAGCCTCGCGAGCGTGCGCGCGTCCAGGCGGTCGGTCTTCGCGCGCGCCTGGCGGATCCCGGTGTCGGACGGGCTGACGACGAGCACCCGGGCGACGTGCGGCTCGATGATCCGTGCGATCTCCCAGGCGTTGCCCGTCACCTCGAGCGCCACCCGGTCCTCATGCCCAAGGCTCTGGGCGAACAGCTCGATTGCCTCGGGGCTCGCCCCGATCCGCCCGGCGGAGCGAACCTCGCCCGTCTGCACAATCGCGACCTCGCAGAAGTCGCGGTGAACATCCAACCCGATGTCTCTCACCTGATCCTCCTTCGTTGGTTTAAGTGGGGAGAACCGGTGGGCAAACGACACCGACGGATTCGTGCTCTAAGCACAACCGGGCAAGTCGCAGGGGCGGCCATCGAGAAGTCGGGCTCGAAGCCCATCGCGCAAAAAACGGCCTGCCCAGCCTGCGTTCTCCCAGAAGGCCCCTGTTCCGGTTAGCGGACCGTAGGTCCGAGCCCGGACGTCAGCCTTCGAGCGACAGTTTCATGCCCCGAGAAGCAGAAGAGCCGGCTCGGATGGGGCCCCTATCGTCCGTGAACACCTGAT
>JBBPIN010000122.1:0-1717 GCA_038040285.1 Actinomycetota bacterium
GCCGCTGTACGCGGTGCTCTTCTCGGGGGGACTTGCCTGGGCCTTGCACGCTGGAGTCGATTGGGATTGGGAGATGCCCGCGGTTACCCTCTGGTTTTTCGCACTGGGCGGCGCCGCTCTCGCCCGGTCCCAAAAACAGGGCGATCAGCGGCAACGAGTACCGGCCCCCTACGTCCGGCTCGGGACCGGCCTCGTGGTGCTAACCCTGACGATCGTGCCCGTGCTGATCTCGATGTCCCAGCGCCATCTGGACAGCGCCACCGCAGCCTTCGCGCGAGGGCACTGCCAGACGGCCAGCCGCGAGGCGAAGTCAGCCATCTCCATCCTGGGCGTCCGCCCGCAGCCGTACGAGATCCTTGCCTACTGCGAGATCCGCCGAGGCGAGCCGCGCGAAGCGCTGAGGCAGATAAGAAAAGCCGTCGATCGCGACCCTGACAGCTGGAGCTATCGGTACAGCCTGGCAGTGGCTCGCGGAGCGGCAGGTCTAGATCCCCGCAGAGAAGCCGAGCGGGCTATGCGCCTCAACCCGCTCGACCCGCTCACGGAGGACTTGGTGCGCCGATTCGACACTGACCGACGCCGCGCGTGGATTCACGAGGCGCGGGTCGTGGCTCAGAGCCTCGTGACTCTCTGAGCCGAGCTAGCTAGTTGACCTGCCCACACACGTTGTGAACGGCTGAGAGGCCATCCGGGCCTCTTCCGAGGCTGTGGGTCTGCGAACTCACTCCTCGGAAGGAGACCCGGATGGATACTCACCCTAGGTCCAAGCTCGGACCTGCTGGGCGCTTCGCGCTGACTGAGGCGATCGCTGGCGGGATGTCGCAGAAGGCGGCAGCTGCCGCCTTCTGCGTGGCGCCCGCGACCGCGCACCGCTGGTGGCATCGCCGTCTCTCGGCTTCAGCGGCGGAGCTGGCCTCCGGAGCCTGGCTGGCCGACCGCCCAAGCCGTCCCCGCCACAGTCCGCGGTTGCTGGACTCCGTAGCCCAGGAGCGCATCTGCGAGATCCGCCGCCACACCGGCTGGGGGCCACGGCTGGTCGCGGGGGCCGCCGGGCACCCTCACTCGACGGTCTGGAAGGTGCTGTGCCGTCACGGCATCTCGCGGCCGCCGCGGGCGGCCAGGGAGCCGGCCAACCGCTACGAGTGGCCCTGCCCGGGCGATCTGCTGCATATGGACGTCGCTCGCTACCCGCGTTTCGAGCGGCCGGGTCACGCGGTCACGGGGGATCGCTCGCAGCGCTCGCGCAATTGGATGGCGCCCGAGACCCGTGTCGGATGCGACTACGCGCACGCGATCGTCGACGACCACACCCGGCTCGCCTACGTCGAGCTGCTCGAAGACGAGAAGGCCGCCTCGGTGACGGCGTTCACCAAACGAGCCCTCGACTGGTTCGAGCATCGCCAGATCACTGTCCGGCGGCTCATGACCGACAACGCATTCAGCTACGTCAAGAACCGCTCCCTGCGCGAGCTGCTGGCCGACCGCGAGATCAAGCACCTACGCACCCAGGCCTATCGCCCGCGCACCAACGGCAAGGTCGAGCGCTTCCACCAGACGATGGCGAGGGAATGGGCCTACGGCATGACCTACCGCTCACATCGCCACCGCAACCGAGCCTTGCCACACTGGCTCGACCACTACAACGAGCGCAGACCGCACAGCGCCATCGGAGGCCTACCCCCGATCAGCCGCGTTCACAACGTCCGTGGGCAGGACA
>JBBPIN010000123.1:0-1713 GCA_038040285.1 Actinomycetota bacterium
GGAAGCAGAAGCGAACGCGCTCACTTCCGCTTCCGCGTGAGGCTGTCGCACAAACTCCGGTTTTTCGGTCCGTTTGCAGGGAGAAAATGGTGCATGCCCCAAAACTTCCTCAGCTCTGACCGTGACCAACCGATGCTGCTTCCGCCGGACCTGCGCGACTGGCTCGACGAGGACCATCTCGCCTGGTTCGTGATCGAGGCGATCGAGGAGCTCGATCTCGAGCCCTTCTACGCCTCCTATCGCGCCGACGGCCACGGCCGCGCCGCCCACGACCCGAAGGTGATGCTGACCCTGCTCGCTTACGCCTACTCGGTCGGCGAGCGCTCATCACGGGGAATCGAGCGCCGCTGCCGCGAGGACGTCGCCTTCCGGGTGATCTGCTCAAACCAGACGCCCGATCACGCCACCATCGCCCGCTTCCGGGTCCGCCACCAAGAGGCCCTGGGTGAGCTCTTTAGCCAGGTCCTCGGCCTCTGCGCCGAGGCCGGATTGGTCCAGGTCGGGGTGATCGCAGTCGACGGCAGCAAGTTCGCCGCCGCGGCTGCCGACAAGGCCACTCGCACCTACGAGCAGATCGCCACCGAGATCCTCGCCGAGGCCGGCCGCATCGACGCCGCCGAGGATGAGATCCACGGCGAGGCTCGCGGCGATGAGCTACCCGAGCATCTGGCACGCCGCGAGGGCCGCCGAGCATGGCTTCGCGAGGCAAAGCAGCGCCTCGACGCCGAGCGAGCCGAGCGCGAAGAGTCGATCCCGAAGGCCCGTGAGCAGCGCCTCGAGCTCTGCCGCCGACGCCTGGTCGAGGAGTGGCAGACAGAGCGCCAGGCCCACCGCGACTACGAGGCCTATCGCCGTCGCGGGGTCCGCGAGCGCGGCAAGCAAGCGATGGGCTCCCCGCCCAAGCCGGCGAAGCTGGCGCCTGCTCCCACCGGCAAGATCAACACCTCCGATCCCGACGCGCGCCGGATGAAGGCTGGCCGCAATTTCATTCCCGCCTACAACGCCCAGGCCGTGACCACCGAGGAACAGATCATCGTCGCCGCCGAGATCACCACCGAGGGCGTGGACTTCGAGCAGCTATGCCCGATGATCGGCGCCGCCGAGCGAGAGCTCGAAGGCGCGGGAGTCAGCGAGCGCCCCGAGGTCGTGTTGGCCGACGCCGGCTATTGGTCAAACGGCCACATCGATTCCCTGCGCGAGCGGGGCGTGACCCCAATCGTCGCCCCCGACACAACCCGCAACCGCCCCCGAAAGACACGCCTCGGCGGGCCCTATGACTTCATGCGAAGAGCGATCGCCACCGAGAGAGGTGGTGATCTCTACTCACGAAGAAAGTGGATGGTCGAGCCGGTCTTCGCCCAGATCAAGGCGAACCGGCGGATCGAGCGCTTCAAACGAAGAGGCCGGGCGGCCGCACGCTCGGAATGGCGCCTGATCGCGGCCACCCACAACCTCCTGAAGCTCCACCGACACTCCCTGGCCGCCACAGCAGCCTGATCTGGGGCCGAAAGCCCGTCCCGTTTTCATATGGCGCCGGTTTCACCGCCGGCAGCCCGAATCGGCCGGGTTTACGCGACAGCCTCGCGTGAAAGCGGAAGCGGGAACGCGACCCTCGCGGCCCAGTTGCCTGCTAATGCCGTGGACGATCAGCAACTGTGCCGTGGGCTACCGTCATTTGTTTGAGCCGATTTCCGTGCCTGAGAGTCCCCGGTT
>JBBPIN010000124.1:0-1649 GCA_038040285.1 Actinomycetota bacterium
GCTCGGGACCAAGAACGGCTCCATCCCGATCACCGTGCCGGTCCGGAAGATTCCTGTCGTTGACAAGTGATCTGTCCGCTCGCGTTTGACAAGTGATTTGTCCGCTTAGCGCAAGGCGACCTGACGCCCAGTGGCCGAAAGTTCAGTCCGGCGGCGACCGCCAGGCGAGCGAGGGCCCCCGCGTACATTCGGTGTTTTCTCGGTCCTGAGCCGGCGGTGGACCGGAAGGCGAGGGTCTACGAGGCGCGTAGCGCCACGTTGGCGAGGGGGGCCGCTATGTTGGTACCCCCTCCGCGAGGCCTTTTCGGCCGTCCGGAGGGGGCGGCCCAGCGCGTCGTAGTCGCCGAGACACCGGGGGCCCCACCAGATCGAGAGGCGGCCGTCGAGGTGGCGGCGGGTGAGCACGCGGAGGCCGACACAACTGCGCCGCCCGCGCTGCTTGTCGATCTGCAAGACCAGCCCGTCAAGGCTCACGGTATTGTCCCGGGCAACGACGCGCTCGTCCTCATGACAGAGGATCTGCTCCAAGTCCGCCGTGCCGATCGGCACAAAGGCGCTGGCGGGATCGGCGGGCGGGTGCGTAAAGGTCGCGTCGTAGTCGGGGAGGAACCGCTCCCGCAGATAGCGGTTGGCGGCGGCCACCGTCCGGATCTCGGCCACGCGCAGTTCGTTGACCACGCGGCCCTGCAGGGTGCCGTTGGCCCGCTCACTGCGGCCGCGGGCCTGGGGCGAGAAGCCGAGGATGTGTTCGATGCCCAGCCGGGCGAGGGCGCGGGCGACCTGGGTCAGCTTGGTGCGGTCCGGCGCGCTGCCCGAGGTGGGCGTGTGCACGGCCCAGCCGGCGCGGTCGGTGTAGAGCGCCCCGGGAATGCCGTACGTCTCGAGGACCTCCCGCAGGGCCGTCATGACGACCGCCGTGCCTTCGCCCTCGCCGTCCTCCACGAGCTGGGCATAGAGCAAGCGCTTGGTCGCATCATCCACAACGGCGATCAGGGTCAGCATGAGGTCGGGCACGAGGGCGAGCCAGACGTGGCGGCTGCCGTCGAGATGCAGGAGCTCGCCGAAGCAGGGGCGCGGCGGACGGCGGCGCCGATGCCGCCCGCGCGCGCGGTGCTTGGGGACGAGACCGGCCGCCTGCAGCGCCTTCTTCACGAACGAGTAGGACACCGTCACCCCGTGCTCCCGGCGGGCGATGTGGTAGAAGTGCCGGACGTTGAACCCGGGGTGGCCGTCCCGCGGCCCATAGCGGTCGCGATACAGGTGCAGCAGCCGCTGCACCTCCGCCAGCGGCACGGCCCGCGGCGAGGGCGTGTGATGCCGGTGGTCGTACAGCCCGGTGAAGCCGTGCTTCTCGTACCGCGCGCGCAACCGCCGCACCGTTCGCGCGCTCACCCCCAACACCTCCGCCACGTGAATCCACGGCTGCCGTCCATTGAGCGCCTGCATGAGCACCTCGTGCACCTTCATGGCCCGCTCCACTGCAGCCTGGGTGTAGGTCATCGCCACCTCCTTGGTGACGATGACAACCCGGCTGCGGGCTGGGAGCGGTCAGATCATTTGCTCTCGGGAGCGGACAAATCATGTGCTCCCGACATCGCCCGATCGCGGGCTTGACCGCCCGCAGCGGCTCTGCTAGCATCCGCCGCTGC
>JBBPIN010000125.1:0-1633 GCA_038040285.1 Actinomycetota bacterium
CCCGAGGAGCTGTGCACTATGCCCGACGTGCCGCTCGCGCCGGCAGCGAAGCGCTGATATGGAGTGGCGTTTGTCAAGTGCCCTCGCGGAGTTGGCTGTCGTCTGAGGCAGCTGTGGTTGCGCTGGGGCGTTCCCGGGGCGGGCACGAGCGGGGCTCAGCGTGTTCGAGTTCCGAGTCAGGCTGATATTCGAGGGCTGGTTACCTCATGACCTTGTTCCGTCGCGGCCCGCTGTCTAGGAACGGGCGCCGCCGGCGTGGGCCGGTTGCCCATAGCGCTTTCGCGGGCCTTCGGTCGCGAGCGGGGCTGGCCTTTGGGTGCTCGTGCGCGCCCCGGCAGCGCCGGGGCGCTATGTGGGTGGGGGGTTAGATGGTGGCGGCCTCCCAGATGAATCCGGCGAGCTCGCGGGCGCAGGCGACGGTCGCGACGTTCGCGGGACGGTTGCGGTGGGTGGCGAGCTTGTGCCATTGGCGGTGAAGGCGCCGCTGGGCGCGCCAGGCGACCTCGACGACCCGGGGGTCTTGGCCGTGTTGGCGGTGGCGCAGCTTCTCGGAGACCGCGGGCCGCAGGCGGCAGTGTTTGGCGGCCTCGACGAGGAGCCTGCGGGAGTGTTTGGGGCCGGCCTTGGTGATCTGCCCGAGGCGGCGCTTCTCGTCGGAGGTCCGCTCGGAGGGCACGAGGCCGAGGAAGGCGCCGAGCTGGCGGGGGTGGGAGAAGCGATCGAAGTCGCCGATCTCGGCGCAGAGGCCGGTTGCCGCGAGGGTGTCGATGCCTCGGAAGCAGCGCAGCCGGGCGATCGTCTGCGCCCACGGGCTCTCGGGGGCGAGCTCTTCGAGGGTCTGGTCGATCGCGTCGCGTCGCTGCTCGATCGCGTCGACCGCTGCGAGGTAGTCCGCGAAGGTCACCTCGGATGCCCGGTCCTCGAAGCGCAAGCCGCGCAGCCACCCGCGGTGCGCCTGGGTCCAGTTCTTGGCGGGCCCCTCGAAGCGAACCGAGCGGCGGCGCAGGAAGTGCGAGAGCCGCTGACGGGCACGGTTGAGGTCGCCGCGCAGGTCCTCGCGGGCGCGGACGAGATCACGCAGCTGCTCCTCATCCACCGCCGGGATCCGCACGAACGAGAGCTCACCCGCCGCCAGCAGCCGCGCGAGCCGCTCGGCGTCGCGAGCATCGGTCTTGACGCGATCGGAGGGCTTTCTGGGGATCAGCCCCGGGGCGCAGACACGAACGTCGAGACCGCAACCTGCAGCTGCCCTGGCAAGCCCGAAGCCGGTCGGCCCAGCCTCATAGACGGCAAGGACCCTCGGTCCGAGCCCTTCGATGAACGGCAGCGCGACGAGCGGATCGCCGCTCAGTCTGCGTCGCTCGAGCTCGCCGGTGTCGCGGTCAAGGACCCCCGCGTGGGTCTGGTTCGCGTGGACATCGAGCCCAACGAAATGCGTAATCTGCGCCATGTGGTCGGCACCTCCCATAGCTGGGGTGTCGGCCGGAGGCCAATCCTCCGGCCCAGTCCCCGAACATCTATGCGCCGGGGTGCCGACCCATCAACCCCGACGAGCGCACACCACCCGCTCCATAGGGTCTAGGCGCCTGTCCCCATCCCGCTTTCCTAAAGGGCGGGAGCCGGCCGCCGATGG
>JBBPIN010000126.1:0-1617 GCA_038040285.1 Actinomycetota bacterium
CCCGAGCACTGCGGCCGCGCCGACCACGAGCACCACGAGGAAGGCTGAGAGCAGCCGCCTCATCGCACCGCCCTGTCGGACTCGCGACAGCCGAGCGCGTTCTGCTCGGCCTGGCTCAGCACGTTGGACCCGTCCGGGGCAGGGACGTCGGCGCCGCCCGGGCAGCGCCGGAACTGGCTGGTCTTCGGGGTCGTCGTGTTCGGCGGGAAGTTCTCCGCGAAGTTGAACTGGCCGCGCCCGATCGAGCCGTTGGCGTCGAAGAAGCCGCCCGTGGTGGAGAAGTCGTCGAACCAGCCGAAGAAGTCGGTGGTGTAGGGCCGGGCGAAGCCGATCACCGGTGAGGACTTGTCGAGCGCCTCGACGGTCTCCGGGAAGGCGCCCTTGGTCTCACCCACGCTCACGTTGCGGTTGCCGGGCGCGATCGTGCGGCGCTTGGTCTCCACCGCGATGTCCTCCAGCGGCCGCACCGAGGCGAGGAAGTTGATGAGATCGTTGTCGCGGCCGGCGCGGCGCACGGTGAGGCGCAGGTCGCGGACGGTGAGCTCAGCGTCGGCGGCGAAGCCGCGCGCCTCGGAGAGGAACGGCGCCAGCTGCTTGGCCACCGGCTTGGAGGCGTCCACCAGCGGGTCCACGTCGTCGAGCGCGGCGCGCAGGTTCACGAAGGTCGTGTTGGCGCGGCGCATGAACGGGGACAGCCGCTCGATCGACTCGGCCAGCGCTGCCTTCTGGTTGCCCAGCGCGCGCGTGGTGTCGTTGAGGTTGCCGATCAGCCCGGCGAGGTCGTCGCGGCGCTCGGCCAGCGCGGTCACCAACTGGGAGCTGTCCACGAGGAAGCGCTCCAGCGTGGGCTGGTCCTTGCTCAGCTCGTTGAACAGCCGGCTCGAGGTGGAGAACGCGGGGTTGAGGTACTGGAACGCGTCGTTGGCGTCCTGGCCGCGGTTGGCGAACTGGCGTGCCTGTCCCTTGAAGAAGCCTTGGAGCGCCTCGCGGGTCGCGGGGTCGATGGTGTTGAAGAGCTGGTCGAGGTCGACCGCCGTACGGGTGCGGGCGATGTCGATCCGGCCGCCGTCCTTCATCTCGGGCGCGCCGTTGGGCGGCAGGGTGAGATCCACGTAGCGGTTGGCGATGCCCGACAGGGAGAACTGGCGGATCGCGGCGCGCGTGCCCTCGCGCAGGGGCGCGTAGGAGTCCTTGATCTTCAGCTTGATCGCCGCCTGGCCGTCGGGCGTGATCTTGAGGTCCTGCACGGTGCCGATCGCCGTGCCGCCGGCCTGCACGGGGTTGCCCTTCACCAGCTGGCCGGCGTTGATGAACTTGGCGGTGACGGTGTAGCCGCCACCGGATCCGCCGCCGAAGAGCACGAACGCGACGAGCACGACGGCAGCGATCACTGCGCCGATGCCGGCCACCCGCCCGATTCCGCTCACGATCGCATCTCTCCCGAGATCCCTCTCCCTCTGGTCCAGCGAGCCCGCTTCATGCGATGCCTCCCTGGTCGCAGCGGCAAGAACCTAGCGCAGTCCAGGGAAACCTCGTCGGGCTTCTTGTTGCGAAACGGGCACGGTTTGTTGAGCCAGTGTTAAGGCGCCAACTAGCCCAGCAGCGCAGCCAGCACGA
>JBBPIN010000127.1:0-1614 GCA_038040285.1 Actinomycetota bacterium
CAGTGATGACGGAATGGAAACCGAGTCCTAGCGTGCCCGAATGGCATTCGTGGCCGGTGAGCTGGTCGGCGATCTGGGTCGGCGCTCTCGCCGCGCTGGCGGCCGGGTTGCTCATCGGCTTGGCGGGCACCGCGCTCGGCGCCTATGAGAACGCGCACATCGTGAGCTGGCGGAAGTTTCACTTCTGGACCCTGGTCTTCAGTGTCTGCGGAAGCTTCTTCTGCTTTGCCATCGGCGGCTGGACGGCCGGCAAGATCCTAGGAGCGCGGCGGTCCGAGCCGGCCATGCTTCACGGGGCCATAGCGTGGCTCGTCACTATTCCATTTCTGCTGGTGCTGGCCTCGCTGGGTGCGGCGAGCTACTTCGGCGTCTGGTACGGCGGGCTCGCAGGGATGCCCGCTTGGGCGCCTCCGGTCGCCTCGCTCGACCCCCAGGCCGCGATCATCGCGCGCAACAGCGCGCTGGGCGCGCTGACGGCGCTCCTGCTCGGACTCGTCGGGAGTGTGATCGGCGGTTGGATCGCATCGGGAGAGCCGATGACGTTCACCTATCATCGTACCCGCGCCGTCGCGACATCTGGCGACGTCAGGTAACGGAGAAGACAACCATGAAATACATTCTCATGTGGCTTCTCGGCGTGCCGGTCTTCCTGATCGTGATTCTGTTCATGTTGGGCATCGGGCGATAGCCAATGACACCCGGCGCGGACCACCTCCATGAGCACGCGGATGGGACGGAGGGCACAGTCGACAGGCTGGAGCAGCTTGTGACCTCGCTCCGCAACAGGCTCAGGGAGGCTGTAGGCAGCCTCGGCCAGACCCTGACTCGGGCCGGCGAGACGCTGGACAAGGTCCGCCTGGGCGATGCCCGTCATCTCATGGATCGCCGGCCGGCGACCGCCCTGGCCGCAGCGGCGGCTATCGGAGCGTTGATCGGCTTCGGCCTGGCGAGTCGGAGATAGCGACGGCATGATGTTTCCTCGGGCCGCGAGTCACCCAGGCGATTCGGCCGCGTCCGCCCGGGGCGTCGTCGGCTTGATCGAAGAGTTGCTCGGTCAGGTGGCGCATTTTCTCGACCAGAAGCTCCTCCTCCTGCGGCTCGAGCTGGAGGGGAACCTGGGGGCACTCGCGCGCCACGCGGTCACTGTCGCGCTGGGCGCCGCGATAGCCGGATTGGGCCTGCTGCTCACCGGCATCGCGCTGTCCCTCTGGATCGCGCGCTTCGTAGGCTCGCTCACCGCCGGTTTCGCGTTGACCGGCGGTGGCCTCCTGGTCATCGGCGCCGTCGTCGTGGCTGTTCGGGTGCGCCACGGCCTGATTCCGCAACGCCACCTGCTACTGGACCAGACCACAAGCGAGCTTCGAGCGGACGCGCGATGGCTGAAGAACGGGCGCTAGCGATCCGCCGTGTCGTCCAGGAGATGGATGCGACCCGCCAGGCCATCCAGCGGTCGGTCGGCGAGCTGCGTGCGCGGGCGTGCGAGACGGCCGATTGGCGCTACCACGTGACGCGCCGGCCGGTCGCGAGTCTTCTGACGGCTGCGGCCCTGGGCCTGATCGCGGCACGAATACTGGTTCCCTCACGCCTGCTGACTCGACGGTCGACCCTGCCGGC
>JBBPIN010000128.1:0-1609 GCA_038040285.1 Actinomycetota bacterium
GGGCTGATCTTCATGTTCACCGCCGCCTCCTACACCGAGGCGACCGTGATGTACCCGGAGGCTGGCGGGTCCGCGAGTTTCGCCCGCCACGCCTTCAACGAGCTGGTCAGCTTCATAGCTGGCTGGGGCCAGATGCTCAACTACGTGATCACGGTTGCGATCTCGGCCTTCTTCGTGCCCCACTACCTCTCGGTGTTCTGGCATCCGCTCCACCACGGCCCAGGCGACGTGATCGGGGGCATGGTTCTGATCGCCGCCCTGGCGGCGCTCAACATCAAGGGCAGCCAGGAGTCGGCGCGGCTCAACCTGGTGCTCGCGATCGCCGACCTCTGCACCCAGATCGTCCTGGTCATGATCGGAATCGTGCTGGTGCTCAGTCCCAGCACCCTGGTCGACAACGTCCACCTCGGTGTTGCCCCAAGCTGGGGCGACTTCGCGCTCGGGATCGCGGTCGGGATGATCGCCTACACCGGGATCGAGACGATCTCGAACATGGCCGAGGAGGCCAAGGATGCGGCGCGGACGATCCCGCGCGGCGTCGGGTTCACAGTGCTTGCTGTGCTCGGCCTCTACTTGCTGATCCCTGTCGTGGCGCTGTCCGCGATGCCGGTTCACCACGTCGGTGGCGAGTACACGACCGCGCTCGGCTCCAAGTTCGCCGGCGACCCGATCCTCGGCATCGTCGAGAACCTCGGGCTTGGTCACGGCCTGACCCAGGTGATGCGCTACTACGTCGGCGTTCTCGCTGCGGTGATCCTGTTGATCGCCACCAATGCGGGGCTGATCGGGGTCTCGCGGCTTACCTACTCGATGGGCCAACACAGGCAGCTGCCGGAACGGCTGCGCCAGGTCCATCCCCGCTATCGCACCCCCTACATGGCGATCCTGGTCTTCTCCGCCGTCGCGGCGATCACCCTGATCCCGGGCCAGACCGACCTGCTGGCGACGATGTACTCGTTCGGCGCCATGCTCTCGTTCACGGTTGCCCACGCGTCCGTGATCTGGCTGCGAAAGCGGAAGGCGGATCACGAACGCGCCTGGAAGCCGCCGCTCAATTTCCATGCCTTTGGCTTCGAAATCCCTTTGACGGCGGTGCTTGGGGGGCTGGGGACATTCTCCGCCTGGATCGTGGTGATGGCGCTCAACCCGCGCACAATGGCGATCGGCACTGGCTGGATGGCGCTGGGAATCGTCGTGTATCTGCTCTACCGGCGTTCTCAACACCTGCCGATCACCAAGACCGTGAAGGTGGTGCTACCGGAGGCGCTGGGGGTCGAGGAGATCGAGTACCGAAGCGTCCTGGTCGCGTTTCGCGACAACCAGCCGTTCTCCGACCTCATGGTCGCGACGGCAATCAAGTTGGCTTCGAAGCGGCGTCGCGGCGTCCACATCCACGCGATGATCACGGTGCCGACGAACATGCCGCTCGATGCGCCCATGGAGCGGGAAGAGAGCGAGGCGCGGAGCAAGATCGAGCGCGCGAAGCTGATCGGCGGGCTGCGGGTCAGCGGCCACGTCGAGCGGGTGCGCCCGGGCCAGGCGGGCTACGCAATTGCCGAGGAGGCGCGGATGATCAACGCCGCGGCGATTGTGATCGGGCTGCGCTTCC
>JBBPIN010000129.1:0-1607 GCA_038040285.1 Actinomycetota bacterium
TCTGTTTGAGCCGGTAGCTGTCGCCGTTCATCTCGAGGATGTGGACGTGGTGGGTGAGCCTGTCGAGGAGCGCGCCGGTCAGCCGCTCGGAAGCGAACACGCCGGTCCACTCGTCGAACGGCAGGTTTGATGTGACGATGGTGGAGCCGCGCTCATAGCGCTGGGAGAACACCTCGAAGAGCAGCTCGGCTCCGGTCTGGGATAGCGGCACGTAGCCGAGTTCGTCAATGATCAGCAGCTTGTAACTGGCGACCTGGCGCTGCAGGCGGAGGAGCCGCTTCTCGTCGCGGGCCTCGATCAGCTCGTGGACCAGGGCCGCCGCGGTGATGAAGCCGACCGAGAGGCCCTTCTGGCAGGCGGCCAGTCCCAATCCGAGGGCAATGTGGCTCTTGCCGGTGCCGCTGTTGCCGACCGCGATGATGTTCTCGCGGCGGGCGACGTACTCCGAGCGGGCAAGCTCCAGCACCAGGGCCTTGTTGAGTGACGGCAGGGCCAGGAAGTCGAAGCTGTCGAGGCTTTTGACGGCCGGGAACCTGGCCTCCTTGATCCGCCGCTCGACCATCCGCCGCTCCCGCTCGATCAGCTCCAGTTCGGCAAGACGCAGCAGGTAACGGGTGTGGTCGACGCCCTCGGCGGCGCACTGCCGGGCGAGCTTGTCGTACTCGCGCAGGAAGGTCGGCAGCTTGAGCGCCTTGAGGTGATGGGCGAGCAGAAGCTGGGGCGTGTCGGTCATGACGCCACCCCGGTGAGCAGGTCCATGTAGGTCCTCGCCGAGGTGGTCGCCACGGTCGCCCGCGGCAGATAGGGATAGACCGTCAGATCGAGCCGCGGCGGCCGCCGCTCGATCCGGCACAGCACCAGGTGCTTGACCGCATCGAAGCCGATCGCGCCGCGGGCCATCGCCTCCTTGATCGCGGCCACCACGTCGTCGCGGCGGAAGGTCTCCAGCAGTCGCAGGACCTGGACGAACTCCCGTTTGCCGCGCTTGCCCATGCGCGCTTCGAGGAGCCGACGGAACACGGCGAACTCTTCGGGCAGATCCCAGCCGGCCAGCGGCGCCGCCTGATCGAGGGCGCCGACCTTCTGCTCGAGCAGCGCCAGATAATGCAGCGGGTCGAAGACGAAGTCCTCACGCTCGTAGGATCGGGCATGCCGGGCGATGATGTCGGCGCCACAGGAGATCACCACCTCGTCGACATAGCCGCGGATCAGAACCTCGCGGTGGCCGTAGGCGGTCGGCACCGAGTAGTCGGTGCCGCGATAGCGCACCAGCGACAGCGAGCTGACCCGGCCCGTCTTCTTCTCGCAGGCGTCGTAGGGCGTCGCCGGCAAGGAGCGGCAGACCGCAAGGTCGCGCGCCAGCCGGTCGCCGATCGTCTCGGCGTGACCGCGCAGCCGATCACCGAGCCGGCGGCGGCAGTCGTCGAGCAACTTCGCGTTCAGCGCCTCAAAGCTCGCCGCCCGCGGCATCGGCACCAGATAGTTCCGCCGGATCCAGCCGACCAGTCCCTCAACCTTGCCCTTGTCGTTGCCCTTGCCGGGTCGGCCGAACCGGTCTTCGAACAGGTAGTGCGACTGCAGCTCGCCGAACACCCGCGTCCGCTGTC
>JBBPIN010000130.1:0-1599 GCA_038040285.1 Actinomycetota bacterium
GGCTTTCGTCCCCCCTGGGGGATAAAAAGCTTCCCAGTCGTCAGGGATTCGCGCCGGGGGCGCCCCACTGCTTTCGCGTGAGGCTGTCGCGCAAAGGTCGCGAGGTTCAGCGCGGCCGTGGGCGTTTCCGCGGAATCGCCCGGGCTGGCCGTGTCTAGTTGGCGGCGAGGGTGTGTCGGTGGAGCTTGAGGAGGTTGTGGGTGGCGGCGATGAGGCGCCATTCGCAGCGGGCGGCCGCGTGGCCTCTTCGTTTGAACCGGTCGATCCGCCGGTTGGTCTTGATCTGGGCGAAGACCGGCTCGACCATCCACTGCCTTTGTGAGTAGAGAGCGCCACCGGTGTCGGTGGCGATCACTCGTCGCATGAAGTCGTAGGGGCCGCCGAGCCTGGTCTTTCTCGGTTTGTGGCGGCTGGTGTCCGGCGCGACGATCGGCGTGATCCCGCGGGCTCTCAGCGAGTCGATGTGGTTGTTCGACCAGTAGCCGGCATCGGCGAGGACGACCCCGGGCTGGTTTCGGACTCCTGCGCGTTCGAGTTCTTGTTCTGCGGTGGCGATCATCGGGTCGAGCTGCTGGAAGTCGCCGCCGTCGGTCGTGACCTCGGCAGCGATCACGATCTGCTGTTCGGTCGTGACGGCTTGGGCGTTGTAGGCGGGGATGAACGCCCGCCCCGACTTCATCCGGCGGGCGTCGGGGTCGGTCGTGTTCAGCTTCCCCTCGGGCTTCTCTGGAGGGGTGTAGGGCGCCGCGGGCCTGCCGCTCGGGCCGCGCTCGATCGCCCGCCGACGTTGGTGGGCTTCGAACTCGCGGCTAGCCATCCGCTCTGCCTGCCACTCCTCGACGAGCCGCTCGCGGCAGCGATCGAGCCGCTCTGTGCGGTCCCGCGGAACCGCCTCAGCCCTTTCGGCCCGCTCGGCGTCGAGGCGCTCTTTCGCAGCTGCGAGCCAGGCCCGGCGGCCCTCGCGGCGGGCGAGATGCTCAGGCAACTCGTCGCCGCGGGCAGGGCCGTGGATGTCGTCCTCAGCCTGGTCGATCTCGCCGGCCTCCTCGACGATCTCCGCCGCGATTTGCTCGAAGCTGCGGAGCGCCCTGTCCGACGCGTCCGCGGCGATCTTGCTGCCATCGACGGCAACAACGCCGACCGAGACCAGCCCTGCCTCAGCACACAAGGCGAGCACCTGACCGAAGAGGTCCGCCACTGCCTCCTGGTGGCGGACACGAAACCGCGCGACCGTCGCGTGATCAGGGACCTGGTTCGCGCAGATCACCCGAAACGCAACGTCCTCCCGGCAGCGACGCTCGATCGCCCGCGACGAGCGCTCACCGACCGAATAGGCGTAGACCAGCAGCGCGACCATCATCGCCGGATCGTGGGCAGCAGCGCCCCAGCCGTCGCGGCGATAAGACCCATAGAACGCGGCCAAATCCAGCTCGCCGACCGCGTCCAAAACGAACCACGCAAGGTGATCCTCCGCCAACCAATCCCGAAGGCTCGGGGGCAACAGAAGCTCCTGCTCACGATCACACGCAATGAAGTTCTGAGGCATGACCAAATGCTCCAGAACCCCCCGGACACCACCCCGGTTTATGCGACAGCCTC
>JBBPIN010000131.1:0-1563 GCA_038040285.1 Actinomycetota bacterium
CCGACTACTTCAAGGAGACGGTGGCGGTGGTCACCAACCCGGCGATCGACCGCGAGCGCGAGGTGGAGCACTTCTCCTGCCGCGCGGTGATCGGGGCGCGGCCGTCGCTGCACGACATCCGGCCCGAGCCGACCACGGTGGAGCTCGCCTTCCCGGTGCTCCTCGGCGGCCACGACGGCCTGGCCCCGCTGTCCGACGAGGTCTACCGCGGGGTTGCTCACGCCCACAAGACCTACCTGCTCGAGGATTTGTGGGAGGCCTTCCGCGGGCGCAGCTCGGTGCTCGACGTGTCCTGCCTGGAGTCCGAGGACACGCGCGGGGCCATCGAACGGCTCAAGCAGGAGGCCACCGTGGCGGTGCGCGAGGGCGTGGAGCTGATCGTGCTGTCCGACCGCACGGTCTACGAGGGCGACCGTCGCTACCTCGACCCCCACCTGGCGCTCGCGTCGGTGGATCTCGCGCTGCGCGAGCACTACACCTCGCCGGGCGAGACCAACCTGCGCCGCCGCTGCGGCGTGGTGCTGCGCTCGGCGGCCATCCGCAACGTCCACGACACCGTGCTGGCCCTGGGCCTCGGCGCCGACGCCGTGTGCCCGTACGTGATGGTCGAGGTGTCGCTGCTCGACGACTACGCCTCCGACGTGGGCAACCTCATCACCGCCCTGCGCAAGGGCATCGAGAAGGTGATCTCCACCATCGGCATCCACGAGGTGCGCGGCTATTCCCGCCTGTTCTCCTCGATCGGGCTCCAGCCCGAGGTGGCGGCCGTGTTCGACACGCCCGCCTACATGGGCTCCGAGACCGGCGGCACCGGCTTCGCCCAGCTGGACTCCGACGGCGACGAGCGTCAGCGCGTGCTGGCCGGCGAGGCCGAGTCCAAGCCCGCGAAGACGTTCCGCTTCTACCCCAAGGTCTACAAGTCCGCGATCGCCGCGGCCAACGGCACCGGCGAGTTCGCCGCCTACTCGCAGAAGGTGCGCGAGCTCGAGTTCGAGCAGCCGATCTCGCTGCGCCACATCGTCGACGTCCGAAGTGACCGCGAGCCGATCCCCACCGAGCAGGCCGACCCCGGGGTGGGCCTGCACTCCTATCCGATCGTGATCTCGTCGATGAGCTTCGGCTCGCAGGGCGAGACCGCCTACCGCGCCTACGCCGAGGCCGCCAAGCGGGCCAACATCATCGCGATGAACGGCGAGGGCGGCGAGATCCAGGACATGTACGGCAAGTACCCGCTCTGGCGCGGCCAGCAGGTGGCTTCCGGGCGCTTCGGCGTGACCAGCGAGATGCTCAACAGCTCCTACCTGGTGGAGATCAAGATCGGCCAGGGCGCAAAGCCGGGCGAGGGCGGGCATCTGCCCGCCAAGAAGGTCACCGCCAAGGTGGCCCAGGCGCGCAACGCCACCCAGGGCACCGACCTCATCTCGCCCTCGAACAACCACGACCTCTACTCGATTGAGGACCTCGCCGAGCTGATCGACGAGCTGAAGACCGCCAATCCCGACGTGCGTGTGTCGGTGAAGGTGCCGGTGGTGCCGAACATCGGCACGATCGGCGTGGGCATCG
>JBBPIN010000132.1:0-1555 GCA_038040285.1 Actinomycetota bacterium
CATCACCGCGCCGACGTTTTCGAACCCGACCAAGATCACCAACCCGCTGTTTCCGGTGGGTCGTCTGCGGTCGGTGATCTTCAGCGGCGAGGTCGACGGCAAGCCCTTCCATACCGAGACCACGCTGCTGCCGGGAACGCGGACCATCGAGTGGAGCCCGGGCCAGCAGGTCGAGGCGCGCGTCTCCCAGTACTTCGCCTACGTCGACGGGCGGATCGAGGAGGTCGCGCTCGACTACTACGCCCAGGCCGATGACGGCTCGGTCTGGTACCTCGGCGAGGACGTCTACGACTACGACCGCGGCGGCCTCGTCGACAGCACTCTCGGCAGTTGGCTGGCGGGCAGGGAAGGGCCGATCGAGATGATCATGCCCGCCGATCCCAAGCCAGGCGACGTCCACCGGGCCGAGAACATCCCGGCGATTGCCTTCGAGGAGGTCGAGATCAAGACCACAGGCAAGACCGTCGACGGCCCGGCCGGGCCGGTCAAGGGCGCGATGGTGGGGCGCGAGCTCCACGACGACGGGACCTACAGCGACAAGGTCTTCGCCCCCGGCTACGGCGAGTTCTTCAGCGGACACGGGAGCGAGGTCGAAGCACTGGCGCTCGCCGTGCCGACCGACGCGCTCAAGGGCTCGCCGCCGGCCGCGCTGGAGGTGCTGTCACGCGCTGCCCATGACGTAATCGGCCCGGCCCGATCCGGGAACTGGAAGTCGGCCTCGACCGGATCGAAGGCCGCGTCTCGCGCCTGGGCGGCGTACCGGCGCGAACAGGTGCCACCCCGCCTCGCGGCCGAGATGAACCGCGCCCTCAAGGCGCTGAGCTCCGCAATCGGCAAGCGCGACCGGGCGCGGGCCGGCACCGCGGCGATCGACGTTGCGCAATCCGCGCTCGACCTCGAGCTCCGCTACCGCCCGCCGGCCGAGATCGACCTTGGCCGCTTCGAGCTCTGGGCGAACCAGATTCTCGTCGATGCCGCGGCCGGCGACGTCGGGGGAGTGCGGAGCGACGTTACGACCCTGGAATGGATCCGTGACCGGTTCGCGGGCACGATCGACTCCGCCGACCTGACCGCTATCGACGCCCACCTCGGCGCGCTGCGCGAGAGCGTGGCCAACGAGAGCGAGGATCTGAAGGCGGCGAGTGCGGAGGCTTCGGACCTCCGCGATCCGCTGACCCTCGGGCCGGTATCGGCGCAGGACTGAGAGCCGCCACCCAGCGTGAGATACGCCACCGGTACTGGACTTCGCAGAGCACATTGCCGAAGGTTCCCAGGCGCCGCATTGGTGGCCGGGGGCGCATCTCGCATGCTGCTCGGTGCGGTAAAGCAGCAGTGATCCAGGCGTCGCTCTGAGGGACGAAGCGGGCCCAAGCTATGAACCCGTAGTACCACCGTAGTACCGACTGCTGTGTCCAATACGTCCAGGTCGACCAGAGACCGGGACGCCGGGGACGCGACGGGACGCATCGCCGCAGGTCCTGCGTCGGCTGGGGGCCGAGCGGTCGCTGGTTCAAATCCAGTCGCCCCGATCTTCTTCAGAATGAGCGACGAGGCG
>JBBPIN010000133.1:0-1548 GCA_038040285.1 Actinomycetota bacterium
CCCCCGCCGGAGTAGCTCAGCTGGTTAGAGCAGCGGAATCATAATCCGCGTGTCGGGGGTTCGAGTCCCTCCTCCGGCATGAAGTTCCTGCAAATCGCAACTTTTAGCAAGCTGCGAACACGCGGATTTTGGGTCCGCGTCAAAAATCCGCGTGTTGAGATGATTCGTCGGCTGAGGTCGGCTCAGTTCGTCCCGCTCAGATGAGGTCCGCTCAATTCGCGAATCGGGCCCACCGCGGACGGTGCGTCGTACTGTGCGTCGAGCTCAATCGGGTGAGGGTGCGACGCACATCGCTGGCGTCGAAAGCTACTGACTTGCGTCAGTCGTGCCTGAGCGCCTCGAGGCCGCCGCGCAGGAAGCCCATCACGTCGTCGATCACCGCCATTGCCTGCTCTGGTGAGGACGACTCGGGCGGCGCGGCCGGGTCGTGGTCTTGAATGGCACTGAAGGCGGCGACCAGAGCGGCGGCGACCATCCGGGGACGGATGTCGCCGGGGCCAGCGTGCAGGTCCACGGCGATCGCCTCGGCCATCAGTTGCTCGAACCCGGCAAGGCGGGCGCGCCCGTTTCGGCGCAGCGTCTCGTTGCCGGCGACGATGCGCCTGCGAAGCGCCTCGTTGCGCGCCTCGTTGCTATCCGGACTCAGCGATCCCGCGATGAAATCGCGCAATGCATCGAGTGCGGTCGCTCCCTCGGGGCGATCTCGAAGCACCTGCGCGAGGCGCTCCTGAATCTCCGGCGTGTCGCAGAAGAGGATGTCCTCCTTGCTCGGGAAGTAGGCGAAGATCGTCCGCGGGGAGACCTCAGCGACGTCGGCGATCTCAGCGATCGTCGTCTCCTCGTAGCCGCGCTCGGCGAACAGCTCCAGGGCGATCTCGATGATCGTCTCGCGCGTCTTTTGCTTCTTGCGCTCACGTAGTCCCGGGCGGACCTCGGTGGCGTTGCCGGCTTCCATGTCTGAAGCATACCAATCAGCCTGCACAGAAGGAAAATCTGCACCCAGTGTTGACATAAAGCTGCAGCCCTGCTATAAGTGCAGCCCCTGCATACTTACTCACTATGAAAGGGGCCTTACATGAACACCCAAACCGTTGATTCGCCCGCCGCCCACGCCGCTGGCGGCCTTGCCACCGGCACGTGGCGCCTGGACCCGGCGCGATCGGGCGTCGAGTTCCACGTGCGCCACCTCTACGGCCTGATCACCGTCAAGGGCCGCTTCGACCGCTACCAGGGCAGCCTGGACTTGTTGGCACGCCCGGCGGTCGAGCTCGTCATCGACGCCGACAGCCTCGACACCAAGCAGAAACAGCGCGACAAGCACCTGCGCTCGGACGACTTCTTCGACGTCGTCAACCACCCGGAGGTCCGCTTCGAGGCCGACGCCGCCACGCTGGACGGCAACACGCTCAAAGCCAGCGGGCAGCTGCACGCCGGGGCCAACCACATCCCGCTCCATGTCGACGCCACGGTGACCCCGGTCGACGGCGAGTTCGAGATCGAGGCCACCGCGCTCGCCGATCACCGCGAGCTGGGCATGACCTGGAGCCC
>JBBPIN010000134.1:0-1534 GCA_038040285.1 Actinomycetota bacterium
CCGTCGTCACCCGACGGGACGACGTGGGAGTGACAGTCGACGAACCGACGATCCATCACCCTTAGTAGTACCTGCTAGGTACGAAGATAAAGCTCGAGATCGGGTGCAACCGCCCGCAATTCGCGCAAGGCGCGTGACTCGAGCTGACGTACGCGCTCGCGTGTGATGCCGAGCCCGGCTCCGACTTCCTCAAGTGTCTGCGGGACCTCGCCGCTAAGGCGCCGCTTGCGGTGCCGACCCTCAGGACGTGCGGGACGCTTCTATGTTGTCAAGGCTAGGGCGGGTAGCGAGCTGAGCTTGTGGTGGAAGTGGCGGGCGAGCATTCGCTTGACGCAGCGGCGGGCTTCTCGGGTGGTCTTGCCCGATGCGAGGAGGCGCTGGTAGTAGGCCGCGGTCTGGCTGTGGTAGCGCGAGCGGCTGAGGGCGATTACGTGCAGGGTTCGGTTCAGCTGGCGATCGCCGCCGCGGTTTAGTCGATGCCGCTTCTGCTGGCCGCTTGACGCCTCGACCGGGCTGGTGCCGGCAAGGGCGGCGAAGGAGGCCTCGCTCGCCATCCGGCTGGGATCGCCGCTCGAGACGACGAGCTGCGCGGCGCAGAGCGGCCCCACGCCGCACTCGGCGAGCAACTCTGGCACGAGCGCCGACACGATCGCCTCCAGCTCGCCCTCGAGCTCCGCCAGCTCGACGTCGAGGTTGAGCACGCGCCGGCCGAGACGGCGCAGGACGCCACGCACGACCGCCTGCTCGGCTTGACGCGGCCGCAGACCAGCGACCGCGCGCGCGAGCTGTTCGCTGTTGCGACCGCCAAGGCGGGAGCGCAACCGCTCCGGCGCGGTCACAAGCACCGCCTGCAGCTGGTTGAGCGTGGCAGTGCGAGCGCGGATCGCGCTCCGACGCTCGAGCAAGAGCAGCCGCAAGTCCTCGCGCGGGCCGCTGAGCCCGCGCGGAGCGCCGAGCCGCTCGCCCGTGAGCAGCCGCCGGGCCGCCAGCAGCGCATCGATCAGGTCATTCTTGCCCCGCCGCCGCTCCACCCGCTTCGGCCGCTCACACTCGTACACGAGGCAGCCCGCGGCCTGCAAGAAGCGAGCAAGGCCGGCCCCGTAGCTGCCCGCCCCCTCCAGCGCGAAGACAGGCTCACCGAGCTCGTGCGCCCACCGGTGCAGGGCGAGATAGCCAGCGCTCGTCGCCGGCGCCTCGAAACTGTCGAGCTGGCCGCCGCGCCGGTCGAGCGCGACGGCGACGTGCGTGCACTTGTGCGTGTCGATCCCGATTGCCACTGTCCACTGCATGACCTAGCCTCCCGAGTCGAAAGTCGAAACAGACTGGCCTCGGACAGGGCTGTGTCGGGCAAAGGACGCAGGCTTCTATCAGGTCACCGGCCAGTCGACGAAGCGGTGGCGGGAGACAGGTCCCGCGCAAGGCACGCAAGCCAGCTCCGCCGTGGGTCATCCCGCCACCCCCCCCCACACGCAAAAGCCCGCCCGAAACGACCCGCACAAACCACCCACAAACAGCTTCGCCCGCGCGCGTTTCC
>JBBPIN010000135.1:0-1494 GCA_038040285.1 Actinomycetota bacterium
CCTCACCGCGAAGACCTTGGTCTCCGCGGTGCGCCCGCCATACCCCTACGGGGGCGAGTTCATCGGCCAGTTTCTCTTCGCATTGCAGCTTTGCTGGTTTCCGATGATGATCTCCACCGTCGCCTTCGGCTTCGGAGCCCCGGGGCTTCAGGCGGCCAACTTCCTGAGCCTCTTCGGCGCCCTTGACCGCCTCGGCGGGTTTTTCGTTCTCGCCTCGATTCGCGAGTTCGCCCCCTTCGTCACCGCGGTCGTCGTCGCCGGGGTCGCCGGCACCGCGATCACCGCCGACCTCGGGGCGCGAAAGATCCGCGAGGAGCTTGACGCGCTTCAGGTCCTGGGCGTCGATCCGATCAAAAACCTCGTCGTGCCCAGATTCCTCGCCCTGATGCTGATCACGGGGCTTATGGACATCTACGCGCTTATCTTCGGGATCAGCGGCGGGATCGGCGCCGAGCTGCTTTACAACCAGCCGCTGGGCGGCTTTTTCGCCACCCTGTTTAACAACGCTTCGATCACCGACCTCTGGGGCTCGGTTCTAAAGACGACCATGTTCGGGGCGATCATCGCGATCGTCTGCTCCTATAAGGGCATGACCGCCTCCGGAGGTGCGGCCGGCGTCGGCAGGGCGGTCAACGAGGCCGTGGTGGTCGCGTTTATGGGCGTCTTTGCCTTTAACTACGTCTTTACCCAGACCCTGCTCGCCACCCATCCGGAGCTGCAGACGATCCGATGATGGCTAGGCCGAGAGGGAGGGGGGTTGACTGATGCAGGGCTGGCTGGCGCTGCCCAGATCCTGGCTTGACAGTCTCGGCGAGATCGCCCGCTTCGGGGGCCAGGTCATGGGCCAGGTCTACGTCGGGCGGGTGCTGCGCTTCTTCGGCGAGTCGCTGCGCCAAGCCGGGATCCTGATCCTCGGCTCGGCGCTGGTGATCTGGGGGCTGATCTTCATCGGCGGGCTGACCTGCGGGATCGAGGGCGCCTACCTTTTGCGCGCCCAGGGAGCCCCCGCCTACGCCGGCGTCTTTTCTGCCTGGTGTGACCTTCGCGAGCTGATCCCCTATCTCTTCGGCTACATGATGGCCGCCAAGGTCGGCACCGGGATCGTCGCCGAGCTGGGCTCGATGCGAATCTCTGACGAGATCGACGCGCTGGAGGTAATGGGGGTGCCGCCGGTCACCTTCCTCGCCGCGACCCGCCTGCTCGCTGCCTGGATCGCGCTTCCCTTCGTCTATCTGGTCGGCGTCGGGGTCGGCTATTTCGCCAGCTACCTGGCGGTGGTCAAGCAGATCGGCGATACCTCCTCGGGCGGCTACTTATTGATCTTCTGGATGTTTCAGAACCCACCCGACCTCGTCTTCAGCCTGATCAAGGGGATGGTGATGGCGACCGTCATCGTGCTCGTCGGCTGCTATTTCGGCTACACCGCATCCGGTGGCCCGGTCGGGGTGGGTGCGGCGACGGCGAAGTCGATGGCGCTTAACATCGTCTTAGTTC
>JBBPIN010000136.1:0-1395 GCA_038040285.1 Actinomycetota bacterium
GCATCGGTCGACTCGAGCACGTAGAGGGCATGCAAGGCGATCGGGCTGACCGTCGACCGCGCGGCGACCCACTGCTGCAGCTCGGTGAGTCGCTCGATGTTGGGGGCGGCTTCAGCCAGCTCATTGCTGACCGGCTCCAGCAACTCGACCGGCCCCAGCGCCAGCGGCTCGACGACGGCCGGCAGCATGGCCTTCATGCTGGGATCGGCCGGGAGACGCAGGCCATCGCTGCTCCGCGCCAGGAAGGCCAGCTTCAGGCTGTACTCCTGGGCGGTGATCTCCTCGATGAAGGGCGTCGGTGGAGGTGGAGGCGCGACCTCCTTGTTGCGTCGTCTGAGGAAGGACATCGACCGATTCTAGCAGTGGAGCCCGCGGACTCCGCCTGCGCGCATCAGCTGCCCGTCAGCAATCGGAGCTGCGCTTCCAGATCGGCCAGTCGCGATCGCTCGCGCTCGACCACCTCGGCCGGGGCGCGCTTCGCAAAATCACTGGACAGGAGAGCCCGGAGCCGTTCAATTCCGCGCCGGAGATGCGCCTCGTTGGCGGCCTGGCGGGACGTGGTGTCGGGTGCCTCGGACGGCTCGCCGCCGAGCCACGCCGCAGCTCCGGCCGTGGAGGCGACCAGGTCGGGTCGGTCGCGGTCGTCGCCCGGCGCGCGCAGGTCGATCGGTCCCACCCGAGCCAGGGCTGCGAGATAGTCGAGCCCGCGCTCGATGGCAGCGTGCGTGGCTGCGTCTGCCGGCACCACGGTCAGCGCCAGTCGCGTGGAGGCGGGCGCGCCGGATTCGGTGCGCAGGTTGCGGACGCCCCGAATCAGCTCGATCAGCACCGCCATCTGCGATTCCACCTCGGCATCGCGGTCGCCGATCCCCGGCCAGCCGGCGGTGATCAGCAGCTCCGACCGAGCCCCTTCGCCGGCATCGGATGCCACCAGGCGCGACCAGATCTCCTCGGTCACGAAGGGGACGATCGGATGGAGGATCTGGAGCATGGTCGCCAGTGCCTGACTCGCAGTACGCCACGCTCGCGCCTTCTCACCGTCGCTGGCGCCGGGGCGGCGCAGGTCGACCTTGGCCATCTCCAGGTACCAGTCGCAGTAATCGGTCCAGGCGAACTCGTGGGCGGAGGCCGCGTACGCCGAAAGCTCGAGATCGTCCAGCTGGCGAGTGGCGCGCTCGGTCGCCTCGGCCAGCCGCGAGTGGATCCACCGCTCGGCGAGGCTGGGCGCCCCCTCGGGCGCGGCGAGCGGCTCGGGCCGCGACCCGAGGACGAAGCGGGCCGCGTTCCACAGCTTGTTGGTGAAGTTCCGCGCCCCCTCCAGCTTTCCCTCCGTCAGTCGCTGGTCGGCGCCCGGCGAGGTGCCGACCGTCAGGGCGAAGCGAAGCGCATCGGCCC
>JBBPIN010000137.1:0-1353 GCA_038040285.1 Actinomycetota bacterium
TCCCGCCGGCCGAGGGACCAGGCCGGGATGCTTTCGACCGGACGCTGGAGTCGAGGTCGCCAGGACCGTGATGCTGGGGTCCAAGCGCGTGTGAGCGTACCACTCAGGAGGTCCCCAATCCCACTAGATGGTTGATTCCGTATTAGTGGCTGTAGGTGGCGAGGTGGCGGCCTGGGTCACCGATGTGGTGGTTGTGCCAGAGGGCTGCTGTGAGCGCGAGCAGTCTGAGTCCGATGCGCGCGCCGAGTCCGGGCAGGGTGCGGGCGCCGTGACGTTCGAGCCCGAGCTGGCCTTTGCAGGTGGCGAACACAGACTCGATCCATTGGCGGACCGCGCCGAGCTTGCCGAAGTGGGCGGGTTCGTCTTTGCGGTCGGGGCGCAAAAAGCGGGCGCCGCGGCCGGCCATAAAGGCTTCGAAGTCGCGGCCGGCGAAGCCTTTGTCGGCAATGACGCTGTAGCCATCGAGCGGCACCCGTTCGAGCATCTCCTGGGCCACTTCGCGCTCTGGGGCGTTGGCCGGGGCGAGTTCGAACGCGATCGGGGTGCCGTCGGCGGCGCAGAGCAGGTAGAGCCGGAAACCCCAGAAGTAGCGTGAATGCGAGCGGCAGTAGCCATAGCTGGCATAACCACAGAACTCAGACCGCCGCGTCGTTTCGCGCGACTGGCCGCAGGGCACAGGAGTCGAGTCCAACAGCCTGAGCCCGTCGCCGAAGGACGGCGAGATGTAGGCCAGGTAATTGATGCAGCGCCCGATCTCGGGGGCCAAATTGCGCAGCCGCTTGTTATAGCCCGACTGCTGGGGCAGATAGGGAAACAGATGCGCGAGCCGGTAGCCCGCCAGCGCGAGGAACTGGCGGTCGTTAGGCAGCCCCAACAGCACCTGGGCGATCGCGACCGTGACCAGCTCTGCATCGCTGATCCGAGGTGGCGCCCCCGGCCCGCAGCGCGCGGGCAGGAAGTCATCCACCAACACATAAATTGCCGTGAGAAGGGTGTCGAGGTCGGCGCGCACGAGGCCTCCTGGGTCGACGTTGCGGTAGCAACGCCAGACTTCGGCGCCCTTCGTGCTGCCTCCTCGCAGCCCAACAACAATTCGGAATCAATCATCTAGGCCGCGCGGGGGCCCAGGCCCAGCTCGTCCGCGCGCTCCTCCATGGCGCCGATCACGAACGCCACGTGCTCGTCGAAGTCCACGCCGAGCTCCTCCGCGCCGCTGCGCACCTCCTCGCGGTTCACCCCGGCGGCGAAGCTCGGCTGCTTCAGCTTCTTCTTCACCGACTTCGGCTTCATGCCCCCGATGCCCTCGGGCCGCACGTACGCGCATGCTGCGATGAACCCGGACAGCTCGTCGCA
>JBBPIN010000138.1:0-1326 GCA_038040285.1 Actinomycetota bacterium
CCGACCAGGCCGATCGCGCAGGAAGCGCTTCAGATCCTGATGGCGTACGATTGGCCGGGCAACATCCGCCAGCTGGAGAATGCCATCGAGCACGCCGTCGCCATGAGCAAGGCTGCAACGGACATCGGGCCCGAAGCGTTTCCGGAAGAAGTGCGGAGCCGAACCAGTTCAGGGATGCTTCCGACCGTATCGATCCCGGACGAGGGCATCGACTTCAGCGCGACCGTGTCCCAGCTCGAACGCGAGCTGATTCTGCGCTGCCTCGAGAAGACCGGTGGCAACAAACGGCAGGCGGCGCGGCTGCTGAACCTGAGCCGCACGACGTTTATCGATAAGTTGCAGCGGTTGAACGTCGAGGACGTGGTCGGTGCGCATGTGCGTGGCAAGCTGCCATCCGACGATCATCCGGCTGAAGGCGTCGATCACGAAGGCGAAGAAGACGAGCCCCTCCCAGCAGCGCAGGTAGGAGAGGTCGGCGACCCAGAGCTCGTTCGGACACGAGGCCGTGAAGTCGCGCTGGACGAGATCGGGCCGCCGCCTGGCCTGCAGGTCGGGCCGGGTCGTCCGCCAGGGCTTGCCGCGGCGCTTCGCGCCTTGAATGCCGGCCGAGCGCATCAGCCGCTGCACCCGACAGCGCGGCACCTGCTCGCCGGCGCGGCGCAGCGCCTTCCACATCCGCCGATAGCCGTAGGCGTAGTAGTTGGCGGCGTGCAGCTCGTGGATCCGCCCGAGCAGCCGCTCATCCTCGACTGCCCGCTCCGACCGGCGGCCGCCGGCACGCTCGTAATACGCGGACGCCGACACGCCCAGGGTCCTGCAGATCGGCTCGACCCCGAAACGGCCGCGATGCTCGTCAACATAGCGGCTCACCTCGGTCGGTCCGGGTCGAGCTCCTTGGCGAAAAACACGCTCGCCGACTTCAAGATCTCGTTCGCGCGACGCAACTCGAAGTTCTCCTTGCGCAAGCGGCGGATCTCCTCACGCTCCTGCGAGCTCAACAGATCCGTGCGTGCGCCGCTATCGGCCTCGGCCTGACGCACCCGCTTCCGCAACGTCTCCGGGTGAATGCCCAGATCAGCAGCGACATGCGCAATCGGCCGCTCGCTCTCGAGCGCCAAACGAACACCGCGCTCCAGCAACTCCTCGGGGTACTTCCTCGGTCTCGACATGACAGCGGAGAATCTCCTCTCCCCAGGACAGCATCCTGGTTACAAGGTCCCCGCCGAACCCGGTCCGGCTCATAACGTCGGCCACGAGGGTGGCGGGTTTCAGCCCCGCCCTTGAATGGGTGGGGGGTGTTGTTCAGTGGCGGCCGCCGCGTTGCGC
>JBBPIN010000139.1:0-1303 GCA_038040285.1 Actinomycetota bacterium
CGGGGAAGGCGGAGCGGAGCTTCGCCGTCGCCGAAGGCCTACGCCCGATCGCGGCCCGGCTCGGCGCGACCATGGCGCAGGTCGCAATCGCCTGGGTTCTCCATCAACCGGGAGTGACCGCGGCGCTCGCTGGCAGCCGCTCGCCTCGCCACACGCAAGAGAACGCACAGTCAGCCCATGTAGCGCTGACAGACTCCCTCGCAGAGATCGAACGGCTGATCCCTCTCGGTCCCGCCTTCGCAGCTTGATAGCCGCGTCCGAGCGAACCTTCGGGGGACATTCGCGAACACTGGCGCAGGGGGCGGTCTTGTAGCCCGGCAGCAGCCCGGGTCACCGCGGCAGCGGGTTCGGGCCGGTGGCGGTGACCAGCCGCTGCGGCACCCAGTCGTCGACGTGGCTGAAGCCGTCGAAGCGCGCTCCCTCGAGGATGACGCCGTCGTACAAGGAGCGGCGATAGAACTTCACGTGGGTGAAGTCCTCGAACAGGACGTAGCACGGCTCGACGGAGGGACTCTGGAACTGCTGGCCAGTTAGCGCGGCCCGATGCACTCGTGAGAAGTCGTCGATGTCCTCACCGACCACGACGCCGAGGTGCTCGAGACCCATCCGGTAGACGCGCTGGTGAACAGGCGGGATGAGCTCGATGAGCGAGACCGGAGTCCCGTCGAGGACATCGAGCGGCTCGGCGAGCACGATCAAGGAGATCGGACGCCCGTTCCAGACGTTCTCGCTGTTCGCCCTCGCATGGCGCTCGAGAAGCGTGCGCTGGTGGACGTAAAGGTCCCAATCGGCGACGCGGACGGCGAGGTGGCTGAGCGGGTACGGTGCGATGTCGATGCCGCGGGCAACAAGACGGTCGCGCTGCATCGCCGCGAAGGCTCGATAGTCCCCGATGATCTCGGCGATCGGATCAGACGTCGCCACGTGGCATCCTCCTCCGCCATCGTACGAGATGCACGGCCGGACACACGGTTCCGGGTTGGTCTCACTCAGTCGCCACCGCAAGGAGTGGATGGGGCGGCCGCAAGGTCGCCCCTACGCTGCGAAGGAGCGCCTGCGTCGTTGGGTCATGGAGAAGATCGGAGCGCCCGGGTTCGCCGCGGCCCGCTACTCCTCAGGGCTTCAAGGGACATTCCCGCACACTCGCCCATGCGGCCGTCGTCTCGCTCGCATACCGCCGCCGAGGTTCCTTTCGCGCCGCTGCTGCGCGCGGTGTTCAGCGAACCCGCACTGCTGCCGGATGGCTGCCGCTCGCGCCTTTGCACGCATGAGGTACGCGGGCGTAGGATCTGCGCGCCGGGTC
>JBBPIN010000140.1:0-1275 GCA_038040285.1 Actinomycetota bacterium
CACAAAACGCTTTCTGGGTACCGCGTAGGGGGCGGTGCCCAGGAGGGGCTGGGCGGAGGGGTCCCGGCGTCGCAGGGTGTAGAAGTCGATGCGCTCCGCGTCCAGGTGCACCTCTGCACGGACCAGACGATGGACCCAGGTCGGGGCGACCAGATAGGTGTTGCCGAGCAGCTGAACCTCGCCGCGGTCGTTGGTGCGGCGGAGAAAGATCATGCGGCCCTGCAGGGGGCGCTGGAGATCGAGGATCCAGTCCGCCGGAAACAGGCGCCGGGGCGGAGCCGCCTCAAGGCGGGGAGCGGACCGGCGCCGCAGGGCCGCGACGAACTTGGCCGATTGGGTCTGCAGGGCCGCGAGCGAGACATGTTCGAAGCGGGCCCAGACCTTGGCCTGCCAGCGACCGTTGAAGTTCTCAATCGCCGCCTGGAAGCCAGTCTCCCGCGGTGGGGCGAACACCGGCACGATCTTCAGGCTCAGGCAGATCCGGACCACCCGGCCGATGCTGTTGGGCTGCGTGTGCGTGCCTTGAAAGCGGGTGTCGTTGTCGAACTGCGCGTAGGCGGGCAACCCGACGGTTCGCCAATGCTCGAGCAAGGATTCGACCACTGTTTTCGCGGTGATTTCGCTGCGCGGCCAGGAAGCGGCCAGGCCGCCATGCAGCGAGATCGCGTTGAGCACTTCGACGTCAGTGCCGCCCCGGATCACCAACCCTGCCACGATGTCGAAGCTGTCGAGTTCCGCCGCGCGCCCGGCCACGGCCGGCAGATACCAGCCGGGCGGCGGGGCTGGGTGTCGCAGTCGTCGGCGACCATCCAAGGCGCCCCGGCGCTCCAGCACCCGCCCAATGGTCCGCACCGAGGGGCCCACGCGCGGGCCCTGGGTCAGCAGCTCGCGGTGGATGGCCACGGCCCCATACTCGCCCAGGTCGCTGGTCGCTTTCAGTTCGCGGCGCAGGCGCAGCACGAGCTCCTCGGTCTCGACCGCCAGGCGATTGACTGCGGGCCGGCAGCCAGTCGGATGATCCTCCCAGTCCACCCGATCCAGCCGCTCGCCCGCAGCGCGCCGGACCCACCACTGCACGGTCGACAGACTCATGTGACACTGCCGAGCGACCGCACGCATCGCTGCCCCGCCACGTACTGCCGCGACCATCTCCCGGCGTCGCGCTCCTTGCGAGTTTTTTGTCTCATGCCGTCCTCCTCCTCTACCGTTTTCTCAGCACTGTACCGACCTACGATTGCTGACACCTCAGTGACCGAGGAATGCTGACACCTGGCC
>JBBPIN010000141.1:0-1274 GCA_038040285.1 Actinomycetota bacterium
CCGGTGAAGTGAATCGCCCTGGGTTCTGTAGAGACTCCGCCGCTTTGATTCACGCGACCGGCACTGCCGGCTGCTGAGCGTAGTAGAGGGCCTCGAACTCCGCGGGTGGAACATCGCCCAGGGACTCGTGCAGGCGGACGTTGTTGAACCAGCCGAGGTACTCGACCACGGCCAGCTCGGCCTGCGACCTGCTCTGCCAGACCCGGTCGGCGACGAGCTCGGTCTTGAAGGAGTCGACGAAGCTCTCGGCCAGCGCGTTGTCGTAGGCATCTCCGACCGAGCCGACCGAGGCCAGCACGCCGTGGTCGGTGAGCTCCTGGGTGTAGTCGATCGAGGTGTATTGGCTGCCGCGATCAGAGTGATGGACCAGCTCGACGTCGGCGCCGGGCCCGCGCTGGTAAAGCGCCATGCGCAACGCGTCGAGCACCAACGTGGTGCGCATGTGGGGCGCGAGCTGCCAGCCGACGACCCTGCGGCTGAAGGCGTCGATGACGAAGGCGAAGAAGACCAGGCCTCCCCAGCAGCGCAGGTAGCTGAGATCGGCGACCCAGAGCTGGTTGGGCTGGATGGCGCTGAAATCGCGGCAGACGAGATCGGGGCGCCTGAGGGCCTCGGGATCGGGCTTGGTCGTGCGCCAGGGCCGCCCACGCCGCTTGGCGCCCTGGATGCCCTCGGCCCGCATCAGCCGCTGCACCGTGCAACGAGCGACCGGCTCGCCGGCGCGACGGAGCGCCTTCCACATGCGGCGATATCCATAGGCGTGGTAGTTCTCGGCGTGGGTCTGATGGATCCGGGCGCTGAGGCGCTCGTCCTCGGCGGCCCGCCGCGAGGGCGGGCCGCTCTTTCTGCGGTAGTAGGCGGACGCCGACACGCCCAGGGCGCGGCAGATCGGCTCGACCCCGAAGCGGGCGCGGTGAGTGTCCAGGTAGGCGCTCACTTCGGTCGGGGCGGGTCGAGCTCCTTGGCGAAAAAAACCGAGGCGGACTTGAGGATCTCGTTGGCGCGGCGCAGCTCGCGCACCTCACCGCGCAGTCGCTTCAGCTCCTCGCGCTCCTCGGTCGTGAGCAGGTCCGCACGCTTCCCGGCGTCGGCCTCGGTCTGGCGCACCCGCTTTCGCAGCGCCTCGTGGTGGATGCCCAGGTCGCGGGCAACCTGGGCGATCGGGCGGCCGGACTCGAACACCAGCCCGACGCCGCGATCCAGCAACTCCTCGGGGTACTTCCTTGGTCTTGGCATCTCGGGAGAATCCCCTTCCTCCAGGACGAACTCCTGGC
>JBBPIN010000142.1:0-1266 GCA_038040285.1 Actinomycetota bacterium
GAAGTGTTGTGTTCCTTGGATGTGAGAGACCGAATGGGGGTGGATGGTGCCGAACAAGCGCTACAGCGTGGAGCAGATCGTCGCCAAGTTGAGGGAGGCGGAGAAGCTTCAGGGGCAGGGGTTGACGATCGCGCAGGTCTGCAAGCGGCTGGGGATCAGCGATCAGACGTTCTTCCGTTGGCGGATCAAGTACGGGGCTTTGAAGGAGGATGAGGCGCAGCGGCTGAAGGCGCTGGAGCAGGAGAACAGCCGCTTGAAGAGGATCGTTGCTGAGCAGGCGCTGGATATCTCGATGTTGAAGGACTTGCAGCGGGGAAAATGGTGAGCCCGGCGCGCCGGCGTGACGCAGCGAGCTATTTGGTGCGGCGGCACGAGGTGTCGGAGCGTCGGGCCTGCCTGGTTGTCGGTCAGCATCGCTCGACGCAGCGCTATCGAGCCGTCGCGCCGGAGTACGAGCTGCGGCTGGTGAAACGGATGAACGAGCTGGCCGGGCGCCACCCGCGCTACGGCTACCGACGGGTCTGGGCGCTGTTGCGGGGTGAGGGCTGGCGGGTGAACCGCAAACGGATCGAGCGACTCTGGCGGCTGGAAGGGCACCGGGTGCCGCCGAGGAGAAGCCAGAACTCGGGCAGGCGGGCGCAGGGGACGGCCGAGAACGCGATCTGGAACCTGCCGGCAGCCGGCCCCAACCACGTCTGGTCGTACGACTTCATGAGCGGCCGCACCCGCGAGGGCGGCCCGATTCGGATCCTGAACGTCGTCGACGAGTACACCCGCGTTGCGGTCGGCTGCCGGGTCGCACGCTCGATCGGCGCCCGTGACGTGATCGCGGAGCTCGAGAGGTTGTTCGAACAGCACGGCAAACCGCAGGTGCTGCGCTCCGACAACGGCCGCGAGTTCATCGCCACGAGCCTGGGCGACTGGCTGGCCGAGCGCGGGGTCAAGACCGCCTTCATCGAGAAGGGAAGCCCACAGCAGAACCCGTTCGTCGAGCGCTTCAACGGCTCGATGCGCGACGAGCTCCTCAACGGCGAGGAGTTCAACAGCCTGCTCGAGGCGCGCGTCGTGATCGGCAACTGGATCGTCGAGTACAACACGCTGCGCCCGCATCGCGGACTCGGCATGATGACGCCCAGCCAGTTCGCTGCGGGCTGGAAAGTGGGAAGTAAGTGAGAGCAAACCCCCTCACACAACCTGGACCAGTCCCACCGACATACCCGGCGGCATCGGCAAACACACTGACTGCGTGTCGCCGGACATGGACCC
>JBBPIN010000143.1:0-1225 GCA_038040285.1 Actinomycetota bacterium
CGTGCCCGCTCGTGCCCGAGCTGACGTACCCGTTTTGTACCCGGCCGGAGCCGCCGGCCGATCCTGGGGCCGCATGGTTGCGGCTGATCGCACCCAGGAGGTCGGCGGTTCGAGGCCGCCGGACTGCGCCGCCGCGCCACAGATGCGTAGCTCCGTCCGGCGTCGTTGCGTAACTTCCTGTCATACCGTGCGGGGTGCCAAAATCGGGTCCCACCTGCAAATCCACATTTCTCAGGAACGCGCACCGAATTTTGACACCCCACACGGTCACCATCGCTACCAACGACGAGCGGCGACCGCTACGCCGTAGCCGACATCGTCAAAGTGCCAGGTGGAGTAGCGCCGCTCCGCCACGACGACACGACGCCAGATCTCGAGCAGCTTCGGATGGTGCGGGTGGCTGATGTCGTCGAAGACCAGCACCCCGCCGATGCGGAGTCGGGGCAGGACGTCCCGCAGATCGCGAGCCGCTCCGCGCGGCGAGTGATCGCCGTCGACCGTGATGAGGTCGAAGGTCAGGTTGGGCCGCTGCGAGAAGAGGCGGGGTAGCACTCGATGGCTGTCACCTGTGAGGAGCTCGAGGTCGCCTGCGAACCCGACCTTCGCCAGCTCCGCCCGGACGTGGTCCGGGCCCGGATTCTCCATCCCGGCATAGTTCGGCTGCCACATGTCCACGCCGATGATCGAGCACTTCGGCGCCCGCGCGGCGACGATCGCCATGCTTCTCCCACGCCGGACGCCGACCTCGAGATACGAGGAGGGTCGGAGCAGCTCGGTGGCGGCCGCGAGAGCGCTTGCGATGTCCACGTAGCGCCATTCCCGGCCGGCGAGACGCCTTCCTTCGGCGACGAAGTCGCGGACGTGGCTCACGTTATCGTCCGGCTCGAGCCGATCCACGATCGCCCATGCCTCATCGTGGAGGGCGGGAGAGAGGGCGAGCTCCCCGAGCGTGCTCGCTCCCAGGACCGGACCTCCGTGGTAGCCCCGGGCGTCCTCCGCTCGATCGAACGCGCGCGTCGCACGCGCCGGCATGTCCGCGCTCTGCGGCCGGCCGAGCAAGAACCGGAGGCGACTCACGACCATAGAATGGCCCACGCTAGTACGGAAGCCGGAGACGTGCGAACCCGTCCCGGTTGAGGTCGGAGACTTCTATGGGATGGCGGCCAGCTGAGCTTCGCCGAAGACTGAGGCAGGGGACTCGCGACGGGAGCCGCGCTCGAGCAGC
>JBBPIN010000144.1:0-1215 GCA_038040285.1 Actinomycetota bacterium
CGCCCGCAGCGCCAACTTCCCGCGCGGCAGAAGGCCGCGCCGGCCCTACGCCCAACCCAACAAGTCCTTCCTCAGCGGCTCTGGAACTCCAGCACCTGCTGGAAGGTCGGCCGGTTCGTCCAGCGCGCGGTCATGGGCAGGAAGCCGAACCTGAGCCGCTCGCCCGTCGCATCTGCGCGCCAGCGTGTCGGGTCCGGCCCCTGCGAGGCTGCGAGCTGCGAGCCCGCCGCGTCGATCGCCGCCCAGAGCGAGGCACGACAGCGCTGTGCGTCGCCGCCGCCACAGAAGATCGGCTCCGCGGTGAGCTCTCGGAAGACGTAGCCGTACCAGCCGCCGTAGTAGGAGGATCCGCCGGGATTCGCAGGGTCGTCGACGTCAAGGAGTGGCCTGAGGCGGTCGGTCAGCGCCCCGAGGGCGGGCCGCATAACGACGTCCGCGATCCGCGGCCAGGCTGCGTCCATGATCGCCGCCCCGGGATCGTCGATCTTCCCGTCGAGATCTCGGTCGAGGCGGGTGCCGCCGCGCTGGTTCCGCCACGCGACCATCAGATCGAGGAGCTGCTGGTCGAACGCGCTCGGCGGCGCGCCGAGAAAGCTTCGGAGCGCGGGCAAGATCTGGATCGCGCGGAGATCCTGAGTCCCGGCAGCGTTCATGGCTCCCACCAGGGTCGTCAGCGTGTGTTTCTTGCGCCTGGCTACCTCGGACATCAGGAGTTGCACGCGCTGCACCGGTCCGTAGGCCCAGTTGTCGTCCGATGCGGAGAACCCCCGCCCGGGCTTGTTGTTCCAGTTGAGGATGACGCCGCTCTTCGGATTGACACCCCGAACATGGCGCCGCAGCGGCTCGAAGCCCCGCCACTCGAACTCGCCCGTGCCGCGTGTGGGTATCCCGGTGCCGGCGCCCGGGGCGCGAATCGGGAGCCGTCCGCTGGAGAACATCGCGATGTCGCGATCATCCGCGTAGAACCAGTTGAACGTGAACTCGAGCTGGTTCATCGCGCGGAAGAAGCTCTGCGCGTCGTGAACACGGTTGGTGTTCAGGTCCTGGAACGCGAGCGCGGAGAGAAGCTCGCGGCCGCGGGTCGACCGCTTTGTCGAGATCGCCACCCGCTTCCCCTCGTCCGACCTTTCGGGCCCATACGTCCAGCCCTCGCCCAATCGTTGCAGCGCCCAGTGGTCGTGAATGTTTTCGGCCAGCCGTTCGATAAGCTGCAGC
>JBBPIN010000145.1:0-1205 GCA_038040285.1 Actinomycetota bacterium
GGGCCGGCCCCAGCACCCCAACATGCCTTTGCCTGAGTCAGACCACCGGGCGCGGGGAGCCTCGCCGCCCAACCGGACGGCATCCCGACGCTAAGACACAGGCCTTGCCGTTGGTGCGCGGGCGGCCAGGACGAATGCGGGTGTGGCGGATGCCGAGCGCCCGACAGGCGATCGCGTGGGCCTTGGCGATGTAGCCGGAGCCGTTGTCCGACATGACCCGCTCGACCCTGATGCCGTGCTCGGCGAAGAAGCCAAGGCCACGGCGCAGGAAGGCGATCGCCTGGCGGGCGTTCTCGCCCTTGCCCTGGAACACCTCGGCGTAGGCGAGGCGGGAGTGGTCGTCGACCATCACGTGCACGAACTCCCAGCCGGTGATGCCCCTGGCGGGGCCCTTGTTGCGGCGTGTCGCCCTGCTGCGCTTGTGCCCCAGCACGCGGTGCCCGGCGCCCTTGTGTGAGATGCGGCCGAGCTTCTTGACGTCGACATGCACGAGCTGGCCGGGGCGCGGGAGCTCGTAGCGGTTAGGCGGCTCGGGTGGCTCGAGCCGCGAGCGCTTGCCCAGACCGATCCGCTTGAGCACCGCCGACACCGTCGAGAGCGGCATCGAGAGCAGCTCCGAGATCTCCGCAGCGGTCATCCGCAACCGCCTCAGCGCCGTGATCGCCTCCACCCGCTCGGCCGGCGTGCGGTGCGGGATCCGCTTCGGGGCCGAAGAACGATCGACAATCCCTGCCTCGCCCTCCTCTCGCCAACGCCGAAGCCAGCGATAGACGCTGCGGTCGGTGACTCCGGCGGCCATGGCCGCCTCCGTCACCGACCACTTCTCCTCCCGAACACGCCGCACCAACAGCCGTCGACTATTCGGACAGGTCCTCGCGTTAGCGTGCAGCTTCATCCGGTGTCCTCCTTGGGACTGGTTGCCTTGACAGCTCCCAGCCTTCAAGGAGGCCCGGATGACTACTGACGAACGTCCCTAGGAACTACAGCTAGGTCGGCTCGAGCGGCGCCGGCTGCGTCGCCGCAGCCCGGTGCCTGTCAGCGCCTGAGCCCGCCGTTCGGCTCTCGCCGCGCCCGGCTAACGTTGGCTGCCGTGGACGGCGAGCTCTCTGTCATCACCATCGGCATCGACCCGACGATCGAGCTCGGCCCGCTTACGCTCGCGTGGCACGGGCTTACGATCGCGATAGGGATTCTGATCGGGGGCA
>JBBPIN010000146.1:0-1132 GCA_038040285.1 Actinomycetota bacterium
CGCCGCCGCCTCGGGATGCGCGGACCCGAGGGTGGCCTCGATTGAGGCCAATGCCCGCCGGTAGAGCGCCTCGGCCTCATCGAAGCGGGCGGCGTACTTGTAGACGACGGCCAGGTCGTTCAGGAGCGACGGGAGCTCGGGACCGTGGGGATCGAAGGTGGTCTCGGCCAGCTCGATCGCCTCCAGGAAGAGCCGCTCCGCCTCCTCCAGATGGCCGTGAACCCGGTTGATCCTGGCGAGGTTGGACATCGTCCGGACCCGTAGCCGCACCAGCACGCCGTCGTCGCCCTCGATCCCGGCGAGGATCGCCCCCGCCCGCCGGTAATCCCCTTCGGCCGCGCCGTAGTCGCTCAGGTCCTCGCGGACGGCGCCCAGGGTGTTGAGCACGTTCGCCACCTCGGGTGAGGAGTGGCCGCACTCGCGCTCGAGGATCGCGACGGCCTCCAGGCAGACGGGCGCTGCATTACCGGGTCGGCCTGCCGCTCGCTCCCGCAGCGCGAACTCGTGCAGGCGAGTGGCCTCAGCCAGGTGGTCGGAATCAGTCCGATTGCTCTGTCGCGGAGGTGACATTTGATGTGTCGCGGGCCCGAACGACATCAGGAGCGGCCGGGCTTACGTTGTGGGAGCAAACCACGAGAAAGGACGCGAATCATGCAGAACAGCACCGCCACCAAGAGGAACTCCCGGCCGCAGGCCAGCCGCCGGCTCGCCGTCGCGGTTGCGATCGCCACGGTCGCGTTCGCCGCCTCCGTCGCGGCCCCGACTGTCTCGTCCGCCCACGCGGCCCCCGTCGCCGGCTTCTGCGAGGACTGGGGATGCGGCGGGAACCACAACGAGGTCATGGCAACTACGGCGGCGCTGTAAGCCTCCGCACCGGACCACACCCATCACGAGCGAAGGAGAAATCATGCAGACCAGCACCTCCACCAAGAAGGACTTCCGGCCGAGGGCCAGCCGCCGGCTCGCCGTCGCGGTTGCGATCGCCACGTTCGCGTTTGCCGCCTCCGCTGCGGCTCCGACTGTCTCGTCTGCCCACGCGTTCCCCGTCCCCGGCGGCTGCGACGAGTGGGGATGCGGGTCAAACCACAACGAGGTCATGGCGACTACCGCCTAGGCTGGCGAGACACGATGA
>JBBPIN010000147.1:0-1130 GCA_038040285.1 Actinomycetota bacterium
AATTTGACGGAAGAGGACGCCCGGGCGAATCCGCGCGCGACCAGATGAGACAACAGCCCGTGCCTCCGACGCCCGCCGGCCGGGAATACCGCGAGCCTCAGCGCGAGCAGGGCCGTAGAGGCGGGCGCGAGGACCGCATGCGCGGCGCGCTCGAAGAGGACTCCTAGGCTGAACTGACTCCGAGTTCTCCCGACATCTGTCGGGGGATTGATAGTGCCTTCAGCGTGACGACCCCCGCCCAGCTGGGCGGGGGTCGTCCGCGTTGCGACTCAGGCTCCGCGCTTCACGCCAATGAAGTTCGAGAGGAGTCGCATGACCAAGGATGACGCCCTGTTCGGCTACCGCTGCCAGGTCTTCGATCTGGCCGGCCGCACGACGATCACCCACGCCTGCCGCACGTTCGGGATCCACCGCTCGACCTACTACGCCTGGAAGGCCCAGGTCGACCGCGGCGGGCTCGAGAGGCTGCGCCCGAAGGAGCGACGTCGCCCGCAGATGCCCAACCAGCTCTCGGCGGTGATCGAGCAGCGGATCGTCTCGTTTGCGATCGCCCACCCCGGGCTCGGGCCAAAGCGGATCTCCTCCGAGCTGGGGCGTGAGAAGTGGGGCGCGATCGCGGTCTCGCCCTCGGGCGTCTACAACGCCCTGCGCCGCCACGGCCTCAACACCCGCAAGCTGCGGCTGTCGCTCGTCGCCGGCTACCGGGCGCCCTACGAACCGCCGCGCGAGCCACAGCCAGAGCCCCACATCGACGTCTCACGCCCCGGCGAGCTGGTCGGCATCGACTGCTTCAAGGTCGGCCGCCTGAAGGGCGTCAACGGCGACGTCTGGCAGCTGACCGCGATCGACGTCTACTCGAGCTTTGGCTGGACCGATCTGGTCGTCTGCCCAACCGGCAACCCGAGCGCGAAGCAGACCTCCAAGCTCGCCAGGCGGATCGCCGCCGAGCTCTCGCAGGCGGGCTGGCGCCTGGAGCGGGTGCTCTCCGACAACGGCAACGAGTTCAAGGCAGGCTTCCACGAGCTCGTCACGGGCCAGCTCGAGGCCCGCCACACCCACATCCGCTCCGGGCGCCCGCAGACCAACGGGCACGTCGAGCGGCTGCATCGCACGATCCTCGAGGAGTGCTG
>JBBPIN010000148.1:0-1101 GCA_038040285.1 Actinomycetota bacterium
GCATTCGGGAAGTACTGGCGAAGGAGGCCGTTGTTGGTCTCTTTGGAGCCCCGCTGCCTAGGGCTTAGGGGATCGCAGAAGTAGACCTCGACACCCGACTCGACCGAGAAGCGCCGGTGCTCTGACATCTCCGAGCCTTGATCCCAGGTGAGCGAGCGGCGAAGCTGGGCGGGCAGAGTGATGATGCTCTGCTTGAGCGCCTCGCAGACCGCCTCGGCGCCGGGGCCCTCGGGCAGGGCGACGAGCTGGCAGTAGCGGGTCTGGCGCTCGACCAGGGTCGCGATCGCGTTCGTGCGCGTCCCGATCAGCAGGTCCCCTTCCCAGTGGCCGGGGACCGCTCGGTCATCGACCTCCGGCGGGCGCTCGGAGATCATCACCATCCCGCAGAGCTTGCCCTGGCCCTGGCCCTTTGACGATTGCGAGCGGGCATAGCGCCTTGACCGACCTCGCCTCAGGTGCCGGGTCAGCTCTCGCTTCAGCGTCCCCCGCGCCTGGACGTAGAGGGCGCGGTAGATCGTCTCATGGGAGACCTGCATCGCCTCATTGTCGGGGTAGCGGGTCCGCAGCCAGCCCGCGATCTGCTCTGGGGAGTGGTCATCTTGGAGGCGCTGCTCGACCACCCGGCAAAGCTCGGGACTGAGCTCGAGCTTCGTCGGCCGCGGCCGCCGCGAGCGGCACCAGGCCTCGCGGTCTGCGGCGTGGGCGCGGTAGCGCCGCCGTCCGCCGCAGCGGTTGATCTCACGGGTGATCGTCGTGTGGGAGCGGCGAAGCGCCCGGGCGATGGCGCGGGCCGAGTGCCCGCGCGCGATCGCGCGCGAGATCTCCTCGCGCTCTTCGAAGCTCAGGCACCTCTCCGGGCGCCGGCGGGCCCTGGGCCGGATGCCTCCCGTTCTCGCCAGGTGGTTGCTCACGCTCCCCCGCGGAAGGCCGAGCCGGCGCCCGATCTCGCGATCGCTCAGCCCCTGCGCTCGCAGCTTCCAGATCCCGTCCTTTGTCGCCCCGCTCAGGCCGTAGCCCTTTGGCATCACCGCACCTCCTTCGTTGGTCAGCGAGTCGCTGACTCTCTCGGGTGGTGCGGCGGTGGTTTGAGACCGCCCATGA
>JBBPIN010000149.1:0-1097 GCA_038040285.1 Actinomycetota bacterium
CCGGCGTGGCCGGTCGAGATGCCGTGCTGCGCGGTCGTGCGCGGCGCGGCGCTGCGGACCAGCCGCTCGAGCTGCTCGTCGAGCGCGGCGATCTCCTCGTCGAGGGTCTGGATGCGCCGCGCCAGCGAGCGCAGCGCGAAACGCGCGGACTGCGAGGGGCGCTCGAGCTCGCCCGGGGCGGGCCGCAGCCGGCGGCAGAGGCCCGCCTTGCCGCGGATCGTCCGGGGCTCGGAGAGCTGCTCGCGCAGCGCATCGGGAGCCGTCACGATCAGGTCCCTGAGCTGCACCATGGCGGCGCTGCGGGCCTTGACCGCGCTCTGGCGCGCCACGCGCAGCTGGCGGATCGATTCGACGATCCCGTCGGTCCGCTTGGGGATCGCGTCCGCCTTCCCGGCGAGCGCGGCTCTTGCGGCCAGCTCGGCATCGATCGGATCGCTCTTGCCCACGCGTCGGCGCGCGTGCGCATGGGGCTCGTTGACCTCGAGCACCCGCACCCGCTGCGAGCGCAGATAGCGAACCAGCCCGGCCGCGTAGCAGCCCGTCGACTCGACGCCGACCACGGCGAGCTTGCCGAAGCTCGAAAGCCAGCGAAAGAGCTCGCCGTAGCCGTCCCTGGTCGTCGCGAAGGCCTCCGAGCCGAGCAGCGCGCCGCGCTCGTCCAGAGCGGCGGCATGGTGGCTGTCGGCGTGAGCGTCGACGCCGCCGACAACGAGCGTCTCCTGGTGCTTCATCCTGTACCTGCCGTCCTTTCGATCCGGGAGGGCGGCCCGGTCGGGGAGGGCGGACACAACAGTGACGAGGCACTTGTCGCAAGCAGGTTCCTATCAGGTCACGCGCCGCCCGACCCGACCGCCCAAATGGGCGATCAGCGGCGGCCAGCCCGAAGCCGACAGGTCCCCACGAACGACACCAACAGGGTCAATTTATGCGTAGGTCAGACCCCAGGCCGGACGCCTGACCACATCTTCACTGTTTATGCGACAGCCTCGACGAAGTGCAGCAGCGCCGCGCAATCGCAAGCAGAGTGCCGCTTGCCCATGGGAGCAGCACTCTCGGCCACGCCCGTCAACGCGGTAACAACCGGCGTCCACCTGGCG
>JBBPIN010000150.1:0-1071 GCA_038040285.1 Actinomycetota bacterium
CCTGGGTCGAATGAGGACCGCCTGGAGCCTGTCGAGGCGCGCGCGCATGTCGTCTCTCAGCTGAGCGCGCCCGATGGTCCGCTTCAGCTGGTTCCCCACACCGAGCACCTCATCGGTCGAGACACGATTGATGGAGAACACCAGGGTTCCATCCCGGTGCGCGAAGGCGCCGGTGAGGATCTCGTTCGCATTGAACGAATGCCCCACGTAGAAGTAGCGCTCGACGTGAATGATCGAGCCTGAACCCGCCACGACAATCCGATGGAGCAGGCTCACGTGCGGGCGCCGCTGGACGCGCCGCTTGATCCAGTAGAAGTGGTTGACCATCTCATGGGGCTGGGCGGCCGGGTATCGCAGCAGCGCCTCGCGAAGCTCCGGGCCAAGGCGGGCGAGGCGTTCGGCATCGGCAGCGGCCAGCCGAAGATCGACCGCCGGGTCGGTGACCACTCCGCCGGTCCGTGCATAGGGGGCGATCGTGGCAAGACCGCCTTGCCGATAGGCCTGCAGGCGCTGATGGAGGAGCCGCTGGTAGGCGTCCGAGGCAATGTCAGCCGCTGTGGTCTTGGCGGAGGTATCCGCAGATCCCTTGACCGTACGAAGCGCGTCGATCTCGGCCAACGAGAGGTTGAAGCGTGTTCCGGGTGAGGCCGCGAGGAGGCCTTCCGCTTCCCCTCGCTCGCTCTGCGAGAATCGCGGTCCCACCAGGGCTCCAGTAGGCGCCTCGTCCGGCACCGCGCCAAAGTCGGAGATGGTATCATCCTGGACGATCAGCTGCCCCGAGGCCAGATAGTCGGCGATCTCACTCATCGGAACCGGCAGGATCATGGCGAAGCCGACGGCGAGCTCTCTGTCGCTGTTCTCGGTCACGGAATACGAGATAACCTCGCCCCGGACGAGACGGCGGCGCTGCTCGGCGGAGATCTGAAGGAGATCCTGCACTTCGTTGACGACCGACGTCTCGGCAGCTGGTGCGATGCCCGGAGCCACCAGGTCCGTGAGCAGGCTGATCCCGAGTAGACCCGCCGCACCGGCCCGGCTCGACCGCCTCATAGGGTCGATTATGACGCATCC
>JBBPIN010000151.1:0-1068 GCA_038040285.1 Actinomycetota bacterium
AGGGCGCGCGCCGCCGCGGCGTCGAAGCAGCGCGCCGCGAGCCACCTGGCGGTCATCGCGTCGTCGAACCCGGCGTTCGTCCACGCCTGCGCAGCGGCACCGGGATCGCCGCCCCGATCGGCGAGCTCCCCGTACTCCCTGATGGTCGCAACGCTCGTCCTGGCCGCCGGCTCGTACACCTTCATGGGCTCACCTCCCCGCGAACCTTGTGACAGGCCTTATACAACGATCCTCGAGAGCGATCAAGAGGCGGGGGCGCCTTAAGGGGTTGAGTCGCCGAGACTCGCCCACTTGCCTCCTCGACGGCCGGGCGCGCGCCTCGCGCTCGAGCAGGCGCCACGCCTCGCAGCAGGCGACGACGAGCAGGCGTCCTCGAGCGTCTGCTCGGGCCTGCGGATCCGCGAGCGCAGCAGGCCCAGCCGCCGCTGCAGCGCGCGAAGAGCGACACTGGAATTGCGAGACGAGCCTTGAGCGCAGCCCGGTGTGTGTGTCCGGTTCGGGAGCCTGGCGCGACATAGGATGGGTGGGGCTGTCATCGCTGACCGGCTCGCCGGGCGATACTGGTGCGGTGATCGATCGCAATGTGTTGGGTGCAGAGCTTGAGCCCTGCGGCAGCGACCCCGTTACCGGCTTCTACCGGGACGGGTGCTGCCACACAGGCCCCGAGGACCGGGGCAGCCACACGATCTGCGCAGTGGCGACAGCGGAGTTTCTCGAGCACCAGCGCCGCATCGGCAACGACCTCAGCACGCCGATGCCTGAATACCACTTCCCCGGGCTCGCGCCCGGCGACCGTTGGTGCGTGACCGCGGTGAACTGGCTACGCGCCCACGAGGACGGTGCGGCCGCCTACGTGGTGCTGGCCTCGACCCACGAACGGGCGCTCGAGATCGTCCCCCTCGCCGCGCTCCAGCAGCACGCCGTGGACGTTCCCGGGGATCCCAGCATCCTCGGGGACTGAGCCCCGCGCCCGACCCCCCGGCCAGCGAAAGAAGCAGCGGACCGCCCCCATGTTCGCCACGAAGGAGGGGTGCGTCGCTGCGGCGACCCTCAGGGACGCTGAGTCAA